>JBCBYO010000005.1:0-114389 GCA_039815825.1 Pseudomonadota bacterium
ATCGGCGGCAACACCATAGTTCCCTCCAATGTGTCGAGCAGCTTGGGCATCACCCGTTTGGATATCTCATTGTTGGGAATGAAAAGGCTTCCGCCAGCCAGCGGAGACCAAGCCATCAGTGGGGCACCATCTTTCTGGGCGCGCGCAATCTGGCCATTCGTGAAAGCGTCGCGGGCGGCCAAGGAGATTTCGATTTGGTTGGTCAAAATCGGGTTTTTCATTGCCGATTGCAGAAGATCGATATCCCACGGCATAAAGTTGGACACACCAACTCCGCGAATTTTACCCTCGTCGATCAAAGCATCCAGTACGGCACCGGTTTCGTGGTGATCCATGAGCGGGTCTGGTCGGTGAATCAACAGCATATCTATCACATCCACCCCAATGTGCCCCAACGAAGCATCGACAGATGCGCGAATGTGAGCGGCGCTGGTGTCATAGTGTTTGACGCGACGGCGTGGATATTTCTCCGATAATAGCATGATGTCGCACTTGGTGATGATCTGCATCCGGTCTTTCAGATCGGCGTGACTTTTAATCACCCGGCCAAACAACGCTTCGCAGGAGTAATCCCCGTAGATGTCGGCATGGTCGAATGTCGTAATGCCGTTTTCAAGGCATAACTCAATTTTCTCGCGCACGTGCTTTTCGGATGTATCCATATCGTCGGCCAGCCGCCATACGCCGTAGATCAACCGCGAGAATGACGGCACCCCGTGCCCAAATTCCACCATCTCCATTGTGTGGTCCGCCATTAACGTCTTTCCCCTACTCCGAGTGGTGTCGCCGGCATCTCTTCCGGTACCCGGCCATAAACATGGGGCAATGAACAGGTTTTCAACTGCGGCAAAACCTTCTCACCAAATATCTTGCACTCATCAAGATGCGGATAACCGGAGAAGATGAAGGCGCGAATACCCATTTTTTGGTAGGACTCGATTTTGGTCATTACCTGATCAACAGAACCAACAAGCGCTGCGCCGCAGCCGGAACGGGCGCGCCCGACACCCGTCCAAAGGTGCGGTTCAACATAACCTCCATCATCCGCCTTATCGCGGTTGGCCGCTTGTAAAGATACGCCGTAGTTTTTTGCGTCCAGTGCGCGACCCCGGATTTCTGCGCCTCTGTCGTCATCCAGTTTAGAAACCAGATGATCGGCATACTCGCGTGCTTCGGCTTCCGTATCTCGGACGATCATGTGCACGCGCAGACCGTAATCCAGCGTGCGCCCGTGTGCTTCTGCCACTGCATGCACATCGCTCATGCGTTTACGCAACAGCTCTTCCGGCTCCGGCCACATCAAATAGACATCGCACTGAGCGCCGCACAGCTCCAACGCCATGGGCGAATAACCGCCAAAATAAAGTAGCGGCCCGCCATTTTGTTGGTAAGGGCGAACGGGATCAGTGTTCAGCCCTTTGAGCTGATAGATCTCCCCCTCATAGTTGATCTCGTCTTGCGTCCAAGCTTGCCGCAAAATTTCAACAACCTCATGCGAGCGTTGATAGCGATATTCACTTGACGCCTCTTCTCCAGGGAACGGAGATGAAATGACGTTTAGGGTCAATCGCCCCTTCATGACATGATCAACCGTTGCGACGGCCCGGGCCAGCATCGCCGGATGCACTTCACCGCAGCGTATGGCTGCCAGCATGTTGATATTCTCGGTCAAAGGCGCCATCGCCGACACAAATGACCACGTGTCCTGCCCGACCTGATAGGACGACGGGCAAAGAATGTTGCGAAAGCCGAGTTTATCAGCGGTCTTCACGATCTCAGATGTGTGCTCAAACGAAGAGCGCAAATCGCCTTCGGGCACGCCCAAATAGCGGTAGTCGTCTGAACAAATGGGCGCAAACCAAGAAACCTCAGCGGCATCCAAATCAGCAGATTTGACCGGCACAACGGTCATGAGTATCTCTCCCGAACATCATTTTGTTTTAGCCGCACTTGGGCTAGCTTGACGGTCGAAATAGCAAGTCTTTCGGGGTATATCAATAGTGAATGAATTTGAGCCGAACACGCTCCCGATCTACATCCAGATCACCGAATTGTTGAGCCGCGAAATAGCGGCCGGCGTATGGCCCGATGGTACGCGCCTGCCAACAGAGGCCGATCTTGCAGGACAGCTCAATGTGGCGATTGGCACGCTTCGAAAATCGCTCGCCATTTTGGAACAGCGCGGCCTCTTGGAACGGATACAGGGGTCAGGCACCTATGTGCGGCGCAAAGCAAAGACCGGTGCGATTTATGAATTCTTCCGCCTGGAACTCAAAACCGGCTCTACCGGGCTGCCAACGGCGCAAACGCTTTCGGTCGACAGGCTGCCCAATCCAGATTTTCTGCCTTCCTTCGGGGATGGCTCATCAACGCATGCCTGGCGCGTTCGCCGCTTGCGCTATCTTGGCGACACACCGGCCGCCTTGGAAGAGATTTGGTTCGATGCTCGGCATATTGAAGGTTTAAGCATCGATTCACTTGGTGACTCCATGCATCTGTTTTACAAGGAAAAACTGAGCTTTTGGGTCGCCCGGGTGGAAGACCGTGTGTCCGCCTCGCCCTGCCCGTCATTTGCTGACGATCAGCCATTTGAACCCGGCACGCCCTTTGGTTTTGTTGAGCGCATCAGCTGGGATCAGGCGGAAGTGATCGAAGAATATTCCCGCAATTGGTACGATCCAGAGACAGTGGCTTATGTCGGCCGGTGGGTTTGAAAGCAAGACGCCAAAAGCTGCTTGTACCACTTCACCGCCTCGCCCTGCCACTTCGCAAAACCCTCATTCTGCTCACGTTCCGTTTGCGTGCCCGGGCGGCCGATGAGGTAGCCATAGTATGCATGCCATAGATCGAAGATTTCGCGCGTGACTTCCGGGTGGAACTGCAGGCCAAGTACCTTGTCGCCATAAGCAAACGCCTGGTTGGGGTGCAACGTTTGGTCTGATTTTGCGAGTAGCGTCGCGCCGTGCGGCAATTCCCAGCCCTGTGCGTTGCCATTGAGCGTCATGAGTTTGCGCGGCATGAAACCGTCGACCAACGCCTGCGTCTCATAAAAACCCATCGAGAGCGCTTCCGGGTCGTCGCCATAGTGCACCCTGGCGCCCAGAACATGCGCGATCATCTGGCTGCCAAGGCAGACACCGATGAGCGGCACGTCTTGCGACATCGCTTGCTCGATCAACGCGAACTCATCGGCGAGATAAGGCCACTTCTCCTGCGCGGAGACCATTTGCGGCCCGCCCATGACGAGGATACCCGCTTCGTCGCCATTGAGCGTCGGCACAGCCTCACCCTTCCACGGATGATGCACACGCACATCAAAGCCCTGCCCGACCAAATATTGCTGGCCAGCGTCAGCGGACGTGTCCCAATGTTCGATGATGTGGACGATGCGGCTCATGGGCCGCGCCCTATCATTTGACGGTGCGATTTGCCAACCAGCGACGCCAGCTTTCCGCGGTACCGTTGAAGACGTTTAGATCGATCTCAGTTGAAACGCCTTTTGATAAGCCTGTACCCGAGTATTGCCAGAAGGCAAATTCGCGGCTCGGATACCGGCCTTTGGGGTGCTCTGCGACCGAGCGTAGCCAGAAAGAATAGTCTTTGAACTGGCCCTGCAGATTGTCTTCATAGAAATCCGGTGTCACGTAGATGATCGGCTTCACACCATAGTGGCGCTCGACGATATCAAGCCAGACTTTCATTTTGGCCAAGACCCGCCCCCGCGCCGGTTTTGTCGGGCATGATCTCTTGTTGCCATACCATTCGACATCCAGAACCGGCGGCAGTGACCCGGCCTGCTTGGGCACGTGACGAATAAACCATTTGGCCTGCTCTTCCGCCGAGCGACACCAAAAGAAGAAGTGGTAGGCACCAGTCGGGATGCCGGCAGCTTTGGCCGCGTTCCAGTTTTTCATGAATAGGCGGTCGACATGCTTGCCGCCCTCGGTCGCCTTTATGAAGGCAAAGTTGGCACCGTTGCGGCGCAACGTCTTCCAATCAATGTCGGCTTGCCAGTGGGATACATCGACCCCGTGCACTTCAAACGGATGCGGTGCAGCGCGACCAAAGTTCACCGGCTTGGCGTCACCAAAACGCTGTGGATAGACCTTCTTGCCCGCCCAAGGATTGTTTGCCCGCGGGGCAGAAGCCGGCGTTACCGGCATGGGCTGCTGATAGGCGTTGCTACCACCAAGCACATGCTGCGGGCCCGCAGGTTTTTCCACTTGAGTACCGGCAATGGATGCGGTCACTTCCCGGCTTGGCACCGGCGTTGAAATTTCCAACGCATCAATCTTTGAACCGGACTGGCAGGCTTGCAGACCAACCAAACCGACCACCATCAATGAAAGCAACAATGAACGCATAACAACCAACGCAGAAACAAAGGCGCATCAGGCGCCGATGGCGAATGGTTAAGGGATAGTTGTTGCGAAAGTGAGAATTTGAATGGTTAAGGCCTTCTAAATGACCTCAACCACTGCGTTTGAGATGACCGGCTTAAAGGCCGAGCTTTTCAAGTGCCACGTCAACAAGGGACTGATCGGCGCTCAGCTGTGGCAAGCCGCTGACTTCGCTTCCATAAAGGTAGCAATCCATACCCACTTTTTGGCATTGATCATACAGCTCCCGGGCATAGCTTGGATGATGCGTCCGGTCGCCAGGACCGGATTTTGTGTAGAAAAACATGTCTGGCGCGCCGGCGCGCAATTCATCGATGATCAAATCGACGGCCCAGGGGGTCTGCAGGGCAAGCACGCCTTGTACATCCTCTTCTTCCGCATAGGCCAAATATTGCGAGATTACGGTCCCGGCAGAAGAGCCGGCCAAGACCATCCGGTCAGGATCTATGCCCCATTCATCAGCCTTGGATCGTATGAATGCGAGTGCCTTCTGCGTTTCTGCAAAAATGGTGGGCAAATGCCCCCATTCGCCATCTGCTGTTATGTCTTTCTTTAGCGGGTAATTGACGGAAGCCAGCGCCACACCGCGCTTGGGTAGATGGATAAACTCTCGCAGTTTGACATTGCGCTTGTCGCCACCCACGAAACCACCACCGTGAAAGAAGACGACAATCGGCGCATCCCCCTTTGCGTCTTCGGGCAGCCAGACATCCAATTTGGAGCGATCGAAAATATCGCTGTAAACGGCGTCTTCGATGGTCGGATTTGCCCCCAGGTTGCTTCTTTTAGCGCGCGCTATAGTATCGCGCGTGCTGGACACTTCTTCCATTGAGATTTGACCGTCGCCATTTGCGTCCAAGCGCGCAGCGCGCTGGCGAAAGCGGTCGGGTACGTCATCGAGCTGGACAAAACCGTCCTTGTCGGTGTCGAGACGCTGAAATATGCGTGGCGCATCCTGTGCCAAAGCAAGTGATGATGTAACGGCGAACGCCGCCAAAGCCGTCATGGTCACTAATGTCTTTTTCATTGTACCTATCCGTCTTGCTTAATTGTCTGACTGAAGAGCCCAACCGCCAGCATGGTAGACCATTGATGGCAAATGCGACGTTACTGCGGTTACAAAAAATGCGCCGAAGTGAATTTTTTATGTGCGCATGCGACACAAGTTCGAACAAGCCCATCAATTGGACTGGCAAAAAAATGGCCGCCGCCATTTCGTCGCTGGCATGAGACAGCGAACAGTTTGGCGGCAGCCCGGATTTTAGACTGTTTTCAGACCTTACTCGGCAGTCAGCTGCGCGATGGCGCCGGTCCAATCTTCGAGATGATAGATGTGCGAGATCAGGCCATCTTCTACCGTTACGATGTCAATCGACATGATCTCGAAGCTCTTGCCGGTCGCCGGGTCAACGCCGAAAAAAGGACCAACCGGCGTGCCGGTGGCTGTTCCACGCACGACGAAGCGGCCGTCCAACGGAATGATCTCTTCGGTTTTCCACGTCAGGTCAGGCACGATCTGGCCCAGAAACGCCACGGTATTGAGCATGCCTTGAGCGCCGGGACCACCGGGCGGTGTTGGTATGGAAACGACATCGGGCGAGAATAGTTCATAATATCGCTCTTCGGTCGTACCAGCGGGATCGGTGAGAATGTCGGCATAGAATGCACGCACTGTATCGATATCGCCAGCGGCGGCCTGCCCGATGATGGCACCGGTCGCGACCGCTGCGGCAATCAAGGTATTCTTCATGGGTCTTGCTCCTTTTTCAGCGAAGGCAAATCTGAGTGGTAACTCCGCTTGAGATTTAACGTACCAAGTGGTACGAATAAAATCTGACCCTGTCAATAATAAAATACCACATGGTACGTAATCATGAATGAACCCGAAAAACCAAAGCGCGGCCGTCCCAAAACGCTGGATGTGGACAAGACGCTGGACGTGGCCATGCAAGCCTATTGGCGCGAGGATCCGTTGTCGGTCTCGCTGAACGCCATTTGTGCCATGGCCGACGTCTCTAAACCTGCGCTGTATAGGGAATTTGGCAGTGAAGACGCCCTCATGCGCGCCGTGCTTGACCGCTATGCTGAAAGTGTACTGTCGGGCACCTTTGATGTTCTGGCCAAGGGTGCACCTTTGGCAGAAACACTTGAGGCGATGATTGCCTATGCAGCAGATGATCCTCAAATGGAGCCGGGGTGCCTTTTTTATAAAATGCGCGCCGCCCGACATCGTTTGGGTGAACTGACCCGCAGCCGCGTGGACGAAATTGATGCGGCAGCGGTCACAGCCTATGAAGCCTATCTTGAAACACAACGGCAGTCAGGACACTGGCGAAGCGATCAGCCGATAGACGTCGTTGCGCGTTATCTGGTTGAGCAAATTGGCTTGGCGCTCACACAGCGCGCCGCCGGTATGGATAGCGGTCAAATCAGAGCGTCGCTTGAACTGGCACTATCGGCCGTTCAACGAACTTAATTTGCCAAGGCCGGGAAGAACTCGGCAAAGCCCTCCAGAATGAACTCAACGCCCAAAGCCCCCACGATCATTCCGAGCAAACGGTTCAATACGATTTGCACCAGCGGGGTGATCAAACGATTCAGAGTGTTGGCGAGCAAGAGCCCCGCCAACAGCACAACACATGCAGATACAATCACGGCGATCATGATCACATCATGGTTGGAATGAAACTCTTCATGCCCGTAGACCATCACCGCCGTTATCGCGCCTGGTCCGGCAAAAAGTGGGATGGCCAGCGGGAAAACACCGATGCTGACCGGGTTGGCGTTTTCTCGGTCTATGTCTCGCGCAGGCTCATCCTCCCGCAGCAGACCCAGCATGTCCAACGCGATAAGCAAAACAACAAGCCCGCCGAGTACTTTGAAGGCGGCGATCGTGATCCCGAAGGTGGAAAGCACCAATTCACCCACCAAGGCGAACGTCAAAAGGATCGCACACGTTGCGACCGCCGCCACCATCGCGCACGTCAAACGTTGTGAGCGGTTGAACGACCCGGTTTGCTGCATGAAAAACGGCAAATTGCCAGGTATATCGATAATCGCCAATAGCGCGATCAAGAGTTTGAGATATTCCGCGGGCTCAATCATTCGCTACCCCTCGAACCGGCCATTTCTGGGGAAGCCCTTGGGCACCATTCGACCGGCGCCAGCGCGCACGCCAAGCCATTCAATGAGCTCTTCATGCGGTTTGATGAAAGTGCGTCCCGACGAGTCGATCCACTTTAATCCCTGTGCCAACGCTAGAAGCTGGATGTCTTTTACGCCACCATCCTTGTATTTTTGGAGGCGAACGCCCTTACCACGGGTCATCTCCGGCACTTGATCAAGCGGGAAGATCAGCAACTTTCTGTTTTCGCCCACTACTGCGACGTGATCCGGGGCCACGCCCTCGACATCTTCCATGAAGCGGCAGAGGCTTGCCTCGTCTGGCAATTTGACATTCATCACCTGTTTGCCCTTGCGGGTGTTCGCGGCGATTTCAGCTTCGGGAACGACAAAACCATTGCCGACGCTTGAGGCGACCAGCAGCTTGCGCCCGGGCTTATGAACAAAAGCAGTGACGATGTCGGCATCATTGTCCATGTCGACCATGATGCGGATGGGTTCGCCATGGCCGCGGCCACCGGGCAATCGATCGACGCCCAGCGTATAAAATTTACCCGTGGTCGTAAACACGAGCACCTTGTCAGTTGTATGGGCATGGAACGCCGTCTTCAGCTTGTCGCCCTCTTTGAACGACAGCGTTGAGAAGTCGGCCATGTGCCCTTTCATGGCCCGCAACCAACCCTTCTGGGACACAACAACGGTGACCGGTTCTTTCTCGATCATCGCTTGCTGAACCGCCTCGAGATCAATTTCGCCCGCCTCGCCAAAATCGGTACGGCGTGCGCCCAATTCGGTGCCTTTGCCGAAGCGCTTCTTAATGTCCTTGATCTCGTAGGAGATCACGTCCCACTGTTTCTCGTCTGAGGCAAGCAACTCTTCGATTTGGTTTTTCTCTTCGGTGAGCGTGTCGAATTCTTTTTGAATTTCCACTTCTTCCAATTTGTTCAACGCGCGCAAACGCAAATTCAAGATAGCGTCCGCCTGAACCTCTGAAAGATCAAAGGTCTTGATCAATTCCTGTTTGGGATGATCCTCAAAGCGCACGATACGGATCACCTCATCAATGTTGAGATAGGCGATCAGGAAGCCCGCAAGGACCTCCAAGCGCTTTTCAATGATACCAAGACGATTGCGCGACCGACGCTGCAACACCTCACGCCGGTGGTCCAACCATTCCCTGAGCACCGAACGCAAATCCATGACCTGCGGCACTATCCCGTTGGACAAAACGTTCATGTTGAGTGGGAAACGGTTCTCCAACTCTGTCAGTTTGAAAAGCGACTCCATGAGCAGTTCAGGATCGACAGTGCGCGACTTGGGCTCCAAGACGATGCGCACATCTTCCGCGCTTTCATCGCGCACGTCTTCGAGCATCGGCATCTTCTTGGCGATCAAAAGTTCGGCGATCTTCTCGATCAGCTTGGATTTTTGAACCTGATAAGGAATTTCGGTGACAACGATCTGGTAGCCGCCTCGCCCGGTTTCTTCCTTCTCCCATCGTGCGCGCACGCGAAAACCGCCGCGGCCTGTCTTGTAGGCCTCAAGGACCGAAGCTTTGTCTTCAACGATAATGCCGCCTGTCGGAAAATCGGGACCAGGCACATATTCCACCAATTTTTCGATGGTAGCGTTTGGGAATTTGATCAGATGAAGCGAGGCGTCGCACAATTCTTCCAGATTGTGTGGCGGTATGGACGTTGCCATGCCAACCGCGATGCCAGACGAGCCGTTTGCCAAAAGGTTGGGGAACGCGCCGGGCAGGACGATCGGCTCTTCATCTTCTTCATTGTATGTTGCGCGGAAGTCGACGGCATCCTCATTGATGCCTTCCAGCAGCAAGGTGCCGATTTCGGTCATGCGCGCTTCAGTATAGCGATAGGCCGCCGCATTATCGCCATCGATATTGCCAAAGTTGCCCTGCCCATCCACCAGCGGATAGCGAACCGAGAAGCTTTGCGCCAAACGAACGAGGGCGTCATAGATTGCTTGGTCGCCATGCGGGTGCAAATTACCCATCACGTCGCCAACAATCTTCGCACATTTTTTGTACGCATTAGCCGGATCAAGACGAAGCAAACGCATAGTATAAAGGATGCGGCGATGAACTGGCTTCATCCCGTCGCGTGCATCGGGCAATGCGCGGTGCATGATGGTCGATAGCGCATAGGAGAGATATCGCTCCTCCAGCGCTTTACGCAAATCTATCGGTTCAATTCCATCGCCGTCATCACCAGACGGAGGTTTTGTCGTCTCAGCCATAGCACTGGGTTAACTGAGCCTATGATTCGCGGCAACATAAGGGCGGGGTTTCCCCCTATTGCTCACGAAATGCCAGCGCCAGTGAATCTGTGATGGGCCGCGACAGATATTCAAGGAATGTCCGCTCGTCAGTGGTGATCAACGCGTCGACGGGCATGCCGGGGTACACTTGGTCAGTTGAGACTTCGGCTGGAAGCTCATCTATGCTCAAGCGTACTTCATAATAGGCTTGGCCGGTTTGGCGATCGATAAGGCGGTCGGGTGACACGTAAGTTACGGTTCCCGGCACTTCGGGCGTTAAACGCTGGTTCAGCGCGGCAAAACGCAAACTGGCACTTTGGCCGGACCTTACCAAGTCTACGTCTGCCACCGACACTCTTGCTGTTATGCCCAGCTCGCGGTTGGTTGGCAGCAACTCGGCAATGGCATCACCAGAACCGAGTGCAGCGCCAACCGTATTGACGCTTAGGTTGACCACAAAGGCGTCGGTGGGCGCGCGAACGACGGTACGTTCCAATACACTTTTTGCGGCGCTGATCTGCTCTTCAATGTCTTCCAGCTGTCCACGGATGTCGTTTATCTGAGCCACAACCTCTTCAGCGACTTGGGTGCGTAGGCGTACGCGATTCTCTTTGGCTTCCAGTATGCGGATCCGACTTCTGGCAACTTCGGACTCAAGTTGGCCAGCCTCACCGACCAAAGCTGCGCGCGATCTTATGATATCAGTATATTCTGATCTTAGCGTGAGCCCTTTATTCAAAAGCCCTTCGCGGCGTACTGCCTCGTCAGTCAAAACATCGATTTGTTCAGCCAAGGCTACTTTTTGGACCTCAAGCCCGGCAATCGCCTCATGAAGCCCCGCGATTTGTTGCGTTTGAATCTCAAACTCAGCAGCCAACCTTTCTTGCCGAACTTTGAACTGGGCAACTTGCTCGGTTAACGCATCGGCAAAATCAAGGGAACGGGCGATCTGAAACAAGGCTGGATCGAACACCAACGCCAACTCTCCATCGCGCTCGGCCCTTAATCGAATAAGCTGCGCTGTGAGCGCAAGACGGCGCTTTCGAAGCCTTGTATATTCTGCCAGCGGCCCGGTGTGTTCCAGGCTGACAAGGGCATCACCTGCATTGACGCGCGCGCCGTCGCGGACGTGGATTTTTTCCACCACGCCGCCTTCGAAGTGCGAGATAGTCAAGTTTGCACCAGAGACCGCAACCGAACCTGAGGCAATCGCTGCGCCGTTGAGTGGCGCCAATGCAGCCCAAATCCCAAAGCCGCCGAAGAACATCGCAATTACGGCATAGCCGAAAAAAACGACATTTGACGTGCCGGATCTCGCCCAAAAATGTTCGCGAGCATTAGTGTCTACTAGCATTTCGAGCACCTCACGTTGCCGGTTGCGGATCAGGAGTTTTGAGGGAACGCGCACGCTCGATGCTTTTGTTAGCGGCATTTGCGACGCCGGGTCGCTTCGACCTTTCTACCCTTCTACCTTTTTTTCGATGGCCGTTGGCGTGTCCGGCGGGCGCTGAATTGGCGTGTTGTGCTGCCTGGTTTTGCGCCTCGCGGCGTTTTGCCACCACATCGGCAGGACTGCCGAAAGCGGTAACCGCACCATTTTCAAGCACGCACATTTTGTCGGCAGACATAAAAAGATCGGAATCATGGGTTGCAAAAATGACGGTTTTGGATGCGGCGCGCGCATCTGCGACAATCTGTTTGTAGGCTGCCCTACCCACCGCATCGAGGTTTGAGTTGGGCTCATCCATGATCAATATCGGCGGTGAACGGAAAAAAGCGCGCGCCAGGCAGATTAGTTGTCGCTGGCCGCCCGATAGCACATGAGCTTGGGATTTGATCAATGTGTCGTAGCCCATGGGCAACTCTTCAATCACCTTGTCGACCTTTGCTTGGCGGGCTGCTTCGATGATTTCATCATCTGATGCATCAGCGACGAAACGTGCGATATTTTGGGCTATGGTGCCTGGCAGAAGCTCCACATCTTGGGGCAGATAGCCAACATTTGCGCCCAAAAAACTCCGATCCCAGTTTACAAGAGACGTACCGTCAATACGAACGGTGCCGCGAAAACCATCTTGTGCGCCAGCTAAGATCCGTAGCAGCGTCGATTTGCCGGATCCGCTGGGGCCAACTAATGCAACTGTTTCGCCCGGTTGAAATTGGAGTGCGCGAATGTTCAGGACTATTTTTGGCTGTTTGTCGCGTCCAGGCACAACAAAACCAAGATCTTCAGCAGTGATATGACCGCTTGGCGTCTCTCGGGCTATCGGGTCGGTATTGCCGTCTGCGAGTGCGGCGACCGAAATTACGCGCTGCCAGGCGCCGCGCGCGTCGAAAATCGAACGCCAAGATCCTACCAGCTGATCGATGGGCTGAAGCGCGCGACCTGAAACAATGCTGGACGCGAAGATCATGCCGGCAGTCATCTGATTGGTCAAAACGAGATAAGCCCCCGATCCCAGTATAGCGATCTGGAGCAACGTGCGGATGAACTTGGAAAAACCCGTCAGCTTTGCGCTCACGCTGGAGACATTGATGTTCTCGATCAGCCCCCCGGCATGGCGTTCGGCCCATCTGCGACTTAATGCACCAACCATACCAAGGGCCCGAATTGTGGGTGCTTCGCGGCTCAAGATGGCGGCGTCTTGAAGGTCGAAAGCAGACGCTGCTGCCGCCTCCATCGCCCCTGCTTTTGTGAGCCAGTATTGCAGGAAGGCAAGCACACTGAGCACCAATGCTCCACCGAGGGTCAAGCCCGCGATATAGGGGTGCACGAAAAACAAAATAATAATGAACAGCAGTGCAAACGGTACATCGAAAAGGACGAGTGCGGTGCGCTGTTCGACAAAAGATCGCACCGTGGCCAAGTCGCGCAATCGGCTTACATCACCATTGCCGTCGCCCTTGGTTAGCATCACCATTAGAACCGGCTCTGCGAGCGCATCATCCAAACGGCTGGCGATTTTGGCCGAATATATATACCGGACGGCCTCCAATAGGCTCATCACGAGTATGGCAAGTCCGGCGGCCATCGAAATAAAAATAAGCGTGTTGATGCTCGATGATGCAAGCACGCGGTCATACACCTGCAACAAGTAAACAGGCATTGTCAGCATCAGTAAATTGATGCACGCAGAAAATATTGCCAAATCTCGGATAGCGGGCCTGGCAAGCCGGTTCACGTCTCTCATTGAGACCTCACTGAACAATCATTTGCCGCCACTGGTTTGAGGCGTACCATGAAAATGTGACCGAGAAGTAAGTCTCCGTGAAAATATGTCGCTTGCCAGACTGGCCGCCGATAAACAGCTTTGTAGATTGGTTACTTGGCTAGGAGATCACGTATCTCTTCCAAGAGCTTGATGTCAGCAGGCGTCGCAGGTGGTTCGGCGGGCGCCTCTTCTTCGGCGCGCTTGATGCTGTTAACGGCTTTGACCATCAAAAAGATGATAAATGCCAAGATAAGGAAGTTGATCACCGCTGTGATGAAAGCTCCATAGGCAAGAACCGCGCCCTGCTCTTTTGCTGCTTCAAGTGAGGTTGCGTCGACTGAAGCGGAAAGACCGAAGAAGTAGTTTGAAAAATCAAGACCGCCGAAGATCGCCCCAACGATAGGCATGATGACATCATCTGTAAGCGATTTGACAATGGCACCAAACGCCGCGCCGATAATCACGCCGACTGCAAGGTCCATCACATTGCCTTTGGCAATGAACTCTCGAAACTCTTTTAACATTTTTCACTCCTGTCCGTGGATTAGAATCAAACGCTCCGCGCGCCGCGCGCGCACATTATCGACGGAGCCCATCTCCGACAATCGACCTATCCGGCCACGCGTCGGGATGGATCGACAAAAGTGAAGACATTTGCCAAAGTCGGTTGATCGGGAGGAACGGAATGTCTGGCTGGCTTATTGCGGCAACCGCATTGCTGTATCTTGCAGCGCTGTTTGGCGTGGCGGCTTATGGTGATCGAATGGGCGCCAGACGCAGCCCATCGCGCCCGCAGCCGAACCTCTATGCGTTGTCGATCGGCATCTACTGCACTTCCTGGACACTCTTTGGATCCGTCGGCCTTGCTACTGAACGTGGCTTTGAATTCTTCGCGATCTTTGTCGGCCCCATACTGGTTTTTACGTTTGGCGCACCATTAATTCACCGTGTCGTTCACCTCTCAAAAGCTGAGCGCATAACAACCATCGCTGACTTTCTTGGTGCCCGCTACGGGAAAAGCGCACGGGTGGCAGGTATTGCCGCGGTTATCGCCGTGGTTGGTACAGTCCCTTATATTGCACTCCAGCTCAAGGCAGTGTCGGATGCGCTGAAGCTGCTTTTTGAGCACGCCGGCGATAGCGCCATCGTCCCGTTTGATATCTCGATCATCGTCGCCGTTACGCTCGCGGCCTTTACCGTTCTGTTTGGTACCAGGCATGCAGACGCGACAGAACACCAAGACGGTTTGATGCTCGCTGTTGCTGTTGAATCAGCGATCAAACTGGCCATCACGCTAGCTGTTTCCTTCATCATTATTTTCTTCCTGTTTGGCGGCTTTGAGCCGGTTGGGAGGGCGATTGGAGAAAACCAGCAAGTACGGGACGCAATAGGCGCGAGCACATCTTGGGGACGTTGGGTCGTTCTAATTGTTCTGTCAGCGAGCGCGATATTATTGCTGCCGCGCCAATTCCACGTGATCGTTGTTGAACACCGTTCCGATGATGAACTGCGGCGTGCAACTTGGCTGTTTCCGCTCTATTTGATCGTAATCAACCTGTTTGTGATGCCGCTTGCCGTGTCAGGCATGATCAATCTGGGAGACAGCGCACCAGCCGACCTTTACATGATCGCATTGCCGCTTGAAGCGGGTCACGACTGGCTTGCGTTGCTGGCCCTCATCGGCGGCCTTTCTGCGGCCTCCGCAATGGTGATTGTGGCATGCGTGGCGCTTTCGGTCATGATCTCCAACGATATCATCCTGCCCCTGGCGCTGCAGCGCTTGCGCGATGCACGGCGCATTTCTGGTAGCGGATGGTCAAAAGTGATTTTGTACGTACGCCGCGTTGCTATCGCCCTGATGATACTGGCCGGCACGTTTTACCACTCCCAAGCCGCGGCCGACGCACAGCTGGCCTCTATGGGGCTATTGTCTTTTGCAGCGATCGCTCAATTCATGCCTGCCTTTGTCTTGGGCCTCACATGGCGCGGCGCAAACGGGCGTGGCGCGACTTTAGGTTTGGCCATTGGCTTTTCGGTTTGGATCTACACCCTGCTGGTTCCGACCCTCGTTTCGCCCAATTCGGCACTCATGACCGATGGATTGCTCGGCCTTGGGATACTGCGCCCCGAAGCGATGTTTGGCCTGCAGGCCGACCCGCTCATCCACGGCGTTTTTTGGAGCCTGCTTGCCAATACGCTGGCCGTTATTGTCGGCTCGCTAACACGTGCGAGCCGACCGCTGGAACGCATACAATCCATCACTTTCATTCCGCGAGAAGCTCAGAATGCGGTTAGTATCAATCGCTTCTCTACATCGGTGACAGTTAGTGAACTTAAAGGTGTATTGGCCCGATATTTGGGTGAAGAGCGCATCGAGCGATCCTTTGACTTCTTCACGCAGCGCGAAGCGCGCATGCTCCGGGATAGCGATATTTGTGACATGGCTGTTGTCCACTATGCGGAACAAGTACTAGCCAGTGCGATCGGTTCAGCATCTGCCCGCCTCGTCCTCTCCCTTGTCTTCGAAAAAGACGGCGCTTCCACCGGTGAAGCCGTCCGTCTTCTCGATGATGCATCGGAAGCATTGCAGCAAAACCGCGACATCCTGCAAAAAGCCCTTGATCAGATGGATCAGGGAATTTCCGTTTTTGACAGCGAGTTTCGTCTCACCAACTGGAACAGCCAGTTCAGGCGGTTGCTGGACTTGCCGCCAGAGTTTGGCAATTTTGGCATGCCGCTCAAGTCCATCATCGGTTACTTAACGATCAACCGACAAATTGACCCCGGTGTCGAAGATGAGGCGGTAGAAAACATCACGCACTTCAAGCGCGCTTGGCAACTTCCGCTGGCGCGCAGCGGCCGGATCATAGAGATCCGAACCAATCCAATGCCGGAAGGCGGTCTGGTTGTCACCTACACGGACGTTACATCGCGGGTTGAAGCTGACGAAGCGCTGAAACGCACGAAAGAAAGTCTTGAGGTGCGCGTACAAGCGCGAACGGGTGAACTTACAAAGGTGAATGCTGAACTCGGCAAAGCACAGCGCCGCGCAGAAGAAGCCAATATCTCAAAAACCAGGTTTTTGGCTGCTGCCGGGCATGACATTTCCCAGCCGCTTAACGCCGCTAGGCTTTACGCAACATCATTGGTAGAGAGCCTACACACTACTGCACCGCATCGCGAAACGGTTCAAAAGATTGATAGCGCATTAGAGAGTGTTGAGAGCATTATTGGTGCTGTTCTCGACATTTCACGTCTCGATACGGGTGCCATGACACCCAATAATTCCGTCTTCGCCCTCGGTGACTTGCTCAAACAATTGGAAACGGATTTCAGACCGATCGCCGATGAGAAACAACTGGATCTAAGGGTCTTACCGACCAGCTTAAACGTTGAGACGGATCGGAACCTGCTGCGCCGTTTGGTGCAAAACCTGATTTCAAATGCAATAAAGTATACGCGCAGCGGGCGTGTCCTCGTTGGCGTACGGCGTCGCGGAAAGAACCTGGAGCTTATCGTTGCCGATACTGGGATCGGCATCCCCAAAGAACGCAAAGGGCAGGTCTTCAAGGAATTTCAACGTCTGGATGACGGGGCCCGTACAGCCAGCGGACTAGGTCTTGGTCTATCGATCGTCGATCGAATCTCGCGGGTCCTGAACCTCGCGGTTACGCTTCATTCCGACTACGGGCGCGGGAGCGTGTTTTCAGTAGAAATCCCCGTTAGCGATGCCGTGCCAAAACAGGCCTCAGCGAAGTTGGGACGCCTTGTGCCCCATGCATCTTTGCTAACGGGCCTGAATATCGCGTGCATTGACAATGAGGACTCGATCTTGTCCGGCATGACGGTTTTGCTGTCAGGTTGGGGTGCCCATGTCATGGCAGCCGGTACGCTCGAGGCACTTTTAAAAGTGATCGAAACGAACGGCGTACCGCCTAATGTTATCATTGCCGATTATCATCTGGATAATGAGGATGGGATATCGGTAATTGCCGAGATGAGATCGCGATTTGGCGATGAACTTCCAGGCGTGCTTATCACTGCTGATCGGTCGGCTGAACTGCGTGAAGAGACCGAAATGAAGAACATTACACTCTTGAACAAACCGCTGAAGCCCGCAGCATTGCGGGCCATTTTGACATCCGTTCCGGTCTCAAAAGCAGCGGCTGAGTAATTGGCGTCCGCTAGAGTTACTAATTCAATTCAGCGAATGATCGCTTGTGCCGCTTGGGTCTTCGTCGGTCGGAGCTTGCAAAAGATCGTTTCCGATCTTGGAAAGTCGAATTACCGCTTGTGTGCGGCTATCGACGTTAAGCTTTTGTAGCACCGCCGATACGTGTGCCTTGATTGTCGCTTCGGAAACCGACAGTTCATAGGCGATTTGCTTGTTCAAAAGACCCTCGGACAACATGCCTAGAACGCGCGCTTGCTGTGGCGTTAGCGTGCGAATGCGCGTGATCAGGTCCTCTACTTCCGGATCATGTTCGCTTCCCAGATCAATGCCATCCGGCAAAGCCACCTCACCGGCCAAAACGGATTTGACCGATTCGCGAATTGTTTGGGTGTCAGCTGATTTGGAAATAAATCCAGAAGCGCCCAGATCCAACACACGCCGGACGGTCGAAGGTTCATCATGGGCGGACACCACGACGACGGGTACGGCGGGGAAACTGGCACGCACAGCTACCAACGCTGACAAGCCACTGGCCCCCGGCATCGTTAGATCTAGCAAAAGAAGGTCCAAGTCAGGTTCTTCTTCCAGCGCCGTCATCGCTTCTGCAAAATCCCCGGCCTCCAACATGAAAGTATCGGCCGCCCCGCCGTTCAGCTGGTCGTGCAATGCAGATTTAATCGCGTCGCGAAAAAGCGGATGGTCATCCGCGATAAGAATTTTTGTTGTCATGCGCTCCTCCCGAACGGCTCGCATGTTCGTTATGACCGTTTATTGGTTGAGCCGTCAAGTAACGGCAGGCTTACGGCTCGGTTACAATCGAGAGGCGTTTATGCAGTGCTGGCAGCCGCAAGACGAACCAAACGACCACCCAAACATTGCCAAGAAACGGAATGGGAACGATCCAAAACGCTGCAACTAACGGCTTTTCGAAGAACGTGATGACGACGGCGGCTAATAGAAACCCAAGGTAAAGGTCGGCGAGCGAAACAATTCCCCACGGATTTGACGTAAGCCAGGCACCTTCGTTCCAAAAATCGCCAACCATGATCGCCCAAATTATGAGTGCCGCGAAAGCCGCCCCGAAAAGCGCCAAAGTGATCCTTAACAAACCCATCTGTCTACCTACGTGAATGGATGTATCTCAGGCCAAGAGGTAGCGCGCGGGATCGGAATTGAAAGCGGCGCAGCAAAGTCACCTAGTTTTCATTGATGATTTTCTCGACTTTGCTGCAATATGCTCGCGAAATGGGGTTCATCCGGGTCGCTGCATGTCCGGCATTATACCGCAAAATCGTGCCACAAGTGTCGCCGTCAGCAAGATCATGCGCTTTGCCGAGGTACTTCATCCCATAAGCGATATTGGTTTCCGGCTTGTAGAGGTCTTTGCTACCGCCGCTAAATCCCATCATTCGCGCTGTCGATGGCTTCAGTTGCATCAATCCAATTTCTCCGGCTGCACCCAGCGCATCTGGCCTATAGGTGCTTTCTGAAAAAACCACAGCATGGGCAAGGGCTAACGGAACCCCATTGTCGTTTGCATGCTTTTCGATCAACGCAGCATAGGGTCGGTCGTCAATGGTGCTCTTGGCACCTGTTGCTTTGTCGGCCACGGGACTATCCAAGGTATCTGCGATGTCTGAAGTCTGGCAACCAGCTAGCGATGAAACCAAAAAGCAGAATGCAGTTGCGGCCAAATAGTTGTTTGTCATGATTTGGGCGTTCCCGTTGAACATTGCGGCTGGCGCAAATCACGCACAATTGCGGCTTGATTGCGGCAAAACATGTTCAAACAAAGTGACGAAGTGCGCCGTTTCGTTATTGCCCGGCGGCGAGTTCAAGGTAGTTTCGCAGCGTTGTAATCGTTGACGCATCGGCGACACCGTCCACCTTTTCAGGCCTGTGTCGACGTTGAAACGCTTCAATATTTGCCTTGACGCGATCGTCAAAATCCCCGGTCATCTGCTGCTCAAATCCGTAAAGGGCCAACATGGCCTGCAGGGCCTCGATGGGCTGGCCGCTTTCACCGAGTATGAAGAAACGACCATCTAGGATCGGCGCAGATGCCACGTGAAGCGCGGCCCCCGCGTCCGCAAGTTTCTTCCAAGGAAACCGCTCGCCGGGATCTACCTTCCGACCCGGCGCCATGTCGGAATGCCCGATAACGTTGCGTAGGGCGATCTGATGCCTGGCGATGATCGCTTGGGTAAGCTCAACAACGGCGTCAATCTGCTTTTGCGGAAAATCAGGTAACCCGCCAGGATGGCCGCGATTGGCAACCTCAATGCCAATGGACCGCGAGTTGATGTCTTTTTGGCCGTGCCAGCTCCCCTCACCTGCGTGCCACGCACGTTTGGCTTCTGGCACCATTTGAGTAATCTTCCCGTCTTCATCGACAATGTAGTGGCAGGACACACCGCTGTCGGGATTGCACAACCAGTCTTGAGCAGCAATGGCAGTTTCCATACCCGTGTAGTGAAGGACAATTATCGTGGGCTGGAGACCGTCACGACGTTCGCCGAAATTCGGTGACCAGCGTGCATCTGCCCCGGCATGATCAACGTTCACAGTCTACCCCAATTTGTGGCAATTAAACCGCTCCATCACACGTTTGCGGGCTTGTTCAAAAAAGGCTCTACGGCCTCCCACGCTGCGTTTATAGCGGCCAAGCGCTCGTCGGCTATGCGTACGAATTCAATCGGTACACCGCGCGCAATCATCTGATCGGGGTGATTGTGACGCACCAACGCCAAATACTGGCGTCGGGCATCCGCATGATCTGCCTCTGGATCGATTCCCAATATGCGCCAAGGGTCGCTTGCACCAAGCTCAATGTGTCGCGCCTTGATGCTGTCAAATTGTCGATCCCCTATCCCAAAAATAGACGCAATTTCTTGTAAGAAAGCCAGTTCCTTCTCATGAAGAACACCGTCGGCCTTTGCGATGTGAAACAGTCCGTCAAGGATGTCACCATGGGCACTGCCGACATCTTCATTCGTACGACACAGCTCGGCGAGTTGCCGTGCGTAAGCTTGAAAACCGGCAGTATCCTGTTTTGCCATATTGTAGAGTCTTGCAACCCGCGGACGTTCATCGTCCGGGATGTCGAAGATTTCCTGAAAGGCCTCAACTTCATCTTGCGTAACCACGCCATCGGCCTTGGCCATTTTGGCAGACAGCGCAATCATCGCGATAGAGAAAGCGACACGGGCCCGGGTTTTCGGGTCGCCTTCAAACGCGGTTCGCACTCGCTCAATCGTTGCAGCGACCGCGTTGCTCACCCCTTCTACAAGAAGCTCAGATATTCGGCTGAAAACACTCATGTAACGGTGTTACCGCAAAATGAGCGCTTTGTAAGGCTTTCAATTTCTGCAGGTTGGCCGTGAAACGCGGGCGCGCGCGCGTCACCCATTGCCCTTACTGAAGCTGCTCAAAGACGAGGCGCCTTCCGTAGGCGTCGAAGAATACCAGCTCGGTACGATTCACGGTGAAAAAGTACGCCGCTCGGATAACACTGATCATTTCGCTTTCTATTTCCATCACCTCTTCCGAACATTGCATTTTTGTCGTCGCAATATCCACAAATTCGATCCGCGAATCCTCCCCGAGCTCATAGTTACCGGTGACATTGTTGCAGCCGGTAACGCCGGCCAGGACACCCTCATCAAGCTTGATTCTAGCATCCCTATTTCGCTCAAGGGCCCAAACGCGCGCAATCAGCTCCTCATCGGGCGGCAAAACATCAAGTACACCGCTGGCTGGACGTGCTTTCCACAAAACTATCTTATCTTCGGCGTGCCATATTTCGTCACTTTCCAACCTTTCGATCTGCTCAACCTTTTCGGGCGGTATTTCAATTATTCTTGCAACAGGCCCTGCGGCATTATCATCTGAATTAGCGGTGTTGGTTTCTGAGTCGGGCTGCATAGCAGACGGATCCTGGCTCGCCCCATTGGGCGCAGATGAACTTTCATTGTTGTCCTCACCGCCGCCACATCCAGATAACACAAGCAACAAGAGGCCCGCAGTAGCCGCATGCAGTCGTTTTTTCATGTAAAAGCTCCGTTGATCCCGTAAACGGCTTTGCAAGATTGCAATGGAGTTTGTTCATTCTTTGCCTTTGGGCGCTTTGGACTGCACATTTGATCACAGTCTGATAAATCAAATCAGGAAAGTGAATTTTATTTAATGTTGAACGGTTGGCAATTTTGGATTGATCGCGGCGGCACCTTCACTGATGTGATCGCGCGCAAGCCCGACGGCACGCTTGCAGCAAAAAAGCTGCTGTCCGAAAATCCGGAGAGCTATCGCGATGCTGCTGTGCAAGGGATCCGTGAGTTTCTTGGTGTTCCGCCGCAAGAAGCTGTCCCGCATGAAAAGGTAGATATCGTCCGGATGGGAACGACGGTTGCCACAAATGCTTTGCTTGAGCGCAAGGGGGACCGAACGATACTATTGATTACAAAGGGTTTTCGTGACGCGTTACGTATCGCCTACCAAGCCCGGCCTGACATATTTGCCAAAGAAATCACGCTTCCAGAGCAACTATACGAATTGGTTGTCGAGGTCGACGAGCGCGTGCTTTCTGACGGAACAGTTGAGCTAGACCTCGAAGAGGAGACGATCCGTCCTACCCTTCAAGCAGCCAAGGCCAATGGGATCGATTCCGTTGCCATCGCGTTTATGCATGGTTGGGCTTACCTGCAGCACGAAAAGCTTGCAGCCAATTTGGCGCGTGAGATTGGATTTCAACAAATCTCGGTCAGCCACGAAGTCTCGCCTTTGGTGAAACTGGTGGGTCGCGGCGATACCTGTGTTGTTGACGCTTACCTGTCCCCGATATTGCGCCGTTATGTGGAACAGGTGGGTGATGAGTTGGGTATCAATAGCGATAGCGACAATCGTCTTCAGTTTATGATGTCGTCTGGGGGCCTAACGGCAGCTGACAAGTTTCAAGGAAAAGATGCCATTCTTTCAGGTCCGGCGGGTGGCGTTGTCGGCATGGTCGAGACCGCCCGCGAAGAAGGCTTTGAACATGTGATCGGCTTTGACATGGGCGGCACCTCCACTGATGTAGCGCACCATGCCGACGGGTACGAGCGCGCCTTTGATACAGAAGTGGCCGGTGTGCGTATTCGTGCACCCATGATGATGATCCACACGGTCGCGGCTGGCGGCGGCTCTATTCTCAAATTCGAAGACGGCCGCTTTCAGGTGGGACCTGAATCTGCGGGCGCCAACCCTGGCCCGGCATGCTACCGGCGCGGCGGGCCACTTACCGTGACCGATGCCAATGTGATGGTCCGTAAATTGGACCCAGAATCCTTCCCGGCAATTTTCGGCAAGTACCGCGATGAGCCGTTGGACGTTGATGTGGTACGCGAGAAGTTTGAGCTGTTGGCCCGGCAGGTAGACGGCGACAAGTCTGCAGAGGAAATCGCCGAAGGTTTTCTGAAAATCGCCGTCCAGAACATGGCCAATGCGATCAAGAAAATCTCCGTGCAGCGCGGTTATGATGTCACCCGCTACATCTTGAATTGTTTCGGCGGTGCGGGTGGTCAGCATGCTTGTTTAGTGGCCGATGCGCTGGGTATGGATGCTATTCTCATCCACCCGCTCTCCGGCCTTTTAAGCGCCTATGGCATTGGCATGGCGAAGGTGTCAGCATCGCGCCAGCATGCTGTTGTTCAAGCACTGGATGAAGAAAATCTCGCGGAAATCACGAGTCTTTTGAATCGCTTACGGGGCGATGTTGAAGCCGATCTGATTTCTCAGGGCGTGGTCAGTTCACACATTGATTCAAGTTCAACACTGCATGTTCGCTATGATGGCACCGACACCTCTCTAGAGGTGCCTTTCAGTGGTGATATCAAGGAAGCAGCTGCGGCATTTGAAGCTGCGCACAAGGCGCAATTTGGGTTCAATTCACCGGGCCGCCAATTGATCGTCGAGGCCGCTGGTGTCGAAGCTGTTGCCGCTGCTGCGTCCCAAGCCCCAACACCACGATCTGTTGTTCAAAATCACACTGCTGAGAGCTTAGTCAAAAGGTCGGTCTATTCGGGCGGTCGTTGGCATGACACGAGCATATTCGAGCGCGCCGACCTTCGGCCCGGCGCCGAAGTCGCCGGCCCCGCCATTATTATCGAGCCTAACCAAACGATCGTGGTGGAGCCCGGCTGGACAGCAACGCTCACCGCGCTCGACAACATTGTCATTAAACGCACATCAGCACGCGCCGAGGCAGCACCTATCGGGACCACCGCCGACCCGGTGATGCTCGAAGTGTTCAATAACCTCTTTATGTCAATTGCCGAGCAAATGGGCGTGACGCTTCAAAACACTGCTTCTTCGGTGAACATCAAAGAGCGGCTGGACTTTTCCTGCGCTGTATTCAATGCCGAGGGTCAGCTCGTCGCAAATGCACCGCATATGCCGGTGCATCTGGGCTCGATGGATCGGTCGGTCGAAAGCATCATCCGGCAAAATCCAAACATGATGCCAGGTGATGTGTTTGCGCTCAATGCGCCTTATAATGGCGGGACTCATCTTCCAGATATCACGGTTGTCACGCCGGTTTTTGAGGGTGACGACATCCTCTTCTACGTCGCATCACGCGGCCACCATGCGGACGTCGGCGGCATGGCTCCCGGCTCAGCCACGCCACGCGCTACGCATGTCGATGAGGAAGGTGTTCTTATCGACAATTTCAAGCTGATCGACCAAGGCAGTTTTGATGAGGCAGCGTTCATCGACCTGATGACCGATCACCCCTACCCTGCACGCAATCCGGCGCAGAACCTTGCGGATATAAAAGCGCAGGTCGCGGCGAATGAAAAAGGCGTGTCAGAACTACGGCGGATGGTCGACCATTTCACGCTTCCCGTTGTCCAGGCATACATGAACCATGTGCAGGACAACGCCGAAGAGAGCGTGCGCCGGGTCATCGACCGCCTGTCGGACTGCGAAGCGACATACCCAACCGACCGGGGCCAAGAGATCAAGGTCAAGATTAGCGTTGATCGCAAAATGCGCGAAGCAACGGTTGATTTTACCGGCACGTCGGAGGTTTGGGAGAATAATTTCAACGCGCCGGAACCGGTGACACGGGCCGCTGTGCTCTACGTGTTTCGCCTCATGGTGGAAGGCGGCATTCCAATGAATGCCGGCTGCCTGAAGCCGATCAACATCATCGTGCCGGACGGCTGTTTTTTGAAACCTTCTTTCCCGGCCGCTGTTGTCGCAGGGAACACCGAAACGTCGCAACATGTCACCAACTGTCTGTTGCAGGCGCTTGGGGCCGTGGCGAATGCGCAAGGCTCCATGAACAACCTCACCTACGGCAATGAGCGCTACCAAAACTACGAAACGATCTGCTCAGGCGCTCCTGCAGGTGTGATGAATGATGGGCGCGGCTTTGCCGGTGCTTCTGGCGTACACACGCACATGACCAACACGCGCATGACCGACCCGGAAGTGTTGGAGATGCGTTACCCCATTGTGGTCGAAGAGTTTTCAATTCGAAAAGGGTCCGGCGGAAAAGGCGCTTTTAACGGCGGCGACGGCACAGTTCGGCGATTGCGTTTTACCGAAGACATGGACTGCGCGATCATCGGCTCTCATCGCAAAGTTCCGCCAATAGGCCTTGAAGGCGGTGGCAATGGGCAAGTTGGCAAGACCGAAGTGCGCCGTTTGGATGGCTCTATCGACTTGTTGGAGCCTTGCGACCAGACACACTTGAAGGCAGGCGAAGCCGTCATAGTGACGACGCCAACGCCGGGGGGCTATAAGGCTGACTAACATGCCAATCAACGCAATCGCCCGCTTGCGCCTGGCCCTCGCGCGGTTCATACCGTCTCGAGATATTGGGACATGCCATGACTGACTTTCTTCTCCTCGCCTTTATCTTTTTGATCGCCGGTGTCATCGCCGTGCCGATTGCCACGCGGCTCGGCCTCGGCTCGGTGCTTGGCTATCTGATTGCAGGAATTGTGATCAGCCCGATATTGGCGCTGCTCAATGTCGATGTGGTCTCCATTCAACATTTTGCTGAGTTCGGCGTTGTCATGATGTTGTTTTTGGTGGGCCTGGAGCTGGAACCAAAGCTGTTATGGGAGATGCGAACCCGTCTGCTTGGCTTGGGCGGTGGACAGGTTCTGATCACGATGTTGCTCGTGACCGGTGCCGCAATGGCCATGGGCCAGCCGTTTACGGTTGCTCTCGCGATCAGCATGGTACTTACCCTCTCGTCGACTGCGATCGTCCTGCAGACGCTGAACGAAAAAGGCTTGATGAAGAGCGATGGCGGACAGTCCAGCTTCTCAGTGCTGCTATTTCAAGACATAGCGGTCATCCCAATGCTCGCCATCATTCCCCTGCTCGCGATGCCGGAGGTTATAGAAGTGGCGGCTAATACAGCTGCCACACATGGCAGCGATGCATCGCATGGTGCGGATGATCATGGCGCTTCCATGAGCCTTGTTGATGGCTTGAGCGGTTGGCAAACGGCGTTGGTAACGATCGGCGCGGTGGCCGCAGTTGCTATTGTCGGCAATTATCTGACGAGCCCAATCTTTCGCTTTATTGCCGGCGCCGGCTTGCGCGAAATGTTCACCGCCACCGCGCTCATGATGGTGATTGGTATCGCCTTGCTGATGTCGCTTGTCGGTCTGTCGCCAGCATTGGGAACGTTCTTGGCTGGTGTTGTCTTGGCCAATAGCGAATATCGCCACGAGCTGGAGTCGGATGTTGATCCGTTCAAGGGGCTACTACTCGGCCTTTTCTTCATGACTGTCGGTGCGAGCATCAATTTCGCACTGCTTTTTGCCAATGTCGCAACGATCATCGCCCTGACTATAGGGTTGATGGGCATCAAGATCATTGTGATGCTTGGTCTTGCGCGCGCTTTCAAAATTGAGGGGAGCGACAAATGGTTGTTTGCTCTGGGCCTGGCGCAGGCTGGTGAGTTCGCCTTTGTGCTGCTTTCATTCACAGTCGCCAACAACGCCATGCCATCGGAGATGTCTGACCAACTCTTGTTGGTTGTCGCCCTTTCGATGATGCTGACACCGCTGCTCTTCATACTTTACGACCGGGTTATCCAACCGCGCTATGCCGCCTCTGAAGAACGTGAAGCAGACGAGATCGAGGAAGACAACCACATCGTGATCGCGGGTCATGGCCGCGTAGGCGGTATGGTGCGACGCATGCTGCAGGGCGCCGGCTTTGGTGTAACGGTAATCGACTTTAGCTCTGCGCAACTCGAGATGATCGCAAGGTTTGGTTTCAAAGCCTATTTTGGCGACGCAACACGTCCCGATCTTTTGCACTCTGCGGGTCTGGGTGAAGCCAAGCTTTTTGTGATTGCGATCGACGGCAAAGAGCAAATAACCGAGCTCGTGCGTTACACGGTGAAAAACTATCCCAATGTCCATGTCGTCGCGCGCGCCATCGACCGTGGGCATGTGTTTGAGCTTTGGGCGGCCGGCTGTCGCGATATCATTCGCGAGACCTATGATAGCTCGCTGCGCATGGGGCGCTCTGCCTATGAAGCACTTGGTCTAACGCGGGATCAATCAGAGCGCATGGTGGCCACGTTTGAAGCCATGGATCGATCCGGCATGATTGAGAGCGCCGAGCACTATGATCCCAATTTGCCGTTTTCTGAAAATGAAGCCTACATCAAAATGGTACGCGAACGCCTTGCTGAGTGGGACGCTGAGCTGAATGGTCAGATGAAAGTGATCATGAACGAGAAAAAGGGCCAACCTTCCGGGGAAGCTACTTCCACTTAATCGAACAACCCATGGAAGGCACCTGCTCCTCAGGTCCCTTCCCGGTATTTGCAATCATGGCCATGGCGTCCAGCAACTCTGGCCTACGGTTCGAGGGATCACCGCCTATACCGATATTGTCCAAGCGGCCGCGGTACTGAAGCTCGCCGGCGTGGTTTAGGCCAAAAAAATCTGGTGTACATATGGCACCAAAGGACTTGGCAACCGATTGATCTTCATCGACGAGGTACGGAAAGTTGAAGCTGTACTTCTCGGCAAACTTGAGCATTTGAACCGGCGAGTCTTCGGGATAGTCTTTCCAACTGTTCGACATGACAGCGACGACACCGACATTGGTTTCCATAAGCCGATCGGCGTCGGCGGCCAAACGACCAGCAATGGCCTTCACATAAGGGCAATGGTTGCAGATAAAAACAATCAGGGTACCGGCAGTTCCCATGACGTCGCTGAGACTATACATACGCCCGTTGGGATCATTGAGGATGAAATCTGGCGCCTGCCAACCAAAATCACAAATGGGCGTATCGAGCAGCGCCATGCATCATACCTCGCGTTTTCCGAACCACATTCGACCCAAGAGGCCGTCCTTCTTTCCGAACTGATGCCAAAGTGCGGCAGCAATATGAACTAGCACCAGGGCAGCTAGTGCTTTTGTTGCGAAAGCATGGACGTAGCGCGGGGGATACTCCCAAAAGCTATTTGGCAACGGGTCCCCACTCCCAAAGAAGACTATTTCCGGCAGTCCTGCCATCGCCGACATCGCCATTCCCGATCCCGCAGCCAGGAAAATCAGCGGATAAAACGCCCAATGGGTCCAGACACCAATCTTGTCCAACAAAACGTTACCGGTGCTTGCATGAGCCGGCTTGCTAGAACGCACTCTGGTGATCAGGCGAACCACCAACAGGATCATGACGGAAATACCAAAGAGCATGTGGCCGAAAAGCCCTTCAATTTTTTGCGGATCGTCATTGGCCAACGGTTCTAATAAAAAGGTTCCAGCTGCCAGTAGCATGATGATCATGAAGGCCATCACCCAATGTAGGGAGACCAGGAGCGGATGATATTTCGAGGGCATGGTCGTTCTCCATTTTCGCGTCAAGCATAGCCGAAGGTTCAGAATGTTGCAATTGCAATTATTGCAGATGCATCATTTTTTGAATATACTGTTGTGATGGATACCGAAGAAGCCGCGAGGCAAACCCGTCAAACGAGCGCAGGTTGGTACATACAAAGATTGGCTGGCAGGCTCGATAAAGCCATGGGTGAAGCCTTGGCTGACATTGATCTTACCCTGCCCCAATTGCCTATCATGATGACAGCATTGGAACGCGGTGGCCTCACACAGGCAGACTATGCGGCAAAGTTTCGAATGCCAGCATACGCGATAAGCCGATCAATCGACTCACTGGTGGTACAGGGGCTGCTCGAGCGAAGGCCGGATCAAAACTCACGCCGAGCTTATAATATTTATGTCACCGATGCCGGACGGGATCTTGCACCGAAGCTCTTTGCTATTATCGAAGGGGTCAATGCGGAAATACTGGCACCACTGACCCCGGATGAGGCCAAAACGCTGCTCTCGCTACTGTCGAAAAGCCTGAACGCAAGCTGAACAGTAGCTTCAGGCCCGGTTCGTTCGCGCTCCGTTAACTATTTCCTCGCGGGCAAATGCACTGCCCACCAAGGATGACATGCAACGCGAGGATTAAACCATGAAATACATCACAACACCTTTGGCGGCGGCCGTGCTCAGTGCTTCTGCTTTTCTTTCAACGCCAACTGTGGCCAGCGAGCTGATCGTCGATCAATTCGGCATTGGAAACATTGTTGGTGGCGGCCAAAACGGCTCCGACAATCGTTTGGGCTTCAAACAGCGCGGCAACGACAATCTGGCAATTGGTACGCAGACCGGCGACAATAACTGGATGGCCGTTCACCAGCATGGCGACGGACACACCAGCCAAAATGACCAAAATGGTGACAATAACATCACCGCTGTAATTCAGGCTGGTGAGAACTGCGCGGCGGCAACCGATACTACAACTGGCGGCCCGGTAAATGCTGTGATCCAAATCTGCCGATAACCAATATATCCAAGCGCACCTCCCGACCTCCCAAGCGCTGACCACCCCGGTTGCTCCCAACGAGCCGCCGGGGTTTTTCTTTGTCGCAAGAATTCTATTTTATTATTTATTTTCAATTATTTAGAAGATTTTTGAATTCTGAACGATTTCTGAATGCCCGGTTCCAAAACTGTTCAGTGACAAAACGCTATTCCTATTTTCGAGGCTAACAAACACCAACCTCAACAACCAACAAGCGAGGACACAACCATGAAACGTACATCTCTTATCTCCGCCCTGATCGTAGCAGCAACAGCGTTTGCAGCACCTGCTTCTGCCAACGATGTATTCATCGACCAATTCGGCATCGGCAACGTAGCCGGCGGTGGCCAGAATGGCCTGTTCAACGAATTGATCATCCTGCAACAAGGCGACGGTTCGACATCTATCATCACACAGGATGGCCTGGGTAACTTGGCCGGCTCCAGCCAGACTGGCAACGATCACTTTAGCGAGACCAACCAAGCCGGCGCGCTGAACACAAGCACTACAATCCAGTCCGGTTCTGGCTGTGGCGCATCATCCAACCAAACTGGATTCGGCAACACCGTCGCCATCATCCAGAACTGCCCATAATCGGCACAAACGCCAAAGCGAGGGTACCCGGGCGGCCACACAAAAGCCGACCCGGGTATATCCGCACAAACCGACCATTTCCTGATTGGAGACTATCAAATGACCCGTAACACTTTTACATCCTTTAGCGCCCGCACGGCCCTTGGCATGGTCGGCATCATTGCGGTTGCGGCCTGTACCAGCTCCATTGCAGCTGATGCCGGTGACACGGTTAGCAAAACCAACGGCCACCTTACGTGCTCTATTGCGCAGACCAAAACAAACGGCATGGTGCGCCTTGACGCCAAAGTATCTTCGACCGCCGAAGTTAATGGCGAATACCGATTTTCGGTTCGCGGCGGCGGCACCAACATCAACCAGGGTGGCCCCTTCGTCGCGTCGACGAATGGCGACACGACAGTCGGCGTGATCCAGCTTTCATCGGGCTCCTACACGATCAAGCTGGACGTTGATGCGGGTGGAAAAAAAGTAAAGTGCGCCGACACCATTCGGCTATCTATCTAATTGTAATATATATTCTTTTTGACTAGCGCCGCGATTTTTCGCGGCGTTTTTTTTCATTTGTCTCGAAACTTTTTTCAATTCTTAACGGCAAATGAACGCAGCGTTCCAAACGCGTTCAGTGACGATAGGCCAATGTGTGTTCACGGTCAGCGAGGGACCGAGTGAAACAGAACAACAGACACCATATCGAAACGAGGATGACATCATGAAACGCACAATAAAGACACTGGTCGCCGCTACCATCGCCGCAACAGCCATGGCTGCAGCACCCGCTGTACCTGCATATGCTGGTGGTCAGATTTCCATCTCCATTAACCCGCAAAAGCAAGAACACAAGGACGCCATGAAGCTCGGCCTTGGCATTTTAAGCGCGGTAAAAGGCAACGTTACTCAAAACGGCAATGGCAACAGCGCGGGGCTTGGCCAGAACGGCTCCAACAACAATGGCGTGATCATCCAGGACGGCAATGGCCACACTGGCACGCTTGTCCAAAACGGTAACAATAACGACCATCTGCTCCTTCAACTCGGTGAAGGCACGAACGGTCATGTTGGCCAGAACGGTAACGAGACTGGCGCAACAATTCAATTCGGCTGGAAGTAAACCCTGTCCCCCTCAGCGATACCAGCCGATATGGCCGGAAGGTACTCCCTTCCGGCCTTATTTTTTAAATGGCGTCTATCGCGCGCTGACGTCTATATCGGGCCGGATAGCGCCCCGCATGACTATGTTGACGCTGTAGCCAAGCAAATACTCACGCGGATTGAGCATTTGGTCGCCGTTCACATCTGCCCGTTCAAAATCGAAAGCTCCAGCTTCATTGAACTCATCCATCGTGATCGCACCGTCTTTGTCTCTATCCCAAAAACCGAACAGAATACGATTTGCGATTTTCATGGCGTCGGCGCCCCCCTCTGCCTCCGCAGCAGTGCCAAAGCCGATGTCCCACTCCTCGAACTCATCAAAAGCGACCTGACTGTTTTTGTCGTAATCCATCCCGAGGAAAATTGACTCGCCGAACATCGTCATCTCGTTGGGGCTCAACAACCCATCGCCGTCGGCGTCGATTGATTCAAATGTCATTTTTGCAACTGTGAACCCTTCAGAAGGTGATTCCGCCAGCACAGACGTCGCTGAAAGCAGCAACAAAGCGATCGATGAACGAACAATTTTCATGTCCAACTCCTGTTCCAAATCCCAGATTGTTGATCTTATCAACTACCTATAGCGGAAGGAAAAAGCGTAACAACTGACAAAAACAGCATAGGTGGGTATATATAAATGCCACCGGAACATTTGCTCCGGTGGCAAACATGTTTTGAAGTGGCAGACTTGTCTTCAAGCAGCTGCTGCGCTTATCTTTTGCCAAGCAAACGGTTTGACAACTTCATCAATTGGCGTCTGCGCGATGTGATTGACGTAGTTTGACATGACTTTTTGGGCTGTTGCCAAAACAACGTCGAGGATTGCGCGACGATCATATCCTGCATTGAGGAACGTCTGAACCTGTTCATCGGTCACGTTTCCACGTTGGCGTACAACCTCCAGTGTGAACGTGCGCAGCGCTTCGAGTTTGGCGGTTGGCAGGATCGTTTCGTTGCGCAACGCTTCGATCACATCATCGGCGACATTGGTTCTTTTCGCGATCGCTGTGTGAGCTGGTACGCAATAGTGGCACTCGTGCTCCACATTGATGGCCTGCCAAACGACGGTTTGCTCTGTGGCGTCAAAGTTCGTTTGGGTGAACAGATGGTGCAGCACTTGATAGCCTTCCAAGTGCTGTGGTGATTCAGCCATCACCGCATGCAGGCCCGGAATGCGGCCAAAGGCTTTTGAAGATTTCTCCAACAGCGGCTTGCTTGCTTCAGGTGCGGTGTCAACGGTGTGGGCGGTGAAGTCGGTCATGGGTTTTCCTAACGGGTCAGGTGTTAAATCATTTTGAGTGCTTGCTCAATTTGGAAAATACTTTATTTTAGCAATCACTCAAGAACTATTTTTGAACGATCACTCAAATGTGAAATCATGGCACGCAAAGAAAAATATGACAGCGATGAAACCCTTGGCCGTGCGACCGCGCTTTTCTGGATGCAAGGTTATCATGCGACATCAATGAAAGATCTGGAGACTGCGCTCGATTTGGGTCCCGGCAGTATTTATGCCCGTTTTGGTTCCAAGGCGGGTGTGTTTGAGGCAGCATTAAAAAACTATGCGGCCGGTCGGCGGATCGAATTAGAGAGACATCTTGAAGCGCATGACACTGTTCTGGACGGTTTAGCAGCTTACGCTGGCTCTTTCCGCAATCTGTGTGAACGCGATGCTCCCTCGGTCGCCTGTATGATGATGAAATCAGTCACGGAACTGCACGCGACAGAGCCTGAACTGCAAACTGTGGCGTCGGAGCTTCTGGACGCGACGGAAGATATGTTCACCGAGCAGTTTGCCCGGGCAAAATCAGAAGGCGAACTTTCTGCTGACAGCGATCCCGCCTTTTTGGGTGCGTGGCTGCAGGCAGAAATCATGGGGATCCGTACCTATGCGCAAAAGGCAAACACAGCCGAACGTGTTGGCCAACTGGCCGACGGACTCGCCACGCGAGTGCGTGCTTTGCGTGCTGGCTAGTCTCCTGTCGCCTCGATCAACGCTTCGAGCAGATAAGCGACCTTATAGGCACGGTCGGTCGGCGTAAGCCCAAGGCGAACCACCACCAAACCTTCCGAGGATATGACACTGATGGACTGGCCATCATGGCCGTTCATGTAAAATCCATCGTCCGGTAATTGCGGGTTTTCGCCCGGCATCCACGCGTTGGCGGCGCGCTTCCAAATCTGACCATTTCCGTATTGTTCGTTTGACGCAGGATGCGTTTTGGTCATCCAGTCCACAAAACCGATAGGCAGTAGCGACAGCCCATCCCAAACGCCGCGCTGAAGCATAAATTGGCCAAAACGCGCCCAATCTCGGGCGGTGGCGTACATATATGATGAGCCCACATATGTACCTTTCGCATCCATTTCGAGCACAGCGGAGTGCATACCCAACGGCTGAAAGAGCGCTTGGTGGGCAAAAGCAACCGCTTGGCTTTGATCAGTAAACGCCGACTGCCATATTTTACTGAGCAAAACTGTCGTTCCCGACGAGTAGTTAAAGTCTTCGCCGATACCCAGCGACGTGACAGCGTCAACCGGCATGCCAGCCACAAAGGCCGCCATGTCTTCTTCCAGATAAAGCATCCTTGTTACATCTGAAACAGAGCCATACCCTTCATTCCATTGAAGGTCGCTCGCCATCGCCATAAGCTCGCTCAAGCCAATTGATTGCCGTTCGTCAGCCCAATCGAAGACCGACGAGACGTTACCCTCAAGCGTCATATGACCCTCACGAATTGCCCGACCAATGAGTGCTGCCGTTACAGTTTTTGTGACCGACCAACCCAGCAATGGCGATTGCGCATTGAACCCTTCGCCATATCGTTCACCGATGATGTTGCCGTCTTTGACAATAACCACCGCCCGCATGCCGGGACCGACCAGGGTCTCATCGTTCAATATTGCGCTGACGTCCGTTGGCAGATCCGTGTCAACTTGCTCGCCGACAGGCCACGGCCGCTGTGGAACGGGCGCTTCAGCGACCGGCGGCCCATCCACACTAAGCAAGTTGCTACCATCGAGCGACGGTAGTGACGTGCAGCCGAGTTTCGGACCGCGTGATACCGCCATACCGGGCGCAATGGCGCCCAAAAGAGCCGCATGAACCGTGCCTTCGGATCGATCAACCTCAACACGCATCAAGCGCAGCAGCGGGTGACCAGGCGCTTGAACATCAACTTCCAAAACTTCTTCTTCATCGCGATTGGCGATGAACACGTTCGAGCAGATTATTTTGGCTGTGTAGTTCGAACCTACACGCAACAGATCTGGCGGCATCACCGACAAATAGCCCACGGCGCCAATCAAGGCTGCCAGCGCAATAAATCCAAACCACTTCAACACTCTGATCATGGTCACTCCTCGTGCATCGGTGTAACGTGCTTGACCAACACGTCAACACTGAAGCGAAACCCCAACGCGACATTTTAAAAGGTTCAAACTGGCGGGCGAACATGCATGATAAAGGCTGGTGGATGGGTCGGGGACGATTCGATTTGCAACTCGCTTGTTTAAAACAGCGCCTTGTTGCTGCTGGTCTATGCGCATTGGCGCTGACCGGCTGTAATCCTGTGGGTCAAGAGTTTGAGCAAATTGCCGCCCAAACAACCCTAAATGCCCAGTCTGTGTCGTTCCCGATAGAAGCTGCCCGCCCCCGCTTTGGCGACAGCGATCCGGTTTATGAATGGGAAGGTGGCGCGCCTTTTGCATTCCCGGTGCACGGCGTTGACGTAGCTAAATGGCAGCGCCGCGTTGACTGGTCAAAGCTGCAGCAACAAGGCGTCCGGTTCGCTTTTATTAAAGCAACGGAAGGTGGTGACCTTCTCGATGAGATGTTTGCACCAAATTGGCATGACGCGGGGCGCGCCGGTATTGAGCGCAGCGCCTATCATTTCCTTTATTTTTGCACTTCCGCTGAGCAGCAGGCACGGTGGTACATCCGAAACGTACCTCGTACGCGCGGCGCCCTGCCACCGGTTTTGGATGCAGAGTGGAACCCCAAATCGCCAACTTGCACCATTCGCCCCGAGCCCGAAAAGGTTCGCGCGAAAATGAAACGCTGGATGGACATAGTCGAGCGCCATTATGGACAGCGTCCGATCATTTACACCACGGTTGATTTTCACCGGGACAACCTTGTTGGCTTTATGCAGGACGAAACGTTCTGGCTTCGCTCAACAAAGACGCACCCCAAGGTGACATATCCCGGACGCAGTTGGGCGTTTTGGCAATATACCGGAACCGGACGCATACCCGGTGCGTCGGGTGACATCGACATCAATGTCTTTGCCGGCAGTGAAAGCGCCTGGCGGGACTGGCTCAAAACGGCAAAAAGATAAAACATTCCGGAGGAATAACATGCGTTTGAAAATGTTTGGCTTGGGTTTTTTCCTGGCTGTAGCCACGCCAGCACTTGCTTTTGCACAAGCCTGTGGCGGCGATTTTGGCAGTTGGCGCGCCGGGATGGTGGAAGAGGCCCGTGCCGCTGGCGTTGGGCAAAAAGGGTTGAATGCTCTTGCCAGCGCGCGCACCGATTCCAGCGTTATTCGTCGTGATCGATCTCAGGGCGTTTTTACGCTCGATTTCTTGACCTTCTCGCAACGCTTGATCTCGCAAAACCGTATGGTCAATGGCCGCCGCAACCTCGAACGCTATGCCTCGACTTTTGAACGCGCGCGCCAGGAATATGGTGTGGCGCCAGAGATCATTACATCATTCTGGGCCTTTGAGACCGATTATGGGGCGGTTCAAGGTGACTTTAACACTTTGAATGCGCTTGCGACGCTTGCCCATGATTGCCGCCGCCCGGAGTTGTTCCGTCCGCAATTGTTGGCTTTGGCCAAGCTGATCGATGCCAATATCGTTCCGGCGAATATCACCGGCGCGTGGGCTGGTGAAATCGGCCAAATTCAGGTCCTTCCAGAGGATTATCTAACAAAGGGCCGCGATGGTGATGGCGATGGTCAAATCCGTATGAAGACATCGGCCGAAGACGCCATTATGACCGCAGCCAACTTCCTATCATCGCTTGGCTGGCAGCCTAACCAGCCTTGGTTACAAGAGGTAACGGTGCCCAGCGACAAGGCATGGGAAGATATTGGTCTGGGACGTGATCTGCCCATATCAGAGTGGGCCTCGCGCGGCGTACAACCTCGCGCCGGTTCATTGCCAGCTGGACAACAGGCTAGTCTTCTTTTGCCGATGGGCCGAAAAGGACCGGCGTTCCTGGCATACCCCAATTTCAACGTGCTGCTCGAATGGAACCAGTCGCTCACCTATGTAACAACGGCTGCCTACTTCGGCACCCGACTGGCCGGGGCGGAGCGCTATCTCGCTGGTAGCGGCCATGATGGCCTCAATGGCGATCAAATGAAGGCGCTTCAACGCAAATTGCAGGTGCGCGGCTATGATGTTGGCAAGGTAGACGGCATTTTGGGCGCTGGAACCAGAGCAGCGGTTCGTGCGGAACAATTGCGCCTGGGCTTGCCTGCCGACAGCTGGCCAACGCCTGCCCTGCTCAACGCGCTGTAACGCCTTTAATGGTGCAAGCCGACAAAGTGGCGCTAGGAATCGCTCGGGTCTTCCGGTGTCAAGAAAATGGCTGTTGTCATGTACATCAGCCCCACATTGATGGCGGTTGAAACGAATATCACCGTTAGGACCAGCATCTTTTGCTGCGATTTCATGATGAGCGATCCCAGCCCACCGGTGTCAGTGAAAAGGACGCCTGCAACGAACACACACCCGAGGAATGCACCGACCAGCGCATTGACGATCAAAAAGCGTGCGAATTTTGACACGGGCAAACCACTCCATCTTTTCTAAGGAGAAATAGCGTTTGCCCCCGGCTGATCAAGCAGAGGTGTGAATAACTCAATGCACAATTGATTGCGCATGTTTTTGCTCTGCAATTCATAGACTTACAGCATTAAAGCCAAGAATTACTGTAATGGAATGATGCAATGCAGCAACGATTTCACTTTCGCGGACACAATCGTTTGCTATTCTGCTTGTTCAACCTAATGGGAGGTTAAATGGGTATCACACGCTCATTCAGTACGCTGATGGTTTTTGCAGCGTTTATCTTTATTGCCGCGTTGATGATTGGCATCGTACCCTGAAACTGAATATGCCCGGCAGTCTCTTTGAGCCCTGCCGGGCTTTTTTTGTCGCAATATCAAGCAGCTGTTGCCAATTCGGCGATTTTCTCATTGGCTTTTGCCAAGCTCTCTTGTTCGTTCATCACCAGGCCATCGGCGCCAATAACTTCAACGTCATCAATGCCAATGAAGCCGAGCACGTGGCGCATGTATGGGGTGGCGAAGTCAACCGGGCTGTCGACTGGGACACCGCCTGAAGTGACGACGAGATAGGCTTTTTTGCCTTCCAAGAGCCCTTTTGGACCGTTTTCAGAGTATTTGAAGGTCTCACCAGCGCGTGCGATCAGGTCGATCCACGCTTTGAGAGCGCCGGGAATACTGAAATTGTAGATCGGCACACCAATTACCAAGATGTCCGCGGCTTTGACTTCATCAATCATTGTCGTCGATTGAGCTAACACATCATTTTGTGCCTGAGACCGTTCGCCGGACGCAGTCCAGTTAGCTGTCAACCAATTCTCGTCGAGCAGTGAAGGATGATCAGCCAAGTCGCGCTTGGCAATATTGTGGTCACCGCCAACAGTGAGCTGATCGATGAGCTTCTGGCTCAGCGCACGGCTGTGTGAGCCACTGTTGCGTGCGGATGATTGAATTGAAAGAATGTTTGCCATGTTGAAAAATCTCCTATCGGGCACATCACAGTGGCGTTCGATCCACGAAATAGGAGAGAGCAACTGGCTTAAGTAGCCGTTGTTTCGACGACTAATTGTTTACAATTTGAAGACGATCTAAGCTGCAGCGTTCTGATTTTCGTCGCGAAGGCCAATCATGTGGCAGATCGCAAACACCAGGTCTGGCCGGTTCATCGTGTAGAAATGGAAATCGCGTACACCGCGATCCATCAGATCCAACACCTGTTCAGCGGCGACTGCCGATGCCACCAGGGCATGTGTCTTTTGATCGTGCTCCAATCCGGCAAACCGGTCGGCAATCCAGGCCGGGATTGACGCTTGGCAACGACCCGCAAACCGCTCCACCGCCCTGAAGTTGTGAATGGGCAGAATACCTGGGACGATCGGCACATAAATCCCTGCGCTACGGACCCGTTCCACATAGCGTTCATAGTGATCATTGTTAAAGAAGAACTGAGTGATCGCCCGGCACGCGCCATTGTCGATCTTTCGTTTCAACATGTCGATGTCCGTCGCAAAATCCGGACTTTCTGGATGTTTTTCTGGATATGCAGCGACCGAAATTTCAAAATCACCGAACGCCTTGATACCTGCCACCAGCGCAGCCGCGTTTTGATAGCCACCTTCGGTTGGTACATATTGGGTGCCGATGCCGGTTTCCGGATCACCGCGCAGTGCCACAAATCGCTTCACGCCTAGGCTGACGAACTCACGCACAACAGCATCCGTTTCACTCTTTGTGGCGCTTACGCACGTAATATGTGCCGCAGCCTGCATGCCACCATGTTGGAGAGCGCGAGCCAATGTTCGCTTGGTTGGCTCTTTGGTCGATCCTCCAGCTCCGTAGGTCACCGATACGAAATCGGGATTGAGCGGTGCGAGCTTGTCGATGGTCTGCTCAAGCGTCTCTTCCATCTGTTCATTTTTCGCCGGAAAGAACTCAAAAGAGACCCGCAGATCGCCGCTCGTCAGATCATGGGTGCGTGAAAACATACTTGTACGCATGTTAAGCCAACTCCGTTTTGGACGCCGAACCTGCAATCTCGTAATTCGGATCGCGCCCGACCCAGATTTTGACTGTCAGAAGCTTTGCGTCTGGTGAGGCGCCACGCCCTGTTTCAACCGAATAAGTTTGCACATCAGATATCCCAGCTTCGAGTAACCAGCCGATGACAACATCATCTGCAAAGCCAAGCCGCAGATGCTGATGCTCGATACGTAAATCCTCATTGTCATGGGTGGCAAAATCGACAATCGCGATCGTACCGCCTGGCGACAGCGCTTTTATCGCCTCACCGACGGCCATGGCCGGATCATGCAAAAAGTGCAGCACTTGGTGGATGATGACGAGGTCAAAGACGCTACGACCTACATCGAGGTTTTCAATGTCCCCTTGCCTAACTTCAGCGCCCTTTAGCTCTGCACTGTCGATATTGGCACGCGCAATCGCCAGCATGTCACGGTTGTGATCGACGCCCAGCGCCGATTGCGCATGGGGAGCAAAAAGTTCCAACATCCGGCCCGTTCCGGTGCCAATGTCCAACATGGCGTTGAAGGGCCCGGTGCCGACAGCTTGGAGCAATGCGGTCTCAACCTCAGAATCGGGCGCATGAAGCGTGCGTATTTTGTCCCATGCGGTCGCGTTTTGCGAAAAGTAGCTTGATGCGCGTTCTTGGCGTTCACGTTTGACCGCCATAAAGCGCTCTTCATCACGCTGCAACGTTGGATCATTGGGATCCAACTGGGAGAGCAGCGTGTTGATCAGATCCCAATAAGCAGGGTCTCGGTTGACTCTGAAAAACGCCCAGGAACCCTCTTGCCAACGGCGGATCAACCGGTGCTCCACAAGCAACTTCAGATGTCGCGATACACGCGGTTGCGACTGCCCCAAAATCGTGGTCAGGTCGGTCACTGTAAGGTCACCGGCCGCTAAAACACGCAGGATGCGCAGCCGGCTTGGCTCGGCAGCCATTTTCAATAGCTCGACCAAATCGTCGAGCGGCTGAACAAGGCCAGATATGGGCGCATTTAATGACATAAAGATATGTTTATATCTTTCGTAGAAAATTGCAAGAAGAACCTTGGCCCGGCGGCCAACTCACACAAAGAGAGCTGACGTTTATGGCCACCAAGCGTCAGAAAATTGTCAATGAAACGCTGACCGCTCTCGTGCCGATGCTGCCGCTGGATGAGGCAATTGTCGTGCGGGAGATGGTGGCACGCAGGCACTTGCGATCGCTACCCGCGCAAAAGGCAGTCTGGCTTTGTTTGGTTGCCTATGTCCGGCATGTCCATACCGATTATGATGCGCTGCTGGATGAAGGCTATGACCGCGACAGCGCCCGCCACTTTGTATTGGAATCCATTAATAACACCCTGCAAAGCTGGCAAGGCACGCGGTTCTTATCGATGGACGATGATGCTTTGGATGCGGAAATACCTATCCATGGCGCTGACTAGCTGGCAGGATAGATCCACTGCTCACCAATCTGTACGCGTACTTTTTCGCCTATCGTGATCCTGCCCGATTTTTCAATCCACGCCACGAGTCCACGCTTGCGTTTGGCGGCCTTGGGGAAACCCAACTTGATATCGTTGTCGCCAGGACGGCCCAAATGATCTGCTATTGCCGCACCTGCAATACCGCACGGGCCATTCATGAAATCGACTTTGATCGTCGCACCGCCTTCAAAAAACAGTAGCGTTGAGGCGGGCAAAAACGACAGGAGCGGAATGCCTTCAATCGAGATATTGGCGCCAATCCATTCCGGCTCGATTCGATCAATCCCCATTTCATCGGCGACCTCATTTAGTTCACCGCGGGAGACAATAGTTACCTGGCGCTCGTTTCGGATCTCGGTTCCGCGCGTGTACCATGGCTCGCGCCCGCCAGATTTCCGTGCATAACCGCCGTGAAAGTCATCCGGTATACCCTCAAGCGTGACATCTAATGCATCGACTGCACTGGTGATGAAATTGTCGCCACTGGCAACAAACAAGCCGTCCACTTGTGCGTCAAACCGGCGGCCTTTTACGATGTCTGGCATGTCGTTCATGGGAGCCTCACCAATCAATAGTCTTGCCTGCATAATTCACGAAAGTACCCGATCTGGCCATGGTCAACTCTTCAATTCGGTCTAGCAATCCAGACGCGCTTTCTTCTGCGCTAATGTCAGCCTCAGGCCCGCCCATATCGGTGCGTGTCCAACCGGGATCGAGCGACTGTACTGCGATGCCGGAAGCCAAAAGGTCGGTCGCCAAACCTTGCATAACTTTGTTCAGCGCAGCTTTTGACGCGCGGTAGGCAATGCGATCTGATTTTTGATAGGCCAAGCGTCCCATCTGGGATGAAATCATCACCAATTTGGGTGAGTTCGATTTTCTGAGATGCGTTAGAAAGGCCTGTGTCACAGCAAGCGGGGCAATCGTGTTGACTTCAAGCGTTTTAGCAAACCCATCAAAATCCATGTCGAGTGTCGACTGGCGCTGAGGGCCGATAATACCCGCATTATTCACCAGTACATCGATGGGACCTTCTAACTCATCGGCGGCTGCCAAAAGCGATTGGTGATCGGTTACATCGAACTGGAGTGTTTCTACGCCAGAAGGCAGATGCTCCGCGTCCTCTGCTCGACGCACAGAAGCGATCATTTGGTGGCCACGTTTAATGCCCTCAGCGACCATAGCGCGGCCGATTCCACGCGAACCGCCGGTGATCAATATCCTGGCCATGGGCCTGCTTCCTTTGTTTATGTGTCAGCCCGTGAAATAGATGAATGTCGAATTTTGCAACCAACATATTACCAATCTTCATAATTTAACCGCCATGGAGAGAATAGCGTTGCAAAGACCCATCAGTCATCGCACGATGACGTTGGGTTAAGACGCATAACAGGCCGATGCCTCGATCAAGGAATGATGATGATACAAACAAGAATACTCACATTTGCTGCTACGACTGTTTTGGCTGGAGCGAGTTTGGCGCCCACTTCCGCGCTGGCCCAGATTGTCGGCAATGACGTAATAACGGCGCTTAACAACCAACTGAGCTATCAGGGCGCGGCAATCACCGGCGGCGATATTGCGACATCTGGCGATACGATCGTTATCACCAATGCCACCATGTCGGTAACCGGTGAAGATGGCGCGTTTCCGATCGAAGAACTCACCCTTGAAGGCGTACAGCCCGACAGCGATGGCGGCTATACAGTCGCCAAAGCGATCATCCCACCTTTTGAAGTCAGTGACAGTGGGACGACCGCCACCATCGGCGGCATTACCGTAACAGACTACAAAATCGCAGCGCCCGACGAAACAGATGTTGTGGTGCGCTCCGGCCTATTTAGAACAATGACAATGGGGCCGATTGCAGTCAGCGAGGATGGCCAACAGGGCTTTACAGCCGCCGGTGTGGCGGTGGAGGTTGGGGAGTATCAACCCGGCCAACCTTGGGCATCGTCATTTGTGTTAAGCGACTTTGCCGTGGACACAACGGTCGTTGGCGATCCTCAATCGCGGCAAACGATGGCAGCGCTTGGCTATGAAAGCCTCACCGGCGACATTACGGGGTCCGCATCTTGGGACGCCGCCTCGGGCATGATGAGCGCGCAAGACTTCATGATCTCGGTCGATGATGCAGCCTCTATCGGTCTCGACTTTTCGCTTGGCGGCTACACGGCTGAACTCGTCGCCGCGATGCAGCAGATCAATGCGACCGCTGAAAGTGAGCAAGCTGCAGGCATGGCCATGCTTGGCCTCATGCAACAAATTGAGATTGCGGGCGCTGCGATTACAGTCACCGACGCATCACTGACCAATAAGCTGCTGGAGTTTTTCGGCACCCAGCAAGGCACCAACGCCGATGGCATGCGCGCTTTTGCCAAAGGGATGCTGCCGCTTGGCCTGGCACAGTTGCAATCACCGGAATTTGCAGCCAAAGCAACTGCCGCGATCGGCAGTTTTCTGGACAATCCGGGCAAGTTAGTGGTTGAAGCCAAACCAGCCCAGCCGATCCCGGCCATGCAGCTCGCCGCACCGCTTATGAGCGGCAATCCGGCACTGCTTATTCAGGCGCTAGCGCTGGATATTCGTGCGGAATAATATCACTTGGTGATTCATGAAAACCGGCCAAGTCTCTGATTTGGCCGGTTTTTTATGCCTATTCAGGCTTGGGTATGACCCGGAGGTTCAGCTCTAATAATTGCTCGTTGGACGCACCGCCCGGAGCACCCATCAATAGGTCCACTGCCTGCTGGTTCATCGGGAACATGGTGATTTCGCGCAAGTTTTTCGCGCCGAGCAGAAGCATCACGACACGGTCAACACCGGCTGCCATACCGCCATGGGGTGGTGCGCCATATTGGAACGCGCGATAGAGGCCGCCAAACTGTTCTTCGACCGTCTCGCGCGACATGCCAGCAATCTCAAACGCCTTGACCATTGTCTCCGGCAAATGGTTCCGAATACCGCCCGAGGCAATCTCAAAGCCGTTACAGACCAGATCATACTGGTACGCCTTCAGGCCAAGCAGCGCATCATCGCCTTCGGCTTGCGCGGCCTCCAATGCTTCCGCGCCACCCTGTGGCATGGAGAAGGGGTTATGTGAAAACTCGATGCGCTTGTTGTCTTCATCCCATTCGTAAAATGGGAAATCGACGATCCAGCAAATCTCAAATCGATCGCGGTCGATCAGGTCGAGCTCTTCTGCTGCGCGCACACGGGCATCGCCTGCAAAGCCTGCAAACTTCTTTGGATCACCAGCTGCAAAGAATGCTGCATCGCCCGGCTCAAGTCCGAGTTGGGTACGCAATGCTTCGGTACGCTCAGGCCCTATGTTCTTTGCAATCGGGCCCGCGCCTGCGATGGCCCCATCTTCTTCACGCCAGAAAATATAGCCAAGGCCCGGCTGTCCTTCGCCTTGTGCCCAGGAATTCATGCGATCACAGAAAGCGCGTGAACCACCGCCTTTGACCGGAATACCCCAAACGTCCGCCTTTTCATCATTGGCCAGGATGTTGGCAAAGACTTTGAACCCGGAACCGCGGAAATGCTCCGCCACAGACTGCATCTCGATCGGAATACGCAGGTCAGGCTTGTCGGAGCCATATTTGCGGATGGCTTCGTCGTAAGGAATGCGGCGGAAAGTTTGCGTCACTGGCTTGCCATCAGCGAACTGCTCGAACACCTCGCGCATCACCGGCTCGATGGTGCTCAAAATGTCTTCCTGTTCAACAAAGCTCATCTCAAGGTCAAGCTGATAGAACTCGCCCGGCAGACGGTCGGCGCGCGGGTCTTCATCGCGGAAGCACGGTGCGATCTGGAAGTACCGGTCAAAGCCGGACATCATGATCAGCTGCTTATATTGCTGCGGTGCTTGGGGCAGCGCGTAGAACTGGCCGTGATGCAGGCGCGATGGCACAAGAAAGTCACGCGCACCTTCAGGAGACGAGGCCGTCAGGATCGGTGTCGAGAACTCGGTGAAGCTCGCCGCGTTCATTTTTTCGCGCATCGCCGCAATGATCTTGGTGCGCATCATAATGTTGTGGTGCAACGTCTCCCGACGCAAATCGAGAAAGCGATATTTTAGGCGGATGTCTTCCGGATAATCCGGCTCACCAAAGACAGGCAGCGGAAGTTCGGCAGCGGCGGAAAGGACTTCGAGTTCCCGGGCAAAGATTTCGATTGCCCCGGTCGGCAGATCATCATTGACCGCTTCCGCGTCGCGGGCTTTGACCTCACCATCAATGCGGATCACCCATTCGGCGCGCACTTTTTCAGCTTCTGCAAAACAGGGGCTGTCAGGATCGGCAACGATTTGGGTAATGCCGTAATGGTCCCGCAAATCGATAAACAGCACGCCACCATGGTCGCGGACGCGATGCACCCAACCTGACAGGCGGATGTTGGAGCCGGCATCTTCGGCTCGAAGGGCGCCACAATTGTGAGAACGATAACGGTGCATTGCGATACCTTGCATTGTTGGGGAGGCGCCGCCGTGTAACGCGCTCAAACCTCGAAATCAATTGACTGATGGAAAGTTCGTCCAAGGACGGTGATTTCTATGGGTTATCGCCACACCAAACTTGAAAATTGGCCCATATGAGATCAAAAGCCTTGTTGGGCGAATAACCCGCCCTTTAAGGCTTCTTGTGAACCAGCTCCGTCCATTGATACCGCTTTTGATAGCCGCCGCGATTTTGCTGGCGGGTAACGGCGTGCAGGGCACAGCAATTGCCGTGCGCGGTGCCGCAGAAGGTTTTTCCACCGGGTTAATCGGCCTGATGGGAACTGCCTATTTTGCCGGGTTCCTTTTGGGCAGCATCTATGTCGTTCGCATTCTCAATGCAGTCGGCTTTATCCGCACGTTCGCAGCGCTTGCCGCTATCGCCGCGTCCGGCACTTTGCTTTTGATGGTTATCGTCGATCCTCTCGCGTGGATCATCATTCGTTTTGTCGTCGGCTTTTGCTTTGTTGGCCTTTTCAGTACCGTAGAAGGTTGGATCAACTCCAGCGTGCCCAACGCCGTGCGGGGACGGGTATTATCAATTTACCGGATCATCGACATAAGCGCTGTTACCGGTGCGCAATTCATGCTGCCCGCGCTGGGTGCTGAAGGATTTGTATTGTTTGCAGTCATGTCGATCATGATCACCCTGTCGCTGGTGCCCGTATCGCTTGCTGACCGCTCCAGCCCAAAACCACCGGAAGCGGTTGGCTTTGACCTTCGCAAGATCTGGGTTCTATCGCCACTGGCATGTATCGGTTGTGTGGCCATCGGTGCGACGAATGCCGCCTTCCGTTTGATTGGACCGCTTTATGCTGAGGGCATAGGGCTTGGTATCTCCGATGTCGCAACATTCATGAGTGCCGGCATTGTCGGGGGAGCGGTTCTACAGTTTCCGTTGGGCTATTTGAGCGACAGATACGACCGTCGCACGATCCTTTTGTTTGTGACTATGTGCGCATTTGCAGCGGGCATGTTCCTGACGCTGTTTGCCGGTTCGTCGCCAGCACTGAATTACATTGGCATTTTTACCTTTGGTGCATTTGCGCTGCCGCTCTTTTCACTGTCTGCCGCTCACGCCAACGATCACGCAGGCAAAGGAGATCACGCACTGGTTGCTGCTGGATTGATGTTCTTTTTTGCCATCGGTGCAATGATCGGTCCGTTTGCTTCATCTCTCGTTATCGAGTTCTTTGGCGTCAACGCGCTCTTTACATACACCAGCCTCGTCCATCTCGCCCTTGCTATCGCCACCGTCTGGAGGATGCGTCGCCGAGCGGGCGTCCCGGTTGATGAGCGGTCGCCTTTTGCGGTGCTTTTGCGCACCTCTCCTACCTTTGCCAAGCTGACAAAGGCTCAAGAAGCGCAAAACGGTTCGACAGATGATGATTCGTCCGCTAAGCGCTCCAATTGATGCAAGAGACAATTACTACCACCGAGCGCCTACGCGAGGTCTGTGCCGGGTTTGCAACGAAACCCTATGTGACCATCGACACGGAATTTGTGCGCGAAACAACCTTCTGGCCGGACCTTTGCGTTGTTCAGGTAGCCAGTGACGAGCAGGTCGCGCTGATCGATCCGCTGGCTGACGGCATCGATCTAACGCCTCTCTATGATTTGCTGAAGAATGAGCAGGTTTTGAAGGTCTTCCATGCAGCACGCCAAGATGTCGAGATTTTCTTTCACCTGACAGGCAGCGTCCCTGCACCGCTGTTTGATACCCAGGTGGCAGCTATGGTCTGTGGCTATGGTGATTCGATTGCCTATGATGCGCTTGCCAAGCGCATTGCCGGCGTTCACATCGACAAGTCATCGCGCTTCACCAACTGGAAAATTCGCCCTTTGACCGACAAGCAGCTCGACTACGCTGCGGCTGACGTCACACATTTGAGAGTGATTTACGAAAGCTTGCGCGATGCGCTGTCGCAAAGCGGTCGCGACCACTGGTTGGAACAAGAAATGGCCGTTTTGACATCGGTCGAGACCTATGACTTGAAGCCGGAAAATGCATGGAGACGCCTGAAACTTAGGGCGCGCCGGCCTGCTGAATTTGAGATCACGAAACGATTGGCCCAATGGCGCGAAACGCAAGCGCGTACCAACAATGTGCCTCGCAGCCGGATACTCAAAGATGATGCGATCTATGAAATCGCGCAGCAACAACCTGATGATGAACGCGCCCTTGGCCGCTTGCGCACGATCTACAAAGGCGTGGAGCGCTCAGCGGTTGGCAAAGCCGCTCTAGAGATTGTCGCGGCCGTTAAAACAATGGACCGCGAAAGCCTACCCAAAGTGCCTCGTCCGGCTCCTTCGCCGGAAGGGACCGGTGCTGCCGTTGATCTTCTAAAGGTGCTATTGAAGCTCACATCTGAAGAGCTGGAGGTGGCTCAAAAAATCATCGCCAATGCTGAACAGCTGGAGCAGATAGCCATACACGGCGAGAACGCAGATGTAGACGCCATGAAAGGTTGGCGTAGAGATGTCTTTGGCAATCGCGCGCTGGAGCTTTTGACCGGTAAAATGGCGATCTCTTTCCAAGATCGGAAGATAACGACGTTCAACCGGGAACAAGCCTGACGGCGATTTCCCTTTCAGTGACTTTTGCCAGTTGGTTAAGGCGCCCTTGTGGGCGCTCTCCCAATAAATGAACGAGACTTTCCGGCACTTCCAAGATCATTTCGCCTTCATCGCCGTTAGTCCAACGCAACCTCTCGATAATATCGGGCATCGATGCGGTGAAAAGGTAAGCGACGCGCAGGAAAGCGCCGAGCAGTTTCGCACGTTCCCATATGCGCTCATCGGTCAACTTACGTATTTCGGGCGCAAGGGACTCGTTTTTCAAACCCTCGTAGCGGAAGTAATTGGCAAGCGCGATGAACGCCCTGCCCTGGTGGTCGACTTGGACAAAACTGGAATAAGCGATGATCGCTAACGATTGCGTGGAACGGTAGTCGGGATGAGCGCGCCAGCCAATGTCTGCCAAACGACAAGCAGCTATCCGGTAGCGCGCCTCGTCCGGTGTTTCACCTATACCAAACGCTTTAAATGAATTGCCGGTCCATTTGCCTAATTCGCGTGCGTGCTTTGGCGATCGCGAGCGTAAAATGGCAAGCTCATCGGCGGCATCAATCAAACCGTCCAACCGTCGCACTTCTTCCGGCAATTGAGCGTAAAGATAGCCCTCCCTTACGCCAAGAGCAGAAAAAAACACTGAACGCGGCTGCATGGCTTTGAGCAGTTTTGCCAATACAATTGCGCCGTAGGGCAGGAGCTGGCGTCGAGAACGCGACACCAAGTGAATGCCTTTGACCTTCTCAATTTCCGCTTCGGCTAGCTCTTCGCAAAAGCGGACCATCTCTTCAGCTCTGACATTGTAAGCATGGGTCACGCGCAGCGGATATTTGACAGCTTCCATATGCAGCTTGGCGATATTGCGCCACGTGCCTCCGACGGCGAAAAAATCCCGATTTTTGCCAGCGTCAACCAAAGTTATGTCTTTGAATTCCTCATCGGCGATCTGTGCGGCTTTCTTCAAAGAGCCATCAGCACGTTCTTGGAGGCGAATGCCGCCCAGTTTGAGGGTTGTTCCATCTCCTATCTTATTGCCGGCAACATCAACTAATTCCAAACTACCGCCGCCGAGATCCCCAGCGATGCCGTCTGGGCGTCGAAAGGCTGACAATACGCCCTCGGCAGAATAGCGTGCCTCGTCCTGGCCGCTCAAAATGACAATGGGCGCTCCGAGCGCATTTTCTGCGCGTTCTACAAATTCCGGTCCATTAGCCGCTTCGCGCGCGGCGGCGGTGGCCAAAACGTGGACAGTGTCTACGCCGGCTTGCTCAGCCAAGGCCCGATAGCGTTTCAGGGCGCCAATGGCCTTTTCGACCGCCTCGCCATCCATGCGCCCCGTGTTGGCAATGCCGCGCCCGAGACCGCAAGACACTTTTTCATTGAATAGAGTAGCGGGCGAACGCACCTGCCCTTCATAGATGACAAGGCGCACCGAATTGGAACCAATATCGACAACAGCGATGGGCGATCGGTCGCGCAGACGACCTTGAGCGTCAGATATATCGATCAAGCAGCATCCACCCTGTAACTACGCCTTGCTCCTCGTCAGGCGCAGTGATCTGTCACCTTTTCCGGTGGGCGATCAACCTTGGTGCGGACGATTTCAACGACTTTCCGCGCCCCGAAAGGCTCGGATTCGTCATAAAATAGTGCTGGGCGTCAAACTCTTCTTCATCTTCGGCCAACTCGATGCGGTGAGACCGTCCGTCTGAACTAATTTCATACGACTGCACATTGTCGAGCAGATTGGCCAGCATGATCTGTGAGAGCACTTGCTCCAAAACAGTCTCGTTTTTCAGCAGAACAAGGGTTTCGACCCGGCGATCCAGGTTTCGTGGCATCAAGTCAGCGGAACCGATATAGACCAGCGCTTTTTCATCTGGCAGCGTTCCACCATTGGCAAAGCAATAAATCCGGCTGTGTTCGAGAAATCGTCCCACAATGGATTTTACGCGTATGTTCTCGGACAAGCCCTCAACACCGGGGCGCAGACAGCAAATGCCACGAACGACCAGATCAATCTCGACGCCAGCTTGGCTGGCCAGATAAAGCGCGTCAATGACCTCGGGGTCGACCAACGAGTTCATTTTCATCCAGATACCCGACGGCTTGCCTGCCTGCGCGTTTGCGATTTCATGATAGATGCATTGAATGATGCGATCCTTCATGTAGAGCGGCGAGACCGCCAGCGTCATATCATGATCGGGATCAGCGTATGACGTGATGTAATTGAACACTTGCGCTACGTCATAGGCGATATCACCATCACAGGTGAAGAACGAAAGATCAGTATAGATTTTCGCAGTTTGCGGGTGATAATTGCCAGTACCCAAATGCACATAGTTACGAAGGCCGTTTTCCTCACGCCGGACAACGGAAGACATTTTCGCATGGGTTTTCAGCTCCATAAAGCCAAAGACAACTTGAACCCCTGCACGCTCCAGATCTCGTGACCAGCGTATATTTGCCTCTTCGTCAAAGCGCGCGCGAAGCTCAACTAGAGCCGTCACCGATTTTCCAGCTTCAGCAGCGTCCATCAAAGCACGTACAATCGGCGAGTTGTTCGACGTGCGGTAGAGTGTTTGCTTGATTGCCAACACATCGGGGTCGGCAGCCGCCTGGCGAAGAAACTGGACCACCACATCGAATGACTCGTACGGGTGGTGAACAATGATGTCTTTTTCCGAGATTGCCGCGAAGCAGTCACCATTGTGCTCACGGATACGTTCCGGGAACCGCGCCGAATAAGGTTCAAACAACAGGTCGGGACGCGGCAGTTTAACAATTTCCGCGACGGTGTTCAGCGCCAAAAGGCCCGGTTGAACGCTGACATTTGCCTCCGGTACGCTAAGCTCATGGGCAACAAATTCTCGCAAAGAACGCGGAATTTCATGATCAAACTCAATACGAATGACCTGACCGCGGCGGCGGCGTTTAAGCGCTGTCTCAAACAGCCGGACCAGATCTTCAGCCTCTTCTTCCACCTCAATATCGCTGTCGCGAATGACGCGGAACGTTCCTTGGCCCTTTATCTGATATCCCGGGTACAACCGGCTGATAAACAGGCTGACAATGTCTTCCAACGATATGAAGCGCGCGTTTGGCGCTTCTGTGGGAATTTGAACAAAACGGCCAAGCGCGATGGGAAACCGCACAAGCGCGTTCATGTTCTTGCGGCTGACCGGATTGAACAATTGCAGCGCAATTGAAAAGCCGAGGTTTGGAATGAACGGGAATGGATGGGCCGGATCAATCGACATCGGCGTGAGAACCGGAAAGATGTCATTGATGAACTCGTTTTCAAGCCATTCCTTATCCGTCTCGCTCAGCGCTTCAGCACGCACGATTGATACGCCTTCGGCCTCGAGTTCTTCGCGCAATTCGGACAGCACAATCTGTTGTTCTGTTTGCAAACGGCCAATTTCGTCACTAACAAGTTCAAGCTGCTCGGCCGCAGACAAGCCGTCATCGGAGCGCTCGGTGACATTTTCACGAACCTGGCCAGCAAGGCCTGCCACGCGCACCATGAAAAACTCGTCTAGATTGGCAGCAGAAATAGACAGGAAGCGTAACCGCTCCAGCAAAGGATGGCGCTCATTGCGGGCTTCATCCAGCACTCGCCAGTTAAACTGAAGCCAAGAGAATTCCCGGTTCACAAATCGGCTGGGGTCGCGTTTTGAAACCATCGGCACTTCCAGTAAATCCAGCCGCCCAACGTTTGGGTGTGATGCGCTATGCTCATGCTTATTCATTACTTTTTCCCCAGTATTTCAAATGACCATAGCACAGATATTGATAACATTACGTGACACTTGCTTGGCTGCTCTCAAAGCGGAAGCTGTGACGTTACGTTATCCAATACCTCGCCCGCAAAACGGCTGGTTATGCGCCTTTTTCGCGACATTGAGGCGCGATCGAGCCGATCAACAAAGTCCACAACGCTCTGCAAGGAGCGCGGGATCCGCGCCAGGCAGTAGTCTATCACGCCCGGGTCGACACTTAGCTGCCGATCAGCGAACAGCTTGGCAAACACCGCGCGCAATAAATCATCATCCGGCACTTCCATTGCAATGCTGGTGGCCGCCCTCAGGCGCGACGCCAAGTCCGGTGTCTTTATCTGCCCAAGATCGAACGCGACTGTGGAAGTCATCAAAAGGTAAGCTCCAGCCTCGCGAACCGTGTTGATGAGATGGAACAACGCGACCTCATCGATTGCTTCTTGTTCAATATCGTCGATCGCGATGGCGTGACCATCCCTCGCCCTTTGCGCGGCTGCCTTTAAGTCGGTTGACCCAAAAATAGAGGCTCCACTTTTCGCACGCCACGCTGTTACCAGGTGGGTTTTTCCGGTGCCGGAAGGACCTACGATAATGGAAACTGGTGTTATCCAATTGGGCCAAACATCGATCAGATGAACAGCCGCAACATTCGCCGGGGTAACAATCAGATCGTCGCGGGAAAATGATGCCGCCGATCCGATGTTGAGAACAAGCTGTTCAGGAGATTGACTCTCGCCCGCCATTAGTCGCCCGATTTATCTGCCGTACCCGATCCGTGATAGAGGTCGGAATCCAAATAACGTTCAAGCCCGAAGCGTACGAGGACACCGACGGCTGCTGCGGCTGGAACAGCAATCAACATGCCGGTAAAGCCCAAAAGAGAACCGAATGCGAATAGCGCAAACATTAGCCACACCGGATGCAAGCCGACGCTCGAACCAACCAACTTGGGTTGTAGGACGTTGCCTTCCACCAACTGACCGGCAAAGAAAATGGCTGCGATGATGCCAATTGATATGAGCGATGGCGTGTAACCGTCTGTCGCGAGGGTCGCGGCATCCGGCCAATATTGCACAAGCGCAACACCGACCGACAGGACCAGACCAACGATGGAACCTATATAGGGAATGAAGCTGATAAGGCCCGCAACCAACCCAATCAGCAAGCCAAAATTGAGGCCAGCGATCGACAGGGCCGTTGCGTAAAACAAAGCCAGCAGCAAGCATACGGTGCCCTGCCCGCGGATGAAGCCTGCAATGGCGTCGTTCATCTCTCGACCGATACGCCGCACATCGTCGACGTAGTCACGAGGAACCCAGCTGTCGATTTTTGCAACCATCTTGTCCCAATCGAGCAGCATGTAAAACGCCACAACGGGCGTCACGACGAGAAGCCCAAGTATGCTTAGAACGGCGTTGGCTGAAGACCATACGCCGCGTAACAGCTGGCCTGCTACATTGGCCGCTTGCGTGGCGACTTCGTTAAACGACTGGCTAAGGTCTCCATTACCTTGATCCAGCACGGTCGCCAACCACGGCGCGCGCGCAACAAGATCTTGAACCAGTGCCAGCAAATCCTCATAGAGTTTCGGCGCGCTTTCAACGAACTGTGTGAATTGGTTGCTCAAGATGGGTGCAACTGCCACCAATGCGATGGTGAAAAGAAGTAAAAATACCAGCAAGATGGTTACTGTAGCCCAAACCCTCGACAGGCCGCGCCGCTCCAACAAGTCGGCCAGCGGATCAAGAAAATAGGCCAACGCCAATCCGGCCAAAAATGGCAACAGCACGGATCGAAAGACGTACAAAAACAGTATGAAAACGACCAAGGCACCGAGCCAGAAAAATATCTGGCGGCGCACAGTATTCATCGAAATATGTTCGGTCATCTTTTGCGGGCTCCCAATGTCTGGGGATTAAGCTTTCCTCTGAGCGGTTTCAAGTTTGAGCGCAAGGGGGCGTTGTGACCGAAAAGCACAGAAATCTGTGTTACAGGGCAATTGGCGGCTGGAACCTACAGCTTTGGTGGCGTAAGGCGCGCCCATGAGCATAAAACAGAATGGACGAAACGGATTGTCTTACGCCGACGCAGGCGTGGACATTGATGCCGGCAACGAACTTGTCGACCGCATCAAGCCATTGGTGCGATCAACCAGCCGCCCCGGCGCCGACGGTGAGATTGGCGGTTTTGGCGGTCTATTCGATTTAAAGGCTGCAGGCTTTGCCGATCCGGTACTTGTCGCCGCCAACGACGGTGTTGGCACAAAATTGAAGATCGCCATTGAGACCGGCAAGCACGATACCGTTGGCATCGACTTGGTTGCCATGTGCGTGAATGATCTGGTCGTTCAAGGTGCCGAACCGCTGTTTTTCCTCGACTATTTTGCTACCGGGAAACTGGAAGTTGACGCCGGCGAGCAGATTGTTGCGGGCATTGCCGATGGTTGCCGTCAGGCCGGTTGCGCACTCATCGGTGGCGAAACGGCGGAAATGCCGGGCATGTATTCCGGCGGTGACTATGATTTAGCCGGTTTTGCAGTTGGCGCGGCTGAGCGCGGATCGATGCTGCCGCGGTTGGATATGCGAGCGGGCGATGTTTTGATCGGTTTGGCCTCATCCGGCGTTCACTCCAACGGTTTTTCACTGGTTCGCAAAATTGCGGAAGCCGAAGGACTTTCATTTACGTCTAGTGCTCCTTTTGCACCCGGCTTGACACTCGGGGAAGCATTGCTCGAGCCAACAAAAATCTACGTGAAACCAGCGCTCGCCGCGATCCGCGAAACCGGCGCGATCAAGGCCATGGCCCATATCACAGGTGGGGGATTTACTGAGAACTTGCCGCGGGTCCTTGGCGAAGGACTGGCAGGCAAAATCGACCTTGACCAGATTTCTGCGCCGGCCGTTTTTGCCTGGATCGCAAAAGCGGGCGGCGTTTCGCAACGTGAAATGTTGCGAACCTTCAATTGCGGTGTCGGCATGGTCGTTGTTGCCGACAAGGCGCATGCAAACGACGTGCTAAGCACACTGCAAGAACAGGGTGAAAGCGCTGACATCATCGGCGAGATCGTCGAAAGCGGCGACGCTGATGCGGTACAATATCAAGGAACGCTGAACCTATGACGCGCAAGGCCCGGGTCGTCGTCATGGTTTCCGGACGCGGTTCTAACATGGTCTCCCTTGCCGAGGCGTGCAAAGCCCCCGACTTCCCGGCACAAATCGTGGCGGTGTTGTCTGACAAACGCGACGCTGGCGGGTTGGCGAAAGCCTCTGAAATGGGCATTGCAAACGTCGCCGTTCCTCGGGCTGACTTTGCAGATAAGGCCGCGCATGAGGAGGCTGTACTGCAGGCAGTTGAGAGGTTTGATCCCGATGTTATTTGTCTTGCCGGCTATATGCGCTTGCTTTCGGCCGACTTTCTAGCAGCTTGGCAAGGTCGCATCATCAACATCCATCCGTCCCTGTTACCGAAGTTCAAGGGTCTCGACACCCATGCCCGCGCGCTTGAGGCAGGCGAAAAAGAGCATGGATGTAGCGTCCACCATGTCACGCCAGGTATGGATGAAGGTCCGGTTATCGATCAAGCGACGGTTCCGGTTCTGAAAGACGACACCCCGGAAAGCCTCGCAGCCCGGGTCTTAGTCGAAGAACATAAACTTTATCCTCGTGCTTTACGGACCATCGCCAAGGAACTTGAGGCGTGAATTACCGCCATGTTTATCATGCCGGTAATTTCGCGGACGTTGTCAAACACATCATCCTGACACGCGTGATCGCCTACATGCAGCGCAAGGAAGCCGGGTTTATGATGCTTGATACCCATGCAGGGATTGGGCGCTATGATCTGGCATCCGAACAAGCCCAGAAGACCGGCGAAGCGGATATGGGTATCAAGCGCTATTTCGCGCTGGAAATGCCATCCGACGATCATCTGGACTCGTTGTTAAGTGCTTATGACAACATCGTCAAAGCGCTGAATGCTGGTGGGAAGGTAACGGTTGCACCGGGATCGCCGGAGATTTTGTCGCGCATGCGCCGACCGCAAGATCGCTGTGTCTTCAATGAGTTGCACCCGGCAGACAGCGAAACCCTTGAGGCAAACTATCAGCGTGAAAAGAAAACAGAAGTTACGCGAATAAATGCATGGACAGTGCTTCGCGCAAAGCTGCCCCCTCATGAGAGGCGGGGATTGATACTCATTGACCCCCCGTTTGAGAAAAAGAGTGAGACCGATGATCTGTTAAATGGGCTCTCCCAAGCCATTAAGCGTTTTTCGACCGGCACCTATTTGATTTGGTACCCGCTGAAAGACGATGCCATGGGGAATAAATTGCGGGACGGCATCAAAACAATGGAGGCGTCCAGCGCGCTTGATACAAAACTGCAGATCAAAGCCTCCAAGGATGGATCGTTTTACGGAAGCGGTATGGTGATACTAAACCCACCATATACGTTGTTTGATGAGCTGCAGCTTTTGCTCGCGGCCTTGGCTGATAGTCTTGGCGGATCAGCCAATCGCGACAATTGGGCAACAGATTGGTTGATAGCGCCGAAATAAGGTTTCGCGACCTTGTTTGCGAAACGCGACGGCGCTAGATTTCAGTAAGTTCTTTCTTGAGGTGAGCTATGCGGGTACTCAAAACGCTTGTTGCAGGCGCCATTGTTGCAACAGCGACGTCGTTTTCTTCAGCATATGCTCATGAGGCGTATGTGCGCACCGTTGGCAGCGCCGCCTGCGAAACACCCCAACTCATCGAGATCATAAAGTCTAAGTTCAAGACCCAGGCCAAAAGGGTTCACCATCGGCCTGAATGGCGTATTGATGAAATTAGTGGCGTTCATCAACACCGCTATATCCCGCAAGATGTTCACGGAACACGCGCCATTGCACAGCGATATTGCCATGCTACAGCGACCTTCAATACTGGGGAACATCGCAAAATTTGGTATCTTGTCGAAGGCGGCGTCGGTTTTGCCGGGTTTGGCCTATCGTGGCTAGGCTCGAAGCGAGGCGTGCAAAAAGCGCTTGGTGACGGTGGTATGATCCACAATGTCGAGTTTTGTATTGATGGGCTTGACCGCTGGAATGTTTATAACGGCCATTGCCGCTTACTCCGTTAGGCATGCGCATTTCTATTTTTCGACTGCTGGCCGTCGCTTTTCTAAGCGCGTTGGTCGCCTGTGAGGATGTATCGGGCAGTTCCACCGAATTGGAAAATGACGCGATACCTTTAGGAGCAGGTTTTGATTTCTATGTGCTCGCGCTCTCATGGTCACCCGGTTATTGTCGCTCACAAGGCGATCGCGCCAACCGTGAACAATGTGGCCAAGGTCGCTCATTCGAATGGGTCGTGCATGGATTATGGCCACAGTTTAACAGTGGCTATCCAGAATTTTGCGAGCCTGGCAGCCAACAGCGCGTTCCACGCGGCTTAGCCGAAGAAATGCTCGATATCATGCCTTCGACCGGTTTGATCGGGCACCAATGGCGTAAACATGGTTCCTGTACCGGGCTTTCACAGAAAGACTATTTTGCAACAACGCGTCGCGCGTTCTCGCTTATCAAAAAACCAGACATTGATAGTGGCCACACCCAATCATTCCGGCGAACACATAATGATATAGAAACCGCATTTTTAAACGCCAACAGCACGCTCCAGCCCAGCAACGCGGGGGTAACATGTGACAGGCGTTTCTTGCGGGACGTTCGAATTTGCTTATCAAAGGACTTGAGCGCCTTTGTCTCTTGTCCGGAGGTTGACCGACGCCATTGCCGGTTGCCTGAGATGGTCGTCGTACCAGCGCGATAAACCAAAAGGATTTCAACCCATGAGTGTTACACTTTTCTATGCTCCTGCTTCGCCCTATTCCGCAAAAGTCCGGGTCGCCGCAGCGCTCGCAGGGGTCGCGTTAGACGCGCAGATCGTTTCGACTGGCGAAGAACCCGAGAAGCTGATCACAGCCAACCCTTTAGGGAAGATCCCGTGCCTTTTACTTGATGGCGGTTTTGGCGTTTTTGATAGCCGCGCCATCACCCAAGAACTGGATCGCATGTCCGGAAAAAAGCTGTTTCCGCGCAATGGCGCCAAACGCCGCGAAGCTGAGCGTCTTGAAGCGGCTGGTGATGGCCTATGCGATGCACTTCTAGCCCAAGTATACGAAAAACGCTTTCGCCCTGCAGAAAAAGTGGAGCAGTCTTGGCTCGATTATCAGGTACGAAAGGTAGATCGCACGTTGGATTGGCTCAACGATAACGTCACAATGCGTGGAAAGCCGCATGTTGGTCACATCGCAACGGCCTGCGCTATCGCGTACATAGAGCTCCGATTTCCTGACCTGAACTGGTCGCGTGGGCGCCCAAAACTGAAGCGGTTTTACATGAGATTTTCCGAGACTGTTGACGCGTTTCAAGCTCTGAAACCAAGTGCATAAAAAATGCCCGGCTAAGCCCTTAGGGCGCCGGGCAAAGTGTTTGCTATATACCTTGGGGGCAGTTTTCTTATTAGAACCTAATTCCCAACCCCGCCCTTAGTGAGTGTTCGTCCAGGCCAGACGATACCGCGGTGCTGCCAATGCTGAAAGTCTTGCTGTCATAGTCGGTGTATCGATACTCGAGCCGGCCAAAGAGTCTTTCGGTTATTTTCATATCGACACCGGCACCGACGGTCCAACCCAGATGGGTGGCGGTATCTGCTTCATCATTAATCGCCGCCTCTGTGCCGGTAACAGCCAAGCCCGCGGTGCCGAAAATAAGCACCTGGTTGAATACCAAGCCAGCCCTTGCACGTAGTGATCCGTTTATCCGCTTTTCCAAATTTGTCGTCGATGAATTATCAACACCGCCGACAGAACCTAAAGTGATATCAGCTTCACCACCGATTATGTAGCCATCGATCACGTGGTCATATCCGGCAAAGACGCCGATCTCGTATCCATCGGCACCAACGCGGCTTTGCGAAGTATCAAAATCGCCTGCTGTGTAGCCGCCGAAACCACCCACATAGACACCCGACCAGTCGTTACTTGCATTGTCGACGCTTACGATCGGGAGCTTGAAAACGAATGGTGGCATTAATTTGGTGTTTAACGTCGCTTCGGTGTCCGACGCGTGCGTCGAAAATGTCCCGAGACATGCGAATAGAATAAAGGCACACCTAAAAATTGCTGCAGGCATATATGTCTCCCGAACATGCAACGGTCCCAGAACAGGTCCCGATCCCTTTTTGCTCTCAGGAGAGTGACATTTGGCGGCAATTGCGGCGCGAGCGCCGCGAAAATGTGCAGTATTTGTGACTGGTAGCCTTGATGGATTCACGTTGATAGCGCGACCATAATAATTGGTGATCGCAATTGCGCTCTTACCCACACTCACCTATGTCTCCGATCACGCGACAACGCTATGGGGACGCTCAATGGCCTTTTATTTTGCAATGTTACTGGCAGGGCTCGTTCTGCTAGTCTTTGCTGGCGACTTCCTCGTCAAAGGTGCTGTAGGGCTGGCTGAAAACCTGGGTATTCCTCCCCTTATCATCGGCTTGACGATCGTTGCTTTTGGCACGTCGGCACCCGAACTTTTTGTATCCCTTTCATCGGCGTTTAATGGCGTTCCTGACATCGCCGTGGGCAACGTTGTGGGTTCCAACGTGGCCAACGTGTTGCTGGTGATGGGCGTTCCCGCTCTGCTCGCTGCCATCCACGCCAATCAGCGCGGCCTCTCACGCAACGTGGCCATCATGCTGGTTTTTACCGTCGCTTTCATGTGGATGATCAGCGACGGCATGCTTTCACGAACCGAAGGTTTGACTCTGTTTGTTGGTTTGGTCGTGTTTTTGTTGGCGCAAATCATGCGCGCCCGGGCTGCGATGCAAGCCGAAGATGAAGATGAAATTCCGCCAGATTATCATGACGAGATTGGTGAAGCCCCACATGGCGCTTTCATGGTTGCTGTGTTTCTCATCGGCGGCTTTCTTGGACTACCGATTGCTGCCCACATGACTGTGACTGGCGCGAGTGAAATTGCGTCAACCTTTGGTGTTTCAGAGGCCGTGATTGGCTTGACCATTGTGGCTATCGGCACTTCGCTGCCCGAACTTGCCACATCCTTCATGGCTGCTTGGCGCAAGGAGGCAGACGTTGCGCTCGGCAACATTATCGGTTCCAACATATTCAACCTGGCCGCAATCATGGGCATTACCGGCATGGTGACAGCGCTTCCCGTGGCGGACGTCATTGTGACGCGTGATATGTGGGTGATGCTTGCGACGTCGATTTTGCTTGCGGTTATCTGCTTTGGAAAGATCACAACCGGCAAGCTACTCGGCTCGGCTATGCTTGTCGGCTACGCGGTCTACATTATCTCCCTGTTCTGAGACCTAACAAACACCGGATTCAACTTTGACTGACCTGCCAGCTGTGCTCGTAACCGGCGGTGCAACACGCATCGGACACGCTATTGCGACCGGCCTTGCCGCCAAGGGCCACCCTGTTGCTATTCATGCCAACCGTTCACTTGATGCTGCAACCGAACTTGCGGATCTTTTGAACGCCGACGGGGCCAAGGCTGCTGCAGTCTCCGCCGATTTGATGGATTTAGGGGCGACCGAAACACTATTGCCTACGGCAAGTGACACGCTTGGCACGCCTATCAAGGTGTTGATCAACAACGCTTCACTATTTGAGAAGGATGCGGTCGAGGACTTCTCCCAGTCGGCTTTAGACATGCATATGCGTATCCACGTCGGCGCTCCGTCACAACTTATCAAAAAGCTAGCGGAATTGCATAACAGCGAAGAAGAAGCGTTGGTGGTAAATATGATCGACCAGCGCGTTCGGCGTCTTACACCCCATTTTTTCAGCTACACACTCTCAAAGTCCGCCCAATGGACGATGACCCAAACGAGTGCATTGGCGCTTGCGCCACGTATTCGGGTCAATGCCATTGGACCGGGCCCGACACTGAAAAATATACGTCAGTCTGACGACGACTTTGCGAAACAAGTGAGCGCCATCCCTTTACAGCGTGGCCCCGAGTTGGGTGAATTCGCCGAGACGATCTCTTACCTTTGGCACGCCAAGTCTGTTACCGGTCAGTTGATTTGCCTTGATGGCGGCCAGCACCTTGCGTGGGAAACGCCTGACGTTGTGGGCATCAACGAATAAAGCTTTTGTCAGTATGGCGCGCTCAAGGCGACAAAAATACTCGCGGCATGCCGCCAGGGGCTTGATGCCGAAACCGGAAACGGACGACATTGAGACTATGGAACAGGCGGACACAGGCGATTCTGGCGTTGAGGCGACCGTGAGCGGCAGGAAGCTAGCGGACAATCTGTCATGGATTGGCGCAGTTGACGGTGATCTTGACGACAGCGCTCAGCTCTCAGGTGCTGAACTTATTGCCGATATGGTGAAACGCTTGCCCAACAAACCCGGGGTCTACCGGATGCTTAACGCTGACGGTGGTGTGCTCTACGTCGGAAAGGCGAAATCCCTGAAAAACCGGGTTTCATCTTACGCACGAGGGATCGGTCACAATAACCGCATTGGTCGGATGATCCGGCTGACCAAGGCAATGGAGTTTGTCACCACACAGTCGGAAACCGAAGCACTTTTGCTGGAAGCCAATTTGATCAAACGGCTTCGCCCACGCTTTAACGTGCTGCTGCGGGACGACAAATCATTCCCTTACATAATCCTGACGCAAAACCATCGAGCCCCCGGCCTTTTTAAGCATCGTGGCGCGCAGACAAAGAAGGCTGACTATTTCGGTCCATTTGCGTCGGCTGGAGCCGTGGGTCGCACAATCAATGCCATGCAACGCGCGTTCCTTTTGCGAACTTGCACAGACAGCGTTTATGACAGCCGAACGCGGCCATGCTTGTTGTATCAAATCAAACGCTGCTCCGGTCCTTGCACCGGAGAGATATCTCTTGATGGATATGCGCAACTGGTCAGCGAAGCCAAAGATTTCTTACGCGGGAAAAGCCAGCAAGTTCAGGCCGATATGGCCGCGACGATGCAACAGGCTTCTGAAGACTTGGATTTTGAGCGTGCTGCGCTTTATCGTGATCGGATATCGGCTTTGACAGCAATCCAGTCGGCGCAGGGGATAAACCCGCAGACTGTCGAAGAAGCCGATGTTTTTGCCATCCATGCCGAAGGCGGACAGGTCTGCATTCAGGTCTTCTTTTTTCGAACAGGTCAAAACTGGGGAAACCGCGCTTACTTCCCCCGCTCTGATGCTTCGATGGAAAATGCGGAAGTGCTTGGTGCCTTCATCAGTCAGTTTTACGACGACAAACCGTTACCGCGCCTCATTTTGCTTTCCGATGTTGTCAGCGATGAGAGCCTTTTGGAAGAAGCGTTTTCACTAAACGCCGGGCATAAAGTTTCGATCAATGTCCCGCAACGAGGTGAAAAACGCGACCTGGTTAAACATGCGATGTCCAACGCAAAGGAGGCTTTGGGGCGACGCTTGGCCGAGACTTCGTCTCAAGCCAAATTATTGAAAGGTTTGGCTGAAACATTCGCATTGGCGCGTGTACCGCAACGAATCGAAGTTTTCGACAACTCGCATATTATGGGCACAAATGCTGTTGGCGGGATGATCGTTGCGGGACCAGAAGGCTTTGTGAAAAACCAGTATCGCAAGTTCAACATCAAATCTGAGGACATCACGCCGGGCGATGACTTCGGGATGATGCGCGAAGTGATGGAACGCCGCTTTTCCCGGCTCATGAAGGAGTGCGGCGTGCCCGATCGCTCCGTTGAAGATGAAAATACCGACGGCGACGCCTTCCCGGCATGGCCGGACGTTCTTTTGATTGACGGCGGCTTGGGCCAACTCAACGCCGTCAAAGCGATCCTTGAGGATCTCGGGGTTGGCGACGCGGTTGAACTGATTGGCGTTGCCAAGGGTGTTGATCGCGATGCAGGTCGTGAGCGATTTTTCATGCCGGGTAGAGCAGACTTCACCCTTCCGCCGCGCGATCCGGTTTTGTATTTTGTTCAACGCTTGCGCGATGAGGCACACCGCTTTGCCATTGGTTCGCACCGCGCGCGCCGTAAAAAAGAGATGGTCAAAAACCCGCTTGATGAAATTGATGGTATAGGCCCGTCGCGTAAACGCGCGTTGCTGCATCATTTTGGTACCGCCAAAGGGGTAGCCCGCGCCACAGTCCGCGATCTGCAAAAGGTGGACGGCATTTCAGAAGCGCTGGCCATCTTAATTCACGCGCATTTCAATGATGGTAAGGCGGGCTAGACCCTTGACCTTTTACATCGCGCGACGGAAACCAGCACCATGACCAAGGTAGTTCAAAATGATGCGCGGGTTTTTTCCATTCCGAACCTGTTGACCTATGGGCGCATTCTTGCGGTGCCGCTGATCGTTCTGCTTTTCTTTGTCCCCAACACGCTTGAGCCGAGCGCTGCCATGCGCTGGTTTGCCTTTTGGGTCTTCGTTATCGCCTCGCTCACCGACTGGCTTGATGGCTATTTGGCACGCAAGTGGAACGAGACATCGAACATTGGCCGAATGCTTGACCCTATCGCTGACAAGCTGCTGGTTTCAGTCATTCTCCTTATCCTTGCTGCGGATGGGACGATCGCGGGCTGGTCCATCTGGGCAGGTGTGATCATTTTATGCCGCGAAATTCTTGTGTCCGGATTGCGGGAGTATCTTGCCAGCGCGAAGGTCTCGGTGCCCGTTTCACAATTGGCGAAATGGAAGACTACCGTTCAACTGGTGGCGATTGGCCTTTTGGTGCTTGGACCTGCCGGGAACGACGTTATGCCCTATGTAACAGAAGCGGGACTAACCTTGTTGTGGATCGCCGCCCTACTGACACTTTACACAGGATATGATTACTTCCGGTCCGGCATGCGTCATGTCATGGAGAGTTAAGCCTTGGTCACAATGCGCTACTTCGCTTGGGTTCGCGAGAAAATCGGTCGGGAAAGCGAAACACTAGAACTGCCCGCCGCCGTATCGAGCGTCTCACAACTGATCGAGTGGCTTGCCGCTCAAGGCGAGGAGTATGGTTTTCTTTCCGAGCAAAAATTGGTCGTGCGCGTCGCGCTCGATCAGCAGCTGGTAGGGCTGCACGATGAGATCGGTAATGCGGCCGAGATTGCGATATTTCCGCCGATGACGGGTGGCTAACGCCATGGCGACAATCAGCGTATCGGTTACTGACCAAGCCATCGCATCGATCGATGAATACGCAGATTTTGAGATAGTTTGTGGCGATAATGACGGCGCGATCGCCCACTTTTGTGGCCGCTGTCGGTCCGAGAATGGCACGTTGGCTGCTCTTGAATTGGAGCATTATCCGGGCATGGCGGAGGCGCAAATAGAAGCCTTGTGTCGCAAAGCTGCCGATAAGTGGCCAATCACCAACATTACAGTCATCCATCGGCATGGATTGGTGCAGGCGGGCGAACCGATAGTACTTGTCTTTGCCTCCAGCGCTCATCGCGAAGCCGCATTAGCAGCCGTCCAGCTGGTTATGGACTTTCTGAAAACGGATGCACCCTTTTGGAAGCGCGAGCATTTGGCTGACGGGACGCGCGGCGCATGGATCGCATCGAAGGTGGAAGATACGCAAAAACGCGATCGTTGGGAGGATTGACCCCTTCACTGTCCAAATTGTCGCACTAGGTCAACTAAAGCCAACATGAGGAGACCGTCATATGCGGATCATGGATCGACCGGAATATGCCAATAAACCCAAGCCACTCACTTTCCCGCAGGACTCGACAGTGGCTGACGCAGTGGCCGCGATGTCGGAGCGGAACTTTGGCTCGGTTGTTATCGTCGACAAAGACGAAAAGGTGACCGGCATGGTTACTGAGCGCGATGTCATGAAGCGCTTGGTCAATAACAACAAAGATCCAAAAAAGACCAAGCTTGCTGATATTATGACGCGAGAAGTCCGGGTAGCTAAAGAAACCGATGACTTACGCGACTGGTTACGGCAAATGTCGAACGATCGCTTTCGCCGCCTGCCTGTTGTCGATGAAAATGGACGGCTGGTGTCCATCATGACCCAGGGTGACTTTGTTTCATACACATGGCCAGAATTGTTGGATCGGGTCACCGAACAGGCCAAAGCAACGGTCTCAAGCAACTACCAGGTATTTTTGCTCGCCGGCGGCGTGTTGATCTATTCAGTGATCTTGATCTTTATGCTGCGCGGCGGCGGTGGTTAAGCTTCTAAACGGAAGCAAACGCAGCATGCGCGATTGCGTATAGGTGGATCATTGAGGCTGTTAGTACGAACGCATGCCAAATCGCATTCTGATAACGAAGGCCGTCCCACTGGTAGAAGAAGACACCGACGGAATAAACCAATCCGCCAAGCACGATAAGCAAGGCGTCTTGTGTTTCCATAACCTCAAACATGGGCCAAACCAGTAGTAAGCTCGCCCAGCCCATGGCCAAAAAAACCAGCACAGTGTGCCGGTCGAGCATCTCGTTTTTGGCAAATTTGGAGACGCTACCCACGATGGCTGCACTCCATATCAACGCTAACAAGATATAGGCCCAAGCGGTGCCGATAATGACAACGATGGGCGTGTAAGAGCCGGCAATCTTCACGAAAATCGCCGATTGGTCGCATAATCGCAAAAACGGTTTATGCTCGGCATAGGGCGTCATGTGATAAGACGCCGAAAAAATGAAAAGTGCGATAACTGAGATACCGTAAACCACCAACGCAATGTTCAGCGGTGCCGGGAGCGTTTCAAACGCGTAGATATAGATCGTTGAAAAAGCGACGATACTGCCGACGATGCCCAAAAAATGCATGACGCCGTCTGCAATGACCTCATTGCGCGTGTATTGAATTGGAGACGGCGTTGCCGCTGGTATAGAGGCAGTTGAGCCTTGTGACGAAATCGGGTCTGTCATACGCAATACTCCAAGGGTTTTACACACCCCAATCAGAAACAACGAGCCTCCCTTCGCTGCCAACGCGTTCGCATTTTACTGCAAACGTGATTTACCTAAAGCTAGACTAAGTCAAATAGACGACAAATAAGTTAATTGGTCTAATCAGTTCGCAACACGTTGGTTCACTTTCATGACAGAGCGCCCACAACTTCCCCATGCCATAGCCCTCGATCTGCGTTTCGGCGATACCGATATGCAGGGGCATGTGAACAATGCTGTCTATGCAACGCTTTATGAAAGTGGTCGGGTCAATTTTCTCTACGGCCCCGCAGGCGATCTAATGCCAGAGGGGCGCACCTTCGTCATCGCGGAAATCACCATCAAGTTCATCGATGAAATTCTCTACCCGGGTAAAGTCGACATTCTTTCCGGCGTTTCGCGTGTCGGCAATTCATCCGTCGGCCTTGTGCAGGAATTAAAGGTCGATGGCGTCTTGAAAAGCACTGCGACCAGCGTTGTGGTGATGGTCGATAGTGAACGACGCAAATCTGCGTCATTGGATGGCATGACCCGGGCGCGGATGGAGAGTCTGCTGGTCACATAAAAAAGCCGCGCAAAGCGCGGCTTTAAGACTTGATATGAGCGTCGTTTAACCGACGATTTCTGTCTCAGCGAACCAGTAGGCGATCTCTTCAGCCGCCGTTTCGGGCGCGTCAGAGCCGTGTACAGAGTTCTCGCCGATGGAGTTGGCGTAAAGCTTGCGGATTGTACCGTCAGCAGCTTCAGCCGGGTTAGTAGCACCCATGATTTCGCGGTTCTTCAAAATAGCGTTTTCGCCTTCGAGAACCTGAACGACGGTTGGGCCAGACGACATGAACTCGCACAGCTCATCAAAGAATGGACGCTCTGAGTGTACCGCGTAAAAACCCTCCGCTTCGCGGCGGCTCATCCATACGCGTTTGGAGGCAATGACGCGCAGGCCATTTTCCTCGAAGATTTTGACGATCGCACCTGTCAGGTTGCGGGCGGTCGCGTCTGGTTTGATCATGGAGAATGTGCGTTCTGTCGCCATCGTTCAGTTCCTTGAAAGAATTGGGGAAAGTTGAGCGCCCTATAGCTGGCAGGTCGACGAATGCCAAGGGCCATTGTCTGTGTTACGCATTGCCTCTTGCGCGACACCCGCGCCCGCTGCAAAAGCACGCCATGCTTCAGATCCAAAACCTGACATTTCGTATTGCCGGACGGCTGCTTTTTGATGAAGCAACTGCCACCGTGCCACTTGGCGCGAAATGCGGGCTGGTGGGGCCGAATGGGACGGGCAAATCAACCCTCTTCAAGCTGATCCGCGGCGAACACGCACCCGAAAGCGGCTCAGTTTCGATCCCCGACCGTCTCAAAGTTGGTGGCGTGGCGCAGGAAGCGCCGGGCACGCAAAAGAGTCTTTTGGAAACCGTGCTGGAAGCCGACACCGAACGGCTTAATTTACTGGCCCGCGCGGAAACCGAGCAGGACGCCGAGAAGCTCGCCGACATTCATACGCGCCTTGCCGATATTGATGCCTATTCAGCCGAAGCGCGCGCATCGTCCATCCTGCACGGGTTGGGGTTTGATGCGGCGGCACAGCAGCGGGCGTGTGCGGAGTTTTCCGGCGGTTGGCGGATGCGCGTTGCCCTGGCGGCGGTGCTCTTTGCCGAGCCGGACCTGTTGATGCTCGACGAGCCAACCAACTATCTCGATTTGGAGGGCACGCTTTGGCTGAAAACCTATCTGGCGCGCTATCCGCACACGGTCATCATCATCAGTCACGACCGCGATTTGTTGAATGCCTGCTGCACGTCGATCCTGCATTTGAGCGAGCGCAAGCTGACGCTTTACTCCGGCAATTACGATATTTTTGCCCGCACCCGCGCGGAGAAGATGGCGCTCGCCGTGAAGGCGAAGGAAAAGCAGGACGCCAAGCGCGCCCATATGGAAGCTTTCGTCAATCGGTTCAAAGCCAAAGCCTCCAAGGCCCGCCAAGCGCAAAGCCGGATCAAGGCCCTCGCGCGCATGGCCGAGACGCAGGTGCCGATTGATGAGAGCGTCAAGCCGTTCAAATTTCCGACGCCGGAGACGATGCCCTCTTCGCCGATCATCCGCATGGACAACGTGTCGGTCGGCTATGGTGATGGCCCGGCAATCCTGAAGCGGCTTAATCTACGCATCGATAATGATGACCGCATCGCGCTGCTCGGCGCCAACGGTAATGGCAAGTCCACCTTTGCCAAACTACTGTCTTCGCGGCTCGAAGAACGCGATGGCGATCTGCATCGCGCGGCAAAGCTAAAAATCGCGCTTTTTGCGCAGCATCAGCTTGATGATTTGACGCCTGCATGGAGTGCCTATGAGCATTTCCGCGCCGCCTACCCTGATGAGGCTGAGAGCAAGGTGCGGGCGCGGGTGGCGGCCACCGGGCTTTCCACCGAGAAGATGGATACACCCGCGCAGGCGCTGTCGGGCGGCGAGCGCGCGCGATTGACGCTGGGGCTCACCACCCGCGATGCGCCCCATGTGCTCATTCTCGATGAGCCGACCAACCATCTGGATATTGATAGCCGTGATGCGCTGATGGAGGCGGTCAATGATTATCGCGGCGCGGTGATCCTGATCAGCCACGACCGCTATCTGGTGGAGACTTGCGCCGAACGCATCTGGCTGGTCGAGGGCGGCGATGTGCAGCCTTATGATGGCGATCTGGATGATTATGCAGCGCTGGTTTTGAGGAAACGCTCCGGCAGCGACAAAGCCGCCAAGCCGGACAGCAAAAGCCAGAAGAACCAGCGCCAACAGCAGGCCCAAACCCGCAAAAACCTGGCCCCGCTGAAAGCCAAGCTTACCGAACTTGAAAGCTTCATCGAAAAGGCACAGGCCAAGCTTGAGGCCATCGACAAGGCATTTCTGGACCCGAAAATCGCGCAGGACGGCGACAAGGTGCAGGAACTGGCGCGCAACCGCGCTGATGCGGAGGCGAAGTTGGAAAAGTGGGAAATGAGGTGGCTGGAGCTAAGCGAGGAGTATGAGGCCGGGATGGGGGTTTAGCCTTGGGGCTTACCTTCCATCAGTGCCGAAATGTCAGCTATTCGGCATCACCCCTGCCCCATTTGCGCGTGGGTTTGGCGGGTTCTTTTTCCTTGGGTTTGGGTGCTTCGACGGGGATGCGGCGGCCGATTTCCGATGTGCGGCGCCGACGCTTTTTCTTCCTGCGGCGCGGTCGTTCGTCATCATCGTCATCGTCATCGTCGTCATCGTCGTCGTCATCATCACGACGGCGGGAACCGGGCATGCCAACAACGCCAAAATAGATCGCCACAAAGCCAACGCCCATCAGCGTGTAACCGATGGCCGTATAGGATTGATCAGATCCCATGGCACGCCCGGTCAATGTCAGGTCGACATGGATCAAACCCAGTTCATTGGTCGCACCATCTTCTGTCTCTATGGTGTAGAGACCATCTTCAAGCGAGATGATGGTCGGCAGCGTTAACGGCGCTGTTTGCCGCGTGGCTTCGCTCAAACCGGTTGAATGGTCGTCCAAACGAAACGACATGGCGCTGAAATAAACCGGTGCGCCGCGCCGCCCGTCAGACGCAACGCGAACGATCTGGATTTGCAATTGCGTGACAGCGTCCGGGTTTTCGCGTGGTATGTCCGCAAGACCGGCGACGTCTAAGTTAATCGGCAGGTCATTTCGCCCAAGTTTCAGCTGTTCGACCGGTACATGGCCAACCCGGTCATCATAGATGCGATATTTGCCAATTTCGACATTGTTGAAGCTGCTGAAGATCGACGGAAGGCCCCAAATCACAAAAGCGCCTGCAGCAATCAGCGATAATCCAAATATGCGCATGTGTTACGCCGCCTTTTCCCAACGCCCTTCTGGCGTTTGCTTCCAATAGGCGAGTGTGTGGCCTGATGCCTTCAGCTGCTTCCATTTATCTCGCGCATCGGCCACGACATCCATATCCTGCCCGTCGAACATGAGCGCGACGCGCTCAAATGGTTTGAGATCGGCGGGCAAAACACTCCGATTGATGACAAATCGCATGGCGCTTTCATTGGGGTTGTCTTGCGTTGATGTGACAAACACAGGATGGGTCGCTTCCGCGGCATCTCCATCGCGCCCATGCGGCAAAAATGAGACGGTGTCGAATGACCAAAGAAGCGCGTCAAACGCTTCTACCGCATCATCATTTTCCGTTTGAATCGTCACACGCCAGCCACGTTCCAGCGCCTTGCCCACTAAGCCGGGCAAGGCATCGTCCACGGACGTTTCGGTCAGATGATAGAAGGTGACTTCGGTCAAAGCCCTGTTCAGCCCTCGTATGCGTCGCGCACCATCTGGTCGAGCAGTCGCACGCCGAAGCCGGACCCCCAGGATGTGTTGATGTCATTGGATGGCGAGGCCATCGCCGTGCCAGCGATGTCCAGATGGGCCCAAGGTGTTTCCCCGACAAAGCGCTTCAAGAATTGGGCTGCCGTACATGACCCGCCCCAACGGCCGCCGATATTTTTCATATCGGCAAAAGTGCTGTCGATCATTTTGTCATACTCAGGGCCGATCGGCATGCGCCAGACCTTTTCACCGGTTGTCAGACCCGCCGCATCGATCTGGCCAGCCAGATCATCGTCGTTGGAGAACAGGCCCGCATAGTGCTTGCCAAGCGCGACCATGATGGCACCGGTCAGCGTCGCCAGATTGATCATGAATTGCGGCTTGAACTCTTCCATGCAGTAAGTCAGCGCGTCTGCCAGAACCAAGCGGCCTTCTGCATCGGTATTGATCACTTCGATCGTCTGGCCAGACATGGACGTGACGATATCGCCGGGGCGCTGTGCATTGCCGTCCGGCATATTTTCAACGAGGCCAATGATGCCGATCACATTGGCTTTTGCCTTGCGGGCGGCCAACGCATGCATCAAGCCCGTTACGGCCGCCGCGCCACCCATATCGCCCTTCATGTCTTCCATGCCGCCAGCGGGCTTGATGGAGATGCCACCGGTATCGAAGGTCACGCCCTTGCCGACAAACGCGATCGGCTTGTCTTTGACCTTGCCGCCGTTCCATTTCATCACGACGAGCTGTGGTGGGCGAACAGAACCTTGCGCGACGCCCAGCAGCGCGCCCATGCCCATTTTGCGCATTTCTTTTTCGGTCAGCACATTCACATCAACACCGAGAGCCTCGAGCGCACGCGCGCGGCTGGCAAATTCCTCGGGTCCCAGAATATTGGCCGGCTCGTTGACAAGGTCACGGGCAAGCATGACGCCTTTGGCAACGCCCTCATCGTCGGCCCAGCGCTTCTTGGCGGCGGCGGCCTCCGCGCATTGAATGGTTATCTTTTGGGCTTTTGGCTCGTCTTTGTCGTCGTCCTTCTTGGTTTTTTTGTACTTTTTGAAGCTATAGGATCGTAGCAAAAACCCTTGTGCCAGCGTCGAGGCTTCATCGGCGCCCAATTTGTCGTGCGCTAATACGGTAACGGCGGGCGTACTCCCAACGGCTTTCTTGGTAACACCTCCCAATGCGAGCCAGTCAGAAAGTGTGAGTTCGTCTGCCTTCCCTAATCCGACGACAATGATTTTGTCCGCCGGGCTTTCATGCGGCGCGAGCACTTCCACCGTTGATTTCTTTTTGCCTTTGAACTTTGCCGCGTTTGCTGCACGTGCCAGCACGCCAGCGGGGTCGATATCCGCACCGGTTTCCACGATGTCGGCATCTTCGGCCGCGAAAATCACTACGGTGCCCTTCTTGACGTTGGTGGGTTTGGCAAAAGCAAAGGTTGGGAGAATTGACATAACGGACCTTCTTTTGTTGAGAGCCTTATCGACTCTGTTTTATGGCTCACCGTTTGGCAAGGATAGGAGTGCTGTGCAAGCAGTTCCCTTTAATGGTTGTTAACCAAACCTGTTTGCGAACATTTAGCCGCCTCGGGCATAGTGTTAACGGAACGTTGATCGTGAAAATCAAATGCCACTCTTTGGCATTTGGCAAATTTGTGGTTTGACCCATTGGGTGGGAGCAGACAAATCCATTGAACACCATTGAAGCTTATATATTCAGACGGGTGTTTACGGCATCGTTCAGCGCGTTTGCCGCGATGCTGGCTGTTGTCTGGATTACACAAGCAGTTACCCGCATTGATTTTGCCACGGGCACGGCGCAATCGGCCTTCGTTTTCCTAACTATTATGGCTTACCTGACCCCGCAGTTGATTAGCATCACCCTACCGTTTGGCATCCTTGTCGGCGTGGTCAATGTTTTCAACGCGCTCAATACGGACAGTGAACTTCCGGTTGTCGCCAGTGCTGGCGTGAGCCGCGCCCTAATTCTGCGGCCGGTGATGTTGGTTGCATCGTTTGCTTCGCTTTTTGTTCTCGTTTCCAACCATTTCATCGAACCGTCTTCAAACCGCGCGGTCCGCGATACAGTTGTCGAAGCGCGAAGCGATCTTCTCACATCATTCATTAAAGAAGGCCGTTTTGAGCGACCAGAAAACGGTTTGGTTATCTATGTTGACCAGAAAAATTCCAATGGTCAGCTTGTAGGCTTGATGATTTCCGACACGCGCGAAGAAGGAGCACAACTGAACTATTTCGCGCAAACGGCGATTGTAACTGACGTCAACGGTGTCGAAGCCCTTGCCATGACCGACGGGCAAATTCATCGCCGCGAAACAGCAACGGGCAACGTCTCGATCATCAGCTTTGACACTTATGCGCTTAGTTTGGCGCAGTTTGGTTCGGCAGCGGGCGAAGCCACCTATTTCTTGCATGAACAGGACACTTCCTACTTGTGGGATGTTCCCGATGATGACCGATTGGCGCAACGATGGCCGGGGCAAGCAAGAGCTGAGCTGACCAAGCGTTTTACCGAATGGATGATGCCGATCTTATTTGCGTTAGTAGCACTGGCGATCATCGGGCAGCCACAATCTCACCGTACATCGGGCGGTATTGCGATGTTCATCGCCTTTGGCGGCGGCATGCTTTATCGCTGGGCGACCTACTTTGCGTATAATGAAACAAAGGACTCGCCGGATCTTGCCATCGTCCTGGCGGGCATTCCGATATTTGGTATCTTGCTTGGCCTGTTCATGTTCCTTCGTGGCATTGAGTTCAAAGCGCACGAAACTCTGGGCCATTATTTTGTTCAATTCGTCGGTCAGTTGCGCGCGCGGTTTGGTGCAAAAGCACGGAGTGCTCCATGACATCAACGCTCCAGCGCTACATCTTTATTCGGCTGTTCTTTAATACGCTCTATTTCGTCTTGGGCATCGGTTCGATCGCCTTGCTGATTGACTTTACCGAATTTTCCAATCGAACCAGTCAGTTACCTGATTATACCGCAGGCGCGGCACTGCTTGTCTCAGCAATGCGGGTGCCCATGATCATCCAGATCGCGATGCCATTCATCATGTTGTTTGCGACGGTTGCAACGCTGATAGGGCTTAACCGCAAATATGAGCTGGTGGTCGCGCGCGCCAGCGGCGTCTCGGCATGGGCATTCCTGAGACCGACCTGGCTTTGTGCGTTTTTCATCGGCGCGCTGATCGTACTCGTAATTAACCCGCTAGCTGCCGAGGGGTTCTCCCGAGCAACTCAAATTGAAGGGCAATGGCGCGGTACGTCGACGCAAAACAGTCTCCTCTCACAAAAAGCGCCCTGGCTGCGCCAGTCGGACATTGAGAGCGACGATGTCTGGGTGATCAATGCGCAGCGCTCGTCTAATAACAACGGACTTACACGGCTGGTCGGCGCCACTTTCATGCGTATTTCCTCCGACGGTGCGATGTTGGCCCGACACGACGCGAGGGTGGCTGACCTGCGCGATCGTGAATGGATTTTACGAAGAGTTACGACAACAAAAGCAGGTGTTGCGCCGGAGACCAGTAGGACGCTTTCTGTACCAACCAATCTCGATCCAAACATTATAGCGGAAGCGCTTTTACCGCCGGAAATGGTGTCCATTTACACCCTTCCCAAACAGATAAGCACGGCAGAATCGTTTGGCGTTGCAGCATTCCCATTCAGGATGCAATTTCATGCACTTGTCGCGCTTCCGCTGCTTTTGGTAGCCATGACAATGATCGCCTCAACCGTATCTTTGCGATTTGTACGATTTGGGCAGTCTGCATCAATGATTGTGGGTGGTATCGCGTGCGGCTTCGTGCTTTACGTGCTGGTGGAATTTACCAAGTCCTTCGGGAGCGCCGGGATTATCCATCCGGTACTTGCAGCATGGATTCCGGTATTTGTTGCAGCCATGTCTTCGGTGACGTATCTGCTGTTTCGTGAGGATGGATGAGCGTTAAGGGTCACATGCTGCTGCAGCGCAGAAAAACTCGACGTGTGGGTTTGCGTAGCACCGTAGCGGCCGGTGTGTTAGCGGTTTTGTGCGCGCCCATGTCAGTGCCCTCTCCTGCTGTGTCACAGGTAGCATCAGACCTCGGATTTACCGCCAATCCCGCCGCCCAGCTTCTCCTGCAAGCTGACGATTTAATTTACGACAATGATAACGGAACGGTCGCAGCCAGCGGCAATGTTCGCATCGAGTATGATGGCAATCGCCTGGTGGCTGATCGTGTTACTTACGTCGAAGCTACCGGCCGTCTGATCGCCCAGGGCAATGTCGAACTCTTGCAGCCAAACGGCACCCGCACATTGGCGGATGAACTTGATATCACGGATGATTTCGCCAACGGATTTGTCAATGGCCTGCGCGTCGTTACGCCAGAGAATGCGCGTTTTGCAGCCGAAAGTGCTGAACGCCGCGACGGCTCTGTAACGATTTTCAACAATGGCATTTATACGGCATGTGAGCCTTGCGCGGAGCGACCGGAGAAGCCGCTGGTTTGGCAAATTAAATCGCAAAAAATCATCTGGAACGGCGAAGCTAAAACAATCCGCTTTGAAAATGCGCGCTTTGAGTTTTTGGGTATTCCGCTTGCTTATGTGCCGGTGTTCACCACAGCCGATCCGACTGTGCGCCGTAAAACAGGTTTTCTCGCGCCATCGTTTAGCTACAGCGAAGAGCTTGGCTATAGCGCCAAGGTTCCGTTCTTCTGGGCACTTGCACCCAATTATGATGTCACCTTCAGAGGCACCGGCTATACCCGCCAGGGCTTTTTGGGGGAAGCGGAGTGGCGGCACCGGCTTGAAAATGGCCAGTACAACTTAAAGATCGCCGGCATTCATCAATTGCAGCCTGATGCGTTTGCGGCCAACAGGGTTGACGCACAAAACATCGACCGTGGCATGATCGGGACATCCGGCCGGTTTGAAATCAATCCGCGTTGGGTATTTGGCTGGAATGGTCTTCTGCAGACTGACAAGAATTTTTCACGTACCTACTCTATCGACGGGTTCAATGATTCTGTTCAGCGTAACGAAATTTATCTGACAGGCCTCGACGATCGCAGCTACTTTGATGCGCGCGTCATGAATTATGATCTGCAGGAATCAACGCAAAACGGCAATGATGAACGCCAGTCAGCCGTGCTTCCCAGTTTTGATTACGAGCGCACGTTTGAAAATGTCGGCGGCGGCGACTTGAGCTTCACTGTCAACAGCCGCAACAATTTGCGCGAAGACCTCGACCAACGCGCCTCATTTGGCACCGATAATTTCTCTACATTCGGCCTTGATGGTTTCAACGGACGCACAACGGTCGACGTTGAGTGGGACCGACAGTTGATTACCCCGGGCGGTCTGGTAGCAACGCCGCTTTTGGCTGCGCAGGGTGATGCCTTTTTTCTTGATGTCACCGACCCGGGCAATATCAGCTCGACGGGCGCCAACCTGACGGGCGATGATAGCTATTTTCGCGGTATGGTGACCGCCGGGATGGAAGCGCGGTGGCCGATCTTGTTCTCATCAACCAGCATGGCACATGTCGTTGAACCTATCGGGCAGATATTTGTCAGACCCAATGAGGCCGGGGCCGGTATTTTACCCAATGAGGATGCCCAGAGCTTCGTGTTTGATACATCGAACCTCTTTGCTCGCGACAAATTTTCCGGCTTTGACCGCGTAGAAGGTGGCACGCGTGCCAATCTTGGCGTTCGCTACACGGGCACGTTCGACAATGGCACCGTCCTGACTGGTGTTGTGGGACAATCATACCATCTTGCCGGCGTGAACTCCTTTGCGCAGGCCGACTTTGTCAATGCCGGTGCCGACTCCGGCCTTGAATCGGACGTATCGGACTTTGTCGCCTCGCTGGATCTGCAAACGCAGAGCGGTTTTGGCGCCAGCGTCGGCGGCCGATTTGATGAAAAGACCTTTGAAGTTCGCCGCGTTGATGCAGGCGTGTCATTCTCCAACGACGCACTCACCGCATCAATTGACTATGCGCGGCAGACGGCACAGCCGACATATGCATTTTCTGAATTGCGTGAGGAAGTTACGACGCGCGCTGCCGTCGGGATTGGCGAATTCTGGACAGTTTCAGGCTTTGCAACCTATGACATTGCCGTTGGCGCTATGGACCGTCATGGAATCGGTCTCATGTATGATGATGAGTGTTTCGTGTTCGAATTTGCGTATTCTCAAGATCGCTCGTCTAGCGATGAGCGCAGCGACTCATTCTCGTTGCGCTTTTCGCTAAAAACGATCGGCGACTTTGGTGGCGATTCATCCAGTCTTTTTTGATGGGTTTGTGATGCGCGCCCCGCTTTCGCCTTCATTTGCGAAAATGGCTTGTTCATCGGCCGCAAATTGCGGCAAAATTAATGTGCTCAGTGAACCACGGCTGGGAGTGGAGGAATTGGCATGAGAAGGCTATTCGACCGGCGCGCACATAAAATTACGCGCAATCTGTTGCTTGCAGGACTTTTGGTATTTGGCGGCTCATTTATCGGAAAAACATTTTCCGCTGGAAAAGCTCACGCGTCCGAAGTCCGCGTTATCGTGAACAATGAAGTGGTCACGAGTTATGACATTTCGCGCCGCGTCGCTTTTTTGCGTCTTCAAAGACGTTCCGGCAATCTCAACAGTGCTGCCGTAGAGCAGCTGACGGAAGAAGCGTTAAAGCGCTCGGCGATCCGGCGTGCCGGCATTCGTATTCCCGATTCCATGGTTGATAGCGCCTACGCGAACTTTGCTAGAAACAACAATTTGAGTACGGGGCAATTAACCAACGTCCTGAACCAGTCCGGCGTAACAACCAAGCACTTCAAAGAGTTTATTCGCAATCAGATCGGTTGGGGACAGACACTGCGTGCACGCGAGCGTGCCACTGGTGGCGGACTGATGAGCGAGCAGGATGTGGTTGCCAAAATGCTCGAACAAGGTGGGCCTAAGCCGACATCGACCGAATATATCTTGCAACAGGTTATATTTGTGGTGCCGCAAGACGCCCGCGGGAGCATGCGCGCGCGCGTTCAGGAAGCCAACAACATGCGTGGACTGGTCCAGAACTGTGAGCAGACGCTGAGCTTGGCTCAGGGATTACGTGATGTTTCGGTCCGCGATCTTGGTCGCCGTTTGGAGCTTGAACTGCCTGAAGACTGGAAAGACTTTGTCTCCGGATTGCAAACGGGCCAAACCACGCGTGTGCGCGAAACACCGCGCGGTGCCGAGTTTATCGTTGTTTGTCGCGCCCGAACGGTAAGCGATGACCGTGTCGCGCAGCTGGAGTTTTCGACCGAGGCACTGGAGGCTGACGGTGGAGGCGCCGGGGCAGACTTCTTGCAGGAATTGCGGGAGAGCGCCCGAATAGAGCGGCGCTAAAAGAGGCTGTGACACTTCACTTGGACAAACCAATCGCCGTTAGCTGCGGCGATCCATCGGGCATTGGTCCCGATGTAATCCTCGCCGCCATTTGCATGCAAACTGACCCTTTGCCTCCTTTCGTCTGCTTTGGCGATCCGGACCAGCTTGCTTTGAGGGCCGAGCTGCTCGGGCTAAACGTGGATGTTAGCGTGCTGGTTACACCGTCTGATGCGTTTGATGCCGCACCCCGATCACTGCCGGTGGTACCTTTGTCAGCCCGCTTTGCCGAACAACCCGGAAAGGCAACCGCCGATCATGCAAAAGGCATCCTGGAAGCTATTGAACGAGCCGTTCAGGGTGCGGTCGATGGCAAATTTTGCGGTGTTGTTACCGCTCCAATCGCGAAAAAACCGCTTTACGATGCCGGTTTTCAACATCCTGGCCACACCGAATTTCTCGGTGAGCTAGCAGGGCGAATTGACCCTAACCGCGCGCGCGCCGTCATGATGATTGCAGGTCCTGAGTTGAGAACCGTTCCGGTGACCATTCATATCCCGCTGGCCGACGTTCCTTCTGCGTTGAAGCAAGCCGATATTGAGGAGACAATTGAGATCGTCCATCGGGACCTTCAAAGCCGGTTTGGCATAAGCGCTCCCCGCATTGCGGTAGCGGGGTTGAACCCACATGCAGGGGAAAGCGGAGCACTGGGTGTAGAAGATGATACGGTTGTTGCACCGGCCGTTACCCGTAAGCGTGCCGTAGGCCTGGATGTACGCGGTCCATTGCCCGCAGATACCATGTTCCATGCGGCCGCCCGTACAGCCTATGACGCGGCGATCTGCATGTATCACGATCAAGCGTTGATCCCCGCCAAGACACTGGCTTTCGACGATGGTGTCAACATCACGCTGGGCTTGCCGTTTATCCGCACTTCGCCGGATCACGGCACAGCTTTCGATATTGCCGGTACAGGCAAGGCGCGACCTGACAGTTTCATTGCTGCTTTGCGCGCGTGCGAGACGATGGCGCTGTTCGAAGGTCAACAGGCGTGATGGTAAAGGATGATAAGGCTATCGATGGTCTCCCACCCTTGCGAAAAGTAATTGACCAATATGACCTCATCGCAAAGAAAGCGCTGGGTCAAAACTTCCTTCTTGACCTCAACCTCACTTCAAAAATCGCTCGTGCTGCAGGCAACCTGTCTGATCGTAACGTGATTGAAGTCGGCCCGGGACCAGGTGGTCTGACACGCGCCCTTCTGATGGAAGGCGCAGCTCATGTGACAGCGATCGAGCGTGACCCACGCGCGCTTCCCGCCTTGGCAGACATTGGTGAGCGCTACCCGGAAAGGTTGAGGGTGATCGAAGGTGACGCGTTGGAAACCGACTTCGTGGCCCTTTCCGACCGAAACACGATCATCGTCGCGAACTTGCCTTATAATATTGGCACCGAGCTCCTCACCCGTTGGCTTGCCGCAAAAGTATGGCCACCTTTCTATCAGTCCATGACATTGATGTTTCAGCGTGAAGTTGCGCTTCGTATCGTCGCCCAGCCTGAAACCAACCATTATGGGCGTCTTGCCGTGCTGGCGCAGTGGCGTGCCGAGCCGAGCATTGCCTTTGATGTTCCGCCGCAGGCTTTCTGGCCACCACCGAAAGTCACATCATCGGTTGTTCATCTGGTGCCGCGTGACAAGCCAATTGACGTCCCGCTCCGCGCCCTTGAAACGGTGACCAAACACGCATTTGGCCAACGCAGAAAAATGCTGCGCCAAAGCTTGAAGCCGATTGGTGGGCAATCCCTGCTAGCGCGTGCTGATATTGACCCAACCCGACGCGCCGAGACACTCAGCGTTCAAGAATTTTGTCTGCTTGCTAATCTTTTTGCCGCGACCGACTGAATAATACACTCAACCCTTGCCCAATAGGCCATCTACGAAGCCGAAAAGGCCGGGGCGCCGTGCCCGTTTGAGCCGTTCGGCCGTGACGATGGAGCGAACAGATTCATAGGCGGTATTCAGATCATCATTGATGATGACATAGTCATACTCGTTCCAGCGGCTAATTTCCTCACGAGCATTGACCAGACGTTTTGCTATCACCTCGGGGGCATCCTCGGCCCGCCGATTGAGCCGGGCCTCCAATTCCTCGAGCGACGGCGGCAAAATAAAGACCGAAACCACGTCGGCGCGCACTTTTTCCATCATCTGCAACCCACCCTGCACATCGATGTCAAAAAGCATATCGCGACCAGCACTCATGGCATCTTCGACCGGAGCGCGCGGTGTTGCATAGTAATTTCCGTGAACCTGTGCATGCTCAATAAACTCATCATTGTCGCGCATGCGCAAAAATGTCTTTTCATCAATGAAGCTGTAATGGACGCCTTCGATCTCACTGCCCCGTCGTCCGCGTGTGGTCACGCTCACTGAGAGTTCAAAGGACTCGTCCTGCTCCAAGAGATTACGGGCGATCGTCGACTTTCCGGCGCCCGAAGGTGACGACAGTACGAGCATCAAACCACGGCGTTGAATGCCAAAGCGATTTGCGTCAGCCATATATCTCCCCTGGAAACAACCTATTGCAGGTTCTGCACCTGCTCGCGCATTTGATCAATAACGGCTTTCATCTGAAGCCCAATGGCCGTCAACGCTTTTGAACCAGATTTGGAGCAAAGCGTATTGGCCTCTCGGTTGAATTCCTGTGTCAGAAAGTCGAGCCGACGACCGATGACTTTACCCTCGTCGATCAATGCCCGACCGGCATCAATATGGGTTTTGAGTCGGTCGATCTCTTCGCGAATATCAGCTTTTGTGACCAGTATAGCCGCCTCGGCCGCAAGACGTTGAGGATCGATCGCAGCATCGCTGCCTACAAGCCAATTTAGTTGCCGGCTAAACCGCTCTTTTATGGCTTCAGGCTGACTTTCTGGGTCTGCCTCCGCGTCCGCAATCAGCTTCGCCATACTCTTTAATTGTTGAGTGAGAATACCGACAAGCGCGGCCCCCTCCTCCTCGCGAACGATGACCAATTGTGTGAGGGCTTCACCGATGATTTGAGGCAGCAAATCCTTGAGCGTTGGATCATCCGGGTCTAACGCAGCGCCACCATCTTCTGTCGTGACAACACCGCGCAACGCAAGAAGCCCCTCTAAAGTGGGCGGTGGTAGATCCAAATCCTTTGAAGCGGTCAAAGCTTGTGTATGGAGGGCGCGTAACACAGGCAAGTCTATCGTCGGACCATCTTTCCCCACCGCGCGGTCAACAATGAGAAAAACCTGGACATTTCCGCGCGCCAACCGCTCGGAGACCTGCTTCTTGATCGAAGCCTCTTGAGGTTCCAGCCCTGACGGCATACGCATCTTGATGTCCAGGCCTTTGCCGTTGACAGACCGAATATCGCAGCGACACACATATTCTCCGGCAGTGCGCTGCGCGGAGCCAAATCCTGTCATGCTTTGCGGTCGCGCTGCCACCAATTAGTTACCTGACCCGCCCTGCGACTGAGTTTCAGCCTCTGCCTCACGTTGGCGCTCTATTTCACGCCAGCGCGCGACGTTTCGATTATGTTCTTCCAACGTCTTTGCAAATGCGTGCCCACCCGTTCCATCGGCGACAAAGAAGAGGTCCTCTGTTTGCGCCGGATTAGCCACAGCCTCCAGTGATGCGCGACCCGGGATCGCGATTGGCCCCGGTGGCAGGCCCGGGATCGTATAGGTGTTATAGTCAGTTGGCGTATCAATATCAGATCGGAAAATGGGGCGATCAGCCGGTTTGCCTTCACCGCCGAATATTCCGTAGATAATGGTTGGATCAGACTGCAAGCGCATACCCTGATTGAGCCGGTTTACAAAAACAGCTGCCACCAGCGGTCGTTCTTCAGCGACACCGGTTTCCTTCTCCACAATAGACGCAAGCGTCACAAATTCCTCAACTGTCGATATGGGAAGATCGGGGCTACGCTTTTCCCAAATCTGGCTAACCATGCGTTCCTGCTGTGCTTGCATGCGTGCGATCAATTCAGCCCGGTCTGTACCGCGACCGAATTTCTGCGTATCTGCGATCAAGCTGCCTTCCGATGGAAGGGTTTCCGGCACATCACCGGTAAGAAACTGATTGGCTTTAATTTCTTCGATCGCCCGAAAGACTGTCCAACCTTCTACGACCGTGAGCGGATATAAAATCGCCTTACCATCGACAAGCTTGTCCATGATCTCTTTCATGGAGGCACCGGCGGCTATGTCATATTCACCGGCTTTCAGCTCGTTTTCATTACCATACACCCGCACGCCGTACTCAAAGATACGCGAGTTTGAAATCAAACCTTCTCGCCGCAAGCCATTAGCCACTTGGGCAACATTAGCGCCTGAACGCACCGTATAAGTGGTACCAACTTCATGGGGGCCGGCGGCCTCAAACTGCGCCTGACCGAAAAATAGTGCGGCACCAAGTGCCAAGAGCCCAAATACCAGACAAGAGAACAGGAAGTTGAAAAACACAACGAACTGGTTTCGCGCGCCACGATTCTTCCGGCGCTTGCCGCTATTGTTCTGCGGCTCGTCAGGGTTCGCTTGGCCTGTGTTTTGAATATTTTGGTCCGCGGCGCGGCCAAATCTTACTGGATCACTCAAACCAAAACCTCTGAAAAAGATTGGAACGCATCGAATCAGGCTACGTTAGGTAAGCTACCGTATTCACTTCTTGCTTTCATCGTATCGCTGGTGACTTGGGCGCTGATTGTGGCAAGAAAGTGCGATTTCTATGACACAAATCGTTTCAAAACCAAAGTTGCATTGGTACCGCCAAACCCAAACGAGTTGGACAAGGCAACATTGACTTCTCTTTCACGCGCTTTGTGCGGCACCAAGTCGATCGCACTTTCAACGTCAGGGTTTTCCAGGTTGATAGTCGGTGGCACGATCTGGTCGCGAATGGCTAACGTTGAGAAAATGGCTTCCACAGCACCCGCTGCGCCGAGGAGGTGACCAATGCAAGACTTGGTGGAGGACATGGAAACGTTCGCCGCGTGATCACCAAGCATGCGTTCAACGGCGCCAAGCTCAATCGTATCGGCCATCGTCGATGTGCCATGGGCGTTGATATAGTCGATATCGGTGGCATCGACGCCTGCATTCCGCAAAGCCGCTTTCATGCAACGCTCGGCACCTTCGCCGTCTTCTGACGGTGCCGTGATATGGTAAGCATCGCCGGAGAGGCCATAACCCACAACTTCCGCGTAAATCTTGGCACCACGCGCCTTTGCGTGCTCCAACTCTTCCACAACGACGACCCCCGCACCTTCGCCCATGACAAAACCATCACGATCACGGTCATAGGGACGCGATGCTTTTTCGGGCTCATTATTGCGATGCGTGGAAAGTGCTTTGCATGCCGCAAATCCGGCTATCGAGATCCGGCTGATCGGCGATTCCGTACCACCTGCCACCATCACGTCTGCATCGCCAAACATGATGAGCCGGGATGCATCGCCGATAGCGTGTGCGCCTGTCGAACACGCAGTCACAACGGAGTGGTTTGGGCCACGCAAACCGTGCTTGATCGATACCTGACCACCAGCCAAATTAATTAAGCGGCCCGGAATAAAGAATGGCGACACACGGCGAGGGCCACGGTCTCGCAAGGTGTAGCCCGCCTCCACGATCCCTTCGATTCCGCCAATCCCGGATCCGATCAAAACACCCGTCGATGTCTGATCCTCATCGCTTTCAGGGTGCCAATCGGCATCATCAAGCGCTTGCTGCGCTGCTGCGACAGCATATGTAATAAACGGATCGACTTTTCGCTGTTCTTTCGGTTCCATCCAATCATCAGGATTGAATGTACCGTTTGAACCATCGCCAAATGGCAGGCGACACGCGATCTGCGCAGCCAGATCATCGACCTCAAATTCTTCAATGCGGCGCGCACCGGATTTACCCGCGAGGAGGTTTTTCCAAGTGGTGTCGACGTTTGCCCCGAGAGGCGAAACCATTCCGATGCCAGTTATGACGACGCGGCGCATGATGAAAGGATAAGGCAAGTAGGCGTTGATCGGGTTGCGCTCGGGGCACAACCCTTAATGATCAAGCGGCGTTCTTTTCGATGAATTTGACAGCGTCACCGACGGTCAAAATTGTTTCGGCGGCATCATCAGGAATTTCGACGCCGAACTCTTCTTCAAATGCCATAACGAGTTCAACTGTATCCAAGCTGTCTGCGCCCAGATCGTCAATGAAGCTTGCGCCTTCTGATACTTTTTCAGCATCAACGCTCAGATGCTCGACAACGATCTTTTTTACGCGCTCTGCAACGTCGCTCATAAATATGTCCCTCAATTAAGGTTACCGTTTGGTTGGGTTCGATATCCGTTGCGTCCTCGTCATGCAAGCCGAAAGGCGTCAGACAGACGTGAACAGAACAGATTGTTGATAAGCCTTACGGCTAGATCATGGCCATTCCACCATTGATATGAATGGTTTGGCCGGTGATATAGGCGGCAGATTCCGAAGCAAGCCATGTAACCGCTGAGGCGACCTCAGTACCGGTTCCCATGCGTTTCATTGGAATTGCGCCCATAATAGCGTCTTTTTGCTTGTCGTTGAGCTTTTCCGTCATTGCGCTTTCGATAAAACCCGGGGCAACGCAGTTGACGGTTACGTTACGTGTGGCGATTTCCATCGCCAAAGACTTGGAAAAGCCGATCAAACCGGCCTTGGAGGCGCAATAATTGGCCTGACCGGGGTTGCCTGTTACGCCCACAACGGAGGTAATGTTGATAATCCGGCCAGTGCGGCGGCGCATCATGGGATGCGTGAGCGCTTTAGTCAGGCGAAAAACAGCGGTCAAATTGATGGCGATAACGGCATCCCAATCGGCTTGCGGCATGCGCACAAATAGCCCGTCCTTCGTGATGCCTGCGTTGTTGACGAGAATATCGACACCTTCGAGTACTTCCTCTGCCTTGGCAGCCAAAGCATCCACAGCTTCCAGATCGGAAAGGTTGGCGGGCAAAACATGGGTACGTTCACCCAAATCAGATGCGAGCGCCTGCAATTTTTCTTCACGCGTGCCGTGAAGACCAACAATGGCCCCTTGCGCGTGCAGAGAACGGGCGATGTCTTCGCCAATACCGCCGGATGCGCCAGTAACCAGCGCTTTCTTGCCTGTCAGATCGATCATGATTTTCCCGTATTTATTATTATGTGGCCAATCCGGCCTCAAGCTTCCAGGAAGGCTTCTATATCGGCTGGTGTGTTTATGGCAACGCCAGAAAGCTCGCGATTGATACGCCGCGCAAGTCCGGTCAGCACCTTGCCTGAACCAATTTCCGCCAGTTTGGTGACGCCATTGGCACCGAACCACTCCACGGTTTCACGCCAGCGCACCTGACCTGTCACCTGATTGACGAGATCTTCAACGATTTGGGCGGGATCGGTGGTCGGTGCCACGTTCACATTGGTGACGACCGGAATTTTTGGCGTATTGACCGTAACCTCACTTAGCGCTTGTCGCATGGCATCGGCTGCTGGCGCCATCAACGCGGAGTGGAAAGGTGCAGAAACCGGCAACATCACGGCGCGTTTGGCGCCTTTTCCCTTTGCAGCTTCGGCAGCTGCCTCAACGGGTGCTTTTGCGCCGGAGATAACCAATTGTCCGCCGCCATTGTCATTGGCGATTTGGCAGACACCGCCCTCGGAAGCATCGTTGCAAAGCGCTGCGACATCCGCTGCTTCCAACCCGATAATGGCGGCCATAGCGCCCTCGCCCACTGGCACGGCAGCCTGCATGGCATCGCCTCTGATACGCAAAAGCCGCGCTGTATCGGCCAACGAAAAAGTACCGACCGCCGCGTGCGCTGCGTACTCACCCAGCGAGTGGCCCGCCGCGTAGGACGCTGAACCCACTTCAAAACCTCTAGCCTCAAGCACGCGCACCACCGCCATTGAAACTGCCATCAAGGCTGGCTGTGCGTTAGCAGTGAGCGTTAATTCATCATCCGGCCCCTCAAACATCAGGGTGGAGAGTTTTTGACCGAGCGCCTCGTCGATTTCTTCGAAGACAGCGCGCGCCTCTGGAAAAGCATCGGCCAATTCCTTGCCCATGCCGACAGACTGCGAGCCTTGGCCGGGAAAAGTCAAAGATAGTGTCATGGGGCAAAACTCCGCCTCGCTTAGATGTGCCGCGGGGGTGTAACGGGATGGGATGCGGAGTCAATGGGAAAGGTTAAAGAGTGCTGCAACCGGCTGTTCTTTCAAAAAATGTGCGAAGACCGGCGGTTTGCACCTCATCAACTTCCTTCAACAAGCAGCGTCGGCGATTTCACAAACTCCAAATTATGGGCAAGTCAGCTTCGGTGCGCAATTGCTGCGGCTAGTTGTCGTCCCGCATTACTTGCGGCCACTTTCCCCTCGCAGATGGCAACCAAATAGTTTAAAGTCTCATTTGATTGGGTTTCGCCAACATCCGGATATCATTAAGTTTCTGCCATGAGTTCCCTACTGACTGAAGCGCGCATTGAAGATAAATCACGCGCCAAAACCTATTCCATAAACTGGGTTTATGTGATCGGTATTGCGTTCTACCACGTCGTCGCGCTTTTGGCGCTGACGTCAATTTTCTTCAGTTGGGCAGGATTACTCTTTGCGTTGGTAAACGTGTATTTATTCAACACGCTTGGCATAAACGTCTTTTATCATCGTTTCCTGACCCACAAAGGTCTGCGTTGTCGTAAGTGGGCCGAATATTCGATGGCTGTTCTTGCCGTTTGTAGCTTTCAAGACACGCCAGCGCGATGGGTTGCGATACATAGACGGCACCATGAACATTCTGACGATGAATTTGACCCACATTCTCCGATTCGGAGCTTTTTGTGGGCACACATCGGCTGGATCCTTGTTCACTCTCCAGAGCTATCACGATACGAGATCTTTTCGCGATATGCCAAAGACGTGCTCCGCGATCCATTCTATCGAAAGCTCGAAAAACACAGATATTATCTGGGCATCGTTTTCGCGCACTGGCTGCTGTTTTTTGTGGTTGGGGCGATTGCGGGGGCTTTGCTGTACGGCACGCTGGAAGCGTCAATGTACGTGGGTGCGAGCGCTTTGATTTGGGGTGTCTTCTTCCGCACAGTCTTGGGGTGGCACATTACGTGGGCCGTCAACTCGGTAACCCATGTCTGGGGCTACAAAAATTACGAAACCGATGAGAACAGCCGTAACAACGTTCTGATAGGTTTGCTGTCAAACGGTGAGGGTTGGCACAATAACCACCATGCAGATCCCCGCTCGGCGCGTCATGGCCATCGTTGGTGGGAAGTTGATGTTACCTATATGACAATTCGCGCCTTGGCTGCGCTAGGGATCGTTTGGGATATCGTAGAGCCGCGCGAGCGACCGCCGCAAGGCGTGGTTAGCGTTGCATCGACCGGGAATGGCGAAAGCTCATCTTAGAGCGAAAGCTGCGTTTTCATCGCGAGCTTAGGCAAGCTGCCATTATCTCACGACAAAAGTAAGCGGCGACATTGAGATCAGGCCCGCCCGGCCTTGTGCCATGTCTAGCGCGCCTCTTAACCGGCTTGCTTACGCATCGCGTCCAGTTGCGATTTATAGGGAAGCGCAGCGCCAATATCGTTGCCAATCGGATCAACTGATAGACCGGCGCCATCCAGCCCGCAGAGCTTAAACACCTTGTTTGTCACCGCTTTGGGATCTGCAACCAGCTCTTCGTATCGAACATGGATGGCACGGTCGCCCAACTTATCAAGCAGGACGTCCACCATCGCCTCATACCAGTCAATATACTCGAAAATGCTACCGAGATCGTATGCGTGCGGGTTCCCATCCGCGTAAGAGGTCATAAAAATCCGCACCGCAAGATCATCGCGATCGCGGGTAATAAAGACAAAACGCGCGTCCGGTAGCGCTGCGGCTAGCTGCGCGGCACCGCCGATTAAAGCTGGATTTGTCTCGGTCACAAAACGCTCCTGCGGGTCTTCTTGCTTCAACCGCCCATAGAAGTTTTTCGCAAACGCGCCGTAGAGCTGGGCTGGTAAATCGTGAAGGCTTTTTATGTTCGGCAGACCGCCAATCTGCCAAGCACGAGCCGCAGCGCCACCCACTTTCTTGGTCTCAAATCCACGCTGAACGGCTGGGTGCCCCGACAGGCTGGCTTCCAGTGTGGTTTTTCCAGATCGTGATGGGCCCAGAATGAAAAGAGGCGCCAGTTTGGATGCGTTTTTAACGTGACCGGCCTTGTTGAGTGTTATTGCCTTAGCCGCTTCAAGCTGCTCCGATAGAGTTTTTTCGGACTTTTTTAGAGCTTCGCGTTTGGTCTTGTGTACCGCCTTATTGGCTTCAACAAGTAATTCCCATGCCCGCTCATGTTCGCCCGCACGGTCGAGAATTTCTGTTTCGAGGAACCGCCTCATCGTGTCAAAATTAGCAAGGTCATTTTTCGATTGCGGTGAGGTTTTGGCGATCGCGGCCGAATAATCAATGTCAATCAAATCGGACCGCATTTTGTGCAGCTTGTTCAGTACTGAAAGCCAATCAGGCTTCATACGGTGTACCTGAAGCAGGATTTTGGTCGCTTCTTCAAGATCGCCAAGGTGCGTGTAACAATGGGCTAGCTGGTACAGCGCCAGCACATTTTTCGGTTCCCGCTCGAGCGCAGCGCGAAGCCAAGTCGTGGCGGTCTTGTAGTCGCGCTTGTCTTGTGCGGTCTCGCCGAGCAGTCGAAGCACGTGCGCGCTTTCAGGATTGAGGCGAAGCGCTTCGCGCAGCGCCATATCCGCCATTTCCAACTTCTCCATCCCGAGCCAGGCGGTGCCAAGATTTAGAAAGTTACTCCAGTCGTCCGGCGCCTCAGAAGCGGCTTTAAGAAAATTGTCTGCCGCTTGCTGAAATTTTCCTTGCTTGAGTAAAGATGCTCCTAAAACCTGCATTGCGCCAAGGTATTCCTGGTCTTGTTGCAACAATCTCCGGGTCAGCTTTTCGGCAGCGTCCAGATCACCGCTTTCAAGTTTGATCGAGGCCTGCTTTAGCGTAGCATGCATGTTGCGAATTTTGTCGGCGGAATTGGAAACCGAATTACCCCGAGCCGCCAAATTGCTGGTGTTTTGCCTGATGCGTTTTGCCATTCTCTTAAAATCCCCGAACTCTAGAAGCTCTGATAGGGATCAGAGCTGAATTTCGTCGATAGCAGACAGCAACCAACGATTTGGTACTGCGCAGCACTCCTTACTGCGGGCTCGACAAGGGAAGTTCGATCACGACGGTGGCAAAATCCCTCAAACTCGGAAACAGGTACCTGTTGATCAACCGGTCGCCAACACGCTCGATGACGTAAAATCCCGTTTCTTGTCGCAGTTGGGAGCCATCAATTTCTGTTTCGTCGATGACCTTGGGGCCATCCCATTCAAGCGTTGCGCCGTGTCCTGTTAGAATTACATTCTCGCCGTCTTTGATTTCGACATTCATCAATACATCGCGCAATTGAGCGGCAAAGGCATCATGTTGTTCAGGCATCATGGCGGTACGAGGCAACAAAGAATTTTCTTTGGTGTAGTTTTCGCCAAATGCTTCTTCGGCTGTCATCCACGCCCGGCAGCTTGGGCTTGATATAACCTGCGAGGCTTTGACGCCTGCCAATTGAAAAATCTTACCCATAAGCCTTGCCTCTTCGATCCCTCGGCGGGTCAAACAGGTGGCGCGATAGTAGTTTGATTGTTGGTCTAGCGGATTAAGGCCGCTATATAATTCGTAAGCGTCAAATGCTGCTGAATCATGCCATCGTTCGCGCTGTGCATGGCGAATGTGCAGAATATATCCGCCGGTGATGATCTTTTCCGCCCACAGCTTGTGGGACTGCTTTTCGGCATAAACCTCACTTAGATCCAGCGATGCATCTGCAAAGGTGTCGGCCTGCTCGCTTTCCGTTTCGTTATCGACCAGTTGGGTCAAAACAATGTAGGAAGTCGCTGCCGACGTGAGTAATACGAGCGCCAGCAGTCCGACGGCGATAAGCAGAATGTTCTTCATGCTCTGCACTTAGTTCTCACCATGCAACTTTATCGCCCAAAACTTGTCTTTTGAGCTGTCTGGCGTCGACAATGCCAAGAAGCACCAAGCGAAGCGCTACTTGGTCACCAGCGTATAGGTATAAGGATAGGTATCCGTGTAAATTCTCGGGTCAGAATCGAAGGTCGCGCCGATCTCGCACTCGCTTAAGTCAACCGGAGCGCCTCGAATTGGCCTGATAATTCTTTTATCAAGTGCACTTCTATCAAGTGCACTTCGCGGGTCCACGCTCACATCCAGTCCAGCGATTCCCTCCAGGCATGTCTGAAGTGCGGTATCAAAGAGATCAACACCTGGATCATCTTCACGATGACGGCGGATCAACGATTTTGAGTTGCTACCGAAATAAACGCTCAATCCGGCTTTAACCAACGTTGTATCGTCACTGATGGTGGCGCTTGCAAACACGGCCGGCGATATGCCTCCCATGTCAAACATAGCTTCGGCGCCAAATACACCGGCAGTCTGATTGAAGCTGTGGTCTACCCCACCATAGACCCGAAAATTGTCCGTGAAATAATAGCCGATCTCGCCTGAAAGCAGCAGGTACTCTTCCTGGCCGACATTTTCGACATCTAGGAAATCGGCACCAGCAAGTGCTTTTGCAGTGAACTTGCCAAGATAAGCCTCGCCCTCAGCGGCAACGCGCGTATTGGTGACACCGATCGTGCCTAAGCCTGTGCCAGTACCATAATCATAATTCGCATAATGGCCGTATACTCCAAGCAAACCAACAGTTGGATCGCGCCAGAAGAGGTGACCACCGATCGCAAACGCGCTTACGTCGATTGGGTCGAACCCTGACGTACGGTCTATCGCGCCGTTTAGATATCCCGCATCGATCTGCACACCAAATCGCTCTGTAACTGGCATCGAGACGGCACCTTGCGCAAATGCGGCATCCCCACCGGTAAAAGTGGTCGTGGTATTGTCTTCAAAATCAAAATAGAGATAGCCAAATTCAAGCTTGCCGTTGAGCTCTGACACGGCTGCACTGGAATATCTATTCTCAAACTCCTCGTCTGACATGACCAAGGTCGCGTCTGACGCATACGCCCAACCCGTCGCAGTCATTATTGCGCCAACGGCAACATATCCGCCTATCTTGTCAAAGCGCGTTGGACCTGCGCGTCCTTTAAGCGATGATAGTGCCATTATTTTACGTCCCCACAAGCGTACTCAAACGCGTGTTTTTTAATATTTTTTTACGTTTTGTAAACTTTTGTAACACCTTGACGCGATTCCGCCTATTGCAAAGTTGCAACAGCCCACAACTCAGGCGAGCGATTTACCCTCTTATGCGTGCTTCTTTGGTTTTCGCGGCATGATTGACTTGTGTGCTGCCTGCTTTGAAGATCTGATGTGAACCACGGGCCCCAAAAGGACTTCCACCAATGCGACTTTCTGCTCTCGTGATTATATTGTCAGGCGTTTTTCTCGCGCCGGCGTTATCGCCAGCTTTGGCATGTTCGAATGGCACATGCTGGGGAGCCGTAGGTATCGGACCGGGTGGCGCATGGGGAACAGCCTATGATTTTCCGTCAGAAAGCGCTGCCGCCAATGCCGCTCAAAGCAATTGCCGCGGCAATTGCACAACTATTAGAACGTTCTACAACACGTGCGGAGCAATCGCCCAAGGTGACGGCGGCGGTTGGGGATGGGCGTGGAGTGGATCTGCGGAAGATGCCCGGTCCAGTGCAATAGCTTACTGCGTGCCTAACGCCCGCAATTGCCAAGTACGCGCTTGGGCCTGCACGACCCGCTAGGGCTCTTGCGCCTTAAACCAAAACCTGTATAAGCCGCTTTTCTACCGGTCGGCCAGGAGCTGAACGGGGGTGAGTTTGTTTAACAAAATCATGAGGAGCAACGCTCTTCGTCCCTCGGTGTTCCCGCTCTCGACCTGTCGTGTTTCTGATCCGGTCTTTCGCCAGACTTTCTGGTTGATTGGTCGACAAGAGGCTTCGTCGCTGTCCGGTAGTGGAAGAGAAAAGACAAGGATGACCAGATAATGGCATTATATGAGCATGTGTTCCTGGCCCGTCAGGACATGTCCACTCAACAAGTGGAAGAACTGGTAGAGCAGTTCAAGGGTATTATTTCCGAAGCAGGCGGCACCGTCGGCAAAGTTGAAAACTGGGGCCTCAAGTCGCTTCAGTTCCGCATCAACAAGAACCGTAAAGCACACTTTACGCTGATGAACATCGAAGCCAATGGCGATGCCGTTCATGAGCTTGAGCGCCAACAGCGCATTCACGAAGACATCCTTCGTTATATGACAGTGCGCGTCGAAGAGCTTGAAGAAGGCCCTTCAGCGATGATGAAGCGCAATGAACGCAATGACCGTGAGCGCGGCGAACGTGGTGAGCGCGGTGATCGCCCACCTCGTGACCGCAACTGATTGAGATCGGGAGAATAGTATTATGGTCGATATCAACCAAATTCCTTCGCGTCGCCCTTTCCATCGCCGCCGCAAAACATGTCCGTTCTCCGGTGCAAATGCGCCAAAGATTGATTACAAAGACGTAAAATTGCTGCAGCGCTATGTTTCAGAGCGTGGCAAGATTATTCCATCCCGTATCACTGCTGTTTCCATGAAGAAGCAGCGTGAACTGGCAAAAGCCATCAAGCGCGCGCGCTTTTTGGGATTGTTGCCCTACGTGGTCAACTAACACCTCGTTTTTGGGCTGAAAGGCCCGAAAACACATTATTGAAATCATGTTGGGACCGGCTCGCCGGTCTCTAACTGCCTCGACAACGAGCAGGACAGCGAAAAGTGAATTTGACGCCACAAAATATTGGATTTGGCCTTACCGCCGCCCTGGCAACAGTTTTGTTGTGCCTTGGCCTAGCGACTGGGTCGGCGCTTTCCTTTCTGCTTTACTTTCTCAGCGCTGTTCCGCTGATGGTGGCCACGCTTGGCTGGGGTTTTTCGGTTGGCGCTTTGGGTGCCATCGCTTCAACCATCGTGATCCTTCTTGTCACTAATTTCGGCACGGCGCTCTTCATTGTAGCCACCACGATATTTCCCGCAGTAATGGCGGGCTTCCTGATGAACTTGGCGCGTCCGGCCGAAGAAATCGGCGGCCCGGCGGGCAAAATGGTTTGGTATCCTCTTGCCGATGTCATCTTCCGCCTCGCTCTGATCACCGGCTTCGCGTTCATCGTCGCGGGCGCCCTGATCGGTTACGGCCCGGCACTGATCGATCCGTTAGTGGCAGAGTTTGTCGTCCGTTACCGCGAAGTGAGCCCCGATTTTACTGGTTTCTCCCCGGAGGCGCTGGAAGACTTCAAGGTCTTTGTTCTCTACTTTTTGCCGATCCTGCAAACCATGATGTGGGTCATCGTGCTCGTTGCCAACCTTGCCATCGCCTTGTCGATAACACGAAGATCCGGACGCCTTAAAAGGCCAAGAGACGATTGGGCTTTCGCGCTTCGATTGCCTCGGCTGGCCGGCGCTGCCTTCGTCGTTGCCGTTCTGGTTTCATTGGCACCGGGCGCGCTTGGATTGGCTGCCAATGCCATTATCGGTGCTCTAGCAGGCGGCTTCATCCTTTCCGGGTTCGCACAAATGCACGCGGGAAGGCGGGGGCAGCCATGGCAACCGGCGGCGTTGATCGCCTGCTACATGGCAACCCTTTTGATCGGTTTTCCGCTGTTGATCTTCTTCATCATGGGCATGTTTGCGACGACGCGCGCCATGCCTGTGAGTAACAATTCAAACCAAAACTCAAACGATAATAACAACACGTAAAAGGACAGACTTATGAAAGTCATTTTGCTGGAACGCATTGGTAAGCTGGGCACCATCGGTGACGAAGTAAACGTGAAAGACGGCTTCGCCCGCAACTTCCTGCTGCCACAGGGTAAGGCGCTGCGCGCCAACAACCAAAACCGTGCCCGTTTTGAAGCTGAGCGCGCACAAATCGAAGAGCGCAACGCGGAGCGCAAAGGTGCAGCTGACGAGATTGCGGCAGGCCTTGGCGGTAAAGACTTCATCGTTGTACGGTCTGCTGGTGAAACCGGCCAGCTTTATGGTTCGGTCTCAACCCGTGACATCGCGGAATTCCTAGTCGCTGAAGGATTCCAGGTTGCACGCAACCAGGTGGACCTTAAGTCACCTATCAAGACTATCGGTCTGCACACAGTTGATATCGTGTTGCACCCAGAAGTGGTCACACAAGTCACTTTGAACGTTGCCCGTTCTGCCGACGAAGCTGAGCGCCAAGCAGCCGGTGAAGACCTCACATCAGCTGACGCCATCTACGGCGAAAATGAAGAAGCCTTTGAGTCGCTGGCTGATTTTGAGGAAGAAGACGGGCCACGCGCACCGCGTGAAGATGCCGATGAGGCACCAGAGGCGCCGGCGGATGAAGAGGCCGCTTAACAAAACGGTTCACTCATTGATTGAAAGGCGGGGTCTCCCCGCCTTTTTTGTTTTGCGGCCAAATTTAGCTTTTCGGGGCGAATCAACTAGGTTTTGTGTCAACGCGGTTTCGCCACATCATCGGCTTAAACACGCAGCCCTGTGGATATTGGTCAGATCGCAAATTCGTTCTGGCGTGCGCTCGAAACTTCGCTAGCTAAGTGGCCACATGCGGTGCACGGAGGGAACGTAAAGATCATGGCAGATGCGGTCGTCAATTTTAATTCAAACGACAATGAACCTGCCAAGCAGCTCTACCGTGAAGCACCGGGTAATATCGAAGCAGAGCAGGCGCTATTGGGCGCGATACTCGTCAATAATGACGCATTCTATCGCGTGTCGGACTTTTTAAAGCCTGAGCACTTTCTGGAACCGCTCCACCGCAACATCTACAAGGTAGCAGGCGATCAAATACGGCTGGGTAAAACCTCCAATCCCGTGACAATCAAGACCTTCCTACCTGCGGAAGAAAAGATCGGCGACATTACGGTCGCGGCTTATTTGGCACGCTTGGCGGCGGAAGCCGTAACGATCATCAACGCTGAAGATTATGGACGGGCCATTTATGATTTGGCGATCCGCCGTGCCCTTATCGGTATCGGTGAGGACATGGTCAACGAGGCCTATGATTCACCGGTTGAAGAAGGGCCTAATGATCAAATTGAAAACGCTGAGAAGCGCCTGTTCGAATTGGCAGAAACCGGGCGCTATGATGGCGGCTTTCAACCCTTCACTGACGCCGTCAGCATGGCAATTGAGATGGCCAATGCAGCATTCCAGCGTGACGGACATCTATCGGGCATATCAACAGGCATCAATTCGCTGGATGCTCGCATGGGTGGGTTGCAGCCATCAGATTTGATCATACTTGCCGGACGCCCGGGTATGGGCAAAACCTCGCTTGCTACGAATATTGCCTACAATATCGCGGCAACCTATCGCGGTGAGCAACAATCCGACGGTTCCATGAAAGCAGTCGATGGGGGCGTCGTGGGCTTCTACTCTTTGGAGATGAGTTCGGAGCAGTTGGCCACCCGTATTATTTCTGAGCAAACCGAGATTTCATCATCCAAAATCAGGCGCGGTGAAATAAACGAAGCTGATTTTGAAAAGCTCGCAATTTGTGCGGGCCAAATGGAGCGCACGCCTCTCTTTATCGACCAAACTGGTGGTATATCCATCGCGCAATTGGCGGCACGGGCGCGGCGCTTGAAGCGCCAACGTGGTTTGGATGTGATGATCATCGACTATGTGCAGTTGATGACAGGCTCATCGGCCAAAGCGAGCCAAAACCGCGTACAAGAGATCACCGAAATTACCACGGGGCTCAAGGCGCTGGCCAAAGAGCTTAATGTGCCGATCATCGCCCTCTCCCAGCTTTCGCGTCAGGTGGAAAGCCGCGACGACAAACGGCCCCAACTGTCTGACCTTCGCGAATCCGGCTCAATTGAGCAGGATGCGGATGTGGTGCTGTTTGTGTATCGCGAAGAGTATTATGTGAAGAACGCCGAGCCGCGTCGGACATCAGAGGAAATCGCTGCCGACATCAAAACCGAGGAATATATTGCTTGGGAAGAAAAGATGGCGAAGGTCGAGGGAACGGCCGACGTTATTGTCGCCAAACAACGTCACGGCCCAACGGGCACCGTAAACCTTGGCTTCCAGGCCGAATACACACGCTTTTCAGACATCGTCGACGCAAACCGTTTGCCCGAGCAATTCGGGTAACCACGCGCAGTCTTGTCATATCCATTTCACATGGATATGATGAGAACATAAAGCGAACATATATGGAGGCGATGATGGATTTAAAAACGATCGGCGAAGCGTTAGTGGCGCATTGCAATGCGGGCACAGAGCGCGAGGCCTTAAAGACGCTTTATGCTGAAGACGCCGTTTCCGTGGAGCCAACAGCAATGGAAGAAGGCGGTTCAGCAGTCACCGAGGGCTTGGCAGGCATCAATGGCAAGCATGATTGGTGGGACAGTGCGATGGAGACACACTCTTTTCATGCTGACGGCCCCTACCCGCATGGCGATGATCGTTTTGCCGTAATCTTTGAAGCGGATGTGACGGACAAGGAAAAAGACCAGCGCTTTCAATTCAAGGAAGTCGCGGTTTATACCGTAGCTGACGGTAAAATCGTGAAGGAAGAATTCTTCTTCTCGATGTGAACCAGGCTATTTGAGGCGGACGTTTTTTGAGCAGCGAAGAATTAGCGGGCGCGCGATTGAAGGTTGATCTCAGTACTATCGTCGCCAATTGGAAAGCGCTTGATGAGCGATCCCGGCCCGGTCGGGCGGGCGCGGTGGTCAAAGCCGATGCCTATGGCCTTGGTGCTGAAGACGTTGTGTCCGCGCTTTACCAAGCTGGTTGTGGAACCTTCTTCGTGGCTTTGCCGCAGGAAGCGGTGGTCGTTCGTCGACATGCGCCGGATACGGAAATTTACATTCTCAACGGCGTACATGCCGATGCGGTTGCCCTCATGGCCGAGCATAGGCTGCGACCCATTTTGGCGAGCGCTGAGCAAATTGCGCTTTGGCAACAAACAGGCGGGCTACCCTGCGGCATTCAGGTGGACACGGGCATGAACCGCCTCGGTTTAAGCGTCGAAGAAGCCCTTTCATTGATCGGGAATTTGCCGGTGTTCTGCACACATATTATGAGCCACTTTGCTTGCGCCGATGATCCGTCACATCAGCTGAACCAACAACAGATTGAGTCATTTCAACCGGTTGCCGACTCGTTTTCAAATATTGATTCCAGCCTTTCAAATTCTGCTGGAACTTTAAGTGGCGGCGCTTTCGGCCATAACATGACGCGGCCCGGCATCGCACTTTATGGCGGGCGGGCGCTTTCTCATGGCGACAATCCCATGCAGGCGGCCGTGACGCTCGAGGCGCGGATCGTGCAAATCAGGCATGCCAAAGCAGGCACAAGCGTGTCCTATGGCGCAACCCATACTTTGACGCGCGACAGCAAGCTGGCTGTAGTTTCAGTTGGCTATGCCGACGGTTATCCGCGCGCCACCTCCGGTTCTGGCGTGCCTCTTCGAGCCTCCCAGCCCGAGGGCGCGAAGGCCTTCATCGGCGATCAATTTGTGCCCCTCGTTGGCCGCGTGACGATGGATTTGATGTGCTTTGATATCACCGATGTGCCCGAGGAAGCCTTGCGTTACGGTTGGCTTGAGTTGATTGGTCCCAACATCTCAGTCGATGAGGTGGCCGATACCGCCGGGACTATTGGCTATGAGATTTTGACCTCGCTCGGTCGGCGGTATGCGCGGAGTTATGTTCATGCCTAAGACACGCACGGTTTTCGCGTGCCAGAATTGCGGCACGACTTATCCGCGTTGGGCAGGTAAGTGTGATGCCTGTGGCGAGTGGAACACCATTGTCGAAGACAGCCCTACTGCCGGTCTTGGCGGTGGGCCTGGTCGGCCGTTGAAAAAAGGCCGCGTCGTTGCGCTCACCACATTAGATGGCGACACAGAAGATGCGCCGCGCATCGTCTCGAAAGTGACGGAGCTGGATCGAGTCTCTGGTGGTGGCATTGTGCGCGGGTCCGCCGTTCTTCTGGGTGGCGAACCTGGTATCGGCAAATCAACGCTTCTGATGCAAGCGGCGGCGGCCTTAGCCCGCGCGGGGCACAGCGTTGTGTATGTGTCAGGAGAGGAAGCTGTGGCGCAGGTGCGCCTGCGTGCCCAGCGTCTGGGAGCGCATGACACATCGGTTCAACTGGCAGCGGAAACCAATGTCGAAGATATTCTAACCACGCTCGACGCCATGGAGAAACGGCCGGATCTGGTCATCCTTGATTCGGTCCAGACATTGTGGACTGACAGCGTGGAATCGACCCCCGGTACAGTCACGCAGGTCCGGGCTTCCGCCCAGGCGATGATCCGATACGCCAAACAAACCGGCGCTGCCGTTATCATGGTAGGCCATGTCACGAAGGAAGGCTCCATTGCCGGACCGCGTGTCGTTGAACATATGGTCGATGCGGTCATGCAGTTCGAAGGCGATGGCGCGCATCAATATCGTATCTTGCGGGCGCTGAAAAACCGGTTTGGACCAACCGATGAGATCGGTGTGTTTGAAATGATGAGTTCGGGCCTTCGGCAAGTGCCAAACCCATCGGAGCTGTTTCTGGGTGAAAGGGCGGCCGACGCGCCAGGGGCCGCTGTTTTTGCAGGGATGGAAGGTACGCGGCCGATTCTCGTTGAAATTCAGGCGCTTGTAGCGCCTACGTCACTTGGCACGCCTCGACGTGCGGTCGTTGGTTGGGAGAGCTCCCGCCTCGCTATGGTGATCGCAGTGCTCGAGGCGCATTGCGGGGTTCGCTTTGGCCAGCATGATGTTTATTTGAATGTTGCCGGCGGGTTTCGCATCACCGAGCCTGCTGCGGATATGGCGGTTGCCGCTGCGCTTATTTCATCGATCGCCGGGCAACCGCTGGCTAACAAGAGCGTGTATTTTGGGGAGGTCAGCCTCTCCGGCGCGCTTCGCGCCGTGCCCCACGCTGGCAACCGTTTGAAAGAAGCCGAAAAGCTCGGATTTGAAACTGCAATGGTACCAACTGGTGGGCCAAAGACGGATCCACAGTCGATTGAGGTTTCCCAGTTGGAAAACCTCATTGATCTTGTCGCAAAGATTGCCGGTGGAAAACATTTGCAGTATGAGGCCGACAATAATTGAGTTGTTGCGCATTTGTGACGAACAACACAGTGTTACATCGCGCGCCGCAGAGGACGTAAATCATTCATGGCGATCACCATTCTTGACGGTATCTTCATCGCGTTGACCATCTTGTCAGCTGTGTTAGCGATGGTCCGCGGTTTTTCGCGCGAGGTGCTCTCGATCGCCTCATGGATTGCCGCCGCATTCGCTGCGCTTTATTTTTATCAAACTCTCACGCCTTTTGTTTCCCAATATATCAGCAATGAGTTGCTGGCGCAGTTGACGTCGGGAGGCACAATTTTCATCATCACGCTGATCATTGCCACACTCATAACTATGCGGATTGCTGATGTGATCGTGGACAGCCGGATCGGCCCGCTTGACCGGTCTTTGGGGTTTGTATTTGGCGCGGCGCGCGGTGTTATTGTCGTGGCGGTGGGCATTTGGTTTGCGGACTTCTTTGTTGGCGATCGCGAAATCGCCTGGATCGACCAAGCGAAGTCAAAACCATTTTTGAGCACTGTCGCGGAAAGCTTGAAGAACATGCTTCCGGAGAACCTGGACGGTGTCATCAGCAACCAAGAAGAAGGCACCGAAGCCTGATGGCCAATGCAATCGCCTCCAGCAACGCCTCGATGATCGACGAACTGGATGGCGATGCTCTCCACGAAGAATGTGGGGTTTTTGGGATTCTTGGCCATGAAGACGCCGCAGCGCTCACGGCGCTGGGACTGCACGCGCTACAACATCGCGGGCAGGAAGCGGCGGGCATTGTTTCTTTTGATGGCCGCCAATTTCGTTCCGAACGGCGTATGGGCCTTGTTGGCGATCACTATACCGACCCTCAAACGCTCGCCCGATTGGCTGGGGAAATGTCCATTGGGCATGTACGCTATTCAACGACCGGCGAGACAATTTTGCGGAACGTGCAACCGCTTTTTGCCGAGCTTAATGAGGGTGGCATTGCCATCGCGCACAATGGCAATTTCACCAATGGTTTAGCCCTACGCCGCCAATTGATTGCCGACGGTGCGATTTGCCAATCAACATCTGACACCGAAGTGGTGCTCCACTTGATTGCCAAATCCCGCCACGTGTCATCTGCTGATCGTTTTGCTGATGCGATTTCCAAGATTGAAGGCGGCTATTCGATGCTGGCTTTAACGCGCACGAAGTTGATTGCGGCGCGAGATCCCACGGGCATACGCCCGCTGGTAATGGGTCGGCTAAACGGCAAACCCATATTCTGTTCTGAAACCTGTGCGCTCGACATCATAGGCGCCGAATACATCCGCGATGTCGAAAATGGCGAGATCATTATTTGCGAAAAGCAGATGGATGGTACCATCACCACCGAGTGCCGGAAAATGCAGAACCGGGCACCTGAGCGTCTTTGCCTGTTTGAATATGTCTACTTTGCGCGGCCTGATTCCACCGTTGGCGGGCGAAATGTCTACCAAACGCGCAAGGCAATGGGCTTTAACCTGGCAGACGAGGCACCAGCAGACGCCGATGTTGTGGTGCCTGTTCCCGACGGGGGTACGCCTGCCGCCATTGGTTATGCGCAGCAAAGCGGCATTCCCTATGAGCTTGGCATCATCCGAAACCACTATGTGGGACGTACCTTCATCGAGCCCACGCAGCACATTCGTGCGCTCGGCGTGAAGCTGAAACATTCGGCCAACCGGGAAGTGGTCAACGGCAAGCGCATCGTGCTCGTCGACGATTCAATTGTGCGGGGCACGACATCGCTCAAGATTGTTCAGATGATGCGTGAAGCAGGGGCAACAGAGGTGCATTTCCGTGTCGCAAGTCCGCAGATTCATTTTCCAGACTTTTACGGGATCGACACCCCCGATCGCGATCAGCTGCTTGCTAATCAGCACGACACGCTCGAGGCCATGTGCGCAGCAATTGGCGCTGACTCGCTGAAATTTCTCTCAATCGACGGTCTGTACCGCGCGGTCGGTGGGCAGGCCCGCAACGATGCGAACCCGCAGTTTACAGACCACTATTTCACTGGTGACTACCCTACCCGACTGATCGATCAGGACGGTGAGGACAATGTGCGGAAACTGTCATTGTTAGCGTCATCGATATAGAATTGATTTTATCTTATGGCTGAAATCCCCGACCTTTCTAACCGCATAGCGCTGGTTACCGGTGCATCGCGCGGCATTGGCTATCAGTTGGCGCTTCAACTGGCCAAAGCTGGTGCCCATGTGGTTGCTGTCGCGCGGACTGTCGGCGGCCTTGAAGAACTTGATGACAAGATAAAGGCCGAGGGCGGCGAGGCCACGCTCGTCCCGCTGGATATTAAAGACTACGAGGCGCTCGACAGGCTGGGTGCGGCTCTGAACGAGCGATTTGGCAGGCTGGATATCCTGGTGCTCAATGCGGGGATTTTGGGCAACGTGACCCCGATCCACCAAGACAAGCCGAAAACGTTTGAAGACGTAATGGCGGTCAATGTGACAGCCAACTGGCGGATGATCCGCTCATTTGCCCCGCTTCTTCGCATGTCTGATGCAGCCCGTGTGATTGGTATTTCTTCCAGCGTGGCGCACAAGGTCAAACCATTCTGGGGCGGCTATTCGGCGTCAAAGGCCGCATTTGAGAGCCTGCTTCGTATGTGGGCCGCCGAGACGGCTAAAACCAATATGCGGATTAACTGCGTTAATCCCGGCGCGACACGCACTCACATGCGCGCGCAAGCCATGCCGGGCGAGGATCCTGCATCATTAAACACTGCGGAACAAACCGCCGCTCAAATCGTTCACATGGCTGGGCTGGACGTAGCGCACACAGGTGCGATCTACGACGTGCCAACCGGTCAGTGGATGAAGAGCGAACTGCCTCAACCGTTGGTGTGACGGCGCGGTCTTTGCAAACCGGTTGCAGCAAATGTAATAGCCGCTAGAGCAACGATGACTACGCTGTAGGGAAACGCATCTAGTCCCGGCACGATCGCAAAAAGCGCGGGCCACGAAAGAAGTATAGCCATCGAAACGTTCACAGGCGACCAAGAAAAACGTTGCGTCGACGCTATAACCATGGCGCAGATGGGTACGAAAATCGTTTGGTCGTAAATCATGTTGTGTGGTGCGATGATAAAGCTCGCCAAGACTGCAAATGCAGCGCAAAGGGCAAGTGGAGCACGAACCCTCGTCAATGCTGCCATTACGAGGGTCGCTGAAACAGCCCACAAAAACAGTATCGGAGCTGACATTGCGTCCCAACCCCAATAGCGTAGAAAGCCGCTGATATTGCCCATCTTTGCGAATAGGTGCAGCTGCTCTGCGTGATTGTCAGTATACCCGTTGGCGGCCGATTTGATCATCGCAAACCAAGGTTCAAGACCATAAATGGCGACGGACATGATAAACAAAAGCGCGGCTGTCAGACCGGCGACCCCAATTACCCGCCAACGCCGTTCAATCGCGAGAAAAACCGGGATCAAAAGCCACAAGTGAGGCTTTATCGTTAGTAGACCGATCGCGACACCGGCCTGCCAATCCCCGCGCACATTGTTTCGGTTCAAGCCAACCAACGCAAAGGCCAGCAATGCGGCCATCAAGAAGCCTGTCTGACCGGAATGCCAGTGAAAGGCGATCGCTGGCACGGTTGCAGCGAGCAACCAGTGTTGCCACCGCGTCATCCAAGACCGCATCGCCACCATGTAAAGGCCAAAACCGGCTACCAACCACAAGCCTCTTGCCCATTGAAACGGCATCGCCGCTAGCGGTTCATGGAGCAGCAAAAATGTTGGCGGATAAAACCAGCCATAACCAGCAGGCGCACCAGGAAAAATGGCGCCATAGGCGGTACGAAACGCGGCCAAATCATAGGCACTCTGTGCGTTTTGAGCGGCAGCCATGGACCCGGCGACATAGAAAGCAGAGAAGTCAGATAGCGTTTCAGCATAGTGGGTGACAAAACCCACTAGCGACATCAACGCAAAGACCATGCATATAATCGCCGTTATTTTGGTGCGATCGTAGGCGGCCGTTTCGGTGATTTGACCGATGTGCGTTGATGACACTGTATCGTTCCGGTTTGCGTTTCTTAAAGCCTAACCGACAAGCCTTGGAGAAGCGTTAAACGCACCTTGTGTTATCTTGGGTGACCGATATTCTGTGTATCTCGCATGAATTTTGGGAGGAATTTATGCTGATAGTCGTCTTTACGGTAATGGCCGTCGCCGTTCTCGGGTTCCTTGCGACCGCGATCGCTAGCGTCCGATCGATCGGCATATCGCTGAAACAGGCACTATGGCTGTCGCCAATCAAGCTGCTTTATCATTTCGATACCCGAAACCTTAGAAAGGCAAATCGGGTCAAGGGGCCGTTGATTTACGCGATCTCGGAACAATCCCGGTTGGATCCAGCTTTGTACCTGGCCTCGCTGCCGGACGATACGCTCCATGTTCTCGACCCTGAATCAGCCACATATTGGCCGACCGGCTGGTTTCGCGAACTTGCCCGCACGGTGGTTTTTGACAAGGAAAAGATGATCGCCAATCGCCGCCTTTTGCGCCACTTGAAAGGCGGTGGCCGGATGGCGGTGTACTTCCCGGCAGGTGTTGAACCGGACCAAAAAACATTCCGCCTTTACCGAGCGGTGACGCTGCTGGCCCGCAAATCCGGCGCCCAGATTATTCCTATCCACACACGTAATGCGCGTTTTCTACCTTCGTCTTTCACGCCTGCCAACAAAGCGCCGCGTCAGCGACTTGCTCGCCTAACAGCACATGCTTTGCCGCCGCTCGACATGGCGGCCATCATCGAAAAACGCGGGCGAGATTTCTCATCACCGGCCAATGCGCTGTTCGATACAATGGCACAAAGCCGTTTGGAGACGACAGATTTCTCGATCGGATTGTTCAAAGCCTTTTTGAATGCAGCCGACACCTATGGGCCGGGCCGTGTGATCGTGGAAGACACGGTCACAGGTACACTCACTTACAAACGGCTCTTAATCGGAGCCCGGGTGCTTGGAAAACGCTTCATGGCCGTTTCTAAGCCCGGAGAGGCTATGGGTGTGCTCCTCCCGAACGCAAACGGCGCGGTGGTGACGTTCTTCGCACTTCAATCGGCAAATCGCGTAGCGGCAATGTTGAACTACACAGCCGGCCCAACGAACGTTGTCTCTGCGGTGAACACGGCTGTCATAAAGACGGTATTGTCGTCAAAGGCGTTTATCGAGAAAGCCGAACTTCAAGACGTGGTCGCGGCGCTGGAAGCCAATGGCACGAAAATTGTCTGGCTGGACGAACTGCGCGAAACGGTCACTACCTTGGAAAAACTAAGTGCTGCTGTTCTTTGGCGGCGCCCGCTTCTTCCGGTTAACGCGGACAAGCCAGCTGTTATTCTTTATACGTCCGGTTCCGAAGGGACACCAAAGGGCGTTGTGCTCTCGCATCGAAACCTCCATGTGAACGCTGCCCAGTCCGAAGCACGGGTTGATATCTCGGTGGAGGATTGCCTGTTTAACGTGCTGCCGGTTTTTCACTCATTTGGTCTGACTGGCGGCACGATTTTACCCCTGCTTTATGGCGTGCGGCTTTTCCTTTATCCGTCGCCACTGCATTACAAGCTGATCCCAGCAGTGGCCGCCAAGGTCAAGCCAACGATAATGTTTGGTACCGACACGTTCTTGAACGGCTATGCCCGGACCGCCAAAGATACTGATTTTGAAAGCCTTCGCTTTGTTGTCGCAGGGGCCGAAGCCGTAAAGCCGGAAACCGCACGCACCTATATGGAGCGCTTTGGATGCTGGATCCTCGAAGGCTTTGGAATGACCGAGGCTTCCCCAGTTGTCGCCGTTAACACAACCACCCATAACAAACCTGGCACTGTGGGCCGCATATTGCCCGGCATCGATGTGCGTTTGGAACCGGTTGAAGGCATTGATGATGGCGGTCGATTATGGGTGCGTGGTCCCAATGTTATGCTTGGTTATATGAAAGCTGACCGTCCAGGTGTACTGCAACCCATCGGCGATGGCTGGCATGACAGCGGCGACATCGTGAATATCGACAGAAACGGCTACATGGCCATTCGCGGGCGGGCAAAGCGTTTTGCGAAGATTGCCGGCGAGATGGTCTCGCTCGGAGCGGTGGAAATGTTGGTTAAGGCACATTGGCCCGAAGCCGACCATGCTGCCGTATCGGTTCCTGACCGGCGCAAAGGCGAACGAATTGTCTTAGCCACCACGACGCCGGAGCCGGACAAAAAATCGCTCGTCGAGTTCTCCAAAAAGAAAGGGATGACCGAGTTGATGGTCCCTCAAGTATTCTTGAAGGTAGACGAAATCCCGGTTTTGGGCTCGGGAAAAACCGATTATGTGACCACCAAAAAGCTGGTTGAAGAACAATTACTTAATGGGTCAGGCCGCAGCGCAGCTTAAAACTTTTTAAGCAGCAAGCGCGCTTTTTCGTTGCTTGTTCCAAAGGTGAACGGACCAAGGCAGGAATGCCAAGAAAATGACCACGCATGCGGTCAGTGTCGACCATGTGAAGTTGAACAATAGGGCGGCAAAAAGCGCGACACCCATAATCAGGGGCACAACGGTCGTTTTTGGTATCCGTCCAACGTCTTTGGCTGCCCAAACCGGCAGGTTGGAAACCATCAAAAAAGCAACGCCGATGGTGTAAATTGCGACAATATTGGCCGTGTACCAGTCAGGCTGAAAACCGAGGAACCCCAGATAGACCGGCAGCAAAACGATCATCGCTCCAGCGGGTGCCGGAACGCCTACGAAAAAGGCTTGTTGCCATTTGGGTCGGTCAGCATCATCTGCCATAATGTTGTAACGCGCCAAACGCAGTGCGCAGGCGATGGTAAACAGCAATGCGGCGGTCCAGCCAAATTGACGCGCTTCTCCCAACACAAATGCATAAAGTACAAGGGCCGGAACCACGCCAAAATTGATGACGTCAGCCAGTGAATCCATCTCTCGCCCGAACCGCGAAGCCGCCTTCATTAATCGTGCAATTCGACCGTCGAGGCCATCGAGCACTGCAGCGATACCAACCAGTCCAACCGCAAGATCAAACTTGCCCTCAAATGCCATTCGGACAGCCGAAAGTCCGGCACAGATCGCCAGGACCGTGATAATATTTGGTATCACAAAGCGCAGTGGGATGTCGCGCAGCCGCTTGGCTTCTGCGTTGCCACCTCCTCCATCCGGCTCAAATGGTGGAAACGCATCACTCATTCTGCTTAGCCCTGCCGCGAGAGATCGGCCATCGCCTCGCCACCAAATGTCGCCAGAACAGTCTCTCCTGCCAGCGCGGATTGACCAAGGTGGACTTGAGGGACCGCGGTGTCAGGAAGATAGATGTCCAGTCGTGAACCGAACCGAATAAGCCCAAATCGTTCACCGACGGCGACCGCCTCTGCTTCCTTCTTCCAGCACACAATACGGCGGGCAACCAGGCCAGCAATTTGCACGGCCGCAACGGGCCCATGGGGAGAAGCAATTACCAAGCCGTTACGCTCGTTTTCGCGGCTGGCCTTATCGAGATCGGCGTTCATGAAGCGACCTGGCTGATAAGCCAACTTGGTGATTTGGCCGCGCACTGGCGCACGGTTCACATGCACGGAAAATACGTTCATGAAGACAGAGATTCTTGTTCGTTCCGCCTCGCCAAGTTCAAGTTCCGGCGGTGGCACAGCTGGGCCTATCGCCGAGACAATGCCATCCGCGGGCGAAACCACCAAATCATCGGATAATGGTGTTACGCGTTGAGGGTCACGAAAGAAATACGCGCACCAGGCCGTCAACGCCAACCCAACATAAAATAACGGATCCAAGAGCAATCCGAGCAGGATGGCTACAACAAAGAAGATTGCGACAAAGGGCCAGCCTTCCCGGTGGACAGGCACAAAGGCTTTTGTGATGGTATCGATAAGCGTCATTGGGTCGGGATATTGGCAAAGACATCAAAGCGCAAGTGGAGGTTCAGAATGCGGTTTCTTGGTTGTGGACTAGCATTGACAATCGCCTTGGGTGCGGTCGCATTGGCTCACGCCAACGATGTGCGTCTGCCCCTTTTCCACGGAGAGTGGGCGCTGAATGGAGAGCATTGCGGCAAGGGTTATGGCCGCGGCGTTGCTGAAGACCAGTTTATCGAAATCGGTCGCGGTTCATTCCGCATGTATGAGAGCGTTTGCCGCATCACGCAGGTGCGCAAACTTAGCCAAACGGACTGGTCAACCGTGCTGGATTGCCAGAGTGAAGGCGAAGTGGTGACCCAAGGCTGGTCCATCAAAAAGCACTCGCCATACCGGTTTACTGTGCTCAACGGCGCTGGCGGTGGGCGGGAGTACCGGCTTTGCCGATAGGCTATTCCGCCGGTTCCTGACGTCGCCGCTCGATTATTCCCAACTCGTCATTTTCTCGGGCTTTTCGCAAGCGGGCTTCGGCTTCGATCGCCTCGGCTTGGCGTGCCCACATTTGTGCGTAGAGGCCGTCCGACAATTCGATCAATTCTCCATGGGTGCCGCGTTCTGCGATTCTGCCATCGCGCAAAACGATAATCTCATCGGCACTGATCACTGTTGACAAGCGGTGCGCAATGACAAGCGTCGTTCGTCCTTCTGACACAATGTCCAACGCATGCTGAATCTCTTGCTCAGTAGCCGTGTCGAGCGCAGAAGTGGCCTCATCAAGGATTAGGATGGGTGGCGCTTTAAGGATGGTGCGTGCGATTGCAACGCGTTGTTTTTCGCCACCTGACAATTTGAGGCCGCGTTCGCCGACCATTGTATCAAATCCCTGCGGCAAGGAGCGGATAAAGTCCCCGATTTGTGCCATTTCTGCGGCTTGCTCAACTTCCTCATCGGTCGCATCCGGGCGTCCATAGCGAATATTGTAAGCGATTGTATCGTTAAAGAGCACCGTGTCCTGCGGAACCATACCGATTGCGGCACGCAGCGATTTCTGCGTCACGTCGCGCACATCTTGCTCATCGACGGAAATCACCCCTTTTTGCACGTCGTAGAAGCGGAACAACAGCCGGGAAATTGTCGACTTGCCCGCACCGGACGGGCCGACGATTGCCACGGTTTTTCCAGCGGGCACATCGAAGGAAATACCCTTGAGGATCGGCCGTTCGGGATCATAGGCAAATTGAATATCGTTAAAGGAAAGTGCTGCATCACCAACGGCCAACGGCTTGGCATTGGGCGCATCAACAACTTCCGCGTTCACGTCCAGCAAATCAAACATCTGCTCAATATCCGTCAGACCCTGGCGGATTTCCCGGTAGATAAAGCCAATGAAGTTGAGCGGGATCGACAGCTGCATCAGCATGGCATTGATGAAAACAAAGTCGCCGAGCGTCTGGTTGCCATTTTGAACAGCGACCGCGCTCATGCCCATCATCGTGAGCAAACCAACACCGAAAATGACCCCCTGCCCGAAGTTGAGCCAGCCAAGTGACGTCCAGACCTTGGTCGCCGCCCGCTCATATCCTTCCATGGACGCATCGAAGCGCCGGGCTTCCATATCCTCATTGCCGAAATATTTGACAGTCTCAAAGTTCAGCAGTGAGTCGATTGCCTTGGTGTTGGCGTCCGTATCTGAATTGTTCATGTCGCGACGGATTTGGATGCGCCAGTCCGACGCGCGGATCGTAAACCCCGCATAAAAACCGATGGTTGCTGCAGTTACGACCACATACGCGATGCCGTAGGTGAAACCGAAAATCACTGCAATCATCGCAAACTGGATGATGGTCGGCGCGGTGTTCAAAATCGTAAAGCGAACGATGGATTCGATGCCCTTGGTGCCGCGTTCGATAATCCGACTTAAACCGCCAGTTCTACGCTCCAAGTGAAATCTCAAGGAGAGCGCATGCATGTGGACGAAGGTTTTGTATGCCAATTGGCGAACGGCATGCTGGCCAACGCTTGCAAATAACGCGTCTCGCAACTGGTTGAAGCCGACATTGGCCAAGCGAAACAGATTGTAGGCCAGTACCAGCATGATGGGCACCAAAAGCACCTCTGGAACCCAACCAGCAGGCTGCAGCTCGCCGCTCAGTGCATTTGTCGCCCATTTGAAGCCGTAGGGCACCAGCATCAACGCGATGTTGCCGAGCACCAAATAAAACATCGCCCAGACCACCCGCATCTTCAGGTCCGGCCGATCCGAAGGCCACATATATTGCCAAAGATTGGCAATTGTTCTGAAAAGAGCGCTGTTGTCCGCTGAAACAGTTTTCGTGTCACTCATCGCGGTTCGCACCATCTTTTGCCTGCCCGCAGCCATTGCCCGCGCAACATGTTTCAACAAGGTTTTGTGTCGTACGGCCTAGTTCCGCGAGTGCTTCGGTATTCAAGCTGTATTGAGAGGCAGGTCTTCCCAACCGCGCTTTAACCAAGCCCGCATCCACCAAAACCTTCAAGTGCTGTGATACAGTTGACTGCGCGAGTGGCAGCACGTCTACAACATCCTTGCATTTGCAATAACGCTGTTTCGCTAGACAACGTAAAATCTCTAGCCGCGCCGGATGAGCCAACGCCGCATATCGGTCCGCATGTACTTGATCGGTCAAAGCAGAAAACCCTTCATCGTTCATCGGCGATATACGATGAAGGGGCTTTGGGCAAGGATTATCTCTGTTGACGCAGTTCCTGGTGCTTTTCAAACGCCACGGCTTCATCCTGCGCCTGATCGGGCACATCGAAGATCTGACCCGGCCAAATGCGGCCCGGATTTTGGATTTGATCCTGATTGGCCAAATAGATCGTCGTATACTTGACCCCTTTGCCGTAAACGCGGCGAGAGATCTGCCAGAGTGTATCGCCGCGGCGAATGATTACCGACTGATTTGTCGGCTCCAAAGTAGCCGTTACAGTAGGTACTTCCGTAGCTTCAGCCGGGGCAACCGCCGGTTCTACTTGTTGTGTGATAACCGGGGCGGATGAAGGAAGCTCGACGGCGGGCTCGACCGCTACGGCCGCCAGCCTCGTTTCACCGGTACGCGTAAACGGCACCGCGGCACGGCGAATAACCTCGGCCGTTTCCGGGTTCAGCATATCAACGCGGATCGTGTATTCACCAACCGGCAAATCTCTCTCAACTTGCGCCAGATAGCGACCACCATCACTCGCGACGACATCGCCAAGCAGAATTTCATTTGCATAAACGCGCAGTTGCGATCCTGGTGTTGCCGCACCGGCAACGAAAACTTCGACACCATCAATTTCAACTGCTTCGATCGACACATTAAGATCAACAGGCTCAACTTGCTGAGGTTCGATTGCTGCGACTTCAACCGCATGCTGTTCTGTCGCCACCACCTCAGGTTCATCCGCGGTCGCAAATAACGGTGTTCCCGCGCCCAGTTGCAATATCTCAGGCGCAGTGACAGCTTCGCTCGGCGCTTCCGCTGTTTCCAACGCAGGCTCTTCTTCTACCGCTATGATCGGCGCAGAAGGCGCCAACATCAAAATATCAGGTGCAATAGCAACGGGCGTTTCTTCAACAACCGCCGCCACTTCTTGCTCAGCCACTTCCTGCTCCGCGACTTCTTGCTCGGCGACTTCTTGCTCAGCCACTTCTTGCTCGGCGACTTCTTGCTCAGCCACTTCTTGCTCGGCGACTTCTTGCTCCGGGACCTGAGCAATCTGAGGCGTAGAGATCAGCCGGGAAGCTTCACCGGGCATTTCGACCATAGCCAGGACGCCTTGGGCTTTGTCTTCAGGGATCGACACAATCGCCGTCTGTTGCGAAACAACCGGCTCGCCCTTCTCCGGTGTCGACCTGATGGCCATGGCGTAGTCGCCAATCGCCAGCGCGTCGTCGAGCAGCGCGACGAATTCTCCAGCGGCATTGGCTGTGGTCGATGCAACCACATCATCGCCGCTTAAAATCTCAATTTCGCTGCCCGGGGTTGCCCGGCCTGCAATAAGTGTAGAACCATCAGGTTCAACGCGCAAAATGTCGAATGTGGGTCCAGTTAATTCAAACTCTGGAACCACCTCTTCGACCGCTGCCTCTGCGATTGCCGCTGGTTTTTGTTCGACGGTTGGCTCCTCAGTTACAAGAACAGCAACCTCCGTTGCTTGTTCCACAGGCGCGGCCTCGTCTGTGACGCTTTCATCCGTTTGAAGCAGCGCGGCTGGTTGGTTGTCGGCAGGATTTGGGAACATGGCTTTGAAATCCAGCAGCTGGTTTGAAGCAGCTGCAAAAACCGCCCCACCCATTGCGCAAAAGATTGCCACACCCTTCAGACTAGCGTTCATCATAACACTCCCAGACGAATCTTGAACAATCTTATTGCGAACACAACAGCTTAGCAAACCAAGTTACAGTTGACCCGACTGCTCAATATGGATTGATAGCGTTATGACTGATTTGCGTTCAATTTGCGTCTACTGTGGCTCTTCGCCCGGTGACGACCCCTCCTACACCGCCGCTGCCTACCGTTTGGGCGAGACAATCGCTGGAGCCAAGCTGCGCCTGGTTTATGGTGGCGGCACAAAAGGCTTGATGGGAGCTGTTGCTCAAGGGGTGATGGACCGTGGCGGCCAGGTGTTGGGCATCATACCTGAATTCCTGATGTCCAAAGAGGCGACTGAAAAGGCGTTGGGCAAACTCGATGAGCTGGTCGTCACCGAGGACATGCACGAGCGCAAGCACCGCATGTTTGAAGAGTCTGATGCATTTGTGACCCTTCCGGGTGGTATTGGCACGCTGGAAGAAGTCATCGAAATCATGACTTGGGCGCAGCTTGGTCGCCATGAAAAGCCGATCGTGTTGGCCAATTTCGGAGGCTTCTGGGACCCGTTGATCGATTTGCTTGATCACATGCGCAGCGCCAAGTTCATCCACACCGGCCACCGCGTCCAGCCATTGGTACTGGATCAAGCCGAAGATATCGTTCCCGCCATAGTGGCAAGATCCAAATCTCCCCATGATGATGGCGATGAGCAGGTCTTAGCAAAAATGTGATTGAATGAGCGGTGTCATGAAAACGTCGGACAATCTTCGCTGACCTGTAACAACCCGCTGTTCCGTTCTCCTGTAAACGCAAGTTGGAGACATCGTATGCGTCGTTTTCTTTCAACGGCCTCACTCAGCCTATTGCTGACTGGTGCCATGGCAATTTCTGGCCTTGCCGGAGCCCATTCGACCGACAATGTTCAAATCGGACCACGCCCGTTTTATCTCGTCCAGAATATGGATGATGGTCCCCTCAAGGAGAAGCTCCTTTCCTGCCAAGCGGGTCCTTTTACAAAATCTGATTTCTCTATCGGCCACCGCGGCGCGCCGTTGCAGTTTCCCGAGCATACCGCAGAATCCAATATCGCTGCCGCACGGATGGGCGCTGGAATACTTGAGTGCGACGTGACCTTCACAAAGGACAAGCAGCTGGTTTGCCGACACGCGCAAAACGATCTCCACACGACGACCAATATTTTGGCGACCCCGCTTGCCAACACTTGTATTGGACAGTTTTCGCCAGCATCAGGTGACCAAGCCGCTAAAGCGGAATGCCGTACGTCAGAGATCACTTTGGCTGAGTATCAAACACTGACACCCAAGATGGATGCTGCCAATCGGGCCGCGACGACAGTCGAGGAATATCTCAATGGCACCGCCAATTGGCGCACAGACCTATACTCTTCCGACACGGCGACCATTATGACACATGCGGAGTCGATCGACCTGTTCAAATCGTTGGGTGCCAAGTTTACACCGGAGTTGAAGACGCCTTCCGTCGAAATGCCTTTCGAAGGATTTTCACAGAAGGACTACGCCCAAAAGCTGGTCGATGAGTACAAGGCGGCAGGCATCCCGCCATCGGATGTCTGGCTCCAATCGTTCAATTTGGACGATGTGCTTTACTGGATTGAGGCTGAACCCGAGTTTGGCCAACAAGCGGTCTACCTCATGGATGAGTATAATATTGAAGGTTACTCGCCCATGGATACAGCCACGTGGCCTAACACCATGGCTGAGTTGAAGGATCTGGGCGTCAACTTTATTGCGCCGCCGACTTGGATGCTAGTGACCGTCGAAAACGGCGAAATCGTCCCTTCAACTTTGGCCAATGAAGCCAAATCGGCGGGATTGAACATTATCACTTGGACGCTCGAACGCTCCGGCCCGCTTAAGAATGGCGGTGGCTGGTATTATCAGTCCGTTGCGGATGTCATCAACAATGACGGTGACATGTTCACCCTGCTCAACGTGCTCCATGAAGACGTCGGCGTTGCGGGCGTGTTCGCGGACTGGCCGGGAACGGTGACCTACTATGCCAATTGCTTTGGCATAGAGTAAGAGCTCAATTAGCTGAAAGATGGAAAGCCGGGCGTTTCACCCGGTTTTCCGGTTTCGAAAAAGGCTTGCGGCATAAACAGCCAGCGCTGCCCAAATGAAGCAAAAGGCAACCAGCTGAACGGCACCAAATGGTTCACCAAAAACAAAGACGGCAATCAGGAAAATCATGGTTGGCGCTAGATATTGCATTACACCAATCGTTGTGTAGCGCAGCAAGCGTGCTCCGTTGGCATAGAGGATCAACGGGATGGCAGTCACCGGCCCACCGGCAAACAAAAGCACACTATCCCACCAACCATTGGCCACAAATGCACCCTGACCTGTCGAGGCCAGCCACACCACGACCGGCATTGCCACGGTGCTCAATAATATCACTTCAAGCGAAAAACCTTCTGCCGCACCGAGCGCCATGGTCTTGCGGAAGTAGCCATAAAAGCCAAACGAAAAGGCGAGCACGAGTGAAATCCAGGGCAATCCACCTGCGTGCACAGTCAGGATAGTCACTGCGATGACAGCTAAAGCGATGGCTATCGACTGCAAGCGATTAAGCCGTTCGCCAAGCAACACAGCACCAATTACCACATTGACCAGCGGGTTAATGTAATAGCCAAGCGCCCCGTCGACTGCCTGGTTTGTTGCCACTGCATAGACATAGACGCCCCAATTGGTCGAAATCAGTGTTGCGGTCAGTGCTGCGTTCGCCAGTAGTTTTGGTTGACGCAGCGCAGCCCTTAGAACATCCAACTTTCCGATCATGACCAGGATAATCAGACCCGCAGGCACAGACCAAACGACCCGGTGCGCCACCACCTCCCATACCGGTATATGCGCCACCGCCTTCAGGTAGATCGGAAATAGGCCCCAAAGCCCAAACGCCGATAGCGCATAGACAAAACCGATGGCCGGTTCGCGCGGCGTATTGTCAGGGGCGGTCGTGTGGTGAGGCGATAATTTGCGCATCGCGAACCGGTACACGGCCACGGGATTAGACGAAACCCGAAACTTGCTGGGGGCCCCTTAAACGGCCGACTTAGAAATGCCTATAAATTAGTCTCCGCCCAATAATTAGGCATTCTATGGGCGATGTAGTGCCGGCATGATGTTCCTAAAAGCATTAATTTCCAGCAAAGCTGGCTCAATTTACACCGCGAAGACGACTTGGCACGACTAATGCAGATTAACTCGCGTCAACTATCGGAGGGATATTTATGACAAAACTCACCAGCCGTCTGGCTCTTGCGGGCGCGACTGCGCTCATCTCCTCGTCTCTCGTAACAGCCGCCGTGGCTTGTGATGATCCTGTTAAAGTGGGCGTCCTGCACTCACTGTCCGGAACAATGGCGATTTCTGAAACAACACTAAAAGACACGATGGAAATGCTAATCGACATCCAAAATGAAAAAGGTGGTGTCCTTGGCTGCGAAATCGAAGCTGTCGTTGTCGACCCAGCGTCCGATTGGCCGCTGTTTGCTGAAAAAGCGCGCGAGCTTCTGACCGTATCTGAAGTCGACGTTATCTTTGGCTCATGGACATCCGTTTCTCGCAAATCCGCGCTTCCGGTTTTGGAAGAGCTGAACGGTCTAATGTTCTATCCGGTTCAGTATGAGGGCGAAGAGTCTTCTAAGAACGTCTTCTACACCGGTGCTGCGCCAAACCAGCAGGCGATCCCGGCAACAGACTATTTCCTTGAAGAGCTTGGCGTCGAGAAATTTGCGCTGCTCGGCACTGACTATGTCTACCCGCGCACAACCAACAACATCCTTGAGAGCTATCTTCAGGACAAAGGCATTGCGGAAGAAGACATCTTCGTGAACTACACACCGTTTGGCCATTCTGATTGGTCCAAAATCGTGGCTGACGTTGTTGCGCTGGGCGCAGACGGCAAGAAAGTTGGCGTGATCTCCACCATTAACGGTGACGCGAACATCGGCTTCTACAAAGAGCTTGCTGCTGCTGGCGTTTCTGCTGACGACATTCCTGTTGTTGCGTTCTCTGTTGGTGAAGAAGAGCTTTCAGGTCTCGACACAACAAACCTTGTTGGTCACCTGGCTGCTTGGAACTACTTCCAGTCTGCAGACACGGAAGCCAATGCCGAGTGGGTTGCGGCTTGGAAAGCGCGCATGGGCGAAGAGCGTGTGACCAACGACCCGATGGAAGCACACTATATCGGCTTCAACATGTGGGTGAACGCGGTTGAAGCTGCTGGCACAACTGACGTTGATGCCGTTCGCACCGCCATGTACGGCCAGGAGTTCCCTAACCTGACCGGCGGCACTTCTGTCTGAGAGATAATGTCGAACTG
>JBCBYO010000060.1:0-6313 GCA_039815825.1 Pseudomonadota bacterium
GGCAGCGAATAGCTTCTATTTCCGCATACGCGCCCATTTTTGTGCAGGTTAGAAAACTGGATGCATATTGCTCCAGTACTTCACGCGCTTTTTCGGCACACACAAACTGGGCCGTCGCTTCGGTGCAAATCCGCGACCCCGTAGGGGGCTCGATCGCAAAAACGCGAAATTCGGTGCCTTTGCCGTCCCGCAAAGTTGCACCATCCACCGCGTCGGGGTGAGAAAGGTACATTTTAGTGTCCTCGGCGCTCGCACTACAAACCACACACGAAAGCGTGGCGCAAAGAGCAATGGATCGCAGGACATCCCGTCTTGCTTTTATCATTGGATCCTCCTTCAACCGCGCAGGCTCCCGGATGGATCAAACGACGCACAGCCCTCCCAAACTGGGCGTCCACTAACTTTTGCAACGTAATCGACTCAAAAAGCGCTGCGCAGTTGTCGTAATAAATCAACTTATTCGCGAGTTTCGTCAATCCTCCATCATCGGCATCAAATCATGCCAAGAAAAAGTCAGCGCGCATCAGGACATGACTTACCGGATGGAGAAACGTCCATTCCACATGCCGCTTTTTCTGGCTTCCGCTTCCAGCTCTTCAAAGACGTAGACTTGGCTGACTTCACGATCGGGCAAGGCCCAGCCATTGCGTACGAGCCTAGACCCGAGATCGCGGTTCGCAAAATCAAAGCACCGCACAAGTTCGATACCATCCTCGTCAACACCGCCTTTTGTACAGCTCAACATGCCGCTGGCGTAATGTTCCAGCTTCTGACGCGCCTGCTTGCCGCACTCATACGGTTCGCCCTTGGCATCCTCACAGGTCGCATCAATGCCCGGTGCTCTAACCGCATAAAGGCGATATAAATTGCCAGAGTCGTCTTCCAGAGTTCGGGCATCTACGACTTCTGGACTGGACATCGTAAGGTTAGCTGATTGAGCCATTGCGCTAATCGCGCCTAACGACAAGAGCGCGGTGCCAACTGTCAGCGAACGCAAGATTTTCTTCGTCAAAACAGTCTCCTTAACGTGGCCGCAATACAGCGCCAGACTTGATTGTCGGGCGGATGCGGAGCTCCGGAGACACGGACTAAACGCTTGAAAATATACCGATGCGGTGGTGCACCTACCGAAGCTTTTCCACAATATGACAGAACGATGACATAATTAGACGTCCTGTCAACCAGCTAAAAAAGGGGGGTAAGCGCGTTGTGGAAAAAGTTAGTCGAATAATGACTAATGAAACGATAAAATAAAACCGGCGCTCGAAAGCGCCGGCCAGTTTTCCAAAACTAATGGTCAGATTAGCGGATGGATTGTGTTTCCCAAGCGCCATCCATGATCATCAGTTCGCGGTAGGTGCCTGCAGCCTCACCGACCTCGGTGAACTCGACATTGGTCGCACCGACATAGTCGATTTCTTCGCCTGCCGCGATCATCTCAAGGGCTTTACCCAGTTCGCCCGGGCCAATCGGCTCACCCGGTGCGTTTGCAATATCCATGATGTTGCCGGCAATGTTTGCACGGTCAGCATCTCCTGCTTTTTGCATGGCAAGGATCATGAGCGCAGCCGCATCATAGGATTCACCGCGATATGGACCGGTGCCTTCGCCTGCCGTTGCAGCAAACATTTCATTAAACGCATCAACGTTCTCACCTTCAGCGCCAGGAACGGTGCCGACGACGGTCACATCGCCAAGACCTGGCAGATCGAGCAATGAATCGCCGATCATACCGTCGCCCAGGTAGAATGTTTCAAACGCAGCGGTATCGATTGCGCCTTGCATGATGCCGCGACCACCTTGGTCGACATATCCCAAGACAACCAGCCCTTCGCCGCCGGCAGCAGCCAGTGCACCAACTTCAGCAGAGTAGTCACCCTTGCCGTCTTCATGTGCAGCGGAAATTGTAACCGTGCCACCTTTGGACTCGTAGGCAGCGGTAAACGCGTCTGCAAAACCTTTGCCATAGTCATTGTTGGTGTAGGTCACGGCGACAGAACGCGGACCTTTTTCAAGGATCACATCAGCCAGGATTTCGCCTTGACGGGCATCGGAAGGCGCTGTGCGGAAGAACAAGCCATTGTCTTCAATCGTTGTCAGTGCCGGTGATGTAGCTGACGGTGAAATCATGACGACACCGTTTGGAATGCCGACATTGTTGGCAATTGCCGTTGTCACGCCGGAACAATCAGCGCCCATAATGGCAGCGACATTGTCCGAAGTAATCAAACGCTCGGCAGCAGCAGTCGCAGCGGCAGCATCAACACATGTTGAGTCAGCGCGTACTGGTGTGATTGTTTCGCCACCGAGAAACTGGCCGCTTTCAGAGGCTTCAGTGATTGCCATCTCGGCACCAGCTGCCATGTCGGGTGTGAGCGATTCAATCGGACCGGTAAAGCCGAGGATGATCCCCATTTTCACATCGAGGTGACCACCTGCATTGGCACCAACTGTCAGTGCCAGTACGCTGGCTGCAGCCAATAGTGTCTTCTTCATGATTTGAACTCCCTTTAAATCACGCGCGGACGCACATACGAAAGTTGTGCATTCGCTTGATCGCGACTTAAGCCGAACGACCACATGAAAACAAGGAAAAGGTCACATTTTGCGCACTATGACGCTGCCTGCTGAATAGCCTGCGCCAAACGAGCAAATTACACCGATATCGCCGCCTTTAAGGTCATCGCTGAACTTGGAAAAAGCGATTATGGAGCCGGCGGAAGAGGTGTTGGCGTAATCCTGCAGGATATTGGGTTGTTCGCCGTCTACGGGTGCGCGCCCCAGAACCTTTTGCCCAATGAAGTCGTTCATGGACTTGTTGGCCTGATGCAACCAAAGGCGCTTGAGAGCGCTCGCGCCAAGATCATTCTCACCAATATGGTTGGTGATCAGCGCTGCAACCATTGGCACGACTTCTTTGAAGACCTTCCGACCTTCTTGCTGAAACAGCATATCGCGGCGATCTTCCATATGGCCGGGGCGGGTCCGCCTCAGGAAACCGTTGTCATTGCGGATATTGTTGGAAAATTTGGTGATGCAGCGTGTTGAGACAATTTCAAACGCGTGATCCTGTTTGGCGGTCTCTGCGCTTTCAACGATCATCGCGGTGCAAACATCACCAAAGATGAAATGGCAATCGCGGTCGCGCCATTCCAGGTGTGCTGAGCAGATCTCTGGATTGACGATAAGCACGGAGCGCGCCGACCCGTTTTTCACGGCATCTGCCGCGGCCTGGAGTGCAAATGTGGCTGATGAACAGGCAACATTCATATCGTAGGCAAACCCATCGATGCCAAGCGCTTGCTGCACCTCAATTGCGATGGCGGGATAAGCGCGCTCATGGTTCGATGCTGCGCAGATAACGGCATCGATTTCCGAGGCTTGCTTACCGGCCTGTGCCATCGCTTTCTTTGCCGCGTCCACTGCCATCTCTGCCATGAGGGATAACTCATCGGCTGATCGTTCCGGAAGGATCGGATGCATCGTCTCCGGGTCAACTATGCCCGATCTATTGAGTACGTACCTGTTCTCGATCCCTGACGCTTTGACGATAAATCCGCTTGAAGAATGCTGTATCGGCTCTTTCTCGCCAGAAGCGATTGCTTCGGCGTGGATTTCGTTTTGCTTGTCGGCCCAACTGTTGAAGGCAGCCACCAATTCATCGTTGGTGACGCGTTCACCGGGTGTAAAAACACCCGTACCAGATATCGCAACTGCAACCATGGCGCTCATCCCGTTTATCCTGTTGTTATCGCCGTATGCTCACATGACCCATATCAAGTTAGTTTTGCAAAACAAACGCTTCGGCATTGGTAATTTGCTGCTATGTTCCGTGAACCGTAATTTGTGAAATCGGATAGGGGTAATGCAAGAAGCGCTTTTTATTCTCACGGTGCTTGGCTGCAATGACGCAGCCACACAGTGCACAAAAATGGAAATTGAACAGGTGCAATACGCGTCCGTGGACCAGTGTTATGCTGAGTCGGAGGCGGTAATCATCGCCAACAGCGAGGCACCTTACCCCGTATTTCTCGCACGTTGTGACGCGCCCGGAAGTGTGCCGGCAGATGGAACATTTGAAGACATTGTCATCGCTGAATCCCTGGAGGCGCCAATTCCCACAGAAGTGAACGATGAACAGACGACGCCCACCGAAGAAGTAGCGCAAACGTCTCCGCAAGTAGAGCAGGGGGTTTGGTATCGGGTTCGACCACGCGCTGTTCTTTCAACAGTTACAAAACCGGCGAAGGAATTGGTCGATGGTGTCGGCAATGTTGCGTCTTCGGCGGTTGAGGGCGCGGGCAACGCAGCTTCATCAGCGGTTGAAGGTGCCGGTAACGTTCTGAAGAAAACTGGTGAAACAATAAACCGACTCAACCCATTAAACTGACTTCTAGAGCGGCCAAATCAGTAAGATTGCTGGTGTGGCAACGGCTAAAACAACCAGCTCCAGCGCAAGCCCCATCCGCCAGTAGTCGCCGAACTGATAGCCGCCCGGGCCCATGATGATCGTATTGTTTTTGTGACCAATGGGTGTGAGGAACGCGCACGACGCAGCAACGGCGACACCCATCAAAAACGGGTCAGGGTTCGCCCCGATACTGCTTGCGACATTGACCGCGATCGGTGCTGCAATGAGCGCCGTGGCTACATTGTTGAGAAAGTCGGATAGCGTCATCGTCGCCACCATGAGCGCCAACAGGATCGCCCAAGCGGGTAGACCATCCGTTTGCGCAATTATAGCGTTGGCGATGAGCTGTGTGCCGCCGGAAGTTTCCAGCGCTGCTGACAGCGGTATCAGGCACGCAAGCAGTACGATAACTTTCCACTCAATGAGCGCATAGAAGTCTTCGCCCCCGACCAGGCCTAAAGCCACATATCCTATAACCGTGATACCAAGGGCGATAGTCAACGGCATGAGACCTGCCACTGCCAAGGCAATCGCCAGGGCAAAAAGCGCCATCGCGCCATAAGCCTTGGAGCGCTGTATCAAATCGGTTCGGCGATCCGCGATTGGCAAAACGCCAAGCCAATTTGCAACGTGATCAATCCGGTCATCAGGGCCAAGCAATAAAAGCACATCACCTGCTTTGACGGTCGTGCGGCGCACGCGATCACGTGTACGCTTCCCGGCCCGGGAGATCCCGAGCAGGGTTATGCCGTGCCGGTAAAGAAGGCGCAGATCCATTGCGGTGCGTCCTGCAATGCGCGACGTTTCAGGGACCACAGCTTCAATGAGGGTCAGGTTCTGACCGCGTACACCGCCATGTTTTTCTGCGCCGGCAAAATCGAGACCTGCCGCGCCCATCAAAGCTTCAATCGCTTTGGGTTCGCCCTCCAAAACCAGAAAATCACCCTTTCGCAGCGTCTCCGTGCGGGCAAATCCGGGCAAGCGTTTACCGTTGCGCACCAACCCCAGGACGCTGATGTCTTGATCATTTGCGGCGGGATACACATCGCGAAGCATCGCGCCGATGTAACGGCTTGCCTCTTGGAGACGCGCTTCAGCGACATATAGGCCCGCATCACCTTCAATGGAAGGTCGGTCCCCGCGGGACGGCAGAAATCGCCAGCCGATAAACATCACATAAAAGATGCCGACACAGGCGACGATCAGCCCTACCGGCGTGAAGTCAAACATCGAAAAGGGCTCGCCAAACGTGTCGCCTCGATATTGGGCGATGACGATATTGGGCGGCGTGCCAATCAATGTGATCATACCGCCAAGAATGGTGGCAAAGGAAAGCGGCATTAGCGTCTGGGAGGCCGCGCGCTTGGCTTTCTTGGCGACGTCCAAATCGATGGACATAAGGAGCGCCAAAGCGGCCACATTATTGATAATGGCGGACAAGCCGGCACCGATCACCGAAATAATGCCGATGTGCGTGGGCAAGCTACGGTTCGGGTTGACCGCCACTCGAGCGATTAACTCAATAGCGCCGGAATTCATCAAACCGCGTGACACAATAAGTACCAGCGCAATGATGACGACAGCCGGATGTCCAAAGCCGCCAAACGCTGAGTCAGCCTCCACTAGTCCGGCGACAACCGCGATGATCAATGCGGCAAATGCCACAACATCATAGCGCACTTTGCCCCAGATGAGCATGGCGAACACAACGCCAAAAAGGCCAAAGAGTAACGTTTGATCAGTAGTCATCCGCAACGCTCCAGATCAAAGCCGATCCAACATTGAGTACCAGGTCAAGGCTAGCGTAAGCAGCGGCTTTCTAAAACGTCGTCCGCCGGGAAAGGGTGGTACTTTAAGCTCTTTGAAGAGGTGCAGCCGATCGCGATTGCCGCATACGGCTTC
>JBCBYO010000061.1:0-5867 GCA_039815825.1 Pseudomonadota bacterium
CCAGCGCATGGCTAGTGGCGGAACCGGTGTTGATCATGAAATTGCAGTGCATCGGTGACATCTGCGCGCCGCCGATGGTCAGCCCCCGGCATCCAGCCTTGTCGACCTCTTTCCAGGCCGATGAACCTTCGGGGTTTTTAAAGGTCGAACCACCGGTCTTCTCTTTGACCGGCTGCACGGTCTCGCGGTGATGCTGAACCTCGTCCATCAACTTTTGGATGGTGGCCGGCTCCTCTTCGTAACCTTCAAAGACCGCCTTGGTAAAAATCAAATCTTCAGGCGCCGACGAGTGGCGATAGCTATATCCCATTGCTTCATTGGTCAGCACATGTTTTCCGCCTTGCCGATCAATGCCATGCACTTCGACAACCCGCTCACGGGTCTCAACGCCATTGGCCCCAGCATTCATACGCAAAGCACCGCCAATGGCACCAGGGATCCCGTGATAAAAGTGAAATCCACCAATGCCAGCGTCGCGCGCGCGTGCGGCCAACATCTTGTCCGGCACTGCTGTACCCACCACCAATCGATGGTCATCCAAACGTTCGATACCGCCAAAGCCCCTAGCGGAGAGCCGAATAACAACCCCCTTCACACCGCCGTCTCGCACCATCAGGTTGGACCCGACGCCTACCACCAATACTGGCACATCATCGGGCAGCTTGGACAAGAAAGCAGCCAAATCATCCTCGTCTGCCGGTTGAAAAAGCACTTCAGCCGGGCCGCCGGTACGGAACCATGTGACAGCACTCATCGGCGCATTGGGCGTTAGACGGCCTTTTACCTCACCAACAATCGGCCGCAATCGTTCCAGCAGTGCATCGCCGTCGACAACCGCCATTAGTGACCATCCTGAAGTTGGTCCGGCAGAGCGTAAGCCCATTGCGTAATATTGCCCGCGCCGAGATAAATCACATAGTCACCGGCCTGCGCTTCAGCCTTGATGATCGGCAGAACATCGTCCGGTCCATTGATCGGGCGTGCGTCCCGGTGTCCACCGGCCCGCATGCGGCTCACCAGCTCATCGGAATTCACACCGTCCATGGGCGCTTCACCTGCCGCGTAAACCGGCGCGACAAGTGTCGTATCGGCTTCATTAAAGCACGCGGCGAAGTCATCGAACAAATCGCTCAAACGCGAGTAGCGATGCGGCTGCATGACCGCAAAGACCTTTTTGTCTCCGGCCGCTTGCCGCGCGGCATGCAACACAGCTTTGATCTCTACCGGGTGGTGCGCATAATCATCGAAGATGCGCACACCTTCCCAATCGCCGGTGTGCGTGAACCGGCGTTTCACACCGCTGAACGATGCAAGGCCCGCTTTGATCTGCTCTGGCGTCAAACCCAATTCGTGCGCTACGGCAATCGCTGCGGTTGCATTGGAAACATTGTGTCCGCCTGGCATGGGCAGCGCGAGCCCGTTCAAGGCAATCGTTTCGCCGGTTTTACGATCCCTGATTTCCACATCAAACAGCGACGTCGAACCGTCCATCCCAGTCGGTGTAAAGCGCACATCAGCTTGCGGGTTTGTACCGTAGGTGATCAAGCGACGATCCGTGATGCGGCTGACAAGCGCTTGCACCTCGGGGTGATCAATGCAGGCAACGCCGAAACCATAAAAGGGAACATTCTCGACGAACTGTCGGAAAGCGGCACGAACCGCGTCAAACGATCCGTAGTGGTCAAGATGCTCCGGATCGATGTTGGTAATAACAGCTACATCCGCGGGCAGTTTTAAAAACGTCCCGTCGCTTTCATCGGCCTCAACAACCATCCAGTCGCCCTCGCCCATGCGCGCATTGGTGCCATAGGCGTTGATGATGCCGCCATTGATAACGGTTGGATCAAGGTCACCAGCCTCCAAAAGGCTCGCAACCATAGAGGTGGTCGTCGTCTTGCCGTGGGTTCCGCCGATAGCGATACAGTTGCGAAAACGCATGACTTCAGCAAGCATCTCAGCACGTCGTACGACAGGCAAAAGCCGTTCGCGCGCGGCAACCAGTTCCGGATTATCTTTTTTGATGGCTGTCGACACAACGACAACCTCGGCATCGCCCAAATTCTCGGGCGAATGGCCGACAAACACGTCCACACCCTTGTCCCGCAAACGCTGGACATTTTGGCCGTCCGATTGGTCGGAACCTTGAACCTTATAGCCAAGATTGTGCAACACCTCGGCGATGCCGGACATGCCAATCCCGCCTATACCCACAAAGTGCACCAATCCGATTGTTTGCGGCATTTTCATGAGAAGGTTCCGATCGTGAATCTATGCCTGTGCGGCCTTGAACGCACTAACTGTTTGGCCATCGGCCATAGCCTCTGCAAGATCGGCAAGCAAGCGGGCAGCATCGCGCTTGCCGGCGGCGTGCGCCGCCTTGGCCATATCGGAAAGCTTCGCCCCGTCGCCCAACAATGCACTTAATTCCGCAGTCATCACATCAATACTCAAGTCCTGCTCACGGCGCACAAGCGCGCCGCCGGCCGCTTCCATTTGCGCGGCATTTGCGGCCTGATCATGATCAAGCGCATGCGGATAGGGAACAAAAATCGCAGGACGGCCAATGGCTCCGATTTCAGTGACGGTAGAAGCTCCAGACCGCGCGATCACCAGATGGGCAGACGCGATGCGGTCCGGCAAGTCGGTGAAAAAGGGCGCCACATCAGCATCGATACCCGCCTCTTCATAGGCAGCCTTCGCAGCATCTTCATCTTCTGGACGTGCCTGCTGTGTAACCACCAAACGCGCGCGCAATGCCTCTGGCAAAGCGGCAAACGCCGAAGGCATCGTCTGTGAGAAAAAACGTGCGCCTTGGCTGCCGCCAAACACGACAACATTGAGCGGTCCTTTTGCGGTTGGTTTATTGTACGGCTTTTCAGCTGCTTCCAACACAGCCGGACGCACCGGATTTCCTGTTTCCACGATTTTGTCTGCCAGCTCTCCTTTTGCTTGGAGAAAGCCCCCGGCAATGGCGGTAACGCGCGACGACAACATCTTGTTGGCACGTCCCATCACTGCGTTTTGCTCGTGGATGATGGTCGGGCAAACGCCTCCGGCAGAAATCAATGGCGGGATGGTTGGGTAGCCACCAAATCCAACCACCACTTTGGGCTTCATGGCAATCAAAAGAGACCGAGCCTGGCGCAAACCCTTCCAGATCGTAAGCCCCGCGGAAACCAGCTTGAGCGGATTTTTGCCCGACGGCGTCGCTGATGGAACCACATGCATGGCGGAACCCGGAAAGCGATCGGCAAACTTTGTCGCCCGTTCATCCGTAAGTAGCTGGACGTCCCAGCCGCGCGCGATCAATTCATGCGCAAGCGACTCTGCCGGAAACAAATGTCCGCCTGTGCCGCCTGCACTCACCGCGATCGTGCCTTTGTTTTCCATGTCCTACTCCGCCGGCATAGCAGCCCGGTCACCTGATGGATGAAACCGAACGTGCCGAGATCGTTGTTCGGCCCTGCGGCGCGTCAGCGATAATAAAAAGCCAGCCGTTATGGCAACGGCGATCATCGACGAGCCACCATAGGAAACGAAAGGCAATGTCATACCCTTTGCAGGCAGCAGATTGAGATTGACCATGATATTGATCATCGACTGCAGACCGATCAGAATCACAAGGCCACAGACCGCCAGCCGCCGGAACTGATCCTGTTCTGCCGCGCCCTTCATCAATCCGCGCAAGACGATGAACCCGAACACGGCGACCAAAATCATGCAGGCAATAATCCCATATTCTTCACCAAGGACGGCAAAGACGAAATCGGTATGGCTATCAGGTAAGATACGTTTGACAGTGCCTTCACCGGGCCCCTGCCCGAACCAACCACCACGCACAATCGCCTCACGCCCGGTATCAACTTGAAACGTATCGCCCTGGCCGCTGATGAAGCGATCAATACGGCTAGCCACGTGTGGAATCGTCAAATATGCACCCACCAAGCCGACAGCGCCAATGCCGCCAAGCACGCCGATCCAAAGCCAGTTCATGCCCGCCAAGAAGAACATCGCGCCCCACGTGCCCGCGAGCAAAATCGTCTGCCCTAAATCAGGCTGAGCGATCAGCAAGGAACCGGCGATCGCAAACAGGATGCCGGCGAACAAATTGCCTGGAATGTCGGGACGCCGTGCATGCTCGGCAAAAAGCCAAGCGCACAAGATAACGAACGCAGGTTTGAGAAACTCCGATGGTTGCACTGAAATGCCCGCAATGCGCACCCAGCGCCGCGAGCCTTTGACTTCGACACCAAAGAACAGTGTGAACATCATCAAAGCGAGCGCACCGCAGAGCACCAAAAGAGCGACCCGCCGAGTCTGACGGTCATCCAAGAATGACAATGCCAACATCACAAAAAGCGCGGGGATCAGAAACAGCCCGTGGCGCTCGACAAAGTGGAACGCGTCCAGCCCGATACGTTCAGCGACATTGGGACTGGCCGCAAAAGACAACATCATGCCGAAACCCAACAACAGACCAAAAGCCAGCAGGAACCAACGATCGATTGTCCACCACCAATCAGCAAATAATCCTTTATCACTGCGTCGATACACGGTCCGCCTCCGTTGCCGGTTTGTCCTTGGACACTATTAGTTCAATTGCTTTAACGAACGCTTCACCACGTTTTTCAAAGTTCGGAAACTGGTCGAAACTCGCTGCCGCGGGTGCCAAAAGCACGGCCTCTCCCGCTTGTGCGTCGCGCGCTGCATGAGCGACTGCAACATCCAATTGCGCTGAAATCTCAAACGGTGTGCTGTCACCCAAAGTGGCCGCAAATTCAGCGGCGGCCTCGCCGATCAAATAGGCTTTACGAACACGGTTGAAATGCGGACGAAGGGGCTCGATGCCGCCCGCTTTTGCCAATCCGCCCGCTATCCAGCGGATATGATCAAAACTGGTTAGTGACTTTTCAGCCGCATCCGCATTGGTCGCTTTTGAATCGTTGACAAAAAGAACGCCTTCGCGCTCCGCCACGATTTGCATGCGGTGGGCAAGACCCGGGAAACTTTCAAGTCCGGCTTGAATAGCAGCATCCTCGAGCCCCAGGTGACGGCAAACTGCAGCCGCGATCAAAGCGTTTTGGCGGTTATGCGAACCCCGCAATGACGGTGCGTTTTTGAGGTCTATCTTGGCGTCAACGTCGCCATCAACACTGATTTCATGCATCGGACCAGCGTGTCGTCCGGCAATTGCTTTGGTAAATTCATCGTCGACACCCACCACAGCATAGGCAGCGTTTGCAACCAGCCGTTCTTTGATGGAAGCATAGTTTTTCATCGTCCCATGCCGGTCCAAATGATCAGGCGTGATGTTGAGGAGAACGCCCACATCGGGTGCCAGCGTTGGCGCCAAGTCAATCTGATAAGATGAGCACTCAACGACGAAGTACCGGCCATCGGCAGGCGGTTCCAACTCCAAAACGGGTGTCCCGATATTGCCACCAACGGCAGTATCGGCGCCGGACGCGCGTAATATGTGTGCAATCAATGCGGTGGTCGTGGATTTGCCGTTTGTGCCGGTAATGGCCACCAGTTTGGTGTCGACGCTGCGATGCGCCAGCTCACCAAAAAACAATTCCACATCGCCAATGATCGGAACATCAGCGGCCTTGGCAAGGTTGACCGTCCAGTGCGGCTTTGGATGTGTCAACGGCACCCCCGGTGAAAGCACCAGTGCGGAAAGTGTCGTCCAATTCACGTCATGCAAATCCCCGACACCTACACCAGCTTGGCGGGCGACATCGACACGATCTGGATTGTCGTCCCATGCCACAACGTTGGCACCACCCGCAGCGAGCGCCTTGGCCGTAGATAAGCCGGAACCGCCGAGCCCAAAAACCGCGATATCCTGGCCTGATCTGTGGGTG
>JBCBYO010000062.1:0-5770 GCA_039815825.1 Pseudomonadota bacterium
ATCGGCGTTATGATCGATGATCTGACCATGCGCGGGGTTACAGAGCCTTATCGAATGTTCACGTCGCGGGCAGAGTATCGATTATCACTGCGTACCGATAATGCTGACATACGTTTGACACCTTTGGCCATCGAGCTCGGCATTGTAAGTCAAAAGCGAATGGATGCCTTTCACCGTATCCAAAACGAAATGGCGGCCCTGACTGAGATCTGTCAGACATTATCGATAACACCTAATGAGGCTGAAGGATTTGGCATACGCCTCAATCAAGATGGCGTTAGACGGTCGGCGTTCGATCTTCTGTCTTACCCTAACATTTCTTTCTCGAACTTGGAGAAGGTATGGCCGCAGCTGCAGGACTTTCACCCGCACGTTCGCGAGCGGGTTGCGATAGAAGCACAATACGCGGTTTATTTGAAAAGGCAGGCTGCCGATATTGCCGCTGTTAAACGCGAGCAGGAGACCCCGATACCGGCGGACTTCAATTTTGCGAGCATCGCTGGATTGTCCAATGAGTTGATCCAAAAATTGCAGAGGGTTCAACCAACCAGTATCGCTAACATGCAGCGCATAGAGGGCATGACCCCGGCGGCCGTTGCTTTGGTTATTGCACGCATCCAACTGGATCGGCGTCAGAATGGCGGATCTGACCTTACGCAGAGCGTCGCGTGACCCCAGAGGCACTTTCGCAATATTGTGGCGTCAATGTTTCACGTGAAACATTTAGCCGGCTTGATGCTTTTTCCAAAGATTTCGAGATTTGGGCAGACAGGATCAATCTTGTTGCCCCATCTACACGAGAAGACTTTTGGATAAGGCATATTGCAGACAGCCTTCAACTCTTAGCCATACTTCCGGATTATCGCATTTGGGTTGATATTGGTTCAGGTGGTGGTTTCCCCGGTTTGGTTATCGCCATCGCTCTGAGTGAGCGCAGTGATTCACGTGTGACACTCATTGAAAGCAATCGGAAGAAATGCAGCTTCTTGCAAATGATGAAATCAAAATATGCGCCCCAAGCGACAATCATCCCTCAGCGGATTGAAGAAGCCGTTCCAAACCTACCCGTCCCCCAAGTGGTGACTGCAAGAGCGTTGGCGGAGCTGGATTCGCTCCTTTCACTGACCCAGCCCTGGTTGGCAAAACAGTGCATCGGCTTGTTTATGAAAGGTCGTGAATATGTGGGAGAAATCGAAAAAAGCCGTACAAACTGGAATTTCGATCTGGTACAATTTGACAGTCAGACAGCGCCGGATGCCGCTATCTTGAAGATATCAAATTTGGTTCCAGTGCAACGGTAGTAAAACAGCTGAGCGCAATGCAAATGTCTCTCGCACCACGTGTTATCACAATAGCCAATCAGAAGGGCGGCGTCGGGAAAACGACCACGGCGATTAATTTGGCTACGGCGCTTGCGGCTATAGGCGAGCGCGTTCTTGTTGTTGATGTCGATCCGCAGGGTAATGCCAGTACGGGCCTTGGGATTGAGCGTCATTCGCGGGCCATTTCCTCTTACGATGTGATGCTTGGAGAGGCAGATGTCGCTGAGACGGTTATTCCGAGCGCAGTGCCCAACTTATCTGTTTTGCCTTCCTCCATGGACCTGCTTGGATTGGAGATGGAGATTGCAGATCAGGCCGATCGTGTTTACCGCCTTAAAAAGGCTTTGCAAAATTTACGGCCTGGCCAATTCACGCATGTCCTGATTGATTGCCCACCTTCGCTCAACCTGCTGACCCTAAACGCGCTTGCTGCCGCGGATTCACTGCTAGTGCCCCTTCAGTGCGAGTTTTTCGCCCTTGAAGGGTTAAGTCAGCTGCTCAAAACCGTTGAACAAATCCGCTCATCGGTGAACCCGTCTCTGGTTATTCAGGGCGTGATTTTGACCATGTATGATCGCCGAAACAATTTGGCTAACCAGGTCGTGGACGATGTTCGGGCGCATATGGGCGAGAAAGTCTACGACACGATAATTCCGCGCAATGTTCGTCTTTCGGAAGCGCCATCACATGGAAAACCCGCCATTTTGTATGATTTGGAGTGCGCCGGTAGCCAAGCTTATCTTCGACTTGCCAGCGAAGTCATCCAACGAGAACGTAAAAACGAAGCCGCATAATAGAGAAAAGTAAATGGCAGAAGAAGCACGGAAACGTTTAGGGCGCGGTCTAGCGGCTCTTATCGGCGAAATGGATCAACCGGTAGAGGCGGTGACGCCAACAAGTATCGCTCCCAGCGACCAACGTTTGCCTATCGAGCTGGTAAGCCGCAATCCGAACAATCCGCGACACGTCTTCCGCGAAGAAGAAATCGAAGAGTTGGCCAAATCGGTTCGCGATCATGGTCTTTTGCAGCCGATCGTCGTTCGCCCATCGCCTAGCGGTAGTGGGTACGAAATTATCGCTGGTGAACGTCGTTGGCGTGCGGCGCAACGGGCAGGGCTTATCGATATCCCTGTTATCATTCGCGATGTTGATGATCGTGTGGCTCTTGAGTTGGCCATCATCGAAAACGTTCAGCGTGCTAACCTAAACGCCATCGAAGAAGCTTTGGGTTATGAGCAATTGATGATTGAACATGGCTATACCCAGGCAGACTTGGGCGAAGTGATTGGAAAAAGCCGGAGCCATGTCGCCAACACGCTGCGTCTTTTAAAACTTCCCGATAGTGTCCGGGTTTACGTTGGCGATGGCCGTATTTCGGCAGGTCATGCCAGAAGCCTCGTCGGTATGCGAGATGCGCACAAAGTTGCTGAGCGCATTGTTGTCGAAGGCTTATCTGTTCGTCAGATCGAAGAAATGGCGGCAGAAGATCAGTCAAATGGTGCAACATCGGGCGCCAAGACAGCAAAGCCGCAAAAGGATGCCGATACCATCGCCCTGGAACGCTCTTTATCGGATGCGCTTGGCTATAGTGTCGAGATTAATCACAAGGCGAAAGGCGGCGAGCTAAAGATTCGCTACAAGTCCCTTGATCAGTTGGATGCCTTATGTGCCGCGCTCCGCGCGACGTAAAGTTTCGCTAGCTACGCCTTCTTGCAAGATGGGCTTTGTAGCCGAGTGCAAGAACCATCATTCTTATATGGCTGCTTTCAAGGTGATGTGATTTTCGGCTGTCGATAATCGTTTCACGAAGCCGCGACATTGCTTCTCGCAACATCGGACCACTCCAAACGTTTAACGCATCCTGTACTGTTTGCTTTCGCTTGAAGAAAATTGGTGGGCGCGCGCTTTCCACGACAGCGCGGGACGTTTTTCGTTCTCGTTCCATCGCTTCACGCATTAACGCGAGCGCTTGGAATTGCCGCATGAGTGAAGATAGAAGAATTAAAGGGGAAGTGCCGCTTGCCTCCAGGCGAACCAGTCCGGTTTCGCACTTTGCAAGTTGACCGATTAAAACCCCATCTACGATCGTGTCGATCATAAGCGAAGCCGTGTCACCAATAATGGCTGTGACATGGTCCAACTCAATTCGGTTCTCGTTGGCGCAAAAAGTGAGCAGCTTTTCGATCTCTTGGCGTGTCGTTCCGCGATCGCCACCAAGATTGGCCACGAGATATTGCCGCGCTTCCAGTGTCAGTTGTTTGCCCGCGTCTTGCATGGTTTGATCGATCAGAGCCTGAAGCGACCGCTCGTCATCGGCATAGCACGGGATTGCCAACCCGTTGCCACTCCGCTCGACCGTCGTGCGTAATGCAGCGCTCTTTTTTAGGTCTCCGGCCTCGATGACAAGATAGGTGTCCGGCTCCGTCATCTCTGCTATTTGTTTAACGGCGTTGGCTATACCGGCGTCAGCGCCTGCATCTTCAAGGTGTACAACCCGGACGCCGCCGAACATGGATACCGTGCTCATTTCCTCAACGAGCCGTACCGCATCGGACCCCGAAACATCACCGGCGAGAAGCCGAACGTAGGAAAATGGGTCGTCAGTCGCGACCTTCGACAGGCTGACTATTTTCCGGGCTCGCTCGCTGGCTGCACCACGATCTGGCCCGTAGACAAGACATATGGGTGCTGGGGGTTCTTTTGCGGTGTTGAGTACACGATCTGCTTCGTGCGCTTTAACCGAGGCCATTGGCGTTTTAACTCGCGTCCAAGGCGTCTGGTGCGATTGGGTTTTGTTTCAAAAACACGGCAAGCTGGTTGCGTAGTGCTTCAGCGGCTTCAGATGCGGCGCGTTGCTCGGCGTCTATCTCAGAACGGTCATTGGCGAATTGCTGCCTTGAGCTCTCATAAAATGTCCGACCGACACCGGTAAAACGGGCGGCCTCTTCACCAGAATTCTCATTGGTGATCACCAAAACCGCGGTAACCGTTACACGTTGGTTCCTGATCGCCGTGACAGAGTCTGGTGCGTCCGAGCGAAAAACTGATTGTGTTCTAACTGATGCGTTGATTGCACCAGAATATCCATTTGATCCCTCGTCACGTCCGATGAGATCCAAAAGCGCGTTTCTCACAAGCTGATCGGTCCGGTCACTCGGGTTTTCGAGGGGAATGCTCAAGCCCGTGATTTCGCCAGTCGACGGACTCGTCGAATATAGCGGCTGAACGGAACATGCCGCCAAAGCGGATATAGCGATCGACGCGATTGTCCCTCGCAAAATTTGGCGCATTGTCTGAACTCTCATACTGCAGCCTTCTCCGCTATTTGCCTAAACGACTATGTTGACGATCCTGCCCGGAACCACAATGACCTTTTTCACCATCTTTCCGTCGATGTTTTGGATAGCAGCTTCATTGGCGAGCGCAATGGCTTCGACTTCTTCCCGGCTGGCGTCTTTTGGCACGTTGATATCGCCGCGTTTCTTGCCATTGATTTGTAGTGGCAAAATGACTGTGTCTTCAACGATGAGGCTTTCATCATAGGAAGGCCATGGTGCTTCCGCTGCCATTCCGGCACTGCCAAGCAAAGTCCAACATTCCTCCGCCAGATGCGGCATCATCGGTGAAATCATGACCACCAGCTTTTCACATGCATCGCGCAACGCGGCGCGATCGCCAGCGTCTGCCGTCTCGGAGAGCTTCTGGACATGTGAACCAAGCAGATTGGTCAATTCATAAAGGCGAGCGACGGCTTTGTTGAACGCGAGACGCTCAATGTCCGATGCCACCTCACTGACAGTGCGGTGTGCTGCTTTGCTGAGCTCAAGGAGTGTACCTTTAGCCGCTGGTGCAGCCTCAACGCCACCCATCAACGGCGCTGCGCTCGTCAACAAACGCCACACGCGCTGCACAAAACGGTGGGCACCTTCAGCGCCGGCTTCCGTCCAAATGACATCACGTTCTGGTGGTGAGTCCGACAACATGAACCAGCGCGCTGTGTCGGCACCATAGGAAGCGATAATGTCATCAGGGTCGACGACATTCTTTTTCGATTTCGACATTTTCTCGATCGAACCGATTTCCACTTCTTGTCCGCTATCAATCATTACCGCGCGCCTTTTGCCGTCGGCTTCATCAATGCGCACCTCTGCCGGCGTCACGAAGCCGTCTGGTCCGGTATAGGTCTCGTGGACGACCATGCCTTGTGTGAAGAGGCCCTTGAATGGCTCTTTTACTGCCATGTGGCCGGTTTCCTTCATCGCACGGGCGAAAAAGCGTGAGTAGAGTAAGTGTAGAATCGCGTGCTCTACGCCACCAATATATTGGTCAACGGGTAGCCAATTGTCTGCTTGCGCCGGGTCGGTGGGATTGTCTTCTTTCGGTGCCGTGAAGCGCGCAAAATACCAGGATGAATCTACAAAAGTGTCCATCGTGTCGGTTTCGCGGCG
>JBCBYO010000063.1:0-5639 GCA_039815825.1 Pseudomonadota bacterium
TCTTGCTGTTTCTCTCTTATGCCGGTTTGGTTCTATTAAATGAGGCGGCAGTCCATGGGGCAGGTGAGGCTGAGCCGCAACATTCAGGTCTATGGCGCGGCGTTTTCATTCACAAAAACGTCGCCGGTCCGGTTATGGCGATGCTGCTCTTTGTGGGGCTCTACATCATGCGCCGGGGCTCGACCGCAGTCGGTCTGTTCATTGCACTGGCAGCGTTCGTCTTCGTCTACAAAACCGGGTCGAAAACCAGCCTGGGATTGGCGCCATTGGTGATCGCAGCCGTTTGGTTGCCCAGTATGTTGGGTCTTCGGACATTTGTGGCGTTAATTGCAGTTGCGGCAATAATCAGCGCCCATGCACTTACCATTGGGACCGTATTTTCCGATGGTTTGGATGACGTTTTGCGGCTGTTTTTTCCGAACACGACATTTACCGGGCGCACGGAAATCTGGCTTTTTGCCAAAGATTACCTGCAGGGCATGCCTATCGGGGGCTATGGCTATGCAGGTTTTTGGGGATCAGATTTAGTCTCGAGCGCCGAACAACCTTTTGATGGCAATTGGGACCCTCGCGGCATCATCCATGGGCACAATGGGTACTTGGATGCTTTGCTTATCTTCGGCTTGCCTGGCTTGGTGTTGCTTTCTTGGGTGACCATTTTCGCGCCAGCCATCCAATATGCACGGGCTCCACGCACACTGCCCAACAATGCACTCAACGACATGCTTTTGATGATTGTCCTTTTTGGTGCATTGAACGCGGCTTTGGAAAGCTTCTTTTTCAATCGGGCCGATCCGGTTTGGCTCACGATGGTCCTCGCCCTGTTTGGTTTGCGGCTGGCCTCGCGGTTCTCAATCTCCAACTAGTTAGCTTTTCAAACGGCGCGATCATGATAATGGCGTGGGGAAAGAGGTTAGGTGCAGGAGCTTTGCCATGAGCATTAAGGCACAAATCGTTCTGGTCGGTTGCGGCAATATGGGTTTTGCGATGCTGACCGGTTGGCTGCAGAAAAAAGCCGTTGAGGCGCCCGACGTTTGGGTTGTGGAACCAACGGATGCTTTGCGGCAGCGCGCGGCTGAATTGAGCGTGAATACCGTTGCCAGTGCTGACGCACTTCCTTCCGATCTAACCGCCCGTTTGCTGCTCTTGGCCGTGAAACCGCAGCTGATGGACGCGGTCCTGCCAGCCTATCGTGAACTCGTTGAACATTGTGATCCGGCCATCGTTAGCGTCGCAGCAGGAATAGGCGTTGCCCGCTTTGAAGACGTCTATGGCACAAACCGCGCCGTTCTACGGGTCATGCCCAATACCCCCTCAGCAGTTGGCCAGGGCATGATGGTCATTTACGCCAATGCGCAAGTTAGCCAGGCGCAGCTCGATTTTGTGCACCTGTTGATGGAAGCGAGCGGCGTCGCTGCTGTGATTGAAGATGAAGCGCTTATGGACGCGGTCACAGCCGTTTCAGGTTCCGGCCCGGCATATTTGTTTCATATGGTAGAGGCGTTGCGCCAGGCCGCTACATCGGCAGGATTGCCTTCGGATTTGGCACATATCTTGGCCAAGCAAACGATAGTGGGTGCGGCAAATTATGCCGATGCTGCAAGCGATGATGTTTCGAAACTTCGCGAACAAGTAACCAGTCCAAACGGCACAACCGCTGCAGCGTTGGCCGTTTTAATGCGCGAAGATGCCGGCCTTGTCGGGCTGATGACAGAAGCGGTTGAAGCCGCCCGTAAACGCTCAGAAGAACTTGGGAGTTGACCCAAAGCGCTTGACGTTGCACTAGCCCGCAAATTGCGCTTTGGTGCGAACGGGTTGGCGTTGGTTTGCAATGATTGAAGTAAAATCGGTTTCGAAGAGCTTTGGTGGGGTTAAAGCCGTCAATGATACGTCGCTAACCATCGAACGCGGTTCTATAACCGGTCTGATTGGCCCAAACGGGGCTGGCAAAACCACACTCTTTAATATCATTGCCGGTAATATAAAGCCGACCAGTGGTCGGATTTTGCTCGATGGCGAGGATGTAACCGGGTTCCAACCGCATGAACTGTTTGCTGAAGGCTTGTTGCGCACCTTTCAGCTAGCCCACGAGTTTTCAACGCTTACGGTGCTTGAAAATCTAATGATGGTACCCGGCGAACAAGCCGGAGAAAGCCTTATGAGCGCCTGGCTCTCATGGGGTGAGGTGCGCAAGCAGGAAAAGGAAATCCGTGAGCGTGCCCTGGACGTCATAAATTTCTTAAACCTCACGCATTTGGCCAACGAGTTGGCTGGCAATCTTTCTGGTGGCCAAAAAAAGCTCGTCGAACTTGGGCGCACCATGATGGTCGACGCCAAAGTGGTACTGCTTGATGAGGTGGGGGCGGGTGTGAACCGCACCCTGCTGAACGATATTGGTGATGCCATTGTGCGCCTAAACAAAGAGCGCGGCTACACATTCTGCATGATTGAGCATGACATGGATTTCATCGGACGCCTTTGCGATCCGGTGATTGTGATGGCGGAAGGTTCTGTTTTGGCGACCGGGACGGCGGATGAAGTAAGAAACAATGAAGCCGTTATCGAAGCCTATTTGGGCCGTGGCGTAAAAGCAAAGAAGACAGATGCGGAGGCTGTGAGCTGATGTATCTGGTCGGCGAAAACATGACTGGCGGTTACGGTGCGCAAGACATTCTGCACGAGTGCACCATTGGCGTAGACAAGGGCGAGATTGTCGTGATCGTCGGGCCCAACGGCGCGGGCAAGTCTACGGCCATGAAAGCGATGCTCGGCATGCTTACGGTGCGGATCGGTGCGGTGCAGCTCAACGGCAAAGACATCACCAAACTGACGCCGCAAGCGCGCGTCAATGAGGGTATCGCATTCGTACCGCAGACTCATAATGTTTTTGCTGGCATGAGCGTGCAGGAAAATCTGGAGATGGGCGCGTATCTGCGCCGCGACGATTTCCGCGGAACCATGGAGCAGATTTTCGAGCTATTCCCGATCTTGAAAGAAAAGCGTCATCAATATGCTGGTGAATTATCTGGTGGCCAACGCCAGCAGGTAGCTGTTGGCCGGGCGCTGATGACCCAACCTTCCGTTTTGATGCTTGATGAACCAACAGCAGGTGTTTCGCCCATCGTGATGGACGAACTCTTTGATCGCATTATTGAAGTGCGCAACACCGGTATCGCGATTTTGATGGTGGAGCAGAATGCACGCCAAGCGCTTGAAATTGCCGACCGCGGCTATGTGCTTGTTGGTGGCCGCAATTGGCGCGAAGGAACCGGCGAAGAACTGCTCGCCAACCCTGAAGTGCGCAAGAGCTTTTTGGGAGGATGACGGATGCCTGAAATGACCGATATCCTCAACGCGCTCGTCTTGATGACGAACTTCGTATTCGTGCCGGCTTTGACCTATGGCTCGCAGCTGGCGCTTGGCGCGCTCGGCGTGACCCTGGTCTTTGGTATTTTGCGGTTCGCCAATTTCGCCCATGGCGATTTGATGGCGTTTGGCACGACAATGGTGATCTTGCTCACCTGGGCACTTCAGGCTCAGGGCATATCGGCAGGTCCATTACCCACGGCTTTGATTGCGCTGATACCGGCCATCATCCTGACTGCGATTGCAGCAATTGCCATCGATAAGTCTGTCTTTTCGTTTTACCGCAAACGCCGAGCCGCTCCTGTCGTTATGGTGATCTCATCGGTTGGTGTGATGTTCATGCTTTCGGCCATCGTCCGCTTTATCATGGGCACGGACGACCGACGCTTCACGGATGGCGAACGTTTCATTGTACGCGCCCGAGAGTTTCGAGAGTGGAGCGGGTTGCAAGAAGTTCTCGCGATCCAGACCACACAAGCGATCACAGTAGTAGTGGCCATCGCGGTTGTGATTATGCTGTTTGCGTTTCTCAACTATTCGCGCATGGGAAAAGCGATGCGCGCCTACTCCGACAATGAGGATTTGGCACTGCTATCCGGTATCAATCCAGACCGTGTGGTGCTGGTCACCTGGATCATCGCGGCGGCGTTGGCGACTATCGCGGGCGCGTTATACGGTCTCGACAAGAGTTTTAAGCCTTTCACCTATTTCCAATTGCTGCTGCCGATTTTCGCGGCCGCGATCTTAGGCGGGATCGGGCAGCCGATCGGAGCGGTCGTTGGCGGTTATATTGTCGCGTTCTCGGAAGTAATGGTGACTTATGCCTATAAGCGCTTTGTGACGCATCTGGTGCCGGAAGAGTTCGCGCCGCAGGGTCTGCTTCAATTCCTGTCGACCGATTACAAATTTGCAGTCTCCTTCATCATTTTGGTGATGGTCTTATTGATTAGGCCGACCGGTATTTTCCGCGGAAAGGTGATTTAGCGCCATGGCCGATGCAACAGTCACGCAAGTCGCTGAAACTGAAACGATGCCCAAACCGGCCGCACGTGCCGAGCAGCAAGTGTCCGCCTGGCGCGCGCCCATAGCGTTTTTATTTATGGGGGCAGTTCTTGCCGCAACAGCATGGTTTCAATCGCCCGCGGTCGCGCTCGCTATTTTGAACATGAGCTTGGTCTCGGCCGTCATGGCCATGGGCCTGAACTTGCAGTGGGGTTATGCGGGTCTGTTCAACGCAGGTGTGATGGCCTTTACCGCGCTGGGTGGCGTGTCTGCGGTGCTCGTTTCACACCCGCCGGTCATGGAGGCGGTCGTTGCAGGCGGTCGATCCATGACGCTAGCGGTTTTGATCCTTATCGGCGTTGTCGCAACCTTCGCCTTTATCGCCAGCAACACGCGCGGCAAGCTGAAAGGGTTCTTGGTTTTTGTCACGCTCATCGTGGCCTATTTTCTATTGCGCCCGACATTCGGCGCGGGCACCTCTGCGATTGAAGCCGTCGACCCGGCTTCCACCGGTTTCATGGGCGGTTTGGGCTTGCCAATCACTTTTTCATGGTTGGCAGGCGGATTGTTGGCAGCCTCGGTTGCTTGGTTGATCGGCAAGATCTCGCTCGGCCTACGTGCTGATTACCTCGCTATCGCGACGCTGGGCATTTCAGAGATCGTTATTGCGGTGTTGAAAAACGAAGATTGGCTGGCGCGGGGCGTGAAGAATGTCACCGGTTTGCCGCGTTGGCCCGTGCCTTACGAAATCGAGATCCAGACTGAGCAATGGTTTATTGATCTTACAACACGGGTCTATGCCAGCCGCTTGGAAGGTCTGGATGGCGCGGCGCTTGAGGAAGCGCTACGTCCGCTGGTTGTCGAGTTCTCAGGCCATTTTGTAAAATTATGCTACGCGGGCATGTTCACCATCGTGTTGCTTTTCATATTGGCCTTGCTTGTGCGGGCGCTGAATTCCCCTTGGGGGCGTATGATGCGGGCGATCCGCGACAATGAAGAAGCCGCGGCCGCCATGGGTAAAGATATCAAGAAGCGTCACTTGCAGGTGTTCGTTTTGGGCTCTGCCATCATCGGTGTCGCGGGTGCGATGATGACCACACTGGATGGCCAGTTTACCCCAGGCACCTACAACCCACTGCGCTTCACCTTTTTGATCTGGGTGATGGTCATTGTCGGTGGCTCCGGCAACAATTTGGGCGCGGTGCTCGGTGGCTTTATTGTCTGGTTCACATGGGTGCAGGCCGAACCGGCTGGTGCGTGGATTGTCCAGC
>JBCBYO010000064.1:0-5139 GCA_039815825.1 Pseudomonadota bacterium
CTACAAGTGACGCCTGTCAAATAGGACCCTAAATAAAGCAAACCTACACCCTGATGTCGGAGCGGGCGCCAAAACTGAACGAACTGATCGTAAAGGCACGTAAAATCCTGATTTGCCTCTGATCCGACCAGCTGCCAACTGCGTATAACCTTTAAAGGGGACGGCCAAGATGCATGCGATATTTCTGGGGTCAATTGGAACACTGGCAGAGACTTCAACACTTCAGTTGGTGTCGTACAATCAGGCCTTTAGCGAGGCTGGCCTATCTTGGAGGTGGTCCAAGGAAGACTACCAACTCATGTTGAAGAAAGCGGGCGGCCAGAACCGTATTCAACACTTTTCACTATTGGAAGAAATTGAAGTGGATGTTGCGGCACTCCACAGTCGGAAATCAGAGATTTTTCAGCAATTACTTGCGGTGAAACCAATCGACGCCCGACCTGGGGTTAGGAACACGATTGAATTGGCTTCAAAACATGGCGTTAAACTCGGTTTGGTGACGACAACGTCTTGGGATAACGTGAGCGCCATTCTACGTGCGCTTGATATGTCACCGTCAATTTTTGACGTGGTGACGACGTCCGATACCATCGCTCGAGCAAAGCCTGCACCAGATGCCTATTTAGCAGCATTAGATTACCTTCAGCTTGATCAAGAAAACGTCGTCGCCGTTGAAGACAACCCGGACGGTGCCAGAGCCGCCCAAAGCGCTGGATTAGAGTGTGTTGGTCTTATCGGCGAAATGCACGACCCGGCAGATTTTTCCGGTTTAAGTACCCGTCAAACCTCGCTCGATTTAACAAAATACCTTGTGCTCCAGGCAGCGTTATGAGCCGTTAAAGAGGGGCGTAATGGCAAGGCCGTTTATTGTGAGCGAAACATAGCTGTCGATAATCTCGTCACAGCCCTAAACAAGATGAGCATACTGAATACCGGCAAAGTCTGGCATCCAAGGTCGTTTGAGAAACCCAGACAATCGACTGAATTGATGTTGAGAAGCCTTGCTTAACTTCTATTCACAGTCAACGCGTACAATAACGTCGACCTAACGGCTATGAGACCTCACATCGCATTGCCCCAACAAACTTAGGCGATGCGTCACAACCATTTGGCGGTACTGAGCCCGACGAAGCCATATGCTGTATGCCGTTCAAACGACCGCTTCAGAAGTGAACTCCTGGTAATTCGATCCAAGATTGACGTCTCCTCCCAATAGCTTATGTCTCACCGTGTCAGGGGCGCCGCGAGGCTGAGATGCACCCTTTGAACCTGAACCGGATAATGCCGGCGGAGGGAGGCAAAATCAGGCTTATAGGGCTTGGCGCGTCTTTCCGCTCGTTGAGAAAAGGAAAGACCGCGTGACACCCAACTCCGCTCTAGAAACGCTGCGCGCGAACGCGCCACTCGTTCATTGCATCACAAATTATGTTGCCATGAACATCGCAGCAAACGTGACCCTCGCGGCGGGTGCGTCGCCCGCCATGATCCATGCCCCCGAGGAGGTTGCTGATTTCGTGCCCATTGCTGGCGCACTGACTATCAACATCGGTACTTTGTCCGCCCCATGGGTAGACAGTATGAAGGCAGCCGCAATCGCCGCAAATGCTGCCAATGTACCTTGGGTGCTTGATCCGGTTGCCCATTTCGCCACGCCCTATCGCGCGAAGGCTGCTTTGGATTTGTTGGCGCTTAAACCAACGATTGTCCGGGGAAACGCATCCGAAATTATCGCCCTTGCAGGGGGTGCTGGGTCAGGCAAAGGGGCCGACAGTGGCGACAGCGTCAGTGACGCGCAAAGCTCTGCACTGGCCCTTGCGGAAAGCCACCGCTGTATCGTTGCGGTGTCAGGACCGGTTGACTTCATCACAGACGGCACCCGTAGCGCCAGCATAACTGGTGGGGCTGACCTGATGCCCAAAGTCACCGCTTTGGGATGTTCCTTGACTGCATTGGTGGGGGCCTATGCCGCTGTTGCACCCGGCCTTGACGCGGCGGTCGCTGCTTTCGTTCATTTCGCCGAAGCGGGAGAACAAGCGGCAAAGGGCGCGCAAGGGCCCGGCAGCTTTTCCGTCGCATTCCTCGATGCGCTCCACAAGCTTCAACCGGGGGATCTCAGTGAGGCACGTGTGGAATGGATCTAAATCCCGAAAGCCTGCGCTTGTATCTTGTCACCGACCCGACCCTTTGTCCTGGTCCGGCCTTAGTTGAGACTGTGACGGCAGCGGTGCGCGGGGGTGTAAGTTTCGTGCAAGTGCGCGATAAAGACGCGACGACGCGCAACCGTATCGCTGCAGCATCCGCGCTCAAAGGTGCGTTGTCAGGGACAGGCGTCCCCCTCGTCATCAACGATGATCTCGAAGCGGCGGTCGTCGCCGACGTTGACGGTGTGCATATCGGTCAAGATGACGTGACCCCGGCCATCGCGCGTCAGCGGTTGGGGCAAAACAAGATCATCGGTCTTTCTTGCGAAGCGCTTGACCAGGTAACGGCGGCAGACGCGCACTTGGTTGACTACCTCGGTCTCGGAACGGTGTTTCCAACCTCAACTAAGTCGGATCACAAGCCAACCATCGGGCTCGACGGTTTGTCTGAAATGGTGCGCTTGGCGCAGCTGCCAACTGTCGCCATTGGCGGGCTAAAGAAGGAACACGCGGCCGATGTGCTCAATACCGGATGCGATGGGATCGCCGTCGTCTCGGCGATTTGTGGTCAGCCCGACCCAGCAAGCGCGGCCCGAGACCTTTATCGCGCTCTACACCCCAAGACCGAGGATCGCTCATGATCAAGAATGTACTCTCTATTGCCGGTTCGGACCCGTCGGGCGGCGCTGGCATCCAGGCCGACCTCAAGGCCTTCGCGGCCAATGAGGTCTATGGCATGGCCGCTCTTACGGCGCTGACGGCGCAAAACACGCAGGGCGTGACCGGCGTTGAACTCGTGCCACCGCAATTTGTTAAAGCGCAGATCGACGCGGTTTTCGCCGACATCCGGGTTGATGCTGTGAAGATTGGGATGATCGCAACCGCAGAAATTGCCTTGGCAGTGGCCGAAGCACTCTCCGATCACCGCGATATCTCCATCATTCTCGACCCGGTGATGATCGCAAAAGGCGGCGCACCCCTCCTGCAAGAAGATGCGATGGAGACGCTGCGCACGGCGCTCGTCCCCTTGGCAACCGTTCTAACGCCTAACCTGCCGGAGGCAGCGCGACTGCTGCAACAGCCGGAGGCGGAGGGCCGCGATGCAATGGCGTCCCAAGCCCACGCGCTGGCAGATTTGGGCCCGCAGATCGTGCTGGTGAAAGGCGGACACCTTGAAGGTGATGAAAGCCCCGATGTCCTGTGGGACGGCACCGCGCTGCATTGGTTCGAGGGCCCGCGTACCACGACGAAGAACACCCACGGCACAGGTTGCACGTTGTCATCGACGATTGCCGCCCAGCTCTCGAAGGGGCTTCCGCCAAGCGCAGCAGTGGGAGAGGCAAAGCGCTATGTCTCTGGCGTGATTGCTGCGGCAGACCAACAGACAGTTGGGCATGGCCACGGGCCAGTTCACCATTTCTATGATCTTTGGAAGGACAGAACATGAGCAAAGCTCTCAACGAACAAACCGTCTTGGTGACGGGGGCGGGCCGTGGATTTGGCGCGGCCATCGCCAGCGCCTTTGCCCGTGAAAGCGCTAAGGTGGTGATCAACTACCGTAACAGTAAAACCGCCGCAGAAGCGCTCGCCGCGAACTTGGGCGATCAGGCGGTCGCCCTGCAGGCAGACGTTCAAAAGGCGGGCGAGGTTGCGCAAATGGTCAACCAGGCCGAAGCGCGTGTCGGTCCGATCACTACTGTAATCCACAACGCATTGGCCGACTACAGTTTCAACGGTGATGCCAGATCTACTCTCGACACTATGACATCCGACGAGATGGCCTCACAGCACAGCACCGCTGTCTTGGGCGCGCTGAACGTCATTCAGGCAACGGCTCCCGCCATGGCGGGAGAAGGCTTTGGGCGTATCGTCACCATCGGCACAAACCTCGTCCAAAACCCGGTTGTCCCATACCATGACTACACCTCGGCCAAGGCCGCATTGCTGGCCTTGACCCGCACGACAGCAGCCGAACTCGGCCCTAAGGGGATTACGGTCAACATGGTCTCGGGCGGCTTGCTGAGAACGACTGACGCCAGCGCCGCGACGCCCGCTGAGGTTTTTGACTACATTGCAGGTGTGACACCACTCCGTTCTGTCACCACGCCAGAGGAAGCCGCCGACGCTGTTCTCTTCTTCGCAAGCCCGTGGGCGAGGGCTGTCACCGGCCAGAACCTCGTGGTCGATGGAGGGCTCGTGTTTGGTTAGTTTGAGTAAAGCGGCGACGCCATTCCGGCTCGCAAATAGTCGCTTCGTTCCACAACCTCTGAGTTGCCCTGATGATCCTTGCTGCGCCGTTCACGAATGACGGCCTTCTCTGCCGTCCCGAAGTGTTTTGGATTAAGCACCTGCAGCGACTTTCGTGCTGCGAGCGCGCGCAGTAAGAAAAGTCGATGACAGGGTTGGGCTCTTACCGACCAACGCCGCGCAGGGGACAAAGACCCGCATTGAATTGGCGAACGGCAGGACCGTTCGCCAAAATAGCTCAGATGTCGATACGTTCGGCGATGCTCAGGGCGTCTTCGAGCTCAACGCCAAGGTAACGTACTGTACTATCGATCTTCGTGTGACCAAGTAACAGTTGGACCGCGCGAAGGTTGCCGGTCTTTCGGTAAATCTCCGCTGCCTTTGTCCGGCGGAGCGAATGCGTGCCATATCCACTTGGTTCTAGCCCGATCGCCGTGACCCAATCACGCACCAAGCGCCCATACTGGCGGGTTGAGATGTGGGGCCGGTCATGGAACCGGCTTGGGAACATGAATGGACACGCGAACATTTCGGGTGATTTGACCCAGGCAAAGACAGTTTCACGTGTGTTTTCCGTCAGTTCAAACTGGACAGGCCGCTTGGTCTTGCTCTGGATGATCGCTACGCGTTCTCGCACGCGCTCATCTTTGACGAGGTCGGAAACGGCCAGTTTGACCAGATCACAGCCACGCAGCTTGCTGTCGATTGCGACGTTGAATAACGCTAGATCGCGTAGATAACCCGCCAATTC
>JBCBYO010000065.1:0-5119 GCA_039815825.1 Pseudomonadota bacterium
ACCACGGCGATGGCGCTTGATGCTGGCGCGGCAACGCTCGCCAGCCGGTACGATGCCACAAAGCCACTTCGTTTTGGCAGGTTTACGATCAATGATTTTCACGGCAAGGGCCGGGTCTTGTCAGTACCGGAAATATTCATTTACTCCTCCAATATCGGCACGGCAAAAATGGCTGATGATGTGGGTATTGAGGGACATCGCGCTTTCATTAAACGGCTCGGGCTTATCGACAAGATGGACACGCAACTGCCCGAAGTTGCACGTCCCACCGAACCGCAAGAATGGAAGAAGCTTAATTCGATCACGATATCCTTTGGCCATGGCATGTCGACAACACCGCTGCAGACCGCCGTGGCAGCGGCAGCTCTGGTCAATGGCGGGAAGCTGATCCAGCCGACCTTTTTGCCGCGTAGTCGCGCTGAAGCTGCACAAAAAGCCAAAGCAGTTCTGTCACAAAAAACGAGTGCGGATATGCGTTATCTGTTCCGTTTGAATGTCGAGAAAGGGTCAGGGCGGCGTGCTGATGTGCCCGGTTTGCTGGTGGGTGGGAAAACGGGAACAGCAGAAAAGGTGATCAACGGTCGTTACTCAGGTGATCATCGATTCAACGCATTTTTGGCCGCTTTTCCCATGGATGATCCTGAATATGTCGTTTTGGTCATCATTGACGAGCCTAAGCCAGCTGAAGGCCAAAAAAGTGCCACGGCTGGCCTTAATGCTGCACCAACTGTTGGCAATATTATTCGCAGATCGGCAGGCTTGCTTGGGGTGATGCCAGATTTCAAAATAGGACGTGATTCGCTTTTGGTCGCGCAGTAGAAGGGGTCCGGGTTTTAGTGCCCGGCGGCGAATGGATGGAATTCGACCAACTCAAAGTGATCTTGGGTGACATCGATGTACCTGCGGGTGGCTTTACGGGGATTACAGCTGACTCGCGCGATGTGAAGCCTGGCGATATTTTCATCGCGCTCTCCGGCGCGAAAACCGATGGTGCGCGTTATGTCGATGCAGCGATCGATGCAGGTGCTGTGGCCGTTATTGCAAGCGTTGAGGCCAAGATTGATCCGATTGCGGTGCCCCTGATCCGCGTCGACGATCCGCGTTATGTTTTGTCAATGATCGCGGCGGCTCTTGCCAATATCCAGCCGAAACATCTTGTTGCCGTAACCGGCACCGCTGGCAAAACATCGGTTGCTTCCTTTACCCGCCAAATATTTGAGCGTGCAGGGTTGGTCGCGGCGTCAATTGGTACAACGGGTGTCGTGTCAAAACCCCTGACGATTGAAGGGTCACTGACGACGCCCGATCCGGTGCAGCTGCATTCTCTGTTGAAAGTCTTGGCCGAGAAGGGTGTGACCCATGCAGCGATGGAAGCGTCCAGTCATGGGCTCGATCAGCGCCGGCTGGACGGTGTCGAATTGGCCGCTGCGGCTTTTACAAATCTCGGTCGTGATCACATGGATTACCATGCGACGGTAGAGGAGTATTTTGCGTGCAAAATGCGGTTGTTCGATACGCTGCTTCCGGCAGGAAAACCAGCGATCATTTATGCGGATGATGAGTGGTCAGATGCGGCGATCGCGGTTGCGCGCAATGCCGGGCTCGACGTGCGCACCGTGGGGCGCAAAGGAGATTTCATCGCCCTGAAAAGGGTGGAACATGAGCGGCATAGACAGATCGCAGAATTGTCCCATGACGGCCAAGTGTGGCGCATCGAGTTACCGCTAGCCGGCGATTTTCAGATCGCCAATGCGCTTGTGTCTGCCGGTTTGGCTATTTCCGTTGGCGTATCGCCGAACGTTGCTTTTAGCGCACTTGAAAAACTTGAAGGTGCGCCGGGTCGCTTGGAGCTGATCGGCAACACAGAAAAAGGCGCGCTTGTCTACGTTGATTACGCCCACAAACCGGAGGCTTTAGAACAGGTTCTTGCATCTGTTCGTCCGTTCACGACCGGCAATGTCAACGTGGTCTTTGGCGCCGGTGGTGATCGTGATCCGGGCAAGCGCGCCATTATGGGTGAGATCGCTCAACGACTTGCCGACCGGGTTTATGTAACCGACGATAACCCGCGATCTGAAGACCCGGCAGTGATAAGAGCCGCGATTATGGGTGCGGCGCCCGGTGCAACCGAAATCGGCGACCGGCGCGAAGCGATCCGTCAAGCTGTGCGCGAACTTCAGACCGGAGACACGTTGGTGATTGCCGGCAAGGGTCACGAGACCGGGCAAACGGTCGGCGGGGTAACAAAGCACTTTTCTGATCACGAAGAGGCGCGCGCAGCGATCGCAGATGTCGGGAATGTGACGCCGGAAACTGACGGGCCGCTTTGGACTGGCCAAGACATCATAGATGCAACGGGCGCGCGTCCCATTAATGGTGTGGCCGGGGATGTCTCGGGTGTTTCAATTGATACGCGGACATTGCAGCCCGGCGACGTATTCTTTGCTATTTCTGGCGACAATTTTGACGGACATACGTTCGCTTCTAACGCAGTGGCAGCGGGCTGTTCCGCACTTGTTGTCGCTGAAGACAAGCTGCCGGCGCTTGGTTCAGTCACCAAACCCTTGATGGTGGTGCCTGATGTACTCGAAGCACTGGAACGGCTCGGCGTTGCGGCGCGCGCACGCACCAAGGCGCGCATCGTGGCCGTAACAGGTTCCGCCGGTAAGACGACAACGAAAGAAGCGCTGCGTCATGTGTTTGAGGCGCAATCGAATAAAGTTCATGCCTCACCCAAATCATTCAACAATCATTGGGGTGTGCCCCTGACGCTCGCGCGAATGCCGCGCGACACACAATATGCTGTCTTTGAGATCGGGATGAACCATGCCGGTGAGATTACGCCGCTGGTAAAAATGGTGCGGCCACAAGTTGCCATCATCACGTTGATCGCGGCGGCGCATCTGGGCAATTTCAAAAATATGGACGGCATCGCCCATGCCAAAGCAGAAATTTTCCGCGGTGTGGTGCGCGGTGGTACAGCGCTGATCAACCGTGATGATAAGCGTTTTAAGATGCTGAGCCAGTTGGCCGGTGAGGCTGGCGTTCACCGCGTTGCCGGATATGGAAAAATCAAAAAGTCAGACGTCGTTTTGACGGATGTGGAGCTGCGCGCCGACTCGTCTTCCGCGTCTGCCAATGTATTTGGTGAGAAAGTCTCGTTCGACGTCCCCATCGCCGGTCGCCATGTGGTGCAAAATCTGCTTGGGGTTCTGGGCGCTGTGCATTTATTGGGCGGCGATGTGAAGGTGGCGGCGGGTTCGCTGGCGACACTTCAGTCGGTGGATGGGCGCGGTAAGCTGCACAATTTCACCGCTGCTAGCGGCGGCACGTTTACGGTCATTGATGAGAGCTACAACGCCAATCCCGCGTCTGTCGCTGCCACGTTGCAAATATTGAAAACCATGCAACCGGGGCCGAGTGGGCGCCGGATCGCTATTTTGGGCGATATGCTGGAACTAGGGGAACACGCCAAAAAGCTACATGCAGGCCTTGTCGATGATGTACGTGATGCGGCGTTGGACCGTGTTTTGCTGGGCGGACCTCAGATGAAGGCCTTGGCGGATGCCATTGGCGAGGACGGTCCCTCGGTCATGTACTATGAAAACACCGATGATGTGGTGGCGGCAGCACAACAATTGGTGCACGCGGGTGATGTCGTTTTGGTCAAAGCGTCAAACGGGACAGGCTTTTCTCGTTTGATCAAGGCGTTTGAAGATTACGAAGCGAGCTGACCGGCTCGTGCGAACTATTTAGCGCCCTTTGGTGCGAATGAGGAGTTATACATGCTGTTTTGGCTGACCGAGTTCTCGGATCAAGTGCAGTTTCTCAATGTGTTTCGCTATATCACGTTCAGAACGGGTGCAGCGCTCATTACGTCGGCGTTCATCGTCTTCCTGTTTGGGCCTCGTATTATCAACACACTGAAAGTGCGTCAGGGCAACGGCCAACCCATTCGGGCAGACGGACCACAAACGCATTTAAAGAAAGCAGGTACGCCGACGATGGGCGGCCTAATGATCCTGTGCGGTATCGTCGGTTCTGTGATGCTCTGGGGGAACCTCAGTAACCCTTATGTTTGGGTTGTTATCATGGTGACGTTGGGCTTTGGCCTGATCGGTTTTTATGATGACTATCTCAAGGTCACCAAACAGAGTGACAAAGGCTTTTCCGGCAAGGCGCGGTTGGGTCTGGAATTTTTGATCGCTGGCGTTGCAGCCTACGTGATCATGCAAGTGGGTAATCAGCCATTTTCTTCCTCCCTTGCTTTCCCGTTTTTCAAGGATTTCCTGATCAATCTGGGTATCTTCTTTATCCCCTTTGCTGCCTTTGTGGTTGTTGGTGCTGGCAACGCGGTGAACCTGACCGACGGCTTGGATGGCTTGGCCATTGTTCCGATCATGATCGCTGCGGCTTCATTTGGGGTTATCGCCTACCTGTCTGGTAACGCGATTTTCGCCAACTATCTCCAGATTCACTTTGTGCCCGGCACCGGCGAACTGGCTATTGTTCTGGGCGCTGTTATCGGTGCCGGTCTTGGCTTTCTTTGGTTTAATGCGCCGCCTGCCGCGATTTTTATGGGTGATACAGGGTCGCTTGCGCTTGGTGGGCTCATCGGCACGGTCGCCGTTGCAACCAAACACGAACTGGTGATGGCTGTTATTGGCGGCTTGTTTGTGATGGAAGCGCTGTCCGTGATTATCCAGGTGGGCTACTTCAAGATGACTGGCAAACGCGTTTTCTTGATGGCGCCGATCCACCATCACTTTGAAAAGCTCGGCTGGACCGAAAGTCAGGTCGTCATCCGCTTTTGGATCATTGCCGTCATCCTTGCGCTCGTTGGCCTTTCCACGTTGAAGCTGCGGTGAGCCAATGATCCCCGTCACCCACAGATCCGGCCAGGATATCGCGGTTTTCGGGCTAGGCGGTTCCGGCTTATCTACCGCCAAGGCGCTCGCCGCGGGCGGTGCCAACGTTGTGGCTTGGGATGACAATCCCGATCGTGTCGATGTTGCTCGCCAAGCGGGTGTGGGTGTTGGTGATCTACATGAGGTGAACTGGACGACACTCTCCACATTGGTGCTTTCACCGGGCGTGCCGTTGACACATCCAAAGCCGC
>JBCBYO010000066.1:0-5031 GCA_039815825.1 Pseudomonadota bacterium
CCGTACCTTTCCCTGTTGCCGATATCGATGGTTCCAATATCAGGTGATTGGGAAAGGTACGGCGCGACGAACATCTCGGGTAGTATCGCGATCCCGAGACCATTGGCCACCATTGTACGCGCAACTTCATTCGTGCTGGCCATGTAGCTGTATGCGAACCGGGGGGAGGCTGCTCCAGCGACCTTCCGAACCAGCCGCGTGAGTGAGCTCGCATTTTGCACACCAATCATCTGCCAATCCAGAACATCTTCGAGCGAGACGCTGCCCTTGATTTCTAGCGGGTGCGCCTTCGGGACCACTAGTACCAGCCGGTCGCTGACATAAGGCAGGGTCCGCAGACCTTCGGGAATGCGCAAGGTGTTTGAGACGAACCCAATATCCGCGATACCTCGCTGCACTTGGTCCAGGATCTCAGGCGTCAAGAGCTCCAGCAGATCGATGTCGATGTCTTCGGTCTGGGCCAGGAACGACTGGATATGCTGGGCAAGACCATTCACTAGCGCGGACCCGTTGGCGCAGATGGCGACCTTGCCGCGCGCACCCGTCGCAAGCCTCTGCATGTCGTCCTCAATCGCGCGCAAGGTCCGAAGAGTGTCGCGCGCGCGGGCCATCAAAAGGCGGCCAGCATCGGTTATTTCCAACCCTCGCGAGTGGCGCACAAAGAGTTGCTGCCCAAGACTCGTCTCCAGATCGCTGATCCTCCGGCTAACTGCTGAAATCGACAGGTTCAGCTGTTCGGACGCTGCGCGCAGGTTTTCGGCGTCCGCAACCATCAAAAAGGCGCGCAGGGTGACGAAGTCAAAGTGCATATAAACTCCTCTGATCGTTTGAGAATGTGGTTTAGAGCGACTTCCGAGGCAAGCATTGCGTTTCCCGCAACGCTGCGTTCTCAAAGCCAGAATTCCAACCTCGATCCAGAAACAATAGCATTTACAGATATAAATTGGGAATGGCGTTCCAAAGCTAGGGAGTTTGGTGGCGTCAAATCCAGTTGAAAAGCGGCGAAAAACGCAAACTAAGAAGACACGTTTCGCGAGAGCGCAACTCGAGCATCTACAAGACCGGCGCGGCGGGCGGACCTTGATCGTGCCATCCAAGGGAGGAAAACATGAAGAAAATATCAAAGACCGCTGCGGCGGGTCGTTATCTGTTGGCAACGTCTGTTCTGGCGATTGGGCTTGTTACAACTGCACAGGCTGAAACCATTGATATGCAGTCGTTCTTGCCAAACACTGTGCCTGTTTTGGGAACATCGGGCCAGTCCATGGCAGACCGTGTAAACCGCGTTACCGGCGGTGAGCTGAATGTTGTGTTCCACGCGCCAGGCGTGTTGGTCTCCACAAACGAAATCTGGGATTCTGTTTCGACTGGTGCTGTGTCAGCCGGTTGGTGGTACTCTATCCTTGCTGACGGTGTCATTCCTTCAGCATCTTTGTTTACATCTTTCCCATTCGGCCCAGATGCGATTGAATTCACGGCCTGGTGGTATCACGGCGGTGGGCAGGAGCTTTGGGCGGAATTGTCAGAGCCATTTGGTGTGCATTCGGAGCTTTGTACGGTCGTTGCGCCCGAAGCCTCCGGTTGGTTCCGCAATGAGATCAACACGCCAGCCGATCTCGAAGGTCTCAAGATGCGGATTGGCGGTCTTGGTGCATCTGTTATGCAAAAACTGGGTGCACAAGCACAGTCAATGCCCCCTGGTGATACGATGACGGCCCTGAACACCGGTGCGTTGGATGCTGCGGAGATCAGCTTCCCTGCTTTGGATCAGGCACTTGGCATGCAGGAACATGCGTCGCATTACTATTTCCCCGGCTGGCACCAACAGAGCTCTTTCATGATGTTCATCATCAATAAGGATCTGTGGGACGGCCTTCCTGACCACCATCAGGCTGCCATTGAAGAAGTCTGCGCAGCCAACGTCGCAAAAACGATTGCCGAAGGTGAATCGATCCAACTTGAACCTCTGGCCGAATTGCAGGCGGGTGGCACGACTGTCCACAAGTGGAACGACGAGATGCTCGCAGCTTTTGAATCAGCCTGGGGCGAAGTTGTTCGAGAGCGCTCCGCCTCAGACGAAGACTTTGCTCGTGTATGGAAGAGCATCTCGGATTTCCGCGCAAACTATGCGGAATGGGGCAGCCTCGGCTACCTCGACTGAGCACAATAAAGACGGGGGGCACGCTTGCCCTTCGTCAGTTAAAAAATCATGCTGAAAATCTCAAGAATGTTCGAACGTATCTGTACGTGGGCAGCCCGGTTCGCTGGATTGTTGCTGATCATTTTGACGGCAGTTGTGCTTTACGACGTCGTCGGGCGTCAATTTTATAATACGGGATCTGTCGCGTTAGGCGAGCTTCAGTGGCATATTCACGGCGCCATTGCGATGCTTTGCTTCGGTTATGCTTACACCCGTGATGCGCACGTGCGGATCGACGTTTTTTCGCAAAACTTCTCCAAACCACTCCGGTTCAAACTTGAAATTGCCGGAGTCGCGTTTCTCCTCACACCCTTCATGCTGGTTGTCATGTGGTACGGGACCGACTTTGCATTCCGGGCGTTCGTACGTGGAGAAAGCGGGCCTGGTGGACTTGGACTTGACCATCGCTGGATCATCAAATCCGTCATACCTCTTTCCGCTTTACTCGCACTTATGGGGGCGTGGTCGGTGCTGTTGCGTATGATCGTCGCCTTGCGTGGCAAAATTGAGAATCCTTACTGGGAGGGCGGGCTATGGAAGTCCTGACCGAAGCCCTACCGGCATTAATGTTTGCATCGCTCGTACTCGGGATGTTCAGTGGCCTTCCCGTTGCTGTAATCATCGGCGGCGTAACGGTCATCTTTGCTGTGTTGGCAGTCTTGCTCGGCGAAATGCGCCTTGTTCAAATCACACTTTTGCCGAACAGAATTTTTGGCGGCTCAATTGAAAACATCGTACTTATCGCGGCGCCTCTATTTATCTTTATGGGTGTGGTGCTTGAGAAAAGTCGACTTGCCGAAGACCTGTTAATTACATTGCAGAAACTACTGCGGGTATTGCCTGGTGGTCTCGCTCTTGCTGTGACCGCAATGGGCACGATTCTCGCCGCGTCGACAGGCATCATTGGCGCTTCTGTGGTCATGTTGACCTGTATGGCCATGCCAACGATGATTAAACGCGGCTATTCACCCGAGATCGCGTCTGGAACTATCGCTTCGTCTGGAACACTTGGCATTCTAATCCCGCCTTCCGTCATGTTGGTCTTCATGGGGGATATCCTGACAGTTAACCTTGCAAAACTCTTCGTTGCGGCGCTAATGCCCGGACTTGTTCTGTCGGTCATTTACATGATCTACATTGTGGTTAGTGCAAAGTTGCACCCGGCGCAGGCACCAGCCGCTCCGCCCATGACACCGGAGGAGAAAGCCGGTTTGCTGCGCGAGGCAGCCCTCTCGTTCGCACTCCCGTCCATCCTAATTATCGCCGTTCTAGGGTCGATCATCGGTGGTTTTGCTTCTCCGACCGAAGCAGCGGCTGTTGGCGCCTTCGCCGCGTTATTTTTGAGTTTTGTACGAGGACGCCTAGGTCTCATGATGCTAAGCGAGGCGATGGATAGCTCGGTCAGAACTCTTGGAATGCTGTTCTTTATTTTCGTCGCGGCGACCGGTTTTGCCTATGTTTTTCGGATCCTCGGTGGCGAACATTTCATAGTTGAGATCGCGCAAGGCCTTAACATGGGAGATTGGGGCATTCTGATCATGCTGATGGTGATCATCTTCGGTCTTGGTTTTTTCTTTGACTGGATCGAAATCACCCTGATCATTCTTCCAGTCGTAGCGCCCATTCTTGCTTTGATGGATCTCGGCGATCACGTTCCCAGGAACGATCTGATCTACTGGTTCGCCGTTTTGATGGCGGTCAATTTGCAGACCTCATTCTTAACGCCACCCTTTGGCTTTGCCCTATTCTACCTCAAGGGAGCGGCAGGAAATCTGGTGACGATGGGTCAGATTTATCGTGGAGTTTTTCCATTTGTTTTGCTGCAACTTACTGTACTGATCTTGTTGATCTGGCAGCCGTGGATCGTGTTGTGGTTACCAAATCAGGTGCTGCAATGAGTGTTCCGGTTCTCAGCAATCGACGCGTCTTCGCCAATGGCGCACGCAGGCCCGAATGTGTTCAGTGTTTGCCAGATGGGCGTGTGTTGTGCAGCGATAGCCGTGGCGGGATCAGCGCGTTTACGGATGATGGAAATCAAAGGTACGTTGGTATCGAAGAACGGTCGGAGCTGATTTCGAACGGGTTTGCCATCAAGGCTGACGGAACCGCCGTTTTCGCAAATGTCGGGACTGCAGGTGGTATCTGGTCTGTAGACCCAAAAGGCAACTTCGAACCGGTCGTGGAAAGTGTCGAAGGTACACCGAACTTTGTTCTAGTCGGTCCACATGGTGAAATCTGGTTCAGTGTCCTGACAGCAGCCGGACATTCTGCGCCGCTCAGCGAAAGTCGCGCAGATGGTTACATTGCGCGGCTCAAAGACGGCAATGTTGAGACTATGACTGATGGTCTGATCACAGCCAATGAGTTCAAGTTTGATGCTCAAGGTCGCTACCTCTACATCAACGAAACCTTTGCGCGTCGCACAACACGCTTTGATGTATCAGAGACTGGTCAACTCTCCAATCGGAGTCTTCTTGCCTGTTATGATGAAGGTACTTTCCCGGATGGCCTCGCCCTGGATGCCAATGGAGACATATGGACGCCAAGTATAATCAGCAACCAAATTCTACACGTCACCAAAGAAGGTGCAGTTTCTGTTCTTTATGAGGAGTATGACGCCGCTCGAGCGGACGAAATTCAGTCAGCTCTTAGCGCAGGCACTTTAACACGGGAGTTGATTTATCAAGACACGGATTCGGTTTTAAACAATCCGTCCAGTCTTGCCTTTGGCGGTCCCGATCTACGGACGCTGTACGTGGGCTCCATCACCAACACGTACCTGTGTGCCTTTGACTGTTCGGTCGCCGGACAGCCGATGGCGCATTGGACAC
>JBCBYO010000067.1:0-4663 GCA_039815825.1 Pseudomonadota bacterium
CTTATTCCCTTGTGCATATTTGATGATTGAAACATCCACTGTTCAGAAGAGCGGGGAAAAATCCCATACCGGCCGCCTTCATTGTGCGTTGCTTGTGGAAAGCAAATAAATGAGGCCGATAATAGCGTTGGTTAACAAACAGTTAACAAGTTGGATTGGTGCATCCAAAGACTTGTGGAAATGTGTCAATTCACCGTGACAAAATTTTTGTCAATCAGTGGCTGGTGGAGAAATCATAATCCCTGTAATTCACAGACTCATAGAAAAAGAAAAAACCTAAAACCCAAACTTCTTTAAAGCGGGTTGTGGACAGAAGGGCTTATGAGATGGTGGATCGGAAAATCATCGAGGTTATGAAAGGCAAGAGCTACGATGTGCCACCTATCTGGGTAATGAGACAGGCAGGGCGATATTTACCTGAGTATCGTGAGACCAGAGCCAAAGCGAAAAACTTCCTCAATTTCTGTTACACGCCAGAACTTGCTGTTGAAGCGACCATGCAGCCTATCCGAAGATATGGGTTTGATGGCGCAATTTTATTCTCCGATATTTTAGTCATTCCCGATGCGTTGGACCGAGATGTGCACTTTGTGACCGGCGAAGGACCCAAGATGCGACCATTGAGCGAAGGGGAAATTGATCAGCTAGATATATCAAGTGTGACCTCGCACTTGGCACCAGTCTTTGAAACCGTGAAACGGCTGCGTGCCGATTTGCCGGAAGAGACCACGCTTCTGGGGTTCTGCGGTGCGCCATGGACTGTCGCAACCTATATGATCGCCGGTCATGGTACCAATGACCAAGGACCGTCTCGTCTCATGATGTACAAGGACCCAAAAGGGTTGGAGAAGCTTGTCGATATTCTGGCTGATGCATCCATTGAATACCTCATCGCGCAAGTGGATGCCGGGGCAGACGCAGTTAAGATTTTCGATAGTTGGGCCGGCGTGATGGATCGTGAGGCCTTTGCCACTTATTGTGTGAAGCCGGTCAAGAAGATCATCGACGGCGTCAAAGCAGCGCGGCCGGGTACGCCGATTATCGCGTTCCCAAAAGGTTCGGGTTACCAATATCGCGGTTACCGTGAACAAACGGGCGCAGATATGATCGCCATCGATTGGACGGTCCCGTTGGATATCGCTGTTGAAATGCAAAAGGAAGGTGCCATTCAAGGTAATCTTGATCCTTTACGCGTGGTCGCCGGCCAAGCCGCGATCAAGGAAGGTGTGGATCGGATTATGGATGCACTTTGTGGCGGACCATTTGTGTTCAATCTTGGTCACGGTATCACCCCACAAGCGGACCCCGAAGACATGGGCTATTTGGTCAAATATGTGCGCGGTGAGGCTTAAGTGAGCAACTCTCAGATCGGTGAGAAAGCTGGGAAACGCGCAGCTATTCGTGCGGGTGTCGCTATCGCGATTTTTGTCGGCATTATTGGTTTGATTATGCTGTTGTCGCCGGACCAATTGTACAATTGGCTCAAAGCGTTCCACGTCATTGCTATCATAGCTTGGATGGCCGGTATGCTCTATCTGCCGCGTCTTTTCGTCTATCATGCTGGCGCTGAAGTTGGTTCAGAAACCTCGGAAACGTTCAAGGTGATGGAGCGTCGTCTTTTAAAAGTGATCATGAACCCGGCGATGATCATCAGCTGGATACTCGGCCTATGGCTGGCTTGGATGGCTGGTTTTTTCGGTGAGCCTTGGTTTTGGATCAAAATTGTTGCGGTTCTTGGGATGACGGCGGCGCATGGTTCACTGGCGAAAGCCGTTCGGTTGTTCGCTAATGATCGCAATCAGAGATCGGCTCGCGCCTGGCGGATGATCAACGAAGTGCCAACGGTATTGATGTTTATTGCTGTGCTGGCAGTGATTTTGAAACCATTTTGATTTTTTTAAACAAAATCAGCTCTTGAAATCTGGAATGTTCGCGCGTATTTGCGCCTGATCTGGAGACGTCCACTATTCCTGCCTTTTGACGTCAGCTCCCAAAGTGATGACTTAAGCGAGCCAGCTCAGATATTTCCAAGAAACGAAACGATGGAATGTCCCGATGGACCAAATGAAACTAAATGACTTGCAAACAAAGTCAGCAACAGAGCTGGTTGAGTTTGCAGAATCGCTGGACGTGGAAAATGCCAGCACGATGCGCAAGCAGGAATTGATGTTTGCGATCCTTAAACAACTAGCGGCCGATGATGTGGAGATTATCGGTGAGGGTGTAGTCGAAGTTCTCCAGGATGGTTTTGGCTTTCTGCGTTCGGCCAGCGCCAACTATTTGCCTGGCCCTGATGATATCTATATCTCACCCTCGCAGTTGCGCCGCTTCTCCTTAAAGACTGGTGATACAGTGCAGGGCCCTATCCGTGGCCCGAAAGATGGCGAGCGATATTTTGCGCTGTTGAAGGTCAATACGATCAACTTCGAAGATCCTGAGAAGATCCGTCACAAAAGCCATTTTGACAATTTAACGCCGCTTTACCCCGATGAACGTCTGCTCATGGAAGTGGACAATCCGGAGAAAAAAGACAATTCGGCCCGTGTGATCGATTTGGTTGCCCCACTTGGTAAGGGTCAACGTGGCTTGATCGTTGCGCCGCCTCGCACGGGTAAAACCGTATTGCTGCAGAACATTGCGCATTCAATTACCGCCAATCATCCTGAATGCTATTTGATTGTACTGCTGATCGATGAACGACCTGAAGAAGTCACCGACATGCAGCGCTCGGTGAATGGTGAAGTCGTATCATCTACGTTTGATGAACCAGCATCGCGCCACGTACAGGTTGCGGAAATGGTGATTGAGAAAGCCAAGCGCCTTGTTGAACATGGCCGTGATGTTGTCATTTTGCTCGATTCGATTACGCGTCTGGGTCGTGCGTACAATACTGTTGTCCCTTCCTCTGGTAAGGTTTTGACCGGTGGTGTGGACGCCAACGCACTTCAACGTCCGAAACGTTTCTTCGGTGCAGCGCGTAATATTGAAGAGGGTGGCTCTCTGACGATCATTGCAACTGCGTTGATTGATACAGGTAGCCGTATGGACGAAGTTATCTTTGAGGAATTTAAAGGTACGGGTAACTCAGAGATCGTTCTGGACCGCAAGGTCGCGGACAAGCGGATCTATCCAGCGATGGATATTTTGAAGTCTGGAACCCGGAAAGAGGATCTCTTGGTACCGCGTGCGGACCTTCAAAAGATTTATGTTCTGCGCCGGATCCTTGCGCCGATGGGGACTACCGACGCAATCGAGTTCCTTATCGACAAGTTGAAGCAGACGAAGAACAACCCGGAGTTCTTCGATTCGATGAACGCCTGATATTTGATTCAGGTACGGAACAATTAGCCGGATTCATGGAGATAACCCATGGACACGATTGTTGCTCTATCAAGCGGCGCCCTACCAGCGGGCGTCGCGGTTATACGCCTATCCGGGCCTGAGGCTTTTTCTCTCGCCGCACGTATCGCAAAAATAGATGCCGCAGTTGCCTGGAAATTAGACCGAAAGGCGCGGCTGGTTAAAGTACACGATCCGCGAAACGACGAAGTGCTCGACCACGGTCTGCTACTGGCCTTTGAGGGTCCGCGCAGTTTTACTGGCGAAGACGTTGTAGAACTCCAGCTCCACGGTAGTAGAGCGGTTGTTGACCATTTGTTGGCGGCACTTTCTGAAGTGGAAGGCGTGAGGATTGCGGAGCCTGGAGAGTTCACGCGCCGCGCATTCATCAATGGCAAGATGGATTTAATCGCCACCGAGGCGCTTGGCGATCTGATACAGGCACAAACGCAGGCACAGCGTCGGCTAGCGATCTCAAGTGCTGATGGGAAACTCATCGAAACCTATCGCCGATGGCGTGATATGGTACTCCGTGGGCGAGCGATGATTGAAGCGGATATTGATTTTGCAGATGAGGACGATGTGCCGGGTTCCGTAGTTGATGCGGTTTTTGCTGACATTCCGACGCTGGTTTCCGAAATCAACGGTGAAATCAAAAAAGCTGAGACCGCTGAACGTGTCCGTGAAGGATTTCGTATTGTTATTTTTGGTCCGCCGAATGCGGGCAAAAGTACGCTTTTGAATGCACTCGCCGGGCGCGAGGCTGCGATTGTGACGGATATCCCTGGCACAACCCGTGATGCCATTGAAGTCCAGCTGAACCTCGGTGGTTTCCTCGTTCGTATTGTGGATACAGCGGGTGTGCGCGCTACCAGCGATCCTATTGAAAAGATCGGGGTCGAACGCGCACTTGATGCAGCAATTCAGGCGGATCTGGTTTTGAATTTGTCTGCTGACGATAAGTGGGAAAGCCCAAGTGGATTAGGTGGAGGGAAGACAGAAGAACCCACCGTATTGAGGGTTCGATCGCAGGTAGATGTTTATGATTCGGTTGTTTTCGAGGACGGCGCTCTGCCGGTTAGCGCTATAACGGGTGAGGGCTTGGAAGAACTAATCGAATCAGTGGTATCAATTATAGGCAGCAAAGCAGGTGCTTTGAATGAGCGTGCTGCGGGGAACCGCCGGCATATTTCAAAGATGGTTGCTGCTGCCAGTCACCTGCAAAGAATAGATACTGGTTTACCGCTTGAAATTAACGCGGAGCGGTTACGTCTAGCAGGGTTGGAACTCAGCGAACTGGTGGGCGATATCGGTCACGAAGAAG
>JBCBYO010000068.1:0-4258 GCA_039815825.1 Pseudomonadota bacterium
GCCTCGAAGAAAGTGATCGGAACCGTGTTGGTGCCAGTTGTTACACGCTGGAATGATTTTTCATCTTCGGTGTAACGGAGCCCTGCCGTTAAGCGAAGCGCTTCCGTGAGCGCGTAAGTCGCCTGCCCGTAAAGCGCGATACTATCCGTCTCAACGTCGGCCCGCGCATTAAAGTCAGCAAAGAAGGCTGTCGCGACGGTGCCATCAGGGGCGTTCGTCACCGGGTCGGTATTAAACAAGCGGTCAAACACAAAGGTGCCGCGCTTGTCTTCTTGCAAGAAGAAACCGCCCACAGTCCACTCAAGTGGCCCTGTGGTTTGTGAGGTCAGTTGAATTTCTTGCGTGGTCGCGATCACGTCATCGCGCTGCGATGAAAACCCGCTCGAAAAGCTCGACAGATCTGTATCAGCGTCTCTGAACGTCTCGAAATCAGCGTAACCAAATAGGAATTTGAGGTTCGCAAACCCGAGATCGTAATTGCTCTCGATATCGATTGTCGTTTGCTCCGTATCGAGCGTCGTATCAAAGTCGGTATCGATTGTGTAAGGATCTGCGTTGACCGGACTATTTCCGCCGCCGACGCGCGGGTTGATGGGCGTAATGCCGCCGGTAAGCACGCCTTGAAGGCTGCTCGGATCCGTCGGTGTACCAATCAGATTGTATCCGAAATCACTGTTGCCGTTGCCACCTTGGGTCCAGTGGCTAGCCCGCAAGGTAACATCGAAACGATCGGTCGGTTCGTAACGCAACTGAGCGCGGAGATACTTTTCGTCTTTATCCCGCAGGCCGGCATCAGGGTTGAAAGAGTTTTCAACGATAAAATCCTGCTGCTCAATCGCGGCCGTCAGACGGAAGAACAAATTGTCCGCTAAAGGAATGTTCCCGAATGCTTCACCGCGCACACGGCCATAATTCCCGAGCGTCAGATTGCCCCCATATTCTGGATCTGCGGATGGGGCACGAGAAATAATATTTACGGCGCCGCCAAATGCGTTCCGCCCATACAGCGTGCCTTGAGGTCCGCGAAGCACCTCGACGCGTTCGACATCAACGATGGATGCGAGCGCTTGCGATGTTAAAGAGCGGTAAATCCCATCCACATAGAAGGAAACAACCGGATCTTGTTGGACAGATACATTTTCGGTTCTCGCGCCGCGGATCGCTGGGCGAGCATCATTCCCTGATTGTCCGAATTGCAGACCAGGCGCCAGTTTGTCCAAAGTTGAAAGGTCGGTCACACCAGCTGCCGTTAGGGAGTCTCCGGAGATCGCCGTCACTGAAAGCGGCACATCTTGAACGCTTTCTTCGCGTTTTTCGGCGGTGATCACGACAGCCGTTAGCCGTTTGACTTCTTCTCCGCTATCGTCCTGAGCAGTGGCGATTGTCTGCGCCCCACCCAGCGATAACGCGGCCAGAGCAGATCCTTGCATGAGCGATTTCAAGCTTAATGTTTTAGAAGTCATTAGTGTATCCACTCCGTGATTTTCATTTCCTCGTGGTCAGAGCGAACACAAAATGACTTCGAATGCAAGAGGCGATTGGATGGGGCTTTGCATGCGATGTCACTTTTTTGTCACGTGTGGTAAATTGGGCTCATTAGCTGCGATCGCATGCTGGCCGAAGTCAAACAACACTCGGGTCTGTATGCCTAGCGCATGGTCACTTATGGAACGAAGAGAGACTAATCCGATTTAGCAAAGAGCCAGAAAAACGGAGACAAGCACGCCTACTTCACGAACAAAAGCAGACATAACATCACAAGCATATACTATACTATGCGACCCTCATCTCATTTACTGATGCGTTCCAGGATCGGATCCATAGCGCTTTTGCGGCGTCGACCGAGCGGTGCCTCTAATCCCGACTCTAGCGCGACTTTATAGCTGGAACCAGACTTCTCCACGCGGCGTACGGCGTTTTCAGCGACCCACCAGGATCGGTGCGTGCGAACCCCGGGTATGCCGGAAACCGCGCGCACTGCGTCTTCGAAAGTTGACATGACGAGATCATCGCCGCGCTCGGTGTAAACGCGGACGTAGTTGCCTTCTGCAGAGAGGGCAAAAGGCGTTGCACCCCGCAGTTTCATCGGCAGTTTTTCAAAGAGCAAATCAATCGCTTGGCGCCCGGCATTTGTTTCTGCGTCGAGGATAATCTGTCGAGAGATAAAAATGGTGGGCAAAATCACAAAAACCGACAGCGTGAGATGCGAGATCACAAAAGCGGACCATTCGGTCGGAAAGCGTGACCCAAACGCTGCATTTAAAACCAGATGAAACACGACCAGGAAAACGGGGTTGATAAAGGCAAAAGGGATCGCGACGAGGACTTCACCCCATTCATAGGGCCATTCTGGGATGAATTTTTTTCCCAGTCCCCCAAGTCCCCACCACAACGCACAACCGCCAGTGATTGCAATCACCCAATAGATGGTTCGGGGTACCAAGGGCGCATATACGAATGTGCCAAAGGGGCCGACGATTCCGGCGCCTAAGCCGAGGATGAGTGGCAGCCAGATCCGATATGTCCAACGATTGAAAATCACTGCGCGCGCCTCCCGATATGACCATTCGACCGTTCGTACTTGATGAGTGGTAACACAGAACCATCCAACATATCGCCTCTGCCTTCCGTCCAATTCAGCTTTTATCGCGTTTCAGTTTGCTCTTCATCGAACTGGCAAGGCGGTCGTCTTGTCAAGCAATCATTAGGAGCAAATCATGACCTCAAACCTTCTCTTCTCACGTACTGCCCGCGTCGCCGCGACGCTTGCGATCGCAACCAGCATAAGCGCGGCTTGTTCGCTCGCCTCACCGGAGCCCGTCGAGCCGGGTACGCATCAGATCGAAGTTGTCTTCTCGAACGTTCAGTCCGAAACCGGCATGATTTGGGCGAGCCTTTGCACCAAAGAACAGCATGCAAAGCTTGGTCAAGAACCGTGCGAAATGAGTGCGCGTGTGGATGCCAAAGACGGGGCTTCGATGTCGTTTTCGGATGTGCCGTCGGGCATTTATGCCATCAGCGCCTATCATGACAGCAACGCCAATGCAGCGTTGGATTTTGATACACGCGGCATCCCATATGAACCAACCGGCAATAGCGGCAATGCCAAAGGCTTTTTCGGACCGCCATCCTTCAATCAAATGAAGTTTCGCTTGAGCGGACCTGGCGAAACGCCTGCCAGACAAATCTCAATCAAACTAAGCACGGTGGAAATGCCATGAGCCGGGGTCAGACTTCTCGTTCTTCGAAGCGGCTTTCCTGGTTGAAGGTCTCCCTGATGGGCTCCTCCATCAGTCTAGCCACGCCTTTCACCTCACTGGCAGATACCGGCGCCATCGAGACGCGTGCAAACGGGAAGTCTGACATTACCTCAGACGAACGGGTGCTCGAGGAGATTATTGTCGACGGGTCGTATCTCAGGGGCAGTTCGTTGTCTGAATACGAACCGGAACTGGTGCTCACCGAAAGTGATATCGCCGCGTACGGTGTGTCATCGATCGGAGAGTTGCTCAGCATTATCCAGGTCGAGACATCAAGTGGAAAACAGCGCCGCAGCGAACCTCCCGTCGTGTTGATCAATGGGCGCCGCGTCTCGGGCTTTCGCGAGCTGGATAACTATCCCGTTGAAAGCTTGGCCCGCGTGGAAGTGCTGCCAGAAGAGGCGTCACTCGCATACGGGTTTACAGCCAATCAACGCGTCATCAACTTTGTCCTGAAATCAGATCTTCAAATCATTCCGATAAACACGCGCACGCAGGCGCCTGCGGGTGGCGGCACGCTCTCAAACACCGTCGATGGATCCAGGGTTTTCATAGACGGCAACAATCGCTCCACGATTAGAGCGAAAGTGAGCGAAAGCTCTCAGCTGACAGAGCGCGAACGCGACATCACCCCATTCGCATCCGATCAACCTCGAGACGCAAGGAGCCTGTTGCCGTCCTCAGAGCTGTTTGAATTGAGTGGTCAAAAAACGATGGCTCTGCCAGATGGCGCTATTGGCACTTTCTCGGCGCGGTTCGAGCGGAATGAGTCCGAATTTCTGACAGGATTGTCTTCGATCGATGGAACGCAGCTCAGTCAATTCAACCAGACTGAAACGCTCGACCTTGGTGTGACTATCAACAGCAAGCTCGCTGCGAACACTTGGTCCGTTCTAGGCAATTATTCTCAAACGGATCGAGACGTCGAAAACCGGGGTACCTTTGGTTTCGATATCTCGCCCGTTAAGACATCAACCCGCCTCGCCACACTGGACGCA
>JBCBYO010000069.1:0-3888 GCA_039815825.1 Pseudomonadota bacterium
GGGCTTTGGCGAAGGCATTGTGCGCAAGTTCTTGGCCGAGGGCGCAAACGTACTTATTGCGGACCTCAACCTTGAAGGTGCGGAGCGCTTGGCGGACGAACTGGGCGCGAGAGCGATTGTGGCCAATGTGGCCGAAGATCAAAGCGTCAGAGCAATGGTGGAAACAGCCAAGACCGCCTTTGGCAGCATCGATATCTTGGTCAACAACGCTGGCACGACCCATCTGCCTGCGCAAATGGAAGAGGTCACCGAGGCTGATTTTGAAAAGGTCTTTGCAGTCAACTGCAAGTCTGTCTACCTAACCGCAAAGTACCTCGTCCCGCTGTTCAAGGCGCAAGGTTCTGGAACGATCCTGAACGTCGCTTCTACCGCCGGTGTCTCGCCGCGCCCACGGCTAAACTGGTACAATGCATCGAAAGGCTGGATGAACAACGCCACCAAAGGCATGGCGGTGGAACTTGCCCCCGAAGGCATCCGCGTTAACGCGATCAACCCTGTGGCAGGTGACACTCCATTGCTCAAAATGTTCATGGGCGAAGATACGCCAGAGATCCGCGCGAAATTCCTGTCGACGATCCCAATCGGGCGGTTCTCTACACCCGAGGATATGGGCAATGCGGCCTGCTTTTTGTGCTCGGACGAGGCAAGCATGGTGACCGGTGTCTGTATGGAGGTGGACGGTGGACGCTGCATCTAACAACGAGGAGGTATTTGAACAATTGGTTCTGCAGACATCCGATCCTTACGATCTAATCCCGCGCGTGTTTGACTTCGCCCGGAAGGCCTCCATTGCCCTTGACAGTCTGGAGACTGCCTTAAGAACGGACGGCCAATACGAGGTGCGCTTTGTGTTCTTGCCGTGCGACCCGGATGCCTTTCAAACGCTCACCCGTCGTGCCGAATTGATTCAATCAGCACTTGTCGGGGGTTGAGCCCCGCGCGCAGTACCAATCGCCTTGTTTCAAGACCACGATTACAGCTTCATGCGTGCCCAAAGTGTTTCACATGCGGGTGGAATTCGCGCCTCGATCGCTTGCATCGCATCAACAATTTGGTCTTCTCGCCATCTGCGCCCAACAATCTGCACACCAATTGGCAACGGACCTCCGGGCATTTCGGCAATGTGGGTTGGCAGATTTCCGGCAGGCAAACCGGTAAAGCTCATAATGAACGACCAATGAGACTGTCCTAAAACGTCGCGAACCCCCTCAACGCCTTCTTCATCGCGCCCTGGTTTAAAGAACGGCTTCAGCAGGAAAGGCGTTAAGAGCAGCGGGTATTCTTCGAGGAACCTGCCCCATTCACGCGCATAATGCGTGCGTTGAGCATAACTAGACAGCAACTGTGTGCCTTCGAAGGGTGGAAACTGGCGGAAATATTCTTCAAACAGATCTCGGATCAACGGCGAGCCATGCTCTTGAATATCTGACCCCATCAGTTCTTTCACTTCGCCCAGAAGGGTACGATAGCCGAATTCCCCGGCTTCTTTCGCCAAGGGCGGTTCGCGTTCTTCCACTGCATAGCCCGCATCTGATAGTGCGGACGCGGCCTTGTCGATTGCAGTCGCGACCTCTGGGTGCAATCCAAATCCAAAATCATCTCGAGACACTGCAACTTTGATAGGGTGAACGGGGGTATCCCCTCGCCAAGGCAGGGGGACATGGAACGGATCGCGCGGGTCAGCAGCGATCATGGATGGCATCGAGAGCTGCAAGTCAGAGGCCGAGCGCGCGATTAGCCCTTGAACAGACATGTTCTGAGCCATCAACCCACGTTCTTTTGTTTGGCTTGGATTGTAGGCCGGAACTCGGCCAAGGCCCGGCTTTAGCGTGACCGCACCGTTGGCCGAAGCTGGGAACCGGAGCGAACCGCCGATGTCATTGCCATGAGCCAACGCTCCGACACCCGCCATGACAGCGGCTCCCGCTCCCCCCGATGATCCCCCGGCCGATACATGGGAGCCCCAAGGGTTATGGGTCCGCCCGAAAAGGGGGTTGTTGGTATCTGCGCGGAAAGAGAATTCCGGAGTATTGGTGCGCCCAATGATAACCGCACCTGCCGCCCTTAGGTTTCGGACAATCGGGGCATCCTCATGCGCCATAATGTCCTTGAACGCGGTCACTCCGTTTGAAGTAGCGTAACCTTTCTGATCCACGTTGATCTTTATCGTCACGGGTACCCCGTGTAGCGGGCCCTTGGGGCCCGACCGGGCGTCCAATGCTTCCGCCTCGGCGCGCGCTGTCTCCGCGCTGCTGTCAACAACCGCGTTCAAACAGGGATTTACAGCATCCATGCGCGCCAGCGCGGCTTCGGTCACCTCGGATGCCGAGACCGAACCGTCAATGGTAGCCGCTGCTATATCCGACACGCTCCACTGCCAAAGTTCTGATTTGCGTGTCACAGCAACAGTTGTCTCCGAAAGTGCTTACATGTGATTAGGTCAATAAATCAAAGATTTACCCAATCAAATCAAGAGTCAAACTCTAAGCAGTGATTTCGTTGGTGCGCACAACACCACGCTCGATAAGCTCTGAGATTTCATCGAGTTCAAAACCTGCCTCGTGCAGCACGTCGGCACTATGCTCCCCAAGGTCAGGCGCAGGGTGACGTACCTCGCATGGGTTCTCACTGAACTTCATAGGGAAACCAAGCATCTGTACGGTTCCATGGTCCCCGTGATCGACAGGCATGACCATCTCGCGGTGGCGCACTTGCGGATCGGCGAAGACTTCCGGGACCGACAGAATGGGCCCCGCTGGAACGCCTGCCGCATTCATTGTCTGGATCCAATGGTAGCTGCCTTTGGATTTGAACACAGGTTCCAGGATCTCGCGCATGAGCGCGCGGTCCTTCATGCGCTTTTCATTTGTATCAATGCGTTCGTCCTCAAGCAGATGCTCCATGTCGAGCACTGCGAGCAGCTTGCGGTACACGCCATCATTGCTCGGCGCGAGCGCAATGGCCCCATCCGCCGTGTCAAACACGCCATAAGGCGCGACAAGCTGATGCTCATTGCCGCTGCGAACGGGTTCAACTCCCGCCGCCAGGTAGTTGGCCGCCTGAAAGCTAAGCAGGCTGATCATGCTGTCAGTCAGCGCCACATCAACAGTCTGCACGCCACTTTTTGCGTTCGTATCGCGACCCACAAGACGCGAAGAAATCGCCAAGGCGCTATACAATCCGACCACCAAATCGCTGATTGGCAGGCCTGAGCGCAGCGGCGCGCCCCCCGCTTCTCCATTCACACTCATAAACCCGCTGAGCGCCTGCGCGATAAAATCAAAGGCCGGGCGTTGCGCGTAAGGGCCATCAGCGCCAAAACCGCTGATGCTACAAACAATGAGGTTGGGGTTAAGATCGTTCAAAACCTCTAGGGTCAGCCCCATCTTGTCCAGCACGCCCGGGCGGAAGTTTTCGACCAATACGTCGGCGGTGGCTAACAGGCGTTTGAGCACTGCCATACCGTCTCGGTCGCGCATATTCAGCGCCACAGATTTTTTGTTACGATTGTAGCCCGCGTAGTACCAGCTGAAATCGTTGACCTTTTCGCCCTGCGCGCGCAGTGGATCACCGCTGGGGGTTTCCACCTTGATCACATCCGCGCCCAGATCGGCCAGCAATTGCGTGCAGAACGGCCCTGCTATGATCCGTGTCAGATCGATGATTTTGACACCTTGCAAGCTCATGCGAACCTCCTCATCCGACCGCGCGGTCCGCGTCGTTATACGTGTGCAAGACCCCGACGGGCTGCGCCTTTTGCAGATGCGCGGGCAGATCAGTCCTTAGAATTTCACCAAATGCGCGCCCGGTCTCGATCAACCTGTCCAGATCGATCCCAGTGGCCACGCCTTCCTGCGCCAGCATGTGCACCACGTCCTCGGTGGCGAC
>JBCBYO010000006.1:0-110866 GCA_039815825.1 Pseudomonadota bacterium
TCGACAGTACGCGTCCATCTTGAAGTTTGGTCTCAAAATTGAGGCTGGCGTGTGTGTAATTCTCCATCCACGACTCAACCTGCTCAGCACGCTCCAGATCAACGCCAGTTTCGCGGTGACCATTATCGTACAAGCGTTCAAGATAGGTTTTTAGTGGTGTTCCGGATGCGACTTGTTCCTCCGTCATGCGGAAGATCTCACGCTGGCGCGCATTGGCGATCACGAGTTTGTCGTTTGGATCGAAGACTAAAATACCGGTATCGACATGCTCACATATTGAGCGGATGATCTCGTTCTTTTCATCGATCTCATTTTGCATGGCTTCAAGGCTTTTTCGGATGTCGAACATGTCAGTGACATCGCGCCCAGTGCCAACATAACCGAGAAAATTGCCAACCCCGTCAAATCGCGGCTCGCCGCTGACGACCAGCCAGCGTGAATGACCGTGTTCACCGTCAATTTGATATAGAAAATTTCTAAATGGCCTGTGGGCCTTTAAATCATGAATATGCGAGATAATGCGCAGATCATCACGATGCGCGGCATTGAGTATTTCGATGCGGCTCTTTCCCAAAAGATCGAAACGCGAGAACCCGGTGACCGTCTCAAAGGTCTCGGAGAACCATGTCATGCAATGGTTGGCGTCCGTTTCCCAGATCCATCCAATATCAACAAATCCCAAGGCTTGCGCCATATCCCGACCAAAGCGGGAGGACACTTCGGTAAACAGAGTGGGTTGGGCAGCATCGCTACCATTCTCAATGAACATAGATCGCGTTCCGTTACGTTTTCTTTTTTGGATTCACCAACGGTAAACCATATCGCCAATGTGACGCGGCAGCATTGACAAGTGTTTAACGAACCGAGCGGAACCGAGGTTTTCTGGGGTGTGACGCCGTTTAAACCGGCACTTTTCAGATCAGCGGGCGTTTACCGATATGCCGATGGCTGGAAACTAGGTTTTGCGTGCCGCGTGGGCGGCCATGGCCCGATCGGCAAACAAGAAAGTAACAACAAAACGCAGTGGGATCGCCGCCATTGCGATCCAGAAATCAGAGAGCGGGACGGTCGCTGCTTTCATGATGGTGATTAGAATAAAACCTACAGCAAAACCGACGCCATAGCTGCTCATGAACCTTGCATAAGAGCCAAAGGACCACGGAACTTGATAGTTGAAGCGGGCATTTAACGCATATGACAATGTCACCGACGCGACGAACACCAAGATGTATGCTGCAAACAGGTTCACCTGAAAGAATAAAAGCAGCAGAGCATAAAGGGCGATGCCAAAAAAAGTGGTGACCCCACCTACCGTCGCAAACTTCAAGAAGCGCGGGCCCATGCTTATTTCTTTTTGAGCACAGCGTTCAGGCTCAATCCGACCGGCGGACGAATGAACTTCTCAATGCGCTCCTGAATCGGGATCAAGTACTGATCGTAAATCTTGCCCTCACGTTGGATGGCATCGACACCCTGTTCGCTTTTCAATTTCACCTTGCGGAATTTGAAAAAGTACAACGAGCCTAACACGCCAACGAAATCATTGTACCACATGTCTTCGATCTCATAGAGATCGGGATCGATAGCTTTGCGCAGCATCGCTTTGTTGTAACGACGATAATGCCCAAGCATCTCGTCGTGCACTGAAAACAAAAACGGGAGCGCCGGCACTTCTATCAGTACACGACCGCCGTCTTCAAGCAATGTGTGGGTGTGGTCAAGCGCGCCTCGATCATCCTCAATGTGCTCTAGCACGTGAATGAAAAGGACAGTGTCGAATGGTTTAGTCTGGGCGACATCAAGGTCAAAAAGATCCTTGGAATCGAAAGTGACATTGTCTGGAAAACCATGATTACCAAGCTGACTGTAACGATCCCAAAGCACCTGTGACGGTTCAATGGAGAGCATGCGCTCCAGATCGGGATTGTTGTCGACAACCAGCCGGGTGAACGAACGAGATGCGCCACTGCCCACTTCCAAGACGTTGCGGCCAATATGGTTAGCCACAAGGTTATACTGGTATCGGCGGTAGTTGGTCAGCGAACCGATGGAAACCTCGTCGCCCCCCCAATCCATGCCAAAGGCATAATTGTCTTGTGAGGCCGCTTTATCAGGCATCGCTGTCATTTTCTGCTCCTGCGCGTCTGTCCAAAATCGTATCGACGAAGAACAACGGACGCTGTTTCGTCTCATAGTAGATCCGCCAGATGTATTCACCCATGAGGCTGATCATGAGGCTGTTGATGCCCCCTACCAGAAGGATGATAACAATCACTGAAGTCCAGCCGGGCTGTGCGGTTTCACGGAAGAAAAAGCTGATCACCAAGTACAGCGCGTAAAGGAACCCCGATACGGTAAAAAGAAAGCCAAAAAATGCCGCAAGGCGCATGGGCCAAGTTGCCGTTGAAAAAATCTGGCTAAAAGAAATATCGAGGCGCTTTAGGAAATTGTATTGCGATTTTCCGTGTTTGCGTTTGCGTTTCTCATAGGAGATTTCTGCAACTTTAAAGCCTATCGACAATAGGTCGATCTGGTTGCGTCGGTTGATATCTGTAAATGCGCGGAATGCTTTGAACGCCCGTTTATTAACGGCCCAAAAGTCGAACCCGCCTGTCGGGTAAGTTGGCAACGAGATGCGCACCAACCGGTAGTGCAGCCAAGAGGTAAAGCTACGGAATGCGGTTTCGTCGGTCTTTTCGCGGGTCGCCAAGACGATATCATTGCCCTCAACAATCTTATTGATGAGCTCGGTGATCACCTCCGGCGGATCCTGCAAATCGGCAGACATATTGACCACCACATCGCCGCGTGCATGTTCAAACGCGGCAGCGTTCGCGGAATGCTGTCCGAAGTTCCTGGACAACTTAACAACGACGGCATTTGGATCTTCGCTATGGATTTTCTGTAGAACGCCGTGGGAATCGTCGTCGGATCCATCATCGCAATAGATCACTTCATAACTGGTCTCCGGCACGGCTGTCACAGCTGCAACAATACGAGCGTGCAATTCTTCCAGGGACGGTGCGTTTCGAAAAACGGGTATGACGACAGAAACGAGCAAAGCGAGATCTTTCAAAGATAACCGTAAAGGGAAAGCGGTTCACCAGCGATGTCATTGAACGCAGAAATTGCAGCATCGCCGAGCTTCTTATGGCGGCCAATGGCGCTGTCATCGATGGCTTGAAATGTGCGTTGTTTCCAAGCCCCAAACTCCTTTGGCTCCAATTCGTGACGGCGGTTTTGCTCATGATATTGAAGCATCTGAGGATCAAATTTCACGCCAAGGAACGTACAAAGCCGCTCCAATGTAGGCACCGTGTCACGAACCACATCTTCGTAGCGTACTTCCAGCCAGCGATCTTTCGGGATCGCAGCAAGCGAACTACGCGCTTGCATCACATTTTGGCTCCATTCATCGGCCGCCTGTCCAACTGTCCTGGCAAGTTTGGGATAGTATTGCGACGAAGCCTCTTTTGCAGCCGCGTTCAGTGCAAGGTATGAAGCGGCCACATCGCGGCCATCACGCACGATGTGGATATACTTCCCGTTCGGCTGTAGGCGATCGATGTCTGGTATATGACCGATGTGGAAATTGTTCTTGTCGCCCAACAAAGCATCGGGTTTACCCGCCTTGGAGGCGTGCATTTGGTATAACCGCCGACAAAAGGAGGCGTAGTCAGAAACCTGCTCGTTTTGTGCAATCGCTTGAACGTCTTCTTTGGTCAAATTCCAAAATTCGAACTTCTTGGAAGCGGTTACGTCTTCGGCAAGTTGATCGCGCAGGTTTTCGTCATGGAACGAGGAGGCATGCTGGTATTTTGTTGCCCACCAAACCATGAAGCCGCACTCTGGGGGTACATGCATGTGCGGATGCGCTGTCAGCAACAGCCTGAGCAATGATGTGCCGCTACGCGGATTACCTGTGATGAAGAACATTGTTTGAATGTTCCTTTGTTCAGCATCGGGGCGCTAGCCCGCCGATGATCTGTGATTGGAAATGGGCTCGTAGCCCGTCAATGATCGGATAATGTTGCTTATGAAGCTGGCGGTTGAGACGGGCAGATCACCGTAGATTGGCAGGCACAGCACCTCCTGCTCGAAGCGATGCGCGATAGGCAAGCATTCGGCGGAAGCTGTCGGCAAATGGGCATAGGTCGGTGTGCGCGATGTGAGCGGATAGAAGTATTTTCGGCAATGGATGTTCAGCGCCGCCAACTTGTCAAACAATTGATCTCGCGAGATACCGGTGCGGCTTTCGTCCACGCGGATCGCGAAATAGGACCAGTTGGGTTCAAAACCGATACCCGTGGTCACCGCGCTGATGCCGTCGATGCCGGCAAGCAGCCCCATGTAAGTAGTCGCGATCGCCTGACGTTGAGCGACCTCATCCCAAACGCTATCGAGCCCCAACAGACCAAAAGCAGCATGAAATTCGCTCATTTTCATGTTGAGGCCGGAACGCTCAATCGTATCCTGGTTGGCAATGCCAAAGTTCTTAAAGCGGTCACACATCAACTTTTCATCGGCGTTGCGTACAAAGACCGCACCACCTTCAGCAGTTGAAAAAAGCTTTGTCGCGTGGAAACTCGTCGCAGATACGCTTCCCAGCGTGAAGACAGACCGGCCGTCGATGCTCGTTCCAAACGAATGTGCCGCATCATAAACGAGCGGGATTTTTGCTTCATCGCAAATCAACTGGAGTGCATCATTGTCACACGGTGTTCCAAACACATGCACAGGTAAAACCGCCGCCACATCCTCACTCATAAGGTCGGCAACATTTGCCGGATCGATGTTGCCAGTAACGGGGTCGATATCGGCAAAGACCGGTTCGCAGCCAACCCAGTCAATCGCATGGGTCGTCGCTGCAAACGTGAAGGGTGTCGTGATGATCTTTTTGCCAGCCGTGACATTCGCCACCTTAAGAGCTAGCAACAAAGCCAAGGTGCCGTTCGCTGTAAGCGCCACCTCTCCCTTGCCGACCACTAATCGAAGCCGGGCTTCCAACTCCCGGTGGAAGGCACCATTATTGGTCAACCACTTGTTCTTCCAGAGAATATCGACCGCATCGATAAACGCTTGCTTGTTGGGCATGCGCGGACGGGTCACAAATACCGGCTCCTCGAGCGCCTCTGGCGTCCAGGTTACCGCTTCAAACTTTGTGCTGGCTAAATCGGCCAATTCACACTGCTCCATTCCCTGCGAAGAGGCAGCATGGGGCAGAGCGGTAAAGACTTCGTTGTGCAACGATAAAATTGCCAGGTGATTTGCGTATCCAGCCTGAAATGGTGCCCGGGGGCGGATTTGAATAACAATATCGCTTCGTCCTGAAGTGCTCCAAATTGACTGCTAAATCACTGAAATCATGACACTTGACGTCTCAAGCTGTTCCACTTTGTATCCCGATATGCCATCATATGGGGTGGATTGAAAGGTGGATCCGCTTTGCCTGTTTTGAACAAACTATCGACCGCGACGGTGAAGAACGCCGGGCCCGGCAAGTACTCCGATGGTGGCGGCCTATGGCTACACAAACGCCCCGACGGAGGCGCCCAATGGTTCCTTCGAGTGACCGTTGATGGCCGAAGGCGCGAGATGGGTTTAGGCGCATTCCCAAGCGTATCGCTCAAAGAGGCCCGAGAAGCAGCCGAACATTGGAGGGCGATTGCTCGACAGGGCACGGATCCCGTACGCGAAAGACAAAGCCAAAGGGCTCTCGATGCAAGAACGACGCATACGCTCTCTTCAGTCGCATTAGAAGCATTTGAAGCACGAAAGGCAGAGCTGAAGGGCGACGGTAAAGCAGGTCGATGGTTCACACCGTTAAAACTCCATGTTTTGCCAAAGCTGGGTTCGACACCGATCGAGGACATCAATCAGCAGGACATCAAAGACGTTCTGGCGCCGATATGGCACTCAAAGGCTGAAACGGCGCGCAAAGCGATGAACCGTCTTGGGATCGTGATCCGCCATGCTGCCGCGATGGGATTGGATGTTGATATTCAGGCGACTGAGAAGGCGAAGGCCCTCCTTGGCAAGACCCGCCACAAACCAACACATGTGCCCGCGTTGGATTGGGTTGATGTTCCTGAGTTCTATGCCAGCTTGTCCGATGGAACCATTACGCATTTGGCCCTGCGCCTTCTAATTTTGACGGCAGCTCGATCGGTTGAGATCAGGTTCTGCAACCTGGCTGAGATCAAAGAGGATACCTTTATTATTCCGGCGGAACGGATGAAGACGGGCATGGAGCATCGCATACCGCTGTCCAAGGAAGCTCAATCTATTGTGGCGCAGGCCATCCCGTTTTCTCGCGATGGGTTTCTGTTCCCTAATGTTCGCAAAGGCGTGATCTCTGACGCCACCATGTCTCGGTTTATGGAACGCCACGGCATGAAAGCTCGACCCCATGGTTTTCGATCCAGCTTCCGCACGTGGTGCGCCGAAGCCACCAATACACCAAGGGAAGTCGCTGAAGCCGCACTCGCCCATGCAACCGGAAGCGCCGTCGAACGAAGCTACCGGCGAACAGATTTCCTGGACCAAAGACGAGAGCTCATGGAAGCTTGGGCAGCCCACGTCACATCATGGCATCCAAGTGGCACGGACGAGAGGATCGATGGTGAATAGCGAAAAGGTCACCGAGTTGGGCAAACTCGTTAAGAAGCTGGTTGACGGCATGTCGAGAGACGAAAAGGCTGCGAGTTGGTGGGCTTGGCGTGGCAACAACTTTGTCGAGGCTCTTAAGCTAAACGCAATCAGCAATTCATCGCTCATCGAGGCAATGGCTTTTGCGTGCGGGAACATTCGCAACACCGAAACAGGTTTTTTGGTCAAGGAGGCGTTTGCCGAAAAAATGGCTGAAATGGCGTTAAGCGATACGGATGCCTTCGATCTTGTCATGAAGATCACCGCGCTTAATTTGGAGGGTAATCACGATACGCCGGCGTCGTGGCGGACTTTAGCAGCGGCCGCGCTGCTTAACCAAATAACACGCCCTCAAACCCGCGGCCGTTCTAGAGCAGAATACTGGAAGAGAGACGTGCTTATTCTGCACGCCCTGCGAGGTGCCAAGCAAATCGGGCTTCCGATCTCCCACAGCGTGGGGAGCAAAAATCTAAGTGGTGTAAAGCTGGTCGGCGCGGCATTTAAAAAAGCTGGACAGCGCATGATGACCGAAGAAGCCATCGTGAAGGTTTGGACCAATCGGAAAAAATCCGGGCTGGAAGTGGAAGCGAATAAGCTTGAGCTTGCGGCGGCGACATTTCAACTGGCGGAGGTCGAGGCTCCTAATGGGTCCAAGCAATGAGTCCGGCCCAAGGATCGCGAACCGGTGGCATTTCCAAAATGTCCACCTCGAGCCCTTGGCAGACATTGGCCTGCCAGTGGTCAACTTCGATCATGCTGTAGTTGAAAAACCAGCAGGTCGCTTTCACGGTTGCGTAAGTCTTTATGAGACGGACTTGTCTATCAGCTAGAATTGCTAGGTCCGCATCCGCCAACTTACACATTGCTGCATTGCTTAGCCTTCTTGAAAACCCTCAGCGGATCATCGTTAGCTTGTCCCAATCGGCATAGTCTGGCGAACCCTCATGGCGCACTTCACCCTCATAACCGTACTCAACCATGCAAACCATCGTCGATTTTTCATCGGCCAGAATGACCGCATAGGCCTCGGGCAAATCTGAACCGCTCAGCAAACGCTCCGCTTCATAGGCCGCCCAGCCAGCATGATTGGTGCCGCGCGGTGCAGAAAATGGCACACCGTGCAAAGAGCCGCACAGGGGCAGATGACAATGACCGTGGAAGATGTGGCGGACTTTGCCAGCATGTTTTTTGATCACATCGCCAAAGCGGTCATCATCTAACAGCATGATTTTGTCTGTTGGACCAATACCAGTCGGAACCGGATTGTGGTGCATGAAGAGCCAAGCATCCTCAACGCCAGCCAGCGTCTTGTCCAACCAATCTGCGCGCGTTGCACAAAAATGGCCCGCATGCGTATCAGGACCCCACGTGTCAACAATGACGCCCGTTCCCACTGAGAGTGGAAATGTCCGTTGAACAAAACCCGCTTCGCCCGCCAGATCGGGGAAAACCGATAGCATCGTGTCGCGGTCATCATGATTGCCGATCACAAGTTCGACGGGCATTGGCACGCTAGCCATTCGTTCTTTCAGGCGCTCATAGTCATCACGCTCGCCCCAGTCCGAAAGGTCGCCGGTAATGATGATCGCTTCGGCGTCACTGTGATGGGCCAGAGCGTGAGCCAATGCCTTGTCGAAGTTTTTGTTCGGATCGCGCCCGGCGATCGTTTGCCCGGGTGCGGTAAGATGAATATCGGTGAGTTGGATGAGTTTCATGTCATCCCCTTGAAAACTGTGTCTGTAGAAGAGCTGGCGCGGCGCTAAATAGCGCCACGCCTTTCGGATCGCCTGCCGGATCAGGAACCGGTTGGAAGCAAGTCTTGAACTTCGTCGTTAAGCTCTTCTTGCAGTTCTTCCATGTCGTCCTGCTCGCCGGTCACGATGGACTCAAGGCCGTCATAGATGACCTGTGTTGCCGCAAGACCATTGTCGCCCGGATAGGCTTGCCATTCGCGCAACAATGGCAGCTGACGTACTGCGGTCGCCTTGGCCGGGTTCTCATCGTAGAAATCTTTCAGTATGATTTCGTTGGCGGCCTGGTTTGGCGGCATATAGCCAGTCGTGCGTGCAACGTCAGCGGCACCTTCACCAGACGTGATGAACTTCAGCCACTTCCAGGATGCGTCGAGTACGGCTGGGTCTTCCGAACCAGAAACGAGCATGGCCGAGTTACCGCCCGCTGGCAGGCCTTTTGGACCGTTTGCTTCAATGCCCGGGAACTCATTGGTGACGAGTGTGAAGTCGCCCATCGAGCGTTCAACGGCGCCAACAGCTGATGTTGACCAGTACATCATGCCAATTTCACCAGCAGAGAATGAAGCAAGCGCTGCTTTCCACTCAAGGTTTTGCATCTCACAACCATCAAAGATGGTGTTCATGGTGTTGAGCGCAGTTAGACCTTCCGGCGTATCAATCTGGAAGTCAGCATTCATGACTGTTGGCTTGTCCTGGCTCCACATCAACGCCTGCAGGAACCAGTTGCCAGTGATGTTCCAGCCCCAGAACATCGGGTTTTTAACGCCAGCTTCACGCAGCTTGCCACACACTTCGACAACTTCGTCCCATGTTGTTGGCAGCTGGTCAGCCGATGTGATGCCAGCTTTTTCCATCACTTCCATGTTGTAGTAGCCAACAGGCAGAGAGATGGAGAACGGAAGGCCATAAACGTCTTCACCAAAAGTACCCAGATCAAGCATGGCCTTGTGGTAGCCGTCTTTAGCAAAGTCAGCTTCCGCAGCAATAAATGGCTCAAGCGATTTTGCGATGCCTTTTTCAACCAGGATTGCCTGACGGTTCAGACCCTGCATGGTGACATCGGGCAAATTGTCGGCAACTGCTTCGCGCAGGATGGTGTTTGTGCCGTCTTCGTAAGACTCGTAAGTGGCACGGAATTTCACTTCGATATTCGGATGAGCTTCCTGGAATTTTGGAAGAATGGATTGGTATGTCACATCGAACAGATGGCTGTACGGATATGCAAATTCGATGGTTACCTTGTCTTCAGCCTTGGCGGATGCGACAAGTGCCATAAGTGCAACGGTGGCGGCGAGTGCCTTTTTCATGGGTTTACTCCCTCAGTTTGCCTGCTGCAGATGGCTCAGTCGCCAAACTCTCCATCTGCGGTTTATCCCTTCATGGGATCTGGTGCGGGTCGCCGTTTTCCAATGAGCGGCGACCCGAATTCATTTCATGCCTGACAATGTGATGCCCTCAATGAAGCGCCGCTGAGCGATCAGAAAGGCGACGATCAGCGGTGTTACAATCACGACGGCTGTCGCCATCATTGGTCCGAAATTGTCACCGTCCGCATCGCCTTTGAACTCACGCAATCCAAGCGGTGGCGTAAACAGATCGCGATTGCCGGTGATCACGATGCGAGGCCAAAAATAATCGTTCCAATGCGCAACCACAGAGAAGATCGCGAAAGCCAAGAGCGCCGGTATGGCGGTCGGAAGCATCACGTTCCAGATAATCGAATATTCGCTCATGCCGTCCATGCGCGCGGCATCAATTAAATCATCGGGCACAGTCATGAAGAACTGGCGCATCAGAAAGATGCCAAAGACCGAAATTGTCCATGGGATAATGAGGGCCGCATAGCTGTTGGTCAGCCCGACCTTCGACAGCATGATGTAAAGCGGTAGCGCGATCGCGTGGACCGGGATGAGCAAGCAGAATAGCACCAATGCAAAAACAGTTTCGCGGCCCCACCAACGCAATTTTGACAGCGCATAGGCGCAGGGGAGTGCCACGATCACCTGAATGATGAAGATGGAAAACGTAACGATCACACCGTTCAGCATATAACGAAGGAGCGGCGCTTTCTCGAAGGCGGTGGTGTAATTATAAATGATCGGGCGGACCATGCAGTCTTCGGCGGCGTTGCCCAGCTTGATGCAAAAATCGTCTCGGAACAGCTCCTGCGTGCCGAAAAAACCACCGGTCTGGGTCATGATCTCGGAGGGCGCTTTCAACGAGTAGGACACCATCACATAAAATGGCAGCAGCACGATTAACGCGCCGACGATAAGGACCGCATGCTTCATCGCTTCCGTGGTGGAGAACCGGAAAACCGAGCCGTCCGAGCTAGGCTTTGCAAGACTTGGAGTGTTGTCCAAAACAGCGTCAGTCATGTGTAGTGTACCCTGCGTTCAACAAGCCAGCGTTGGATCAGTGTGAGCATCATGACAAAGCCTAGGAACACTACGGTGATCGCCGCGCCGATGCCCATCAGGTTTTGCTGGATGGCTTTTTCATAGATCGCGAACATCATCACGAAGACGGATTTACCGGGCCCGCCGCCCTGCGGATAAAAGGCTTCGACCGTGTCGAAAACTTGGAAAGACCGAATGCAGGAGATGGTCACCACAAATACTGTTGTCGGCCCCAGCATCGGCCAAGTGACAAGCCGGAACCGATCCCAACCGGATTTGGCACCATCCATTTCGGCCGCGTGGTAAAGCTCGCGCGGGATCGATGTCAGACCCGCCAGATACAGCACCATGTTAAAGCCAAAGCCTTGCCAAACGCCGATGAAAGATACCGTCCAGATCGCGTAATCGCGGTCAGTCAGCCAAAGCGGAAAGGTGCGCTCGCACCCTTGTGCATACCAAGACCAGTTTTCCAAAAACGTACCGCAACCGCGCGTCAACGTGGCGTTAATGATCCCAATGGTTGGATGCAGCGCAAATTCCCAAACGATGGCCATGGCCAACAACGCGGCCATAACGGGCAGAAAATAAATCGTCTTGTAGATGTCGCCAAAACGCGTAACCGAGTTGATCAGCAGCGCTGCGCCAAGGCCAAGGCCGACGGTCAGCGGCACCACGACGCCCACATAGGTGAATGTCGCAATGAACATTTTCTCGTATGTCGAGCGGGTAAAAATGCGCTCATAGTTTTGAAAGCCGACAAATTGCGCGCCGTCATTGCCGAGCGAGTAATTCGTAAAACTCAGACCTGCCGCGATAAAGATTGGCAGGATCAGGATGACGAACATCAGCAAGATGGCCGGGCCGGCGAACCAGATATGGGCGCGCGAGGGAGACATTACGCTACCGCCCGTTTACGAGATGCCTTTTTAGCTTCTGATTGGACAATTGCCTTGAGCGGAACGCGCTCACCATCCTTATCGAAGGCCAACACGGCTTCTGGATCTGGTTTCAGATAGACAGTTTGTCCCATGAAATGCCGGTTAGCAGGCGATGTTCTTGCGATCACTCGCGTGTCGCTGTCAGCGATGACGCAGTGGACGAACAAGTCAGAACCCAAGTTCTCCAGATGGACGACATGAGCTTCCCAGGCATGGGCCGTGACCGCCTCGGTGACCGTCAAGTGCTCGCAGCGAATGCCGATTTGAACAACGGGCACATCAGCCTCTGCGATTGTTATGCCCAGAACACCAAACTGACCGTCTTTATCTTGATCGACAGGCAACAGATTGATCTTGGGCGAGCCAACAAAACTCGCTACATCAACGTGCTGCGGATTGGTGTAGATTTCGTGCGGCGTATCTAGCTGCAAGATGTCGCCATGCATCATGACTGCCATTCGATCTGACATGGTCAACGCTTCGGCTTGGTCGTGGGTCACGTAGATGAAGGTTGTGCCAAGCGAGCGGTGCAGATCAGCCAACTCCGAACGCATATGCACACGCAACGCAGCATCAAGATTGGAGAGTGGTTCATCCATGAGAAACGCCACCGGGTTACGGACCATAGCGCGGCCGAGCGCCGCTCTTTGCCGTTGCCCGCCCGACATCTGGCCCGGTTTGCGATCCAATAAGGGCGTTATTTTCAAAATGTCCGCGGTGTCGCGCACCTGATCCATCAACGCGCGATATTTACCGCGCGCCAGCATCGGGCCCAAAATCGGAAAACGTTCGCTCCAATTCAGATCGCGAAGTTTGAGCGGTGTCATCATGTTTTCCGCAACCGTTAGGTGCGGATAGAGCGCATAAGACTGAAACACCATCGCCAAATTGCGATCAGCGGCCCGCACTTGGGACACATCGTGATCGTCTATGGCGAGCGATCCACTGTCCATGCTCTCGAGCCCCGCGATAATGCGAAGAAGAGTCGACTTTCCGCACCCGGACGGCCCGACGAGCGTTAGAAACTCGCCATCGTTCACGCTAAGATCGATGGAATTGAGAACGGGCGTCTCACCAAATGATTTGGTTACGTTTGAAAGTGCCAAACCGGCCACGACCTTGCTCCTGCATCCCCTAAGCTGTGAGCGGCATAGACAGACTGATTAAATCTGATGTGACGTCAAATAAGTGAGACTTATGCCTGCTAGAGTCTCATGCAGCAATGCGAGACGGAGTTTCACCGATGGATAGGCCAAGCCCTTATCAGATAATGGCTTTTGCGCATTCAGCACGCGAGCGCAGTTTTACACAGGCGGCCGTCACATTAGGCGTCAGTCAATCGTCAATTACCCAACACATCGCTAAACTGGAAAAATTGGTTGGTGCGCAACTGTTTATTCGACGTCGAAACGGGCTCGAACTCACACGCGCAGGTCGTGAGCTATTTGATGTTGCAGACCGTTGGGCCTCGATCAACAGTCTGTTCGAAGAGCGCGTATCAGCATTTTCCGGCATGGAAACGGGACATCTAAAGATTACGGCCACGGCTCCCCGTCCGGCTCTGCCTTTGATTGCTTCCTATACACGGCTTTATCCCAATGTGATGATTGAGTTTACGCTTTTGAACTGGACGCAAAACATGGCAGCGCTGCGGGAACGCACGATAGACTTGGCGTTCGTGACAGACCCGGACATTGATGAAGGCATGCATGCCCAGAAAATCGAGACGATCAAATATCGCGCCTACGCGCGTGCTGACCATCCGCTTGCGCGACGCCGGAAAGTCTCCTTACATGATCTCTCAGATACGTCCTTGATTGTTCCAGAAGACGGGTCACTTACGCAAAAGGTGCTGTTCGCAGCTGCCGCGGAGCAAGGTGTCAAATTGAACCGATTGATCAAGATGACCACATTTGCAGTTGTAAAGGAAGCGATCCTGCATGGTCTGGGTGTGGGTATTTTACTGGAAAACTCGGTGCATGAAACATCGCGGCTGGTCGACTTACCAATAACTGGCATTGACATGACGTTTGATAATTATGTTGTCGTTCCCAGCGAAAAGCAAAACCTTCGATTGATCGCGCGATTTTTGGACGGAATATAGTCTGCAAGGTTTGGAGTACCAAATTCCCACACGAAGCACTTCAAGGCCGTTAGCAATCCAATAATTTTCGAATATTTTCGATCCCTTGAACGCCTTAGCGAAGCTCGCTTACTTGGTCGCTTTGTCCGCAAAGAGGACATTAGTTCGGGCCCAAAGCAGTAGCTTACTTGATCACCGCAATTCACACACCCGGGTCCGGCGGTCGGGGTGAAACAGTTCCAAGTGTCGCACTTTACGATTTTGGATTTTCCTTAGCGTGATCCAATAGAACAGGTGTGAGACCTTACATAGAGCACCTTGCCGCCAAGGCTACGCACTGCAAGGAGCAATAGGGATACAATCTGCGCAAAAGGCCTTCAGTTATAGCCAAATCGATCGCTGGTATTTTATGTGCTCTGGTGAAGGTGAATGCCCGCGTACAAGCCGGAGCTTATTTCCTGTCTCCGAAACTGTTAGGTCTTCCTCAATTTGTAGCGCACCTCGATCCAGAAGGACGTGACGGTTAGGACAGAGGCACGGTAGGTTTTCCAGTTCGTCAGGGCCGTTATGCGGTTCGCCAAGGGGGCGGATATGGGCAGCCTCAGCGTATGGCCCACCCGCACAATTCAGCCGGACGCCGCAAGCCTGGCACTTAAAATCGTGGAGCTCCTTAACCTGCCGGCCCAGAGCGGTGTCCCGCACAATTCTTTGAATTGTGACTTCAGACCTTCGCGCCGGAGATTGCGAGCCAGACCTGCCCTCGTCACCGATGCCTTTGATCGGTGACGTCCCATCGATCGAAACGAGCCTGTATCTGCATATCAGGTGACCATGCTTGCCTTCTTCTCGCCAGTAGCTTTCAACAGTGAAAAGCCCATCATACCTATAGCCCGAGGCCGGCGAGTAGTCAGATTTGTGGCCCGAACCACGAATGACCCTTACCGGAAGGCCTTGTAGACAACTTATTGCCAGCGATTTGTTCTTGCCTGTGAACTCCTGATGAGCAATTTGCCGGCCGCTGTTTGGGTCCCTGCCGCCATCGCCAGTATAAACGATCGTGGAGCCGTAGTCCGCGTCATCCACGTAACCGCCTGATAGAACGATACTTTCCGCACCAACCGCTTCTCGCCCCACAATGCCTGCTTGAAGCGCTCGATGAACACCGGCGCCATAGAGCTCACGACGATCTTTGAATTGGGTACCAAATTGAACGTCCGCGACTTCCCCGATCGACATGTACAATTGCCCCATTCTCAACCGAATAAAATCAATAATTAGCGTTTTGGCAACCAGCTAAGCCGCGCATTGGTAACCGCTGCACGATTATGGCGTCAGTTACTCGAATTAGTCGGCAAGTCTGTCGGCAATTTCTTAGGGTTCCCGACAATTACATACTTCGTACAGGCTAAACTACGGCGAGTGCTAATAATTTCACTCAATGAAATTGTACCCCAATCCTTAGTCATGACGCCCAGAGCACCACAAGCACGGCAAGGGGCGTCGCGACCAAGTCGACCCACTCACAAAGGCGCAGATTGGCGTGCCCGTTGGAAACAATTCCCAATTTCTTTCCAGCGATCTCCTCGGCCCTGAGGATTATTGAACTGCTCCAACGAAACAAGATGGAGCAGAATAGTGCGGTATCTGACATTCACCGAACTTCGCGCCAAACTAGGTGGGCGCAGCCGGTCTACGATCTATCGTGATGTTGCGTCAGGGCGTTTGCCACGCCCGATCAGACTGGGTCATCGTCTCTATTGGGTAGAGATTGAAGTCGATGAAGCGATGGCGAGGTTGGCCAATGTCAGCTGATAAACCCATCGATGCCCAGTCGAACATGCAAATTAGCGCTAAGGATCGTGCGAAGAAACTGGTCGACAATGGTTTCAGGCCCATACCGATACCGTATGGCACGAAAGCACCCAGGATTAAGGGCTGGCAAAAGTATGAAGCCATGCCGGAAGCAATCGAAAAGGACTTCCGCGTTAAGAACAACATTGGGCTCTTGCTTCGCGACAATCCCATGATCGATATCGATGTGCGCGTTCCGGCAGTGGCAGAAATCCTCAAAGGGGAAGCGCTCAAACGATGGCCAGAGGCATTGGAACGTGTTGGCTTACCACCAAAGGTCGGATTGTTTGTTCGATGTGATGAACCGTTCAGAAAGCTCTGCACATCCGATTTCAAAATTAACGGCCAGAAGTGTCAGGTCGAGATCTTGTGCGATGGTCAGCAAGCGGTCGCCTTTGGGATGCACCCCGATACCGGCAAGGACTATGAATGGATTGGTCGAACCCCATGTGAGGTCGCCCGTCAAGAACTCCCATTGATCACAGAAGTGGAGGCGCAGGATTTCATTAATTGGTGCGAGGCTGAGCTAAGCAAAGTCGCCAAGGCGGAACCAACGGACGAAGTTACGACCGTGAGTTCAAGGCGCTTGGCTGTTGACCCTCCACCGATGAACGTTAAGGCACTGGGCGCCTCGATACGACAGCGTCGCACTGAATACGCACTTGATGAATGGGACAGCCTGTCGCCAGAGGATAAGGCGATCGAAGTGCAGCGGCTAATTACGCTCATCGAAGAGACACCCAGAAACACCCTTAATTACGACGAGTGGATTTCGTTTAGCCATGCCGTGAAGGGTGTGTTGGACGTGGAAGCGTACCAAGCCTGGTACGATCATTGTATGAAGTATCGGAAAAATGCCTACACCGATCTTGAAGCAAAATGGGGCGGGTTGAGCCCCGAAAGCAGGGCCGGCCCGGGGACGATTGTTCACCATTTAAGCAAATGCGGGCTGTCTGAAAAACTCATATCGCAAACGGCAATCGAAGCCAATGAAAAACGCCGAAATCTGAAAGAAGCTTCTGGTACCGCTGTTCAACCGGAGAAGGTAAATCCGATAAACCCAAGCAGGTTTGTGATCCCCGATGAAACCAACATACCCCCGCGTGATTGGCTCTACGGTTGGTTTCTCATTCGCGGATATGTGTCGCTAACAGTGGCCCCCGGAGGTGCCGGCAAGAGTGCCTTGTGCATGAGCGAAAGCCTCGCTCTCGCCACCGGTAAAAACCTGATGGAAGAGTCAGTCAGAAAACCTCTTAAAGTCTGGGTTTGGAACGGCGAGGATCCGAACGAAGAACTGCAAAGGCGGCTTACTGCTGCATGCAAGCACTTTGGTGTTTCACAAGATATGCTATGCGATCGTTTGATGGTCGATAGTGGGCGTCAGCTTCCAATTAAGATTGCCGAATACCGTCGCGAAGGCCTCAAGGTAGCCGAGCCTTTGATTGAAGAGCTCATCTCCACAATCAAGCGTGAGCAGATAGACGTTCTCCGGATCGACCCTTTTGTGACTACTCACATGGTACCTGAAAATGATAACGGCCCCATCAACGAGGTGATTGATGCTTGGCGGAGAATTGCCTCGGAGGCGAACTGCGCTGTTGAACTCGTCCACCACGTCAACAAATCGGCTGCATTGAACAAGGACCAGGGGATTTACGGCGCAAGAGGTGCTGGGGCGATGATCGATGGCGCGCGCGTAGCCCGATAACTGCAGCGTATGGACCCAAATGAAGCAAGCAATTTGGGATTAGAAACCCGTGCTGCATATTTCCAAGTGATCGACGGCAAAACAAATATGGCGCCACCTGCCGCAGCTGCGCTTTGGCGTAAGATGGAAAGCGTCGAGTTAAACAATGGAGACAGCGTGGGGGTCTGCATACCTTTTGAGCTGCCGGACATCGGCGACAGCCTCGCTGTTGAACAATACTTAGAAATACAGCGGCTGATAGATAGGCAGGAGCCCGCGCCGCGCTTCAGCGAGAAGTCGGTGGACAATTGGGTAGGGGTCTTTGTTGCTGAAGCATTGAAGCTGGATATCGCCGTCGGCACACCCGCCCCCAGCGAACAAGAGCTCAGGACGCGGATCGCCACAGAGTACGCTCGATCATCGCACATATGATCAAAAATGGCATGCTGGTTGTGGACGACTTCTGCCGAGATCCGCGGGCTGGACGCGACTACCGCGGTGTTCGTGTTGGTAATAGGTCGATGGAGCGGCTGACCGATGCCGTTGCGATCTCAGCCGCCGATCGCCGCAATGGCGTCTGATGTATTTCAAAACCACACTCAAGCTGACTGTGGTGATCGACTGTGGTGAGTAACGGAGCAGTGGGATGGGGTGGGGTGGCGGATACGCCACCACCACACTCCCCCATTTAGGGGATGTGACTGTGGTGGTAAGCGAAGTCCCCCTCCCCATACCGCTATGCCCCGACATCGGATCACAAACTGAGTGTGGATCCAGTGTGGCATTTCTATACCGGCGACTTGAACTTTAAGGAGATTTCGACAAATGGGTGGATATGGATCAGGTGGGTGGAATGCGACGGGGCGGCCGACCACAGCTGAAGTCCCGCGCATCGATGTGAACTGCCTCAACAAAGCGGGTGCCCTGCGGCGGGGCTTCAAAGGGACCCTGAGTTGGCCTCTCGACGACGGGGGTCATGAGGCGGTACCCATCGATACCCAGTCGAACCGGATCTTCTTTTTGACCTCTGGTCCCCGCTTGGCGCTTGCAGAAGAAGTCGCCATCACTTGGGAACCCTGCCGTTTCGGTGGTCAACGACCGTTCTTTGTTTGCCCAAATTGTGGCGAAAGAACTCTTCATCTTTATCACCACGGACACTTCGCCTGTCGCAAATGCCACGCGCTTTCCTATCCATCACAAAGGGAACGTGAAAGCGACCGGGCGCAGCGCCGTGCAAACAAGATCAGAATACGCATGGGCGGCGAACCGGGATGGCACCGAGTTCCCGACAGGCCGAAAGGCATGCATCAAAGCACCTACGGCAAACTGATCAAGAAAATCACCGACGCCGACAGAATAACCGATTGCTACGCCGCTGGCCGATTTAACCTGTAGCCCGGTGAGCTATCTGGTTGAACATCTCTACGAACGCAGCGCTCGCTATTGAGATTTCGTGCTCTTGCTCATCGTCACGCGATCATGTAGTCCACACCACAGCATCAAGAGTAGGGCTCTGCCCTCACCAACCTGCCCGCCCGGGCAAGGTGGTCTCCGAAAGGGATGCGGCCTTTGGGCAACCAATCGGGTCGTTAGGTGAAGTCCTCCTCGGTGCGTAGCTGATGGAGGATTTTTTATGTCTAATTTCCGTATTCTCGAAGCCGACTTCTTTCTAAAAAAGGGTCACAAGAAGTCTCCTGACAAGCACATCATATTCCTGCTCAAGCATGGATCGAGAGCAGGTCCGGCGCACCACGTGGCGCACTATGTCTTCCTTCACTCAGCTGGCAGGCGCCATGAAGTCTGGCAAATCACCGACTTGCGCGTGCCTTGGGGTCATATCGGCGACGTGGTAGCCGTTGCCGATGAGCTATTTGCCAGTAACGTTGGGTCGGATCGTTATCTCAAAGGTCGGCTGTTCACCTTCCACGCAGACCGCTGGTTCGACGAGGTCAAGGACAAGGTAATCGTGGTTCTCACGAGAGCGCGCTGGCCGCATGAGATCGCCAGGAAGTGTGTTCGCGACGGGCTGATCTTTGCAGACGAATGGGACACCGCGATCGAGGCGCTCAACGCAGAGATTGAGGCCAACAAAGCCGCAGCGCTTGCACAGCAGCAAGCCAATCCGTCACAAGTTGTCTGGACTGCAAGGGAGTTGGGTCTCCATCCAATGCCGGCCGGTAACGATCACAATAAGTGGACGGCACGATGCCCAAAGGGGAACCATCCGATCTTTATCGGCACAACAAAGGACAAATGGTTTTGCGGGTGGTGCGGGAGCCACGGTGGCGCCGATGAACTGAAAACGTTTCACGCGGAAACTGCTAAGAAAACGGGACATTCGTCCGATGCAGGCTGATACACCAGAGACCTGAAGCTTACGAAAATGGGGGCAACACCAATGTCGGCTATGCGGACCGAGCTGACATGGCGCGTGACGTTTATGTCCGCTTTGGATAAACGGTAACATAAGCTGCTGCCGCAATGATGAGAACCAACCCAATCCACCCGATTGGGCCAGGAGAAGTGGCGAAAAATATAAAGTCAAACCCTAGCGCCCAGATCAAGCCTGTGAAGTCGAAGGGAGCAAGAGTACTTACAGGTGCCCGCGCGACCGCTTCGCTGGAAACGATGTGGCCTAGGCCGCCCAAAATTCCGGCAAGGGCAAGCCATCCGAAGGTCGACCAGTCCAGAGCGACCCAGCCAAAGGGCAGTGTTAAGAGAGCTACCGAAGCTGAAATGATCGCAAAGAAAAATGCGATAGCTGACGCACTCTCAGATTCGGTCATTTTTTTGATGTGAACCCGAACGAATGCCATGGTCAATGCATATCCAAGCGCGGCGCCCACCCCTATCCATACGGTTTTGTTCGTGCTTTCCAATGACTCCCACAACAAAAAGATTACGCCTGCAAAGCCAAGGCCCACACACACTGCCAGCGATTTTGACGGTGTTTCTTTGAGCAAAAGTGCGGCCATTGGCAAGGTAAGGACAGGTGCAAGGTAGGCTATTGCCTGCGCATTGGCCACTGGAAGATAAGCAAGTGAAACAAACGAAAGAGCCATTGAAAAAGCTCCAAAAAGGCCACGGGTGATATGCAATCTCGGTCGTTTTGGCCTTAAGCCAAAAGGAAACTGCCCTAAAAACCAAACATAAACGCATATGGGAATCAAAGCGATCGCAGACCGCCAGAACATGATCTGCCCAACTGGAACAGTTTGGGCTGCTCCGTGTACTGTCGCAGACATTGCCGCCATCAGAAAAACCGACAGCAAACGCAGACCAATTCCCGATAAGCCGCTGTTTTTCACGTGGTTACACCATACGCAAACGTCGTGAGTGCCCTATCACATGACCAATGACAGATATGTGTCGTCACCCAGTGAACTCAAAAAACGGACATTAGTTGTGGCATTCCAAACGTCGAAATTGGGCTCGGAGCGGATATCCAACCACTTAACCTAATGGCTGCTTCAGGCTCAATTGACCAATGGAGCATTGAAACCCGCTGGAAACAAAGTGCAACGCATGGCCCTCATAGTAGGCTCTATCCGTCAAGACTAAACGAGATTGTCGTCGCCGCCATAATGGCGGTCGGGATAATCGGCATGCAGGGCCTTATCCGCATCAGAAAAACGGGGGCTCGCAAAATTATGTTGGTGCCAATAGGGATATATCAGCGGCAACCTGCTCACATTATTGAGTCGCTTCAATTGCGGCTCGCTCAATATCACATCCATGGTCTCGAAATTGGCCTTGAACTGATCCGCCGATCGACCGCCCACCACGAGAGAAGAAATCGCCGGGCGCGTTAATAACCACGCGAGCGCTATCTGGGCCGGTTCTACGCTGTGTTCATCAGCGATCTCGACAAGCGCATCAACAATATTCCAGAGTCTTTCCATGTCGCGGATCGGCGGTTCATTCCAACCGGCGGCCTGCCGTGATCCTTCCGGGGTCTTGCTACCGCGGCGATGTTTGCCGGTCAGCAACCCGGCTGCCAATGGCGACCAAACCAGCACACCCAGCCCTTGATCGACAGACAATGGCAAGAGTTCATATTCGGCCTCGCGCGCTTCCAGTGTGTAATGGATTTGCTGGGTCGCAAAGCGTGACGCGCTGCTTGGCGCGGCGGCGAGCGATTTCATCAAGTGCCATGCAGAATAGTTTGAGCAGCCAGTGTAACGCACCTTGCCCTGCTGAACGAGCGTTTCCAACGCCTCCATCTTCTCATCGACGGGCGTCAACCCATCCCATTCATGCATGTAATATATATCGATGTGATCACGGCGCAGGCGATTCAGCGATCGCTCGCATTCGCGGATCAGGTGCCAGCGCGACACCCCCTCATCATTGGGTCCACCGCCGATCGGCATGCGCGCCTTGGACGTGACCATAATGTCGTCCTGTCGGCCTTCCAGCACTTCACCGACAATCTCCTCCGACAGGCCGGTGGAATACATGTTGGCCGTGTCAAAAAGGTTCACACCGTGGTCGATGCACAAATCGACCAGTTTCTGGGCTTCGGCCACGCCCTGATTGGCTGTCATGCCAAAGGGTCCTTCGCCGCCGAAGGTGAATGTGCCCATCGTGATGGCCGAAACCTTCAGCCCTGTTCGGCCCAATTTTCGGTATTGCATGCTTGGCCTCCCTATCCTTTTGAAGTGCAAAAACCTATTCGCCGACAGCTGCCTTCACTACCCTTTGCATCGCCAACATGCCCGGATCATCCAACCCGACGCTCTTTTCACCAAAGATACGCGCGCGCCCCACGGTGGCTGGTTTGTCGCGAAAATCTTCCAACGCCAGATCCACCGCATTGGCGGCAGCGCCGCCGATGTCGCCGCCAACGTCGGTCGATCTAGCAACATAGTTGAGCGTATCGAGAACCGTCTTGCCGCCGAGTTCTGCCTTACCGCGCTCCTGCATCTTATCTCGGGCGCCGGATACCAACTCGCTGATCTCGTCGGTCTCGATTGAGGTTCGGCCCTTCAGACTTTTGGCCGCGCTCATGAGGCCCGTGGCCATTAAAGTGCCATACGAGGAACCAGACGATTTGGTGAAGGCTTGCGCGCATTGAAACAATGCCATGCCGAGATCATCAGGCAGGCTGTCCTTCATTTCCACAATGGCGCGCATGCCCCTTGTCATCGTGACACCCAGATCGCCGTCGCCGAGGGCCCCATCGGCGGCATTGAGTGCATCAAAGTCCCGCTCCATCGCCGCCGCTATCCTGTCGATGGCCCCAAGGAGCGAAGCCTTTGTTATCGTCATTCCACTCTCCAGAATGCGCAGTCGCACGGCGCTTTCAGCAGTGCTTCGAGCTCGTCATCCAGCTTGCACATTGTGAAAGAGACGCCTGCCATCTCCATTGATGTTGCATAGCGACCAACGAGCGGCATCACGATCGTCGCACCGGCCTGTTCCAGGCGCGCTTTGACGATCCGGTAGAGGATATAAAGCTCCTCCGGTGGTGTCGCACCCAATGAGTTGACCATGATTGATACGCGGTCACCGCCGGCAAGCGGCATATCCTCAAGCAAACGGTCCATCATCTCGCCCGCGATTTCATCGGCAGTCTTCAGTTTGCCGCGCCAGACACCGGGCTCTCCGTGGATGCCCATACCCATTTCCATCTCATCGTCCGCGATCTCGAAGGTCGGTTTACCTGCTTGCGGCACCGTGCAAGGCGAAAGGGCCGCGCCAATCGAACGGCAGGAATCTGCGGCCTTTTGTGCAATCGCTGTCACAGCGGCAAGGTCCCGACCGTCTTCGGCCGCAGCACCCGCGATCTTGAACGCATAGACCATGCCGGCAACGCCGCGCCGTTTTTCGGCCTCGGCGGGCGGTGCCGAGGCAACATCGTCAGCCAGCAGTACGGTTGTGCATGCAATGTCTTCAAATTCGACAAGCTCACCGGCCATGTCGAAGTTCATGACATCACCGCCGTAGTTGCCGTAAAGGCGTAGCACGCCAGCGCCTTGATTGGCGGCGCGAATGGCATCGGCCATCTGCTCGGCAGATGGAGACGCGAACACATCGCCAATCGCACAAGCATCCAGCAGTCCCTCGCCGACATAGCCGGTAAAGACAGGTAGGTGACCGGACCCACCGCCGGTTACAATACCAACCTTGCCCTGCTTCCCCGGCTTGGCGCGCGCAACGACTTTCCCACTCTCGCCATACATGGCGTAGTGGTCAGGGTGTGCCGCGACAAAACCCTCCAGCATTTCATCAACATAGGCTTCCGGTTTGTTGAGTATCTTTTTCATGCCGTCCTCCCAAACGGTGGTGGTTGACTTACTTCGTTGACGAAGCACGGGCGCTCCGCACGCCGATCAGCGCGTTGGTGTTGATCACCATGACGAAAATCAACAGCGCGCCCCATATCAGCTCGCGAGCAAAGTTTGATACTTGCAGCATGTTCAGTCCGCTTGAAAGGAACTGCATCGACAGAACGGCCAGCACGACACCGATTACGCGGCCATAGCCACCATAGGGGTTCACACCGCCCAAGACAGCGATCAGAACTGCTAGCAGCAGATAGGATGAGCCATAGTCCGCTTTGGCGGAATTTGCCCGGCTCATGATCACCATGCCGGCAACCGATGAGAACATGCCAGCGATCACATAGACCTTCAGCAGCATGCGGTTGATGTCAACCGCCGCATAGAGCGCCGCCAAGGGGTTAGCGCCATACATGGTGACACGCAGCCCGAAGGCGGTGCGTGTCAGGATAATATGAAGCGCATAGGCAAGGACGGCAAACAGGATGAGCGGCACCGGAATGCCGATCACGCGCTCATTACCGAGCCAGGCGACCGTATCGGGAAAGCCCATGACGGCACTGCCGCCGGTCATGGCGATCGCAAAACCGGTGAACACCAGTCCCGAACCGAGCGTTGCCAGAATTGGTGGCAGGCCAAAGAAAGCCACCAGCGCACCATTGACCAGGCCGCAGGACGCACCGATCGCCAGGGATGCGGTGAGCGCGATGCCCAGCCACATCAGGCTGTCGCTGACAGGCATGGCCGGATCGCCAAAGGATGTCAGGATGATCGCAGCAACAACGGCTGATAGGTTCGCCACACCGACCACCGACAAATCGATGCCGCCCGTCATCATGGTGATGGTCATGGCCAATGCCAAAATGGCAAACTCAGGGAATTGGAACGCCATGGATGTTAAATTCTGGGTCGACAGGAACCGGTCCGGCGACAAAAAGGACATCAGCGCGAAAACGGCGACCGCGATTATCAACAACCGGAACTCGGGTGCTTCAGTGACGCTTTGCGCTCGATGTGGTCCGCCGCTCATCTGACCCTCCTTATCCGGCCCGTGCCGCTGCACGTTTTGCGCGATATGCCGGCACGCCCGTGCCAAGCAAGATGAGCAATCCGATGGTGACGGACTGCCACGTTGTCGGGATGCCGATCACGATTAGGCTGTTTTGCACGATGACAATTAGGGCAACGCCGAGCAACGTGCCGGTAATCGTGCCATAGCCGCCGATCAGCCTCGCGCCACCAAGCACCACTGCCGCAATCACCGACAGTTCTAACCCGACGAGCGAGAAAGGATCAGCCATCCGGCCGACGGAGCCGTGGATGATCCCAGCAAGTCCGGCCAAAGCGCCGACATAGACGTAAATGAAAAACTGCGTCCATTTGACGTTGATTCCGATCCGGCGCGCGCTCTCCTGGCTACCGCCAATGGCGTAGATCGAGCGCCCCAGCATGGTTTTCTGCAGGATGAACCAGGTAAGCACGATGACGCCGAGCAGCGCCAGAACCGACCAGGGAATGGAATAAAAATTACCCGCTTCGGTGGTGCCGCGCGCCAACACACCGCGCGAGAAATCACGCATCTCCGGCGGCAAAGCCGAAATGCGCTGTGAGCCGACAAACGTCAGCAGAAAACCACGGAAGACTGAGAGCGTGCCAAGCGTGACGATCAATGTGGGCAGTTTGAAAAAGGCGATGAAAATGCCGTTGATCGCGCCGAGCACTGACCCGACAAGCATGGCGATCGCGAATATCAGTGGCCAGGGCATATCAGGCCAAAGAGCCAGCGCTATTTTGGTGGCCGCGTACATGGCAAACACGGCAACGGCCGTGAAGCTGACATCGATGCCGCCGGACACCAGGACAAGCATAGCGCCGATCGCCAAAATACCGATCACGATTGACGCGCGCAACAGATCAGAGACGGTGGTCACCGTGAAGAAGAGCGGGTCAGAAATCGTCGCGATCGCACAAAAGGCGATGATGACGCCAGCGACCAGTGTCTCGTTGCGGGTCCAGAAGTCTTTAGGCAGAAATCCGGTCATGACGCCAACCTGTGGGCCAGATCAGCTTCGGTGGCGGTAACGCCATCAATCTCGTCGGTGACGCGGCCCTCGCGCATAACAAGGATGCGGTTACAGGTGGAAAGCAATTCGGGCAGATCATCCGAGATAACGATGACGCCGATGCCATCCTTTGCCAGATCGCGGATGATGTCGTGGATATCAGCTTTCGAGCCGACGTCGACGCCGACACTGGGGCCGTTCAAGATTAGAATGCGCGGCGCGCGCGATAGCCAACGGGCCAGCGCAACCCTTTGTTGGTTGCCGCCAGATAGAGACTGCACTGGCGCCTGAATATCCGGTGCCTTGACCTTTAGCCGCTGGATCCAGTCTGACGCTTCGGCAAACAGGCCCTTCATGTCGAGAAAACTGCCGCGTGCATGATCGTCGAGCCTGCCAATGGCGACATTGCGCATGATGGATTGGGTCAGGAAAAGGCCCTCGGTGAGCCGGTCTTCCGGCACGTAGCCAATGCGCGCATGAGAGGCGGCGATCGGATCGCCCAAGGCTATGTTCTGACCATCAACCGTCAGGCTGCCTTGGTCCGGCTTGACCAGGCCGAATAGCGCTTTAGCAAGCGATGTGCGGCCACTGCCAAGCAGGCCGGTGATGCCGAGGATTTCCCCGACTTTCAGGTCAAAGCTGATATCACTAAAGACGCCCTGCTTCCCAAGACCCTCAACGCGCATCAGCGTTTCGGCCCCGGCAACCACGGCACCGGGCTTTGCCTCCGGCACATCACGGCCAGTCATGTGGAAGGTCAGCGATTGCGTGTCAAAATCGGCGGCCGGGCCTTCAGCAACCTTGTTGCCGTTTCGAAGCACCACGACTTTTTCACTGACCTCAAGCACCTCAGCTAGCTTGTGGCTGACAAAGATTACGGCGACCCCGTCATCTTTCAGTTTGCGGATGATCCCGAGCAGGCGCTGGACTTCCTTTTCGGTCAGCGCGGTTGTTGGTTCATCCATGATGATGAGCTGGGCGTTGGAGGCAAGCGCGCGGCAGATGGCGACCAATTGCTTTTGCGCGACCGGCAGGTTTTCCACCCGCTCGTTCAAATCAATCGATACGCCGATCCGGTCCAGCACTTCGGCGGCGAGTGTGCGGGCGGACGCGCGGTCAAAGAAGCGGCGATGCGCGTTCATCTGCGTCGGATAGGCAATGTTTTCATAGACTGGCAGATTGGGAAAAAGCGAGAAATCCTGAAAGATCACCATGACGCCACGCGCGGCGGCGATGCGCGGATTGTTTTGCCCGATCGCATGGCCATCAATTTCAATGGTGCCTTCGGTGGGCTGCTCGACGCCGGAGATAATCTTGATGAGCGTGGATTTGCCCGACCCGTTTTCACCGGCAAGACAAACAGCTTCGCCCGGATTGACCGCAAAATCGACGCCTTCCAACGCGGTGACGCCAGCGTAGCGTTTGGTGATCGCGCGCAGGTCAATAAATGGTGATGCGTCGGATTCGGCCATGGGGCGCGCCAAGCGTGTCAGATCGGTGAAAAAGGCTGCATAGAACGAGGGGCAACGATTGTGCTGCCCCCCTCATTTCGATCCGATTAGAACGGATATTCGGCCATATTGTCGGCGTTTACGTTAACCCACGCCTTGCCGTAGATCACCTTGCCGTCGAGGCGCACTTCCTCATAGCCCGGGAGACCAAGGTCCATGCCGTCAGTCACCTCTTCGCCGTTCATTACCATCACGGCAAGCTTGTTCATGGCTTCACCTGCAACAGCCGGATCCCAGAAGCCAATGCCGTCAACAGCGCCGGTTTCGATGTATTGTCCGGCGATTGATGGCAGCGATGTACCGAATACACAGGTGCCATCTTCCATTCCGCGTTCTTCGATCGCACGACCAATGCCGGCCACATCGGTGGACGCCGATCCCTGCATACCCTTCACATTCGGGAATGCGCGCAAGACCTCTTGTGCCTTGGTATAGGCATTTTCAGCGTCATCAAAAGTTTCGTTCTTGTCGCCCACCAGGGTCATGTTTGGATAGTTGGCCTCTTGGTAAGCGATCGCACCGTCCACCCACTGATTGTGCGTTTGCGATGTCAGTGACCCGACGAAGACCGCATATTCGCCCTCGCCACCCATGCATGTCGCCAATTGCTCCATGAGGTTTGCGCCGAAGTCTTCGTTCACAAACGCTTCAATGTCATAGTTCGCATTTTGCTGGGACGCCGCTTCGTGTGTGATCACCGCGATTCCAGCTTCCATCGCTCTGGCAAGCACAGGCTCAAGCGCTTCCGGCGACATCGGGACAACGGCGAGCGCATCAACGCCTTGCGCGATCATGTCCTCGATCAATGCGGCTTGCTGCTGCGGGTCCGCTTGCGCCGGACCGACCTGGAACGAATTCATGCCGTTTTCTTCGGCGAATTTTTTGACGCCCTCTTCCATCCGGTTGAACCATTGGATACCGGCGATTTTCACGACCGTGGCGATGTCTTTTGAGTGCCCGCCCGCAACCGCAAACGAGGTCGTGCTTGCGAGCATCGCAGCCGCCAGTAGTGTGAGTCTTGTCTTCATAATCTTCCTCCCAAATCCCGCCGAGGCGGAGTGAATTTCGGCGGCTGCTCCTCCAGCCAACCAAAAACTGAATTAGTGCACATTTACCTAGGGTGAACCCTGGAAAGACGCACGTGCGGTTAAATGCAACACTTGTGCACTTGATGCACTTATGTGACTATAGTCCGACGAAAGTCGCGGTCAAGCCATTTAACAAGCGAACTTCGTTGGGAGGAAAATCACGATGCTGGCCGGTGAAAGCGGCGTTAAGGACGACATCGCGCAGGCGGCGTGGCTCTACTATGTTGGCAATTTGAGCCAAAAGGAAGTCAGCGACCGGCTTGGCATCTCGCGCTTTAAAGTGCTGCGCATGCTCGCTGATGCGCGCGAACAGGGCCTGGTACGGATCTCGGTTGAGCATCGCACGTCGCGCACGCTGGCCCTGGCAGATCAGCTCAGCGCCGCGTTCGGCCTCGAAGAAGTGCAGGTCGCGCCCGTGTCGGCCGATTATAGCGAGAACCGCGAGAAATACGCGCGCGACGCAGTCGGCGTTTTGGCCGCACGTTACATGGCGCGCGTTTTATCGACCGAGGGTCCGGTGACCGTTGGCATCGGTTGGGGTCGCACCCTATCGACAATGGCCGACCATGTGACGGGCGTGAAGAAGACCGATGTTACCTTTGTTTCGATTATGGGATCGGTCGCACACGCGACCCACACAGCTCCCGGCGATGTTTGCGTGCGTCTGGCGGCCACCACGGCTGGCCGTGCGATGCTGATGCCGGCACCTTTTGTGACCGATAACGCTCAAGCATGTCAGACAATCATGGAACAAAGACTCGTCAAGGAGGCGCTCGGCACCGCGCGCAAGGCGGACCATGCCCTCATGAGCCTCGGCGAATGTAAGCCGGGTTCGATCCTGTTTGAGAGTGGCATTTTTACCGATGAGCAGAAGGCTGAATTGCAAAATAAGGGTGTCGTCGGTGACTGCTGCGGCGTGTTTTTCACGGGTGACGGTCAAGTTGCTGACATCCCGCTTAATGACTGCACACCGTGTGTTCGGCCCAGTGAGATGACCGACATGAGCACCGTTGTGCTGGCGAGCGGCGAGCGGAAACTCGCTGCAACATTGGCGGTGTTGCGGGCAGGTTTTGTGAAACGGCTCCTGGTGGATGAGCAGCTCGCACGCGCGCTGTTGTTGGAAGCGAGGTAGTTGCGATGAAAGGTTTTGGCGTTCATACCAGCATGTGGACCATGACTTGGGATCAAGCAGGGTGTGAGTCCGCTGTCGCCAATGCGGCGCGCTACGGCATGGACTTCCTCGAGATCGCGCTCTTGGACCCGCCTACGGTCGACGCCGCACATAGCCGAAAGACGCTGGAGGCGCACAAGATGAGGGCGGTTTGCTCATTGGGCTTGCCTGAGGCGGTCTGGGCTTCACGCAATCCGGAAGGCGCGGTTGACTTCCTCAAAGGCGCGCTGGACAAGTGCGCAGCCATGGGATGCGAAGCGCTTTCGGGCGTAGTTTATGGCGGTATTGGTGAACGCTCCGGCGAACCTCCGACGCAGATTGAATTGGACAATGTGGCCGTTGCACTGACAAAGGCTGCTAGCCATGCCAAATCCTTGGGTCTGCTTTTGGGTATCGAGCCGGTCAATCGATATGAAACGCATTTGCTCAACACCGGCTGGCAGGCAGTGGACATGATCGAACGGATCGGCGCCAGTAACATGTTCGTACATCTCGACACCTACCATATGAATATCGAGGAAAAGGGCATCGCGCAGGGCATCATCGATGCGCGGGAGCATTTAAAATACATCCACCTGTCTGAGTCGGATCGGGGCACGCCCGGAGCGGGAACCATCCAGTGGGATGAAGTCTTTTCGGCCCTTCGGGCCGTCGGTTTCATAGGCGGCCTCGCTATGGAGAGCTTCATCAATATGCCGCCGGAAATCGCGTTTGGCTTGTCGGTCTGGCGCCCGGTTGCATCCGGCGAGCCAGAAGTCATGCAAAACGGCTTGCCGTTTCTACGCAACAAAGCCCGCCAATATGGAATAATTTGATGGACGCGAAAAACGCCAAAGCAAAATCGAACGCCTATCTGTTCGACCTTTACCGGCAGATGCGCCGCGTTAGGACCTTCGAGGAACGGGTAGGCGAACTGTTCGTGCGCGGGCAGTCAGCCGGCTCCATGCTCCACCTTTCAATCGGCGAAGAAAGCGCAGCCGTCGGTGTGTGCGCAAACATGCGCGATGGGGATACATTTACTACACACCATCGCGGGCATGGCATTTTTTTGGCGCGCGGCGCTGATCCCGACCGCATGATGGCAGAGATTGCCGGCAAGGAAACCGGCTATTGCAGCGGCAAGGGCGGATCGATGCACATTGCTGACATGAGCCTTGGTCATCTGGGCGCCAACGCCATAGTAGGCGGCGGTATTCCCGCCGTTGTGGGCGCAGGACTGGCGGCGCGCAATGCAAAATCTGACGCGGTTTCTGTCGCGTTCTTCGGCGACGGGGCGATGGGGCAAGGCATTTTGTATGAAAGTATGAACATGGCCGCACTTTGGAAACTGCCGGTGATTTTCGTGTGCATCAACAATCAATATGGCATGGGCACCCGCGTCGACCGCGCGACCGCAAACCCCAACCTGCACGAGCGGGCCGCAGCTTTCGGTTTGGAAGCAAAAACGGTCGACGGCATTGATGTTGAAGATGTTGCCGACGTGGCAGGCGAGCTTATGGCGGGCGCAAGAGACGGAAAGCCAGCTTATCTCGCTGTTGATTGCTACCGGTTTCATGGCCACGCCCGGATGGACAAGTCACCCTACCGCGATGATGCCGAGGAAGCTGAAGGACGCAAACAGGATCCGGTTGTGCACGCACGACAAAAACTCATTTATACCAAGTCGGTCACTGAGGCCGACCTTGATGCTTTGGACGAGGATATTGCTTCGGAAATGGACGCCAGCATCGACTTTGCAATCAAAGGAAAAGAACCGCAGATGAAGTCCATGTTCCAAGATGTATACGATCCCGGCGAGCTGGAACCCGAACCCGTGCGTACTCGCCTTGGACGCGTTTTGGCTGAGCGATGACTGACGTGACGACGATGGAAACAACGTATCGCGACGCGCTGCGACTGGCGCTTCAACACGCCATGGCCGAAGATGAAAACGTCATCATAATGGGCGAAGAAGTCGGCCTCTACGGCGGTGCATATGGTGTCACCAAAGGTTTGATCGACGAGTTTGGCGCGGAGCGCGTGATTGATACACCAATCTCGGAAGCGGCGATCGTCGGCACGGCCGTGGGTGCGGCGATGACGGGTTTACGACCGGTCGCCGAGCTGATGTATGTCGACTTCATGGGCATGACGATGGATCAACTGGCAAACCAAGCCGCCAAGATCCGCTACATGTTTGGCGGCCAAATCGGGGTTCCGATGGTGCTGCGCACCCAAGGCGGAACCGGGCGCTCCGCTGGCGCTCAACACAGCCAAAGCCTCGAAGCCTTTGCCATGCACACGCCGGGCCTGCGCGTTGCCATGCCTGCGACAGTTTCCGACGCCTATCATTTGCTACGACAAGCCATGCGCCAGCCGGACCCGGTCGTATTTATTGAACATAAGGGTCTGTACACGCTCAAAGGCGAACTCGACGTCGATGTCTCTGACGAGCCATGGGGCAAGGCCAATATAATGCGCAACGGCGCTGATCTCGTCATCGTAAGTTACTCACGTCAAGTCCATCACGCGCTCACTGCTTCCGAAAGCTTGTCAGCCAGTGGTATCGAGACGGCTGTAGTGGATCTGCGGACGCTCAATCCGCTCGACTTTGACACCATCCAACCGCTCGTCGAAAAAGCGGGCCGCGCAATGGTGGTTTCAGAAGGTGTCATGACATCCGGCGTCGCAGCGGAACTGGCGGCGCGCATTTCCGAAGAGTGCTTCGACTTTTTGGAAGATCCTGTTGTGCGTGTGGCCGGCGAAGACATCCCGATATCGGTGTCGCCGCTGCTGGAGAAAAACTCTGTACCGACACCCGAGCTCATCACCGATGCAGCCATGATGATGATCAACAAATGACAACCTTGGAAAAGATCAAACTGCCGATGCCGCGTCTTGGCGAAACGATGGATGAGGGAACGATCGCAAATTGGGTTGTCAAGCCAGGGGAGTCGTTTGCCCGCGGCGACGCTCTGCTTGAGCTCGAGACCGACAAGACGCTGGTAGAGTATCCGGCACTTGGCGCTGGCAAACTGCTTGAAACACTCGTTGATCCCGGCGACATTGTGGCGGTCGGCGCGCCAATCGCCGTGATTGAAACCAGCGACGCTTGGGAAGGCATCGGCGAAAACGCAGATGCCGAACAGCCGTCTGGACCCGCTCCGAAAGTGGAGCCCTCGGCCAATGAGGCAAGTAGCCCGATACCCGCTACAACTGAAAGCAGTAAATATCGCGCGACACCGTTGGCGCGGCGGATCGCCAAGCAAAACAACATCGACCTGAATTCGATTCTCGGAAGTGGCCGACGAGGCCGTATTGAAGCATGCGATGTGGAAGCGGCCCTTGAAACCGAGGCCGGACGTGCACCCGTCGTGTCGCATAGCCGTCTCGTTTCAGTGAAAACTGACACGGTTATGCTTGCTCACGGTCTTGGGGGCGCTGGTTCAAACTGGACCGCGCTGCGTGGCCATCTTGAGCGGAGCGGGTACAAAACCAAGGCGCCTGACCTGCCTGGACATGGCCGAAACTTGCTCGAAGCACCAGATGTTGAAAGTCTCGTTTCCTGGATGGTCGCTCAGCTAAGTCAACAACCAAAACCTGTGCACCTGGTCGGCCATTCGCTCGGTGCCCATGTGTGCACGTTCGCAGCCGAGACGGTGCCGGAAGCCGTCGCGACGCTGACGCTGATCGCACCGGCTGGATGTGGCCATGACATCAATGGTACATTTATCGAAGGCGTGGCGAACGCCTCAAGGCCCGGCGAAGTGGCCCATCTGATGCGCATGCTTGGACCCAAGGCGTCTAGCCTCGGCGACGATGTACTGGACTCCATGGCGTCCGAGCTATCTGAAGGCCGTCTAAAAGAGTTGGCCAGCTCGATGGCGCGTGGGAACATGCAGCTAATCGATACGCTTGCGGCGCTGAGCAAGGTCGCTAGCATCATGCCGACGCAGGCCGTTTTTGGCTCTGGCGATGCGATCATTCCCAAGGAGCATATTTTTAACATTCCGCCGCAAGTTGCGGCGCATGTGGTGCGATGTGGGCACATGCCGCACTGGGATAGTCCGGGATTGCTGCAGAGGCTCTTGGTCGAACAAGAATAGAAGTAAGTAGTCTGGGGAGGAGGAACAATGGCGTATTTTCTGGCGGCCGATGGCGGCACTGAAAGTCTGCGGGCGCGGATCTATGACCTTGATGGCAAGTGCGTCGCGTCACATGCGGAACCGTATGAAACACTCTTCTCGCCAGGCGCTCGCGCAGAGCAGAACCCCGATGATTGGTGGAGCGGCCTGTGCAAGGCAACGCGCGCTTGTCTCGAACAGGCGGGGCTGTCTGGCGATCAAATTGAAGCCATGGCCTACGCCACCACGTGCTGCACCGTGGTGGCTCTGGACAAGTATAATAGGCCACTGCGCCATGCGCTGATGTGGATGGATGTGCGGGCCTCCGGGGAGGCTGACCTTGTTCTGAAGACCGGCGATCCTCGCCTGAAGCTCAACAGTGACGGCAAAGGCCCTGTGTCTGCGGAGTGGATGGTTCCCAAGGCCCTTTGGATCTTCCGCAATGAACCGGAGGTCTACAAGAACGCACACACGATCTGCGAGTATCAGGATTATCTTACGATCAAGCTCACCGGTGAGCGGTGCGCGTCGCTCAACAACGTTGGTCTGCGTTGGCATTATGCCAATCGCGATGGTGGATGGGCTTCGAGCTTGGTCGCGGCCCTAGGCATGGCAGACCTTGTCGAGAAATGGCCGTCTCGAGTCGCGGCGCCCGGCGAAGTAGTCGGCAATCTGACAACAGAAGCCGCCGCAGCGTTGGGACTGACGGCCAAAACCAAACTCGTTCAAGGGGGTGCCGACGCGCTGATTGGCATGATCGGCCTTGGCGTTTCAAAACCCGGCCAGCTTTGCCTGATCACCGGTTCCTCGCATTTGCAGTTCGGCGTCACGGAGAAGCCGTTTCACGCCAACGGCATGTGGGGTGCCTATGCCGATATCGTCTATCCGGACCTATACATCATCGAAGGCGGACAAACGTCGACCGGTTCCATAATCAATTGGCTCAAGCGTTTCGTCGGTGGAACCCTCAACTTCGAGGAGATGAACCAAAAGGCCGCTGCGCTTTCACCGGGATCAGATGGCTTGATCGTACAAGATCACTTTCAAGGCAATCGCACTCCATATACGGATGCGTTGTCGCGTGGCGCCATCACCGGTTTGACACTAGCCCACGAACCGCACCACGTTTTCCGGGCGATCATGGAAGGTATCTCGATGGGTACGCGTGCGATCCTCGATGCTTTTGCCAAAGGTGGATATAGCGGCACGGAAATGGTTGCGGGTGGCGGCGCGACCAACTCGGATCTATTCATGCAAATCCACGCGGATACCGCGGGCATCCCCGTTCGGATTCCCGCCTCAACAGACGGGCCTTCGCTTGGTTCAGCGATCCTTGCCGCACATGGAGCCGGGCATTTCGCCACGATTGATGATGGCATCAAGGCCATGGTGAAGCCCGGTCGACTGATCGAGCCCGACGCCAGAGCGATGGCAGACTATGAGGAAATCTATCAGCGATACCTTGCTCTTTATCCCGCACTCAAGGGCGCGCTCAACGCTTGAAAACCCGTCCGGCGATCTGCTCGAGCGTAGGATAAATGCCCGCGCTACCGGCAACCAGCATGGTTCCCTTTTCGAGTGAGCGTTGGGGGTCAAGCGGATAGTGTTCGCCGCCAGCCTCTTTGATCATCAAGAGGGCTGCAAAGCAGTCCCACGAATTCATGTGGTCCTCAACATAACCGAGGAGCCGACCTGACGCGACATAGGCCAACATCAGTGCGCCTGAAGCCGAACGGAAATACATGCCGCCATTGACCAGAATGTCGCGCACTAGCGCTGACGCTTCTTCACGATCTGAACGACCGGACGCGCCCGTGGCCACTGATCCTGCTGCCAGAGTCTCGCCGCTTGAGACCGTCATTTGCTTTCCATTGACATGCGCGCCAAGTCCCTGCGCGGCGGAAAAGGTCTCGCCTGTGTTCGGATCATAAATCACGCCGACAACGGGCAGTCCTTCAAATGCACACGCGATGACAACGCACCAATGCGGGATACCACTTACAAAATTAGCCGTCCCATCGATCGGATCGATAATCCAATCGAAACCACTCGACCCAAGTTTACGGCCGTGTTCCTCTCCGACAATGCCGTCATCCGGCCACTTTGTCTCGATCGTGCTACGGATCAATGTTTCAGTGTCCCGGTCAGCTTCTGACACCAAATCATGATTACCTTTGCTTTCTATCGTCAGATGCTCGATCGCCTTGAATTTTTCATAGGCAAACTCACCGGCTGCATGAGCTGCCGTTTCGGCGAAATCCCTCCGGTCTCCCAAATCCATGCTCGCTCCTATCGTGACAAACCACGGACGCTACTCGGAAAAAGCCGTAACTGACACGCCCAAACACTGGCTCGTAGCCTTCCCAAGTTAACAGTATCAATTCACTACGACCATTCAATACATCCTTCTCGATCCGCCTTGCGGAGTCGACGATTGGTGTCCGCTTCGGGCTCAGAGCGGACATCGGATATGTGTGTGATGTACTATGCTGACGCGGATCCGTGCGCAACCGCGTTTGCTTTGGCGCCGAGATAGCCTTAAGGTCGTTAGTATGCTGCCCGCACCTTCGATAAACTTCCGTGGTAGAGGCAACGATTTAACAGCTGCATGCGTGGATTACCCGCACTTCGAACACTAAATTAAACCGCCTAAGCCTGTCTGTGCCGAAACCGTAAGGTGGATAGAAGGGTGTACGAAAATGTCTGCTTCAAATATTATCTATATATTTCAATAAGATATTCATGATTATGGTGCCCGGGGGCGGATTTGAACCACCGACACGCGGATTTTCAATCCGCTGCTCTACCCCTGAGCTACCCGGGCACATCTAACAGCTTTTGAAGGGCTGTGGGGGCGGCATCGCCGCTCAGAGTGCGCGGGTTATATCACCAAAGAGACGCGTGTCCAGCGCTCGTTCAACGCTTTTTTCAATTGAGTTTGTTTTCAATGGCAGCCATGTACCGGTTCGACCAGGTGGGAAACAAAAATGGCGCAAATTGACCGACCAATCAGATGGGGCATTTGGAGTACAGGCCACATCGCCGATAAGTTTGCACGCGATCTAAAAGCGGTTCCCGATGCTGTGCTCCACAGTGTTCGTTCCCGGAAAATTGCGGCGGCTCGGACTTTTGGCGAAACGCACGGAGAGAACGTCAAAGCCTATGATGATACGGGGTTTCTTGAGGATCCTGATTTGGATGCGATCTACATTGCAAGTCCGCACATTGTGCATTGTGCGCAAGCGATCGAAGCCATCGAACGTGGTAAACCGGCGCTCATTGAAAAACCCATCGCAATGAATGCCGATGAGGTCGTCAAAATTCGGGTTGCCTCGGAAAAGCACAAGGTTCTTGTTATGGAAGCCTTATGGACCCGGTTTTTGCCCACCACCCTACGAGCACGTGCGATGCTGCTTAACGAAGAATTGGGCAAACCGATCCGAGCCGAGGCGACGATCCACTTCTACTGCCGGTATAATCCCAAGCACCGCCTGTTTGACCCTGCACTTGGCGGCGGCGCGATGCTGGACCTTGGCGTTTACCCACTGTCAGTTGCACAATTTTTACTGGGCGACGGCAGTCTCACGCAGGCGCGTTGGTCGGCAGCACCGTCCGGCGTTGACCACAATGCACGCTTTGCCTTTACGGCGGGCGGCGTGCCGGTCGATGCTGCCGTCGGCTTTTGGGAAAACAAAAACGAACAGGGGGACAACCGGTTTATTGTCCATTGTGAAAACGGAACACTGGCGCTCGGCCGTCCCTTCGTCGCCGCGCCTAGCCTATCAGTTTGGCAAAAACCGGTAACAAAGCTGCCGCTTATTGAAGGTGGGAAAATCAGGCGTGCATGGGCGAAGTTTCGCAATCGCCCGGACAGTGTCTTCGAGCCAACACGCGCTACAACCGGGTTGAACTTTCAAGTAGAAACCTTCCAGCGCGCTTTGCGCGAAGGCCAAACTCAAGTCGACGACATGCCACTTTCGACATCAGCGCACGTTCTTAGCATAATAGAACAGGTGATTGGCCGGCCGCCATCCAAGGGTCCGTTTCGATAGGGTGCCAATTACTGCGTCGATCTTTCGGTGTCTTCGATTATGCCTCGAAAACGATTGAAGAACTGCTCCATGTAATCAAGGCCCTGCTCGAACTCGCTGGGATCGGGGAGGCCGGCAGACGGTGCACGAGGCAGCGCGCTTAACCCAGCGGCTAGAGCTTTTTCAAGCCTATCAATGCGGGCATCCAAAGCATCCAATTGTTGTTGAAATGCCGCCCGTTCGTCGGCGGCAGCCCGGCAAATCATCTGCCCGTCAGCCTCGGCACACAGTGCCATATCGCCAGTCTGGGTATCCATGCGAACATAGCCATTGTCGGTTTTCTCGAGAATGTAGCGGCCCGTCTCAGCCCCAGCATTCGGAACCACCCATACGATTGCTATCATCGCCAGAAGAAGTTTTTTCATCGCAACCCCCGTTCTTTTCGCCATTGTATCATGCGGATGCGCCAAAATTGCGACCAGAGTAAGTTGTGGTAGCAGGCGTGGTCCCCTTGCCCCCCAAATGATTTGCGTTAAGGACGTCGCAATGGAAAAAAACATCTACAAGATTGCCACGCAAGACCAGTGGGACGAAGCCACCGCGAAAGGTGTTTTCAACGGCGCCCCCATCGATCTTGCCGACGGGTTCATTCATTTTTCGACGGCGACCCAAGTTCGGGAAACCGCCGCGAAACACTTTGCCGGGCAGGCTGATTTGTTGCTGCTTACTGTCAACGCCACGGCTTTGGGGGACGCGCTGAAATATGAACCATCGCGCGGTGGTGCTCTTTTCCCACATCTTTATGCAGACCTTTACTTGGAAGCCGTAGTAGCGGTTACCAAGCTACCGCTGACCAGCGAAGGTCGGCACCAGTTTCCTGAACATTTGGCGGACGCATGACATCGGGCATGTGGGATAGCGTCGGTCGCTGGTTGGCCTTTCGCTTGGAGGCGGAAAAAGCCCACGGTTTGGCAGTTGCCGGCCTTAAGACCGGCCAGCTAAAACCACGTACTACAATCAGTGATGAACGCTTACGGGTGAGCATCGCTGGCTTGGACTTCCCAAACCCCATCGGCGTAGCCGCCGGATTTGACAAGAACGCTGAGGTCTATGAACCGCTTTTGCGGCTTGGTTTTGGGTTTTCAGAAGTCGGCACGCTGACGCCGCTGGCGCAACCGGGCAACCCACGGCCACGCGTTTTCCGGCTTCCGGCGGACCATGGCGTGATCAACCGCCTGGGATTTAACAATGATGGCCACGCCGGGGCGCTTGACCGGATGAAACGAACGCGGGCGAGTGGGATCGTTGGCGTGAACATTGGTGCGAACAAAGACAGCACCGATCGCATTGCGGACTATGTGCGCGGAATCGAGACGTTTTGTTCGCTCGCTTCCTACTTCACGGTCAACATTTCATCACCCAACACACCAGGATTGCGAGATCTACAAACGCGCGACAAGCTCTCTGAGCTGTTGTCTCGGGTTGTCAATGCGATGCATGAACAGCCAAAAATGGTGCCTATCTTCCTGAAAATAGCGCCCGATGTGGCCGAGGCGGATCTTGACGATATCTGTACCGAGGTATTGGACAAAAACATCGATGGAATGATTGTTTCCAACACCACGCTGAGCCGCACCGGTTTGAAAAACGATATTGGGGAGACCGGTGGTCTTTCGGGCCGTCCTGTTTTTGAACGCTCCACCATCATGCTCGCGAAGGTCCGCCAGCGCGTTGGCAAAGAATTGGCGCTGATTGGTGTAGGTGGCGTTGAGAGCGCTGCCACCGCAAGCACCAAAATCGAGGCCGGTGCGGACCTCGTCCAGCTGTATACTGGTATGATTTATCAGGGGCCCCATTTGGCGCAGCACATTTGCAAAGGGCTTTTGAAAATGCTGCGCGATGATGGTTTGTCGTCGGTGCACGGTTTAAGGGATCGCGCCGTTGATGACTGGGCGGGGCGCCCGCTGCCAACTTAGGTAAAGACTTGTCGCGCTTTGCGCGGCAGCACAAAGAGCATTGTAATCCCGCGCACGAACAGCCACAAATTAAGCGCCAGCCATAGACCATGATTTTGTAGTGGCGGCACGAGAATGGTCGCGAAACCTACAAAGCAAACAAGCGCCAACAGCATCAGGTTTCGCATTTCCCGCGACCATGTTGCACCGATAAAAATTCCATCCATTTGGAAAGCGAGTACGCCGACCAACGCAGTTAGCGCGGCCCACCCCAGGTAGGTATGTGCCACTGATCGCACTTCGTTTGATGTCGTCATCAAGGCGATAAAGTGTTCGCCGAAAACCATCAGCGTTGTCGCCGCGACGGCTGAAACGAGAAACCCAAAACCAACCGTGCGCTTCACGACCGCCCAAAATGAGTGTTTCGCGCGCGCACCAACCGCTCTGCCAGCCAATTGCTCAGAAGCGGCTGCGAGGCCATCCAGAAAGTAGGCCGATAGCAAGAAAAAGTTCATGAGGACCGCATTGGCCGCAAGTGTGACTTCGTCAAACTGCGCTCCAAAACGGGTGAACAGGAAAAACGCGGCTACAAGCGCAAATGAACGGATCATAATGTCGACGTTGACGCTCATGAGTTTGGCAAAGTCGGCCCGGTTTAAAATCTCAGACCAGCGCGGGGCGAACTGTGTTTCAAATTGCCCGCGTATCCAAAACAGTGCGCCAACGGCGACTATGGCTTCGCCAATAACGGTAGCCCAAGCAACGCCAGCCACGCCCCAGCCCATCCAAAGGCCCAACAGCAAAGACAATGAAATGTTCAAACCGTTGATCAAAGTTTGAAGGCCAAGGGTCAGAAAAGATCTGCCTTGTCCCAATAAAAGGCCCAACATGGCGTAGTTGGCCAACGAAAAGGGCGCACCTAAAAAGCGGATCGTTATGTAGGTCAACGCAGCGGCGTAAACGTCAGGCGACGGATCCATCACCCATAACGCCAAGCGATTGACGAGCGGGGATAGCAAAAGCGCGCCGATACCGATCACAGCTGCCAGGATTATCGCCCGCCAGAATATTGCCTGTTGCTCGGTGACATCGCCGCGCCCCATCGCTTGGGCCACAAAGGCCGTCGTGCCGGTGCGCAAGAAATTGAAAGTCGTGAAAAGCAATTCAAAAATAACCGCGCCGACCGCCAACCCACCGAGCATTGCCGGATCGCCAAATTGGCCCACCACCGCGGTATCGACCAATCCCAACAATGGAACCGTCATGAACGACAGGGTCATCGGTACCGCGATACGCAGTACAATCCGATTGTTCACCTCAAAATCATTGATGGTCGTTTGGTCGCTCATGTGTTCACCGTTTCACATACGCGATCATTTTCAAGCCACTTGCGTTTTTCAATGCGACACATACTTGGCGAAAGATGCAATTACCGATTGTTCATAGTCCAGCGTATGACGCTGACTTCGACCCCGCCCATCGTTTCCCCATGGGCAAATATTCCGAACTGGCCCGCGTCCTTGTTGAAGATGGGTTGGCGGCGCCGGGTACATTCATCGTCCCCGAACCAGCGCCCATGAATTGGGTCAAACGCGCCCATGCCGATGAATACGTCAATCAGGTCTATGATTTTGACGTGCCGCCCACCATCCAAAAGGCGATCGGTTTTGAACTTACGCAGAAAGCCATTATTCGAGCTCAGTGCGCAACGACCGGCACAGTGCTGGCAGCCAAAGCGGCACTTCAAAAGGGTGTCGCCTGCAATAGCGCAGGCGGCAGCCACCACGCTCATCGTTTGCATGGCGCCGGTTTTTGCACGTTTAACGATGTAGCGGTCGCTGCCCATCATTTGCTGGAAGAAAGGGCCGTTGAGCAGGTCCTTGTCGTCGATCTGGACGTGCATCAAGGTGATGGAACGGCTGATATTTTTGCTGATGATGACCGCGTTTTTACGGCATCGGTTCACGCCGAAAATAATTATCCGCTCGCAAAAAAGGTCTCTGATTTTGATCTGGGCGTGGCCGATGCCATGGACGATAGCGCCTATTTGAAAACGCTCGTCCTTGTATTGGAAAAATTACGGGGATTGGTGCCCTCACCTGATCTTGTATTTTTCAATGCAGGTGTTGATGTCCATGCAGAAGATAGACTTGGTAAACTATCACTAACGGAACACGGCATTGAGAAACGAGAGCGGCTGGTCTTCTCGCACTTTCATCAACGCGGCATTCCGGTGTGCGGGGTCATCGGCGGGGGTTACTCACGTGATGTGAGAGCGCTCGCTAAGCGTCACGCAATCCTTTTTCATGTGGCTAGCGAATTTGTGTGATCAGGTGCGCCGGTAGTTCAGGAGGCGCATCACAACAAATACCGGGATGACAACGCTGGCGCCCAAAATCAGCCAATCGCCGAAACGGCCGAGCGCTGCGAAACCCTGCTCCCAAAGTCTGGCGAAGAATTCAACGAAACCCTGCACGATGCCGGCTGGCGTCCAGCCAAAAACGCTCATCACCATGCCAACGAGTATACAGATTACGGCTAGTTTTATGAGGGTTCGAGTGACGGTGTCGCCCAGAAAATTATTCATGATTTTTTCACATCCCGCCGAGATCGTTTGGCCTATCATCGCGACTGCGCGCCTCGCACATATGGTCAGCGCACATGTTCTTGTCAAACCAAGTTATGCTGAAAGGATCGCGAGATGGAGCCCATAAAAGCCGCATTCTGGAACCTCCAAAACTTGTTCGACACCACGGCTACCGATATCGCCGCCGACTTGGAGTTTACCCCGGCGGAAGGTTGGACGAACGAGGCTGTAGACGCCAAAGTTGAAGCCTTGGTCGACATTATTGCCGGCATGTTTGACGGCGCTGGTCCCGACCTGCTCGGTATTTGTGAGATCGAGAATGAAGCACTGACCCAAAGATTGGTTCTTGCTCTACGGCAGCGGTTAGGCAGAAACGATTATGTGCAGGCCCACGCAGAAGCGCCGGACATACGCGGTATAGACTGCTCACTCATCTATTCAGACCAAGTTTTCGAGTTGGCGGGCACACCCAAGGGCCATCTGGTGCATTTGCGTTATCCGACGCGCGATATTTTTGAAGTCCCATTACGTTTGAAAGAAACCCAGGATGAGCTCGTCGTTTTTGTCAATCACTGGCCCTCGCGCCGGGGCGGTGAAGCGACAAGCGCTCCATTTCGGATAACTGTCTCCGCGCATTTGGGCAGGCTTGTCGATGAACGCTTGAAACTGCCGCGCCAAGCTGTGGAAACGTCGCCGGACCCGCGAACGCTACAGGATGTGATTGACCGGCTTTGGAATAACAACGTCCTTATCATGGGCGACATGAATGATGACCCCTTCAATCGCTCGGTCTTTGAAACGTTGCGTGCAAGCAATAGCATTGATCGCCTTGAGGAGACGGTGAAGACGGCAAACAGTTCAGGCGAGCCAATCACCGGCTTCAAGAAAAACTATGTCGGACGTCAGGCGGAGCTTTATAATTTTTCATGGCAATGGCTGGGAACGAGTGGCGCCGGCACGATTTTTTATTCCCAAACCGGCATCCCGCGCACCAAGCAGGTGTTTGACCAAATCATCGGTTCGCGTTCACTTTATTTCGGGAACAATGGCCTGCAAATTTCCGAAGAAGATGTGGAAATCTATGCGCCTAAAGCGATGTGGTCGAACGCCAATCTACCTGATGATACACCGCTCCATATGGTGCGTCCAAGGTCTTTCGATCGAAACAACTTCAAGGGCGTGTCTGACCACTTTCCCGTAACGGCGCTAATACGTGTGGTCGAGCCGGACGTTGCCTAGACGGGTAGCTGCATTTCCAACGTTTCAAGGCGGTCAGCCTCTCGGGCCGGCTTATCCCACCGCAAACGGCTAATGCGAGGAAAGCGCATGGCCACGCCCGACTTGTGACGGGTCGAACGATTGAGGCCTTCAAACGCGATTTCCAGCACAAGCCCGTGATCGGGTTCGGCACGTACGGAACGGACGGGACCAAAACGTTCAATCGTGTTGTCGCGCACATATTTATCGAGCTGCTTTAGCTCTTCATCGGTGAAGCCAAAATAGGCTTTGCCGACGGGTACAATTTGCGGATCGTCTTCCGGTCCGGTCCACACCCCGAAGGTAAAATCAGAATAAAATGAGGAGCGTTTACCGTGGCCACGCTGCGCGTACATGAGGACAGCATCGATCAGAAACGGATCGCGCTTCCACTTAAACCACGGTCCCTTGGGACGTCCGGGTACATAGACTGAGTCCCATCGCTTCAGCATTAGACCCTCAATGATTGGATCTGGCGGATCGTTGCGCAGCGTGGCGATTTCTTCCCAGCTTTCAAACGCAACAAGCGGCGACACGTCGAACCGCTCAGGATTTAGTTGAGGTACAAATTTTTCGAGGCGATCGCGGCGTTCTTTGAATGGCGCCGGGCGCACATCGGTTTCGCCATCCTGCAGTAAATCGTAAGCGCGCACGAACACGGGGAACTGCGCCTGCTTTTTGGCGCTCACCGTTTTTCTGTTTAGCCGCTGCTGTAGATCCCCGAACGTGCCGACCTCAAGACCATTGCTTCCCGGACGGCCGACCAGCAATTCACCGTCCAACGATCCCTCAAAATCCATGGCGCCGAGCAGGTCCGGAAACGAGTGGGAAATGTCATCGCCGGTGCGTGAGTAAATCCGGGGCACGCCGCGCTCGCATGTCACCTGCACACGGATACCGTCCCATTTCCATTCAGCGGCATAGTCTTGCGGCACGTACTTTTTCAGTTCGTCTGCGTCCGTGGGGGTCGCGAGCATGGCCGGACGAAAGGGAGATGCTGCCGCGCTTTCGGGCTTTTCGGCTTTACCATCCAGCCACGCAAACAAATCCAGGAACGGCACGTCCAAACCATGCCATAGCTCTTCGATCTCAATGACATCCTTGCCACCGTAGTCAGCCAACGCCTGCTTGATGAGTCGTGAGGAAACACCGATGCGCAGACCACCGGTAATGAGCTTGATCAAGGCATAGCGGCCCTGATCATCGAGCTGATCGAGCCACCCCTCGACCAATTTGGGTCCTTCAGACCGCGAGGCCGATTGCAGTGTTTCCACGATTTGCGAGAGACGGAGGCTAGCAACGCCCTTACCGTTTCTCTCGGTCGGCCAGATCAGCGAGATCGTTTCCGCCATGTCGCCGACAAAGTCGTATGAATAGCCGAATAGAATTGGATCGACGCGTTCTTCAACCAGCCCGCGTATCATGGCGGGTTTAACCGATGGAATATCAAGGTCGCGTGTGATCGCCGCAATCGCATAGCCACGATCCGGGTCCGGCGTGTTTCGCACATAGTCCACCAGAAGCCGTAGCTTGCCATTGCGCGATGGCGTGAGAACGAGACGGTCGAGAAGTTCAGCGAAGGGTTTCATCTTACTCCGCCTCGTCCTCATAGCCCACCAAATTCAGCGGCTTGGCCTTGATCTGGTGCAGTTCGCACCAGCGTACCAATGCTTCCTCACGGCCATGGGTGACCCAGATTTCGGTCGCCCCGGTTTCACGAATGGTTTCAGTAAGTTCGTCCCAGTCGGCATGGTCGCTAAGGATCAAGGGCAGCTCCACACCGCGTTGCTTGGCGCGTTGACGCACGCGCATCCAGCCGGATGCAAAGCAGGATACAGGGTCGTGAAACCGGCGCGCCCATTTGTCCGCAAAAGCAGACGGAGGGCCGACAATGATCTTGCCCGCGAATTTGTCTTTTTCGCCCTTGTCGATGGTAGCCGGCGCAAGAGGACCAAGCGCAACCCCTTGGCTTTCATAGTAATCGCAGAGCTTTTGCATCGCGCCATGGATATAAATGATGTCATCATATCCGGCATTGCGGATGAGCTTGATGACGCGCTGCGCTTTACCAAGCGCGTAAGCGCCCACGAGGTGCGCGCGTTCGGGAAAGCGTTTGACGCTTTGTAAGAGGCGGGCAATCTCGTCCGCATCATCGGGGTGGCGAAAAACCGGCAGGCCAAATGTCGCTTCGGTAATGAAGACGTCACAAGGCACGACCTCAAAGTTGGCGCAGGTGGGATCAGGTCGCCGTTTGTAGTCGCCCGATGCCACGATGCGCGTCCCATCCAGTTCAACCGCTATCTGGGCCGAGCCAAGCACATGGCCTGCCGGATGCCATGAAACTGTGACGCTGTTGATCTCAGTCACCTCCCCCAGCGCCGCTTCCCGGGTTGCACCCGCAAAGTTGGCGCCATAGCGAATACCCATGATGTCGAGTGTCTCGCGCGTAGCCATAACATGGTTGTGGCCTGCGCGCGCATGGTCCGCGTGACCGTGGGTGATCAAGGCACGCTCAACGGGCCGCACCGGATCGATGTAAAAGTCGCCGGGTGGGCAATAAAGACCCTTTTCGGTGGGACGGAGAAGCTGATCAGGACGCATAGTTTCAACATAGCGGCATCGCGCCGCTCAACAAGACACTTTCCAGAACAAGTCATGAACGCTACATCTGTTTGCAATGACCGAGACCTTGCCACTCTTTGCTGACCAAACTACCCCGCCGCTCCATTTGCCTGCGCCGTTTGTGCGTTGGTTTGCGGACAAAGGCTGGCAGCCGCGCGCGCACCAACTGGAGTTGCTAAGCAAAGCTGAAAGCGGCTTATCAACCTTGTTGATAGCCCCCACCGGGGCAGGCAAAACATTAGCTGGGTTCCTGCCCGCGCTGGTGGATTTGGAGCGGCGCGAAAAGCCCAAACCGGGCATGATAAAACCCGGCGTACACACGCTCTACATTTCACCGCTCAAGGCGCTAGCGGTTGATATTGAGCGCAATTTGATGAAACCGGTCGACGAGATGGACCTGCGCGTACGTATCGAGACACGCACGGGCGACACGCCTCAAGCCAAGCGCCAGCGGCAAAAGACGCATCCACCTGACATCCTTTTGACGACACCTGAACAAGTTTCGTTGCTCCTATCCCATAAGGATGCGTCGCGGTTTTTTGGTGACTTGCGTTACGTGGTGCTAGATGAATTGCATTCGCTGGTTACGTCCAAGCGCGGGCATCTGCTGGCATTGGCGCTAGCCAGGCTGCGCCGTTATGTGCCTGATCTGCAAACGATCGGCCTTTCGGCAACGGTTGCTGAACCGGACGATTTGCGGCGATGGCTGGTTGCGCAGGAACCGCATGAGGAACGGCTGTCAGAACTCATCGAAGTCGCCGGTGGTGCGAAACCCAACATCACAATCCTGAAAGGTGACAATCGCATTCCATGGTCAGGGCATTTTGCGCGCTACGCGATGCCGGACGTCTATGAGGCGATCAAGGAGCATCAGACGACGTTGATCTTCGTCAACACGCGTTCTCAAGCAGAGCTATTGTTTCAGGAGCTTTGGGCGATCAACGAAGACTCACTGCCTATCGCGCTTCACCATGGATCGCTGGATGTAAGCCAACGCCGCAAGGTAGAACAGGCGATGGGCAAGAACGCTTTACGCGCGGTAGTTGCCACCTCGACCCTCGATCTGGGCATCGATTGGGGCGATGTTGATCTGGTGGTTCACGTGGGATCACCAAAGGGCGCGTCGCGGCTTGCCCAGCGGATCGGGCGTGCAAACCACCGCATGGATGAGGCATCGAAAGCGATCCTGGTTCCGGCCAATCGATTTGAGGTCCTTGAGTGCCAAGCCGCGCTTGATGCCAATTATCTTGGCTTTCAAGACACGCCGCCGGTGGGCGAAGGCTCACTGGATGTGCTGTGTCAGCACATTCTTGGTATGGCGTGCTCGGAACCTTTTACCGCTGACGAACTTTTTGCGGAGATCACCTCCTCCAGTATCTATACCGCTCTGCCGCGTGAGACATTTGATCGTGCGGTTCATTTTGTTTCTAATGGCGGCTATGCGCTGCAATCCTATGAGCGTTATGCCAAAATAAGGCTAGGCAAGGACGGGCTTTGGCGGATTTCGCACCCCTCGGTTGCGCAGCAATATCGGCTAAACGCAGGTACGATTATCGAAGCGCCGGTGCTCGCTATCCGTGCGGTGCGCAAGGGCGCCGGTCGAATGAAGCGAGGCGAACCCGCGCAAGCTGCCACCATGCGCGGCGGACGCGTGCTCGGCAAAATTGAAGAACTGTTTTTAGAAACGCTGACCCCCGGTGATACGTTTCTTTTTGCTGGCAAGGTGCTGCGGTTCGAGGGCATTCGTGAGAATGAATGCTATGTGTCCTATGCCGAGGGTAGCGAAGCTAAAATCCCCTATTATGCCGGTGGCAAATTTCCGACGACGACCTTTCTGTCCGGCGAAGTGCGCAAGATGCTGGCGGACGAAACGCAATGGCATCGCTTGCCAAAACAGGTTTCGGATTGGCTGGGTTACCAGAAATGGAAGTCGGTCATGCCGGGTGGCGACAAGCTGCTCGTTGAAACTTTTCCGCGCGGTGAGCGCTATTACATGGTGGCCTACCCGTTTGAAGGACGCTTGGCGCACCAGACGCTTTGCATGTTGCTAACGCGTCGACTGGAACGCGCAGGCGCGCAACCCATAGGCTATGTGGCATCGGACTATGCGATCTCCATTTGGTCACGCAAAGATATGGGTGCGATGCTTTCGCGTGAGCAAATGTCGCTCACCGAACTCTTCTCACAGGACATGCTGGGCGACGATCTCGAGGCGTGGCTTGATGAAAGCTTCGTCTTCAAACGCACTTTCCGATATTGCGCGTTGATCGCCGGGCTTATTGAGAAGCGTCATCCCGGGAAGGAAAACCGGACGCCAGGTCACGGTTTCCTCCGACCTGATCTACGATGTCCTGCGCACGCATGAACCGGATCACATCATCATGCAAGCAACGCGACATGATGCGCGATCTGGTCTTCTCGACGTCGAGAGGCTCAATGATCTGCTTGCTCGCATACCCGGGCGAATCGTGCATAAGAATTTGGAGCGCATTTCGCCGATGGCGGTGCCTGTGATGCTGGAGATCGGCAAAGAGCCAGTTCTTTCATCCAACACCGGCGATGACATGATGGCGGAACATGCGATGAATGTGGACGACCTCGTGCGCGAGGCGATGGGAGAGGATGCAGTCGAAACACCATGAGGCCTGCTCTGAAGAGTGTTGATGACATTGGTAGCGGCACGGCGTTAGCCTCAGCTTTTGCTGGCGAAGAGGTGTTGCTTGACGCTGCCGGCGTTTTGTATTTTCCAGCGCTGCGCTTGCTTGTTGTTTCCGACCTTCATCTAGAGAAGGCTTCGTCGTTTGCGCGAAAGCGCATTTTCCTTCCCCCTTACGATACCGCAGCGACATTGGCGCGGTTGACCGCATTGGTTACCAAATATGATCCAACGACGATCATCAGCTTGGGTGACAGTTTTCATGATGAGAACGCGGCGCTTCGGCTCCAAGCGGAAACAAAGCAGGCAATCGAAGCGCTTGTTGCAGGGCGGCATATATTTTGGGTCACTGGTAATCACGACCCCTATCCGCCGGCGGGTTGCCCCGGTGAAACGGTTGATGAACTTGCGGTCAGCGGCATCACTTTTCGCCACATTGCCGTCCGCGCTTTTTCAGGTGCTGAAATCTCCGGCCATTATCATCCTGCAGCGGTTCTTAGAGCGCGCGGTAAAAAGCTTAGACGCAATTGTTTTGCTTCAGACGGCGATCGGCTGATTATGCCGGCTTTCGGGGTTTTGACCGGCGGCTTGCCCATCAGCCACCCAGAGGTTCACACCTTGTTTGACCGGTCGCGCTTATGTGCATTTATGCTGGGAACCGATCAGGTCTATCCGATAGGCGCCAAGGACTTGGTCGGGATGCCTTCAAAGCGCAGCGAAACTCGCCGCTAGCATCGTTAGAGTAACAAGGCCGGTCAGGATCAAACGCAATGATCCGAACCAAGCCGGTGCGCCACCGTCGACGACGAGCTTGTTGTCCCACCATCCCATCGCGATAAAGCCAATGGCGAACATTAGAAACGCAATATTACCACCGATGAAAGCCGCAACCCAGGCCCATAGCGAGGGTATAATCGACAGTGCGAGCGTCACTGATTGTTGTTTGCTATCCTCGGCGACCAATCCAACGCCCCAGCGAATGCCGCCAAGAAACGATAGGATGACAGCCGCATAGCCGATCAACAGCATTTGCGCTGTTTGCGCATGAGCGCCACCGACAAACATGCCCAGCGCGAGAGCCCCAAACGGAATATAGCCGGTCAGCCCGAGCCAAAAGGCCGCTTTCTGTATGTTCATATCCCCTCCTCCAGTCCGCTAATCGCGCTTGAATACGATACGACCGAGCCAACCAATAGCGAGCGCTGCCAACACCGCCAGGAAGCCGTATGCGACTGATTGGTCCCGCGAAAACTCAAACACCGCGAACTCCAGACCCGCTTTTCGAATGTTCAAAGTTGCATTGGTCTGGCCAACCAACCCCCCTTGTTTGAAAAGATAGGCGCGCGCGACATGCTGACCGAGCGGAACGTTGGCCGGTAGTTCCAAACGTGCACGGAACAAGCTTTGCGAAATGAATTGCACACCGGCTGGGAAGGATCGAAATAGCTCTTCCTCAATCTTCAGCCTGCGTACTTCCTCCAAGAACTCCTCGTTCTTCTGCCGAACATCTTCCTCACGGATCAAGTTGACGCTTGCGATATCGAGGGCGAGCCGCTCGATTGTTGGCCCTTCTGCCATATCGCGGATCTGACGTGTCGATGTGATCAGATAAGAAAGCGGCACGTTGGGTAGTTCCAACTCGTCGACATTCATCCAAACACCAAAGACACGGTCCTTGCGCCGCGCGGTGAGGTCAGCGACGGGCCCTGAAAGAACGACAACTACATCGTAGCGCCCCTGCCGCTGTACCAGCGGATCAATATTATCAACCGATCCAAAAATGGTTAGCGTTTCTCCGGCAAAGTTTGAGTTGATTTCAATGACCTCGGTCGACAAGCCAATTTCAATACGCTCCGCAGCCTCGTCTTGAGCGTACGCGACCAAAGCGTGGGCCGAAAACAAAACCGCCATAAGAAAGCGCTTGATACCAATCATGCCGCACCTGCCGACAGCGTGTAGATTTCGTCGGGGGCCACAAAAAGCGCGTAGGCCAAGCGGAAGGCGACGGCCAAGACCAACAGTGCGAGCATGGCTCGCAGCTGCTCACCGCGCAATCGCTGCCCAGCTTGCGCCCCATATTGCGCACCAGCCACACCGCCCAACATCAGCAAAACAGCGAGAACAATATCCACGGTTTGGTTTGCGATCGCCTGAACGATCGTTGTGTAGGCCGCGACAAAAATAATCTGAAAGAGCGAGGTGCCGATAACAACATTGGTCGGTACGCGCAGCAGGTAGATCATCGCGGGCACCAAAATAAACCCGCCGCCAACGCCCATGATGGCCGCAAGCATTCCAATCGTTGCGCCAAGCAACACCACAGGAATGACGCTGATATAAAGTCGCGAGCGCTTGAAGCGCATTTTGAAGGGTAGCCGGTGGATCCAATTGTGCTGGCCTGGCTTGCGCATCGCGACAGGTGTACCCGCGCGTGATTTACGCCATGCGTTCACACTCTCCTTGAGCATCAATGATCCAACCACACCGAGCATCAGCACATAGAGTATCGAAATGATCAGATCGAGCTGTCCGACTTGAAGCAGGTACGTATAAATCACGACACCCAGCGACGATCCGGCAAGTCCCCCGAGCAACAAAACAGTCCCGAGTTTCATATCGACGCCACTACGCCGGAGATGCGAAAGCACCCCGGATACCGATGAGGCGACAATCTGGTTTGCACCGGTGGCAACCGCTACTGCTGGCGGAATGTTATAAAAGATCAAAAGCGGCGTGATCAGAAAACCGCCACCAACACCGAACATACCCGAGAGAAAGCCGACAGCCGCGCCCATGCTCAACAGCACAAGCGCGTTGACCGATATTTCGGCGATGGGCAGATAGATTGCCACGCCCTTCTCCACATGGGTTAAGCGATGAAAATGTTACGCTTCCTCATGCGCCCGCGTTCGTTGGCTGTCAAATGGCCTAAAGGCGAATTACGATGTCAATTCCAAGAGTTTGCGCACGAGCTCTTCATTCACTTCGCCGGTTGGCGCTATGCCGTTATCGGTTTGGAATGCTTTGATCGCTTGTCTTGTTTTTTCGCCCATCAAACCATCAACCGGTCCGGCGTCATAACCGTTATTGTTCAGAATGGCCTGAATGTTGCCAACCGCCTTTTTCATATCAATCGGCGCACTTGGCGGTGCCGCCGCGGTGCGCATTTGATCTGTCTGCCAAGCATCAGGCACGGTAACAATATTTGCTGTCTGGTCGAGCGGACGTGCGCGCCAAAGCGCGACCTCGTCTTGCGCCAATTTCAGTGTTTCCGGATCCATGCGCTCGGCGACGGTGTCGCGTTTCGCGGCCGCATCGCTGTCACCGCTTTGTGCGGCCAAGGCAAACCATTTGTAGGAATCGCGCAAGCTGGGTTCCATGCCATCGCCACGTACCGCCATAACGCCAAGGTTGTACTGGCTATCAGGAACGCCCAAAAGCGCTGCTTCTTCAAACCAGCGAACAGCCTGGCTTAGTTCGGGTTGGCCATCAACGCCGTTGGCATAGAGCACGGCAAGATTGTGCATTGCCGCCGAGTTGCCTTGGTCGGCTGCCAGTTGATACCATGACTTTGCCAATGCAAAGTCACGATCGGCACCAATTCCTTTTTCATACAAGCTGCCAACACGCTGTTGCGCAGGCGCGTAGCCGTCCTCGGCGGACTTTGTGTACCATGCCAGTGCATCGCGATTATTTTGCTCAGCGCTCGCGGGACCATCAGTCTGCGCTTTCGCCGCAAAATAGTCCCCGATCAGGAACATCGCAGTTGCATCACCTGACCGCGCTGCGTCCTGCAATGCCGGCGTTCCAGCATCGGTTGGAACCGCCGCCACAGGGGTCGGATCAACCACGACCTGCGGAGCGGTGGTCTCTGTTGTCTCGGCGAGAAGATCAAGTTCAGCATCAGCGGTTTCGGGCGCTGGATCGATAGCCACAACGCGCGGTGCCGGGACCGGATCGGCGAGTTCGATATTCTCTACAACGACTGCTTCATCCGCTTCCGCTTGAACAGCAGCCGGCTCAACAAGAGTTAAATCATTTGCAGTCTCAATGTTTTGCTCGATCGCCGGCGGTTGTGGAGGCGGCGCGAGGTCGGCCACTTCCTGCCCACCGCCGAGCATCCCGCGCACAAACGGCAGCGCCAACATCGCCACCAGGATCGCAGCGGCCCCGATCAAGATCGGACGCTTTCTTTGCGCCACAAGCTTGCTTACGGAAGACTTCAGACCATCTGTTTTCGATGACGTTTTGGTCTCGGCTGCTTGCGCATCACTTGCAGCGGCTTGTGCGGCACGACGTGCGGCTGCGATGAAGTCTGACTTTGACGATGTGCCTTCAGCCTTCACAACAGTAGCGGGTTCATTCGGTGTGGGGATGTTTGACGTTGATTGGCCACTTTCGCGTTCACGGCGAACACGCGCAATGATTTCCGCGACCTCAGCCTGTGCGGTATCCGGCTCAAGCGGTGTGTCTGCTTGAGCGCCGTCATAGTTTGGTGCGGTGACCTGGGGTTCGGTGCGTTCGTTGCCGCGCAGTCTACTGGTCACAGCTGCGAATATAGACCGCTTGGTGTCTGATTGCGGTTCCTCGCGAGCGCTTTCAATACCCGATTGTGACATTGCGGCAATGGCAGCGCTTGCTGCGGCTTGGGCGGGTGTCAAATCCGGGGCCATAGGTTCGTTGCCTGAACCATCGATCGAAGGCGCGTCGTCGATCGGCATGCGATCGGTGGGTGGCATCGCGTCGAGGCCCGCCTGACTTGGGATGGCTGGCATCATAGTGTCGGATGATAGCGGTTCTTGATATCCTGCAAATCCGTCATCAGGCCCTGCGTAGCCCTGCGTCGGCTTGCTTTGACCAGGAGCAGTGTCCACTTGCGCCACGACCGGGGAAACTGAGGCTTTACTTTCAATGTCCGACAGATGGTCAACAATTTTCAGCAGCGTGTCATGGATTGCTTCGAATGTACGCTCATTACGGCCATCTGTTTCGCGCGCCAACGCTTCGAGAGACTTGAGATCGGCCGAGAGGCGCTCAAAATCCGGTGCAGAGACGCCATTCAGTTCGGCTTGTTTCAGTACCTCTTCGGCAGCCGAGCGCGCTGCTTGCATAACATCGATGCCGCTCCCGCCTTCTTGGCTGTAGGCAGGCACGGCTGCTAGGTTGTCGCTGGTATCAGCCAATCTTGCCGACAGTTCCGCGATCTGCATCTCCAAAACCTGAGTGTCGAGAGCTGGCCCAGCACCCGTACCTTCGGGGCTATCTGCGTTTTGGGTTAAGAACCGGGCAATATCGTCAAGACGTTCTTCCAAAGACGCCAAGGGTGTACCGGCTGGCGCTTCGGCGGGGCGCTCATCGAATGCACGCGCCAAATCACCGATCCGGTTTTCGAGGGCAGCGACCGCTTGGTCCACTGACCGGCCGGTAGTTTCTGCCGAAAGCGACAATTGCTCCGTCAACGCATCCAAGCGGCTTTCAATGTCACCTAGCGCTTGCTCACCCAGTGGCGCACTTTGCGGGGATTGCGATGTGTTCAAAAGATCAACGATTTGGTCGAGACGTCCAGACAGTTCAGCGATTTCGCGATCCGCGACGCCGTTTGTATGGACCGGCGCCATTTGCAGATCGGCGACGCGCTCTGCAATGAGAGTCAACGCTTCATGTACGGCCGGATCACCGCCACCAACGGCCTGAAGCGCGTCCAATCGGTCGATCATATCGGCAAATTGTGGGCTGTAGTCGCGCTCACTTCCGGTTTGAAGCTCGTCGATCTGTCGGGTGACACTGGCAATACGCGCTTCAATACGGTCAAGGGAATCGTTGACCCCACCACCGCTTTGCAACGCGACATTGTCGATGGCGCGGTCGATTGCGGAGAAGCGGTCATGCATACCGTCGAAAAAGCTTTTCTCAAAACCGGCTTGTTGCGCGCCGAAAGCTTCCATCGCCGCTGCCAGCGTCTGTATGCGTTCTTCGAGTGCACGTGTCTCACGATCTTGCGGCATGCTACTGATGGCATCGCCGAGCCCATCCAGGCGTGCAACCATGCCGGCTATGTCATCGCGCGATGCAAGTGTTTCCGGCATACGTGCAATTTCGCGTTCGACGACGCCCCAGCGGTCGGCCAATTCATCAATCGTGTCTTGTTTTGCCAAAAGCGTAACGGCTGATTTCAATGCATCGATATCGCTACGCAATTCACGGATACCGGTTCCGGTATTGGCAGATGCCCCCTGTATGGAGCGTATTTCATCGCGCAAGACATCAAACTCAGCCGCTGATTGGCTGAAAGACTGAGTTGAAGCGCTTTGTGCACGCAATGCAGCTTCACGCTCACGAATCATCGCTACATCATCAACCGGGCGGCGTCTGCCGGCTTCCGGGACTCGCGCGGCACCGGTAATTCGATTTTCCAACGCGCTCAACGCATCGTTGAGCCGGTCTAACGTCCCATCCGTGCCAATATTTTGGTTTCTGCGGTGCGTCATTACCGTTCGTCCCTTTATCCTGCGTAAAAGCTAAACCGCCGGTAACCGCCGAAGCAGACAAAGCTTTCCGTTAACTTTTCTTTCCCAAACGTGGTAAACATCACGTTAACCGGGCCGAATTCGTGCGTAGGAAAATGCGCTTCGGGATGTTTGACCCCCATGGGTCACGTCCGTGTAACACCACGTAACGTTTCGAAACCTATCCCTACGTGTGGGATTATGGTCTGGTAATAATGTTCGAAACATGGAAAACGACGCGCCTCCAAAGCGCTTCGGACGCACAAAGGCGTTTCGCGCGAAGGGATGAAGGAAAATGACAATGACAAACCACACGCCCGTGCCGACCAGCAATGTTGCCGAAGATACGTTCCGAATTGGCGAACTGGCCCGCGAGTTTGACGTAACGCTTCGCACGCTGAGATTTTACGAGGACAAGGGCCTTTTAAGCCCTCGACGCATCGGCAATCTGCGCCTCTACTCTCGCGGTGACCGGGCGCGGCTGCGCATTATCCTGCTTGGCAAACGTGTCGGTTTTTCGTTGAAGGATATTCGCGAGATCCTGGAGCTCTATGACCCCGATGGGGACAATAGCCGCCAACTAAAAGTATCGATCGACAAAGGCGAAGCGCAGCTGCGTAAACTACATGCCGATCGCGATCAGTTGGACAGTGCAATCGATGAACTGGATACGACACTCGCCAACCTGCGAATGCTGTTGGAAGCGTAAAACGCCTCAAAGAACGCACAATGGGCGCAAAAAACGCTCAAATACACCATTTAAGTGGCAGCCTGCGCACAATGACGCGGGCTTTTTTGTTGGTCAGATAAATTTTGACGTTTACGCAAACGTCAAAATTTGCTAGAGCCCTTTCAACGATGTGCGTTCACGATGCGCAACGATTGTTTGGAGGAACATATGCCCGCTTACTCAGCCCCTGTTGAAGACACACTTTTTATTCTCAACGATGTACTCAAATATGAGAAGTACAATAATCTGCCTGGTTTTGCTGATGCCAGCCCAGATATTGTTGAAGCTGTTTTGCGCGAGGGCGCACGCGTCGCTGAAGAAGTGTTTTTTCCATTGAACCAAGTGGGCGACCAGCAGGGTTGCGTACGCCATGATGACGGTTCGGTGACGACCCCTGCTGGCTTCAAGGAAGCCTATGACCAATTCAAGGAAGGCGGCTGGATGGGTCTTGCTTTCGACCCCGAGTATGGCGGTCAAGGCCTTCCCTATACGCTGCATACAGCGGTGGGTGAGTATTTCTCATCGGCAAACATGGCGTTGATGATGTATCCCGGCCTGACGCAGGGCGCGATGGCTGCGATTTACGTACACGGTTCTGACGAGCAAAAAGCGACATTCCTGCCTAAAATGTGCGAGGGCACATGGACAGGCACCATGAATTTGACCGAGCCGCATTGCGGTACGGACCTTGGCCTTCTGCGTACAAAAGCTATGCCGCAAGCCGACGGCAGCTACAAAATCTCCGGCCAAAAGATTTTCATTTCAGCTGGCGAACACGACATGAGTGAAAACATCATTCACTTGGTGCTGGCCCGCATCGAAGGCGCGCCGGAAGGTGTCAAAGGCATCTCGCTCTTCATCGTCCCCAAATTCAACGTCAATGAAGACGGTTCGGTGGGTGATCGCAACGGCGCCACATGTGGTTCGATCGAGCACAAGATGGGCATCCACGGGAACTCGACTTGTGTGATGAACTATGACGACGCGACCGGCTATCTTGTCGGCGAAGAGCATAAAGGCCTGAAAGCCATGTTCATTATGATGAACGAGGCGCGTTTGGGCGTTGGCCTGCAGGGCCTTTCCGTTGCTGAAATTGCTTACCAAAACGCAGTGACCTACGCCAAAGAACGCATCCAAGGGCGGTCGCTGACTGGCACCAAACATGAGGATAAAAAGGCCGACCCCATCATTGTGCACCCAGACGTGCGCCGCAATCTGATGACGATCCGCGCCTTCAATGAAGCGGGCCGGGCGTTCATCTTGTGGGCAGCGCTGAAGTCAGATGTCGCTCACCGCTCGGAAGATGCGACCGACGCGGAACTTAATGAAGAGATGATGGGTTTGCTGACGCCAGTCATCAAAGGCGTGCTGACCGACAAGGGCTTTGACCATGCGGTGATGGCGCAGCAAATGTATGGCGGCCACGGTTATGTCGAAGAGTGGGGCATGAGCCAATATGTACGCGATGCGCGTATCGCTATGATCTACGAAGGTGCCAACGGCATTCAGGCTCTTGATCTGGTTGGCCGCAAACTCGGCGCCAATGGCGGTCGCGGCATCCAGGCCTTCTTTAAGGAGGTTGGCGATTTCTGCGAAGAAAACCGCGACAATGAGCAAATGTCCTTCTTCACCAAGTATCTGAAGAAGGGTCTGAACGACCTTCAACAGGCAACCATGTGGTTTGTCCAAAACGCCATGGCAAAGCCCGACAATGCCGGTGCTGGATCGCATGACTACATGCACCTCTTCGGTCTTGTGGCCCTCGGTTATATGTGGGGTCTTCAAGTCAAGGCAGCACAAGAGAAGCTTGCAGCCGGTGCCAATGGTGATGCGCGTTATCTAGAGAACAAGTTGGCGACAGCTACCTTCTTCTTTGAGCGTATCATGCCGGAAAGCTCCGCTCATGTTGCGCGGATCTCCGCTGGCGCTGACAGCATGATGGCGATCCCGGAAGAGGCATTTTAAGGCCCAAGACAAACAGGACGCTTCGCATGGCTGCCAAACGTTATCCATTGGACAAGCGGTTTTCCGCAGCCCTTTCGACAACGGCCTACGCGAAGCTTCGTGCGCTCAATGAGCGCTACCAGCTGTCGAACAATTACTTGCTCACCGTGCTTCTGGAAAACCTCGATGACATCGCCGATGATGCAAAATTGGACGCGACATTTCAGCGTTTCATTGCCGACTATGGCGCACCAAGCGGCGGCATGGCCAACAAGGAGGGTGATTGATCATGACTGACTTTACCCTCTATGGCTTTTGGGAGTCCGGCAACGCCTACAAAGTTGCGCTGATGCTGGAATTGAACGGTGCGGACTGGCAGTGCGAGCGCATTGCGTTTTTTACCGGCGGCACCAAAACAGATGATTATCGCAAGATGAACGTCATGGCCGAAGCGCCCGTGTTAATCCATCACCGCGCAGATGGTGACTTCACGCTTTCACAATCAGGTGCCTGCCTCACCTATCTGAGCAAGTTCTTCGGCACCTTTGGGCCGCAAACTGAAGCGGAAGAGTATGATGTTTTGCGCTGGCTGCTTTTCGATAGCCAGAAAGTTTCCGGCTATGCGGGCCCGCTACGGTTCTATCGGCGTTTCGCTAAGCTGGCAGAAGGCGAGCTGACCCAGTCTTTCGAGCAACGCTTGGGCGCTGCATTGAAAGCGATGAATTTGGCCTTGGACGACAAGCCATTCTTGACCGGTGACCGCTGCACAATCGCGGACCTCGCCTGCCAGGGCTATCTTCATTGGCCCGAACAGATCGGCATCTCATACGATGGCCGACCCAATATTGAACCTTGGCTGGAACGCATTCGTGCCCTGCCGGGATATAAAAAATCAGAAGACCTGATGCCCTCTGGGCGCGACCCCCAGGTCATGACGGCATAATCAGTGCGCCATTTCGTTCAAAAGCGCGCACACTGAAGGGAGAATAGAATATGGCTGACGCATTTATCTACGACGCGGTGCGCACACCGCGCGGCCGCGGCAAAAAGGACGGTTCCCTGCATGAGGTTCCAACGCCCCGGCTGGCCGCCAAGGTGCTTGAGTCGCTTCGTGATCGCAACGAGCTGGACACATCCAAGGTCGATGACGTGATACTCGGCAACGTAGATCCAGTCTATGAAGCTGGTGGCGACATTGCACGTGCGGCAGTTTTCGAAGCTGGCTATGCAACCGAGGCTCCCGGCATGCAGATCAACCGTTTCTGCGCGTCCGGGCTTGATGCGGTAAACTTTGGCGCCGCGAAAATTGCACAAGGTGCCGATGACATTGTTATCGCTGGCGGTGTTGAAAGCATGTCACGTGTTGGTATGGGCGCTTCAGGCGGTGCCTGGTACATGGACCCTTCCGTCAACATTCCGGCGTTCTTTATGCCGCAAGGTGTCTCAGCTGACCTAATCGCAACCAAGTACGGTTTTACGCGCGACGATTGTGACGCTTATGCTGTTGAAAGCCAAAAGCGGTCTGCCGAAAGCTGGGAAAAAGGTCACTTCAAAAACTCAGTTATCGAGGTCAAAGATCAAAACGGTCTGACCATACTTGACCATGACGAACATATGCGTCCGGGCACCGACATGCAGTCGCTGGGTTCACTGAACCCGTCCTTTGTGATGCCAGGCCAAATGGGCGGTTTTGAAGCCGTTGGCATTGCTGGCCATCCGGAAGTGGAAGAGATCAACTATGTCCACCACGCGGGCAACTCTTCTGGCATCGTCGATGGCGCAGCGGGCGTGCTCCTCGGCTCGAAGAAAGCGGCCAAGATGATTGGCAAGGCACCACGCGCCAAGATCAAAGCCTTTGCCAATATCGGCTCTGACCCGACCTTGATGCTTACCGGTCCGGTCGATGTGACCGAAAAACTCTTGAAGAAAGCCAAGATGGAGATCAGCGACATTGATCTCTTTGAGCTGAACGAAGCGTTCGCCGCTGTCGTTCTGCGTCACATGCAGGCGTTCGACATTCCGCACGAAAAAATGAACGTCGCCGGCGGTGCGATCGCTATGGGCCATCCACTCGGCGCAACTGGCGCAATGATTTTGGGCACTGTGCTCGATGAGCTTGAGCGCCGCGATCTTAACACCGCGCTGGTCACCTTGTGCATTGGCGCAGGCATGGGCACCGCAACCATTATCGAGCGCGTTTGAGGATCGGGAGGCAAGCATGACATACAACAATTACACCATCGAAACAGACGCAGACGGTATCGCGCTTATCACGTGGGACATGGCTGGGCGTTCCATGAATGTTTTCACGGTCGAGGCGCTGACCGAACTGGACGCCATTTGCGATCAACTGACGGCTGACGAGGCGGTTAAGGGCGTTGTCTTTACGTCCGGCAAAAAGGATTCATTCTCCGGCGGTGCCGACATCACCATGATCAAGGCGATGTTTGATGCCTATGAAGCCGAGAAAGTCAGCAATCCTGACGGCGCAACCCAGCTGCTTTTCGACAATGCCGGCAAGATGAGCCAAGTCTACCGGAAGATTGAAACATCCGGCAAACCTTGGGTTTCTGCCATCAACGGCGTCTGCATGGGCGGTGCGACCGAATTGTCGCTTGCCTGTCACGGCCGTGTTGCTGCCGAAAGCGATGCAGTGAAAATAGCGCTGCCAGAAGTGAAAATCGGCATCTTCCCCGGCGCCGGTGGAACACAGCGTGTGCCACGCCTTTGCAACCAACAAGACGCGCTACAGATGATGACCACCGGGCAAAACCTGAAGCCATCGCGCGCAAAAGCCATGGGCCTCATACACGATGTGGTGCCGGCCAAGAACCTGATCAAAGCTGCAAAGAAGATGATCTTGGACGGCCTTTCACCGGTGCAGCCATGGGACGAAAAAGGCTTCAAACTACCGGGCGGCAAAGTCTATTCACCGCAAGGCGCCAATGTTTGGCCAGCGGCATCGGCGATCCTGCGCCGTGAAACACACATGAACTACCCAGGCGCAGCGGCGATCCTGAAATGCGTGTATGAAGGCCTTCTGGTACCGTTTGATACGGCACTGAAAATTGAACAGCGTTACTTTACGCAGGTTCTTCAGACCAAAGAAGCGGGCGCGATGATCCGCTCGCTGTTCGTCTCCATGCAGGAGTTGAACAAGGGTGCACGCCGTCCGGCGGACGCGAAACCAACCAAATTCAAGAAGATCGGCGTCTTGGGCGCAGGCTTTATGGGTGCGGGCATCGCATACGTTACTGCCAAAGCCGGTATTCCCGTCGTCCTGCTCGACCGTGATCAGGAAGCAGCAGAGCGTGGAAAGGCACACTCAGCAGATCTTCTCAAAAAGGCCATGCAAAAGGGTCGCACGACGCAGGAAGCAGCTGACAAGCTTTTATCGCTGATCACCCCGACAACCGACTATGCGGAATTTGATGGTTGCGATCTGGTCATCGAAGCTGTGTTTGAAGACTCTGGCGTGAAGAAAGCGGCGACTGAGCAAGCCGAAGCAACCATGAAGCGCACAGCGGTATTTGCCTCCAACACGTCCACCATTCCGATCAGCGACTTGGCGAAAAACTCAGTGCGTCCGAAGAACTTCATCGGCATCCACTTCTTCTCACCTGTCGACAAGATGATGTTGGTGGAAGTGATCCTTGGCAAGAAAACATCAGACAAGGCACTTGCTGTTGCGCTCGACTATGTGCGCGCAATCAAGAAAACGCCGATTGTCGTCAAAGACACACGTGGTTTCTACGTCAACCGTTGCGTGCTTCAATACATGTCAGAAGCGTACAACATGCTGACCGAAGGCGTGCCGCCGGTCATGATCGAAAACGCCGCCAAAATGGCTGGCATGCCGGTCGGACCGCTCGCGCTCAATGATGAGACCGCCATCGATTTGTCGCAAAAAATCCTCGCACAAACCGTGCGTGATCTTGGCGAAGGCATCGTCAAGCAAGAGCATATCGATCTGGTCAACGCGATGGTCGATAAGCATGACCGCAAGGGCCGCAAGAACGGCAAAGGCTTTTACGACTATCCGGCTAAACCGGCCAAGAAGCATATCTGGCCCGGTCTGAAAGACATGTATCCGCAACAAGATGCCGACTCGATCGACTTTGATGAGCTCAAACAGCGCTTCCTCGTCGTCATCGCGCTTGAAGCTGCGCGGGTCATGGGCGAAGGCCATGTCACCGATCCCCGCGAAGCAGATGTTGGCTCAATCCTCGCCTTCGGTTTTGCGCCGTACACGGGTGGCACGCTCTCCTACATCGACAATATGGGCGTTGCGGAGTTCGTTGCGGTCGCAAAGAAACTGCAGCGTAAGTATGGATCACAATTCAAGGTGCCCCGCATCCTGACAGAGATGGCCAAGACAGGCGACACTTTCTACGCGCGCTTTAATCCTTATGCAGAGCTAGAGAAGAAAGAAGCGGCTTAGTTCTAGAACGATAACTTTCATCAGACGTACATTGCCCTGCCGACCATCTAGCTGTCGGCGGGGCTTTTTTTGATCGACGCCAAACATAACAATTTATTGCGGTTCAGCTTTGGCGCGTTAGAGCGCCGTCGTTAGCTGGCGGCTGACCTTGCGATCGCTTCCAAATCATCGCGGCCTCTATCTGCAACCAAGACAAAATTTGCCCCTTCGCCACCCCAGCTCACCATATCAAAACCACCAATCTGCCTTGACCGGGGCGCATCGTCCGGGTTGGTCGAGGCGATGAGGCACAGCGCCACCACCTTACCATCTCCGTCGGTAAACATGAGCTGCGCGACCGGTTTTGCGGCTGCAACAAGCAAGCGCCCACCACGGAATTCAAGACCATGGTCGGTTAAATCAGGGATCGATACCTGTGCCCCGACTGTGTTGGTGAGCCAGGTCTCTATGTGTTCAGCTTCGCTAGCGGGAACTTCCACCAAATGGCGGCCTTGTGCGGCATATACCCGGTGATAATCCGCAATATCCTCCAACCAGCCAGGCGCTGATGCCACTTGTGTTGCCGGCGTACCCACCGCCGTCAGATAGCCGCCAGCTGCTCCAACGGCCAGCGCGAGCGAGGCTGCCACTGCTGTCCACCATGGAGCAGATGCGCGTTGTGACTTTGAAACGTTGCTGTTTGACGCGCCACGCTCAACATTTTCTGACGGCGCGTTGCGAACAGCGGCAGCAAGAGCGAGCGGCACAGGCTCGGTCAACATGGCCTGAAAGTCTTGTTGTGCAGCTTTGTCGGCAGCCATCAGTTGCTCAAGCTCGGCCTGCAGCTCAACATCAATTTCAAGCGCTTGCTCGATCTGCCGGGTTTCATCAGGCGTCAGTTCGCCATCCAGGAAACCGCTGAGCATTTCGCGGTCAATGCTCATGGTGCCTCTCCGGATTGCTGGTTTAATTGTGCTGCCAAAGTTTTTCGCGCTCGGTGGATCCGGCTCATCACTGTCCCAATGGGTATGTCAAATGTCTCTGCCGCTTCCGCGTAGCTATAGCCTTCAACAGAAACCGCCAACAATAGAACCGCTAACTCAGCGGGCAACTCTTCAACTTGCCGACGCAGTTGCGCGCCCCGCAGCGTATCTTCTGCAGTTTCTTTTTGAACCAGCTCGTTTGCTTCTTCCGCCAGAACTTGTCCCTCACCGAACCGAACTTTGCGCTTCCTAATCTCGCTCACCCAATGATTGCGCATAATGCGAAATACCCAACGGTCCAGCGGCTGCGTAGGGTCCCAACTTTCACTGTTATTCAGTGCCTTGAGACAAACATCCTGCACCAAATCATCGGCATCGTGCGTCGAACCGGTGAGCGTTCGGGCGAAACGGCGCAATCTCGGTAAAAGCGCTATTAGCTCTTTTCGAAGCCCTTCAGACAAATTGATACTACGCCCTCTTCGCGCGGGGTCGATCGCCGCCATTTGTATGGATACGCGAACGGCGCTTGGATCGCAATCAACTCTAGCTAGGCGCTGGACTGGTTCAGCTTGTATCACTAATTTCGGTTCCGACTTGTGTGCTTTTAGTGGGTACGCGCAGCGCTCTACTTTTATTCCCACCACAAACCAGTCTTCCTATCGAAGAACGAAAACACGGGCGCCCATTTGGTGAACGCAGCTATCCATTCTCGTGTTCGGGTCAGAGCCGGAGCAGGCGACCTGAATAGAACAGTCACAGCCCATGGAAGTCGTCTTATTTTTGCAAAGATTTTGTGAAAATTTACGACCATCGATGGTTACGGCCAAGTATCATAGACTAAAACGCTCATCGCTAGCGTAGACTACGGACTTTCCAAGACTTCGATGCAACAAGCGCTTCGCACCAATCAAAGTCTTGAAAGGACATACTAAATGGCTAGCGGTACTGTTAAGTGGTTCAACACAACAAAGGGTTACGGCTTTATCCAGCCCGAAGAGGGTGGAAACGATGTGTTTGTCCATATCTCAGCCGTTCAACGTTCGGGCATGGAGACGCTCACTGAAGGCCAAACGATCACTTATGAGCTTGTGACGGACAAACGTACCGGCAAAACAGCAGCCGGCAATCTGGTCGCGAACTAACTTTAATCCTGCCTTAGCGCATTCATGGGCCGATCATCCATCTGATCAGGCCCCAGCGCTTGTTTGCCTTTATAAGTCTTGGGTGCGCACAAATTGTTTCTAAAAAGCGACACAAGCGCTTAAGCTCTCCAAAAAATGGTGGGAGCTTATGCATTCTAATATCGATTACTATTTCACAAGCGTCTCACCATTTGTGTATCTGGGCCACGACGCGATTGTAGCCGTTGCGTCTAAACATAATGTCCAGCTCAATCCGAAACCGGTCAACCTAGGCGGCGTTTGGCAAGAATCCGGCAGCGTTCCTCTGGGTCAAAGATCACCCATACGCCAACGCTATCGCCTCGTAGAGATGGAGCGCATCGCCGAATGGCGCGGCCTTCCCATCAACCTCACACCGGCACACTTTCCTACCAATCCAACGTTGGCGGACCTGTGCGTGGTTGCGCTTACAACGCAGCAACAGGATGCATTGCCCGTCATGGCCGATTTTTTCCGCGCCGTTTGGGTCGAGGAGCGCGATATTGCTGACACCACGGTTCTAGAGGACATTCTGACGAAACATGGACATCACGCCGACGCGATCATGGCGATGGCAAACTCCGACGCGTGCTCTGATGTGCGCCAAGCCAATACCGAGGCGGCAATCGCGGCCGATGCGACCGGCGTTCCTTCTTACGTGGTTGGTGGGGAAGTCTTTTGGGGGCAGGACCGCATCGAACTTGTGGATCATATGATTACAACCGCACGATCGGCAATTATCCCGTCTAAGTAGAGTTGACCGTACCTTCACAGCGGAGTAACCGAGAAAGGTATTTATTCCTCTGGTGCCCTCATGCTGTCCCATGAACGCGTCTGGCAGGCGATTGATCGGCTCGCGCAAGCCCATGACCTGACCCCTTCGGGTTTGGCCCGAAAGGCTGGGCTTGATTCAACCACATTTAACAAGTCGAAACGTGTTGCGGCCGATGGCCGGGCACGTTGGCCATCAACCGAGTCGATATCGAAGGTCATCGAAGCGACCGGCGTTTCAGTGCACGAGTTCATGGCGATGGTCGATGAGCCTACGTCATCGATACACAGTGGATTTGAAACGCTTGAAGGCGCACGAGGCGCATCTGGCGTTCCATTGTTGGGCATGGCGCAAGCCGGTGCTGGAGGCTTCTTTGATGATGCCGGATACCCCGCCGGTGAAGGCTGGGAACTGGTCCCTTTCCCGGGCCCTGAACCGGAAGGTGGCGTCTACGCGCTGGAAATAACAGGAGACAGCATGCTCCCGCTCTATCGGGACGGTGATGTCATTATTGTTTCCCCAAGCGCATCCATCCGCCGTGGCGACCGGGTTGTCGTCAAGACGCAAGATGGAGAGGTTATGGCCAAGATTTTGAAACGCCATACGGCTCAGTCCATTGATCTACAATCCATGAACGCCGAGCACCAGGATCGGCACTTGTCGCTAGCCGATGTGGCGTGGATGGCGCGCATTTTATGGGCCAGCCAATAATCTAGCGGGCGGCAGTTATTTAGCCAACTCACCGCTGATCGCTTTGTTGATCAACGCCCGCATTTCATCAACACCGTAAAGCGCGATGAATGAACCGAGCCTTGGACCGCGCTCTTGACCCAAAAGGGTTCGATAAAGTGCGTTAAACCAATCACTCTTCACCGCCGGATTGCCATCCGGACCCTGCTTGTTGGGATCCAAATACCGGTCGTAGGACTTGGCAGCTGCCAGTACCGCATTTTGGATAGCGGCCGCATCTGTGCGATCGGCGTCGTTCAACTCAGAAAGTTTCACATCAAGATCGGCGAGCGCTGCCAGCTCGGTTTCATCCGGTTTTGCAAATGTCTTATTCGGCAAAACAAAATCTTCAAAATAGCGTAAAGCGTAACCGGCCAAAGCATCGATATGTGGATGGGTCTCCGCTGTGACCCCTGGCGCATACCGGGAGATAAAGCCCCAAAGCACGTCCTTGTTCTCTGCGTTGGATGCGCTGACCAGGTTAAGCAGCATTGCGTAGGACACCGGTAACGGCTCGGTCGGCGGATTACCATTATGGATGTGCCAAGCCGGGTTGTTGAGCTGTCCGGCGGCATCCTGTTTCGGGAATGCGGCGCAATGGGCATAATACTCATCAACCGCTTTGGGGATGACGTCGAAATAGAGGCGCTTTGCCGTACGTGGCTTCTGGAACATGTAAAGCGCAAGGCTTTCGGTGGGCGCGTAAGCCAACCACTCATCGATCGTAAGCCCATTTCCTTTGGACTTTGAAATCTTTTCTCCATTTTGATCGAGGAAGAGCTCGTAGACATAATGTTCCGGCGCTTTGCCGCCAAGCACCCGACAAATACGGTCATAGATCGGCGCGTTGGCCTGATGGTCTTTGCCGAACATCTCGAAATCGACACCCAGCGCAGCAAAGCGCATACCGAAGTCTGGTTTCCACTGCAGCTTTACATTGCCACCTGTAACAGGCAGCGTCGTCTCCGTGCCATCTTCGTCATCGAAGGTAACTTCAAACTTCGAAGCATCGACATTCTTCATGGGCACATAGAGAACCCGACCAGACTTGGGTGAAATCGGCAAGAATGGGCTGTAAGTCGCCTGCCGTTCCTCACCGAGTGTTGGCAGCATAACGGCCATAATGTCATCATATTTTTCGCAGGCCAGCTTAAGCAGGTCGTCGAACCGGCCGGACGAATAAAAGTCTGTGGCGCTGGCAAACTCATAGTTGAACCCGAACGTATCCAAGAACCGGCGCAACATGGCATTGTTGTGATGGCCGAAACTTTCCGCATCACCACCAAACGGGTTCGGCACTACGGTGAGCGGCATTTGAAGATAGGGTTCAAGCGCTGATCGGTCCGGCACGTTTTCCGGCACTTTTCGCATGCCGTCCATATCGTCAGAAAAACAGATGAGCTTTGTTGCCACTTCATTCTTAGTCAGCACATGGAAAGCTTGGCGAACCATGGTGGTGCGCGCCACCTCGCCGAAAGTTCCGATGTGGGGCAAACCCGATGGGCCATAGCCGGTTTCAAAAACGACCACCTCAGGAAAACCGTCTTTCTCATAACGTTTGACGATCTTGCGCGCCTCTTCAAAAGGCCAGGCTTTTGATTTTTGTGCCGCCTCAACAAATTCATTATCGATAGGCGGCGTAGCAAACGCATTCGTCATTTTTTCGATCCAATGTCTGGGAATTGTCGCGCGTGGTAGCGCAAGCGGCGGCAATTTGAAAGTGCTTAGCGCCGGTTAGCGCTTGCACTTGCGCCATTGCCTTCATATGTGCCGGAAAGACAAGGAGTGAAACGATGAACGAGCTCAACGAGGCAAGCGCGCTTGTATATCTGATGGTCACAATGGCAGCCGCTGACGGCCAGCTTGGTGAGGATGAGTTGGCTAGCGTCGCCACGATTTGTGACACACTTCCGGTGTTCGAAGGTTTGACCCGCGACCAGCTCATCGAACATGCAAATGCTTGTGGAGTGTTGCTGGAAGATGAGGACGGCATCGATCGCATTCTTTCCATCGTCCATGAAGTCCTGCCAGAGAGGCTTTATGAAACAGCCTATGCAGTTGCAGTCGAAGTTGCCGCTGCTGATCTGCAAGCGCGTCAGGAAGAGCTTCGTCTGCTTGAGATGCTCCGTGATAAGCTCGATCTCGACAAGCTGGACGTGGCTGCCATCGAGCATTCCGCCAAAGTTCGATACCGGCTTGGTTCTGCGCCGAATTGACGCTCGGTGCATTCACTAGCTTGTGACTTGAGTGTCACTGGGCAAAATTCCATGTGGTGATCAGGAGATTTCCCGTGGAAAACGAACCGACTATCAGGCTTGCTGCCTTTATCTCAATCTTCGCCTTGATGGCAGCCTATGAGCTATGGTCGCCGCGCTTGGAGCGTGCGGAAATGCAAGGCGCGCTGAAGTCAAAGCGCTGGTTTACCAACCTGTCTATGGTGGTCATTTCTTCCATTTGCCTGCGCATTATTTTCCCCGCAGCAGCCGTAGGCACCGCGCTTTATGCGGAAAGCCAAGGCTGGGGCCTTTTCAACTTGTTTGAAATTTCGCCTGTCATTGCCGGCGTTGCCGCCTTTATCATATTGGATTTCGCTGTTTGGCTTGAGCATGTCGTGAGCCATAAATGGCCCATACTCTGGCGTATCCATCGCATGCACCATGCTGACCAAGGCTTTGATCTGACGACAGCACTGAGATTTCATCCGCTCGAAATCGTGCTTTCAATGCTTTGGAAGGCGGCAATTATCATTGCTTTGGGCGCCCCGGCCTTTGCCGTACTGGTGTTTGAAATCGTTCTTAACGGCATGGCCATGTTCAACCATGCGAACGCGAAAATTCCCCGCCCCATAGACCGCGTTTTGCGCTGGTTCATCGTTACACCAGACATGCACCGCGTGCACCACTCCGCGGTCCATACCGAGACCGACAGCAATTATGGGTTTAACTTTTCATTCTGGGACCGACTTTTCGCCACCTATGTTGATCAGCCGGCTGCCGGTCACGAGAAGATGACTATCGGGCTGGACAATTATCGGGGGTCGAAAACATCCAACTTGCTCTGGACTTTGGCGCTGCCGTTTCGATCAAAGTAGTGATTAGTTTTTCTGGTACGGATTGATCGGGAAGTAGCGGACAAAAAGCGCCTCGATTGAACCGTCAGCCTCCAACTCCTTAAGTGCAGCATCAATGGCCTCGCGCAGAACTTCGTCATCCAGACGAAGGGCAATCACCATCCCCCGACCGAAATAGCGATCATCCAAAATCGGTTCTGCGGTGAACTGGCAGCAATCCTGTGATGCGTTGGATGCTAGCCAGAAGCTAAATGATATGCCGTCCCCAAATAGGTAATCCACTTCACCGCTGCTCAGCGCGTTATAAAGCGGAGCCGTGTCGGGAAAACGCACCAGATTGGCATCAGGAAAATGAGTGGCCACGTAGGCTGCATGGGCACTACCCTCAAGTACACCCACGCGAATGGGGGAACCGACAAAATCGGCGAGGCCCGCTGAACCTTGTGGGCCGACAACCGAACCCTGACGCACCATAAAGCGCGCGGGAAACCGAAAATATGGTTGGCTTAGCTCAAAACGTGCCCGGAAGGATGGGGTAATATCGTAACCTGCGATCACCGCTTCGGCGCGACGAGCTTCCAATGCTGGCTCCAACTCCTCCCAAGGCACCGCCTGAATCTCACACTTGGCTTCGATATCAAGTCTTTCACAAATCGCTCTGGCGAGCTCGACATTAAATCCGGTTGGCTTTTTGTTTTCGTCGGCAAAGTTGAAAGGCGGATAGTCAAGCGTCGTCACAAAGCGCAGACGCGCCAATCCATCCAATGGGACAGTGCTGGTTACCAGTCCTGGATCGATGTGTTTTGGTACCGTTTCCATCGCAGTTGCTGGTACAACCAAAATGGATGCCACCAGCCATGCGCACCCAAATCCCAAAAGCCTGTTCAACATGAAGCTGCGCCTCCCCAATATTAGGCGATGCACCGAAATGAGCCTCCGTGGTACCCAAGAGCTGCTGTTAGGGCAAGGCAGCAAACAGGGGCGGATATTTTGGTTGAACTGACACCTGTCGGCGCAAAAGGGGCACTATTGCGTCGTGTTGGGACTGAGAATACGCAAACGTTTCACGATGTTTGTATCGAATTTCTGCGTGAACAGGGTTTTTCCAGTCGGCGGCTTCATGCGGCCACTGAACAAGCCTCGAGGCGCGGAACGGATCCGGCCACTGAACTGCTGGCCACGGGAGTTCTGTCCGGTGATCGGTATTATCGGGGTTTGGCAAAAGCGTTTGGCGTGCGCTTCTGCCAGGATCACGACGTCACCGTTATTGTGGACAGTACGACACCCAATATGCGGGCTTATCAAACATTTGCTCGCCTTACCGACAATTCCCTGGTCGTGCTTGTTGCGCCGCGAACCCGCGACATCGGGCGCTTGGCCACACTGATCCAACATCCGGGTTTAAAAAGACGTATCGCGATTTGTAGTCCAAACACGATGCGTCATTTGTTGGTAAAGCAGTACCAAGACGTTTTGGTCGACAAAGTGTGCAAGGAATTACGAAGCAACAATGGTGAGTATTCATCGCATGGAGGGCCTGCATTCGCGCACGGCGTGACACTTTCCGTGATGGCCCTGTTTCTTATCGGAAGTCTGGTCGCGGCACCGTCTTTTTCGGCGTCCCTTCTGCATGTTTTCGTCGCGCTGTTCTTCTTTGCTTGTGTTGCTATCAGGGCGGCGGCGGCGATTAGCTATGTGGACGCACCTTTTGCCAAGATCGAGCCAATAGACCTGCCAAATATGCCGATTTACACGGTTTTGATTGCGCTACGCGACGAAGCGCAGATTGTGCCATCCCTCATGCAAAATTTGCGCGCGCTTCATTGGCCGACCAGTAAGCTGCAAATTATTTTTGCCTGCGAAGTCGATGATTTGCCAACGATTGCAGCGATTGAAAAGGAAACGGCTGAGCCGCATGTCGAGCTCGTCATCGTTCCATTTCAAAGCCCACTCACCAAGCCAAAGGCGCTCACTTACGCGCTAAATTTCGTCAAAGGTGAAATCCTTACGATTTATGATGCGGAGGACGAGCCGCACCCTTTGCAATTAATTGAAGCCTACCAAAAGTTCCTACAAAGTGATCCGTCCGTCGTTTGCCTGCAAGCCCCATTGGTCACGACCAATCCCAACCGCTCATGCATCAGCGCGCTGTTTCATTTTGAGTATGCCGGCCTTTTCAGGGCTCTGATGCCTTGGCTTGATCGCGCCGGAGCACCGCTGCTTTTGGGGGGAACATCGAACCACTTTAGAACCGCAGCGGTGCGTGCCGTCGGTGGATGGGACCCCTATAATGTAACTGAAGACGCTGATATCGGCCTTCGCCTGTGGCGCAAAGGTTACCGTACGGGGATGATCACCCGGCCAACATTGGAGCCCGCACCGCACATGGCCGGGGTTTGGCTGAGGCAACGCACACGATGGTTCAAAGGTTGGCTTCAGACCACTTTTGTCCACACAAGGCACCCTGCCCGACTGCTCTCAGAGCTCGGCGTCAAGGCGACTTCTATCACCATACTCTTGCTCGTAGGCACGGTCGCCTCTGCTATCGCTCACCCGTTCCTGCTTACTTCGGCAGTTATTTCGTTGGCACGCCTTTTGGGCAGCGAAACCCCATCGCTGAGTGCCAAAATTATTGCGTGGATTGATTGGTCGACGATCATCATGAGTTACTCAGCTTTTGCGGCTTTATGCTGGGCCGGCACTCTTCCGGCACAGCGCCGAAAGATTGGATGGCGCATTCTACTCATCCCGATCTATTGGGTAGGCTTTTCGATCGCTGCGTGGCGTGCTGTCTTTCAGCTCTTCAAGGATCCGTTTCTTTGGGAAAAAACACCACACTAACCGTTGCTGCCTCTCAACAGCGATTGGCGTGCGGCCTGTTGTCTCCTATATCCCGGCGAGCACATCTTCCACTTTGACGGGAAACACCATGGGCCGACTGAAGGCACTCGTTGAAAGCGCACGATTTGAAAAGATCGTGATTGCGATCATTATCATCAATGCCATCACTCTGGGCTTAGAAACTGTCCCAGCGGTGATGGACCGTGCGGGACCCTTCCTTCTAGCACTCGATTCCACGATCCTCGCTTTCTTCGTCGTGGAGCTGGTGGCAAAAATGGTTGTCTACCGCACGCGGTTTTTTCATTCACCTTGGCGGGCCTTTGACTTTGTCATCGTCGCTGTAGCGCTCGTGCCCTCTTCTGGGGCATTTTCTGTCTTGCGTGCGCTCCGCATTTTGCGCGTCTTGCGCCTGATCTCATCGCTCCCATCGCTACGCCGCGTGGTCGGCGGGTTGCTGAACGCGCTCCCGGGCATGGGATCGATCGTGATGCTGCTTGCGTTGGTCTTTTATGTCTTCTCAGTTATGGCCACCAAACTGTTTGGCGAGGCATTTCCAGAATGGTTCGGCTCGATCCCTGCGTCGGCCTATTCCCTTTTCCAGATCATGACATTGGAAAGCTGGTCTATGGGCATTGTACGGCCAGTTATGGAAGCGTTTCCATGGGCGTGGGCATTCTTTATCCCGTTCATCGCATCAACCACCTTCACCGTTTTGAACCTGTTTATTGGTGTGGTGGTGTCGGCGATGCAGGCCGAACATGACAGCCAGGCAGCAGACGAGCGGGAAAGTCTGCACAATGACAATGAGATGATCTTGGCTGAGCTGAGAGCGCTGCGGGCGGAGCTTAAGGAAATGAAAGAAAGTCGACAGTAGCCCGAGACCCTATCTATCTTCCTACAATCGATAGCCGCCAGAGACTGTTAGTATCTGGCAGCGACTTGCGGTTGGTTCAAACGCAGGTGCGGGCGCAAACTCAACCAGCCTTGAAATGCTTGGATAGCTTCAAGCCTTGGGCTTGGTAGTTTGATTTCAAGTCTACGCCGTAAAGCGCTGAGGGGCGTTGCAGCATGCGTTCATAAACCAGGCGGCCAACAATCTGGCCGTGCTCCAACACGAAAGGCACTTCGTGCGAACGCACTTCAAGCACTGCGCGCGAACCTGTCCCGCCAGCGGCTGAATGGCCAAAGCCGGGATCGAAAAAGCCGGCATAGTGAACACGAAATTCACCGACAAGTGGGTCAAAAGGTGTCATTTCAGCCGCGTAGTCTGGCGGTACATGCACCGCTTCCCGCGAGACCAAAATATAAAACTCGTCTGGATCAAGGATCAGTTCTTGCTTGCCGCGCGAATAGATTGGCTCCCAGAAGTCAAGCACCTCATGCGCGCCAGGCTTGTCCACGTCGACGACAGCTGTATGGTGTTTTCCGCGATAGCCGATCAGATTGTTGTCAAAGCCTGACAAGTCCACAGACAGTGCAATGCCGGCGTGCGTAATGTTCACCTGATCATCGGCCACCAGCGTTTCGCTTTCGTGTAGCCGCGTCAGTTGGCCAGCATCCAAAAGGGCTTGTCCGGTGCGGAAGCGAATTTGTGACAGGCGCGAACCGGTGCGCACCACAATCGGAAACGTGCGAGGTGAGACCTCCAGATAAAGCGGCCCACCGTAGCCAGCTGGCACCTTATCAAACTCCACCGCCTGATCGGTCAGCACCCGAGTGAAGATATCAAGGCGCCCAGTGGAGCTTTTCGGATTGGCGGAAGCCGATATGGTCTCCGGCAGGTCAAGAGCCTCTAACAGAGGGACGATATAAACACAGCCCGTCTCAAGCACGGCGCCATCGGCCAAATCGATTTCGTGCAGTTTCAACTGATTGAGCTTTTCAGCAACGGTGTGCCCGGTACCGGGCATGAATGCTGCGCGCACGCGGTACGCTATATTACCCAAACGCAGATCCAGACTGGCTGGCTGGATTTGACCTTCCGCGAAGTCGACCGGTGTTTTCAAGAAACCATCGGCGTTTAGCTCACGGATCATCGCATCGGTTAGAATGCCATTATTATGTGGTTCCATAGCCATTTCTTGAACACGCCAAGCAATTGACGCAACCGGCGTCCGGCGTTATGGACAGCTTTAACGTGGTGATTTGGCCGGTCGGCTTGCAGCCACGAAAAACAACTCGCTAAAAGGCCGCGCGTGAAAGGTATAATATACCTGTCGACCGGTTTTGCAGCGATGCGGGGCCGGTTTTTTGTTGAGGTGAAGGCATGAGCATAAGACAGGAAAAACAACATCGACTTGCAACCCAATTGGTTCATGCCGGGAGCATGCGCTCGCCCTTTGGCGAGACTTCTGAAGCGCTCTACCTCACGCAGGGGTTTGTATATGACAGCGCAGAGGCAGCCGAAGCCCGTTTCAAGGGCGAGGAACCTGGTTTTATCTATTCGCGCTACGCAAACCCCACGACGCAAATGTTTGAGGACCGCATGTGCGCGCTGGAGGGCGCGGAGGCGGCTCGGGCAACCACATCGGGTATGGCAGCGGTATCGGCGGCTATGCTTTGCCAACTGCAGTCTGGCGACCATGTGGTGGCGGCTCGAGCATTGTTCGGCTCATGCCGTTGGGTCGTTGAAAAGCTGCTGCCCCGCTACGGCGTTGAGACAACATTGATCGACGGCACCGATCCCAAAGCATGGGAAGAAGCAGTTAAGCCGAACACCAAGGTTTTATTTTTTGAGAGCCCGACCAATCCAACGCTGGAAGTGATCGACATTGCTCACGTGGTTTCAGTGGCTCGATCATGCGGCGCAAAAGTCGTGATCGACAATGTGTTTGCAACGCCACTTTACCAGAAGCCGCTCCAACTGGGTGTCGATATCGTTGTCTACTCAACGACCAAGCATATTGATGGCCAAGGACGGTGTTTGGGCGGCGTGGTTTTAGGCTCTCAAGAGTGGGTTGACGAGTATTTGCATGACTTCTTCCGCCACACGGGACCCGGCATGAGCCCGTTTAATGCGTGGGTGATGCTCAAAAGTCTGGAGACGTTGACGGTTCGAGTTGCGCAGCAGACCCAAAATGCGCGCCAAATTGCTGACTTTCTGGCCGATCATCCCGCCATATCGCGCGTTATCTACCCCGGCCGTGATGACCATCCACAAGCGAACATCGTTGCTCGCCAAATGAGCGAAGGCTCTACATTGGTTGCCTTTGATGTGCATGGCGGCAAACAGGCTGCCTTTCAGCTAGAGAACGCGCTTAACGTGATTGCGATCTCAAACAATCTTGGTGATGCAAAAAGTCTGATCACCCATCCGGCAACAACAACCCACAAGAACCTGTCCGATGAAGACCGCCAAGAGCTTTCGATTGGCGGCGGAACGTTGCGTCTGTCTGTCGGGTTGGAAGATGCCGACGATTTAGTGGAGGATCTGGATCAGGCGCTCACCGGTTTGGGCTAAGCCTAAAGCAAAATGCGGCCGGTCATCACGATACGCGATAAGGCCGTGTAAAAAACGATCGCTGCGAAAGTATAGGCAATAACCGGAAACCAGGACGGGAACAGGCAGAACAGCACAAAAACGACGATGGTTTCGGTCGCTTCGGCCAAACCGGTTGAAAAAAAGAACGACTTCTCACCGCGCTGATCAGTTGTCAAATTGTGCTTCTCGGCCATGATCGCAAACGCGAGGAAACTGGCCCCGTTGACATAAAATGAGAAGATAAGCACAGCTCCGGCGACCGCGTTGGCCGATGGATCGAAAAGGACAAAGCCTAAGGGGATCGCTCCGTAGAAGGCGAAGTCGAGGACAATGTCCAGATAGCCGCCATAGTCTGAACTCGACGTCACGCGTGCCAGAGCGCCGTCAAGTCCATCGCATATCCTGCTAGCAAGTAGCAGTGCGAGCGCGAGCCAGAACGCCCCAGCCCAGATGGCGCCAGCCGCAAACAAGCCTATGATGAGCCCTGCAACGGTAACGCTGTTTGCTGTAACGCCAAATCCAGCAAGCGCCTTGGCGGTCGCGTTTAAGAGCGGGTCTAGTTTTGGCCGAATGGCGCCGTCGAACATCGCATGCCTCTGACTTTTGTGTTTTGGTACCTGCAAGCCTTCGTAATGTCATGAATAAGCTGTTCACAGGTTGTCAAATTCTTGTGGTGAAGACATTGCGTCATTTGGCTTTGGCGCTAGGGTTTTGGTTATGTACCGAGAGCGCACGCATGGCATAGAGGTGACGGTCCGACCGGAGTTTATCGACGAGGAATCAGATCCGTCGGCGGCGCGCTGGTTTTGGGCATATACCGTCATTGTGGCCAATCATTCCGACAGGACGGTGCAGCTTATGTCGCGTTATTGGCAAATTACGAATGCGCTGGGGCAGATAGAAGAGGTCCGCGGGGCGGGCGTCATCGGTGAACAACCGATCATGGAGCCCGGTGACAGTTTTCAGTACACGTCAGGCTGCCCGCTCAACACGCCATCCGGAACTATGGTTGGGCACTATGTGATGCAAGACGAAGACGGCAGCCGGTTGGAAGTCCATATACCTGGCTTTTCGCTGGACCTGCCTGATATGGCAAGGACACTGAACTAGCCTTCGAAGCGGCTCAGATAGCACGCCTAAATGATCTTGAAACGCTTCAAGACCAAGAAGAGAACCGAGAAGAGTAAGTGCGCCAAAAATACAAAGCAGAACGCGCAAATGCCGACAAGCGTACCTGTTATCGGCCAGAAACCTTCACCCGTGTGCTGCGAATACACCGCGCCGCCAAAAGCGCCAACCCCACCGGCTATTCTTGATCTGCGCAGAATATTTGCGATCACCTGTATCAATGCGTCCTCCGTGGTTTTGTTGAGTTACTTACGTTAGCCAAGACAGGAAACTAACGATGAACCGGAGGAAATTATGGTTTTGGGTTCAAAAGGACCGCAACCAAGCAGAGTTTTTGTTCATGATGGGCGCCGCTGTGGCGCTATTCGCCGGGCATCAGGCGCGGTAGCCGACGTTCGCCGTAAATGGCAACCAGCGCACTTCTGACGTCGCTGCCAATTCCAATGAAGACGGGTACTAAAAACAATACCAGAACAGTTGCGGTCGCCAAACCAAACACCATTGTGATGGCCATCGGCTTCAGGAATTGCGCTTGAACGCTTGTTTCAAACAGGAGCGGAATGAGCCCGCCAATGGTCGTCAGCGAAGTCAACAGCACAGCACGAAAGCGATCGCGGCTGGCACCGATCGCTGCCGTCTCCAAATCCTCGCCAAGCTTCAACCGTTCCTGTAGCCGCGATACCAAAATGATGGAATCGTTGACCAGGATGCCCGACAACCCGAGCAGGCCGACTAGCGATAGCATGGTTAGTTGAAAGCCCATGATCCAATGGCCGAAAATGGCACCAACTGCACCCAGCGGGATAATGAGCATCACCGCAAAAGGTGTAAAGTAACTGCCAAACACCCAAGCAAGGATAATATAGATCACCGCCATTGCGACAGCAGTTCCATACCATAGGTCGGCGAACGCCTTGGCCTGCTCACGGCTGCGCCCACCGAAACCATAGTCAAGATCATATCTGGCCGCGAGTGCATCCAGTTCACCGGACTGTCGTAGATAGTCCACTACCTCATCGGTCGTGGTCACATCAGAGTTGATATCTGCGGTGACAGATATGGTTGTTCGGCCTTCGGAACGCTGAATAGCCGAAAAACCCTGGCGCTCATCCAGCGCCACAATTTCCATCAATGGAACATCGTTACCGTCGGGACTACGCAAGTACATTTCCCGCAACGCTGCGGTTCCCTCGCGCCCGGTTTCCATCGTCAGTTGGATCGAGACTTCGTCGTCACCGCGCGCAAACCGAAGTGCTGTTGTGCCCTCGATAGCATTCCGGACCTGGCGACCGACGCTATCCAGCGTGAACCCCAGTGAAGTTCCGCGCGGTGTGAGCGTCATTATCATTTCCGGTTTGCCATAGGGCAAATCGTCTTCAACTCCCGACAATCCATCGATCGATGCAATGATGTCGGTGGCAACGACAGCCGCTTCCTTTAGCACCGCAATTGAGTCACCCCGTAGTTCGAGGTCAACGTCAGCTCCGGGCGGTCCCGCGCGGCTTTGGCGGATCGCAAAACGGCTGACTGAGGTAAGCGTCGGGGCCTCCTGTCGCCAGGCGCGCACAATATCCGGTGTTCGCACAGTGCGGTACTCCGAGGTTGTGAGCTGAACCTTTATTCTGGCCAGATTATCGCCTTGTGACCGACCAGACGAACCGACAGTGACAAATGTCGCCGCGATCAACTGCTCTCCGCTCTCGCTTGTGAGTTTCGCCTCAGCACGACGTAGCGCCTGTTCATAGGCACGAACGGCTTCATTGAGCGCCTCTTGGGGGGTCCCAGGATGTGTAATGATGCTTGCCGAAATGTTGTCCGATTCAGGAGACGGAAAGAAGACGAATCCCACCTGCCGGCTCATGACCAGGCCAACTGCAACAACCATGACAAGGCCTGTTGAAAGGGCGATTGTTATATAGCGCCAGCGCCATGCCATTGTGACAAGCCAGTTGAAAGGGCCTGTTCTAACCCAATCAAAGCCAGCGTCGAAATTGCGTCTGAATGCGCTCTCTTCATAGGCACCGCCGCCGGAACCCCCGCGTAGCAACCGGATGAGCCCCTCTACGGCTACGGCGATCAGCAAAGCAGCTAATGCAACACCGATGGCCGTACTAGAATATGGGAACTGCGCCCGCCAATCTTCGAAACGAGCGATCATCGGCATGGATGAAAGAAGCCCGCCCTCACCCGCGAGTCGCGTCAAAAAACCCACCGCAAAGACGGTGATGCAGAGCGCAATGAAGAAGACGCGCCACCATGACCAACGTGGCGGTTTGCGGTTGCCCAACGAATGAGCAAGGTGGCCAGGTAGAACAAAGAAACATTCGACCATGCTGGCAAGCGCGACAGCGGCAACGACCATTGGCAATACAGAAATGATTTGCCCAATCGTCCCGGTGATCATGAACAGAGGCAAAAAGGTCGCCAGCGTTGTGGTTAGCGCTGCCATGACAGGAACAAACATCGCACCCACGCCGTTTTCTGCAGCGGTCAGAGGATCGTCGCCCATCGCCAAGCGGGTATCGGTGTGTTCCCCGACAACGATGGCATCATCGACGATGATACCGAGCATCATGATCAGGCCAAACAGGGAGAACATGTTAATGGTCTCACCAAATACATACATCAGCCCAATGGTTGCCAAGACAGCAACTGGAATGCCCGCCGCCACCCAAAAAGCAACTCGCGCATTGAGGAAAATAAACAAGACCACCAAAACGATGGCCAATCCGGTCAACCCGTTTTCAACAAGCAGCATGATGCGATCGCTAAGCGCGGCGGCGGCCACTTCATAGACTTGCATTTCCAAATTAGCCGGAAGTTGCGGGCGGATCTCTTCGACATAGTCTTGCAATATCGAATTGCTGGTTAGCGTATCGGCGGTTGGGGTCGCCATGATGTCGAGTTCGATCGCCAGCCCGTCTCCGGACAAGCCCTTCACACCGCTATCGTCAAATGTGTTCGTGATCGTCGCGATATCGCGTAGAAGTATTTTTTCACCGGTTGGGAGCGACCGAACCTCGATCGCACCAAGGCTTCGTATATCAATATCGTCGGCCACGGTGCGCAGTTGGCGTTCCACCGCGCCATCAAGATTCCCCGAAGGCAGGTCCCGGGTCGACTGAGCAATTGCTTGGCTTACCTCGTCAATTGAAAGCCCCAAGCGGCGCAATTCATAGTCGGAAATCGCCACATGCATCTCAGCGTTGCGAAGGCCGGTGAATGTTACCCTGTCAATGCCGCGGCTGGTCAGATCGTCTCGAATTTTCTTTGCCCACCGCCGAATTGTAGCTTCAGACACATCGCCAGCGATAGAGATGGAAGCGACACGATCGAAGAAAGTACTGACACTGACTTGCGGTTCTTCAGCGTCCTCAGGCAGGTTAGAGATTGCACGCGCTGCTTCTTCGACATCCGCGATCGCTTCGCGCATGTCATAGCCTTCTTCAAACGTCAGGGTAACCGAGCCGGTTCCTTCTCGGGCGTAGGAGTCCATTTCGTCCACACCATCAACAAACCGTACCTCCGGTTCGACGATTGTCAGAACATTGGCTTCCACGTCCTCCGGACTTGCCCCGTCCCAAGCCACAGAAACGGTGACTGAGTTACGTTCAATGGTCGGAAAGAACTGTGTGTTGATGCGTCCAAGCGTAAAAAGCCCGAAAATGATCATCAAGATCATCAATAGATTTGCTGCGTTTGGGTGCCGTAGGAACGCGCTTACCAGCGAGCGGGGCGCTTCCGATGAGGGGGCGATTTGCATGGCTTAGGAGCCCCCGCCGGACCGATCAGCATCGTCACCTATGCGAACAGCCAAACCGTTTTCGGCATTTGACAGGCGGGTGCCGAGCACCTGAACCCCATTGTCGATGCCTGTCACAACCGCTTCATCGCCTTCGTAGGCCAAGACAATAACGTCTTGACGCTCCAGTTTTCCGTCAACGATTAAAAAGACGCTAGGTCCGTCAAACACCGCTTGCTCGGGGATGCGGGCAGATTGTTCGTACCGACGATCAGGCACTTTAAGGGAAACAAATGCGCCGGGCCTCAACTGCACGTCATTAGCCGCCGGATCAGCGATACGGGCGAAAACGTCAACGCCACCGCGTTCTGATGCAACATCGGCCCCTAAGCGGGTAACTTTTGCCTGAAACGCATAGTCATTACCCCCAATACGCCAGGAGACGTCTACGTTGCGGCCAATTAAAGGGTCAGTATCAGTGGCGACGCGGCCATACTGCGCGTCGGTCAACGTAAAACGAACATCCAAGGCGGCAGAATCATACATGGAAACCGCCACTTCGTTAGCACTGAGCTGACGACCAACTTCAACATTACTGGTTCGAACGATGCCGGAAAAAGGCGCGGAAACGTCCGCGTCGTCCAGATCTCTCTGCGCGCGCTCGACGCTTAATTGTAAACGCCGTTCAACTGCCAATTGCTGTTCAAGCCGTGCTTCCTCCACTGTGATGTTATTTTCACGGAGCAACACCGTCTGGCGCCGTTGCGAGACAATCAGCGCTCTATCCTCAACTTGCTTGGCCGTTAGTGTGCCATTTTCGCGTAAAGGAAGCGCACGCTCATAGTCAGCCTGGGCGAACTCAAGCTGTTCAATCGCATTTTCCAACTGGACCTGTTCAGAAATGATGCGCGCACGGTTCTCGACAATCGTTGCTTTTGTTTGCGCCAAGTTGGCGTCGGCTTCGGCCAGTGCAATCTCCAAGTCAAACGGGTCGATCGAGAATAGCAGTTCGCCCTCACCGATCCGGCTCCCGACGGCGAGTTGTTGATTTATAAACGTGACTTCACCACCAGCTGCTGGACGCACCTCAATTGTGCGCCCTGCAACAACCTCGCCAAATAAGCTGAGTGAAGGCCTGGTATTTCCGAGAGTCACGCTGAGCGCATCGACCGGAATGGACCGGTCGACCGGCGGACGACTTGATGCCTGCGGTTGATTGGCAATCATCCGCTGCATCAAATTGTACGAGCCAAAGAGGATCGCAAAAATCAGAACAAGTTGCACCACAACGCGGACGGCGGTGCCAGCGACATTCCTGTTCGGGGGCGCAGATTGGTACTGCGCCTCCGGATCGCCGACAATTTTGTCCTCAACTGATTTTAACATTGCAATTCGCACCCTTTAAGCCGCTAAAATAGGCCGCAAGCCGCTGATCGCAAATTAAAAACAGTTCATTTTTGCGACATTATGTTTCAAACCGTTTTGGATCGAAGTCGCGAACAGTCGAACAAAATTCACATTTTACGGTAATTTTGCCTTCTTGTGTCGCTTCAGCTCGTTCTTCTTCGGTCATGGCGCTCAATACATTGACCAGCTTTTCGTCGCTGCATGAACAAACATCGCGGACGGTGACCGGGTCGTAGACGCGCACCCCACGTTGATTGAACAAACGGAACAGCAAACCGTGGGTGCCGAGGGTCTCATCAACGAGTTCGTCATCATCTATGGTGCCAACCAGCGCCTCTGTTTCAAGCCAAGCGTCATCATCGTCGTCTTCAAACTCAAGCTCGACGCCTTCCGGTACATCACCGGGGTGAAGATCGCGCTTTTTGATACGGTCCTCAGATTCCGGCAGGAATTGCGCCAAAAGGCCGCCAGCTCGCCAAGAGCGAACCAACTCGCCATTTTCGCCACGTGCCTGCAATTGGGCTACGGCTAGCCTAACCTTCGTCGGCAGCTGCTCCGACTGACGAAAATAGTTCTGCGCAATCTCTTCAAGCGAGGCGCCATCCAGGGACACGATCCCCTGATACCGGTTCATATATTGGCCCTGGTCGACGGTGAGTGCCAACACGCCCTTGCCCAAAAGCTCCTCGGGGCTATCACGCCCTTCAGCGATCTGCGCCGCAACGGCCTGAGCATCAAAACGCGCGTAGGCGCGGATTGCATCGGGCGTAGTAAAGTCTACCACAAGCAAAGAAACCGGGCCTTGCGTTTGCGCTTGCGCGATGAACTTGCCATCAAACTTCAACGAAGTGCCCAGAAGGACAGTCAGAACGACCATCTCGCCGAGCAAGCGCGCAACTGGTTCGGGGTAATCATGACGGGACAAAATGTTGTCCAACGTGTCGCCAAGCAGCAGCGCACGGCCGCGTGTATCCAACGCCTCAACATGAAACGGGACAACGGTGTCAATGCCGGGCTGTGTGGTGGCCAATGGCGAGGTCATGTGAGTGTCCAATATTCCGGTGTAGTTTTGCATGTGCACATCTCCTTTGTGCAACATCACATGGCACTAGCTTGCCAAACACCATTCCATGATTGCCTTTTGTGCATGAAGGCGATTTTCGGCTTCATCAAACACCACAGATTGCGGGCCGTCGATCACAGCGTCCGTCACTTCTTCTCCGCGGTGTGCAGGCAAGCAATGCATGAAGATGGCATCAGGATCAGCCTGCGCCATAAGTTGCTCATTTACTTGATACGGAACAAATACATTGTGTCCCTGCGCCCGGTCTTCAAGGCCCATCGAGACCCATGTGTCGGTCACAACTGCGTGTGCGCCTTTTACTGCAATTTCCGGATCGTGGCCGAATTCAATATTGGCGCCCTCAGCTTTCGCTTTGTCCAAGTATGCCATCTGGGGCTCGTTGCCTTCTGGCACAGCAATAGACATTGAGAAATCAAACTTGGGCGCAGCTTCAACAAAGGAATGAAGTACGTTATTGCCATCGCCCGTCCACGCGATCTTGGCACCCTCAATGCTCCCTTTGTGCTCCTCATAGGTCATGATATCTGCCATGATCTGGCACGGGTGGGTGTCGTTTGTCAGACCATTGATCACAGGCACAGTTGCCGCATCCGCCAACTCCAGCAGCCGTTCATGTTCCAGCGTCCTGATCATGATGATATCGACATATCGCGACAGCACCCGGGCGGTGTCCGCAATCGTTTCATCGCGGCCAAGCTGCATTTCTTGACCCGATAGAATGATTGTCTCGCCGCCCAATTGCCGCATGCCAACATCAAAGGAGACGCGTGTGCGGGTGGAGGGTTTTTCAAAGATCATCGCAAGCACCTTGCCTTCAAGTGGCTTGGTGGCAACGCCGCGCTTCAACCGCGTCTTTGTTTCTTTGGCATTGTCGATGATCGAGCGTAGTTCACGCCGGTCCAACGCGGAAATATCCAAAAAGTGCTTCATTTTCCCATCCGGGCTCATTCCAAGTTTGGGTGTTTTGGCGGTTAGTGGCTTGTGTCACAAAGAGCGGCAGCCGCTCGATCCAGGCGACCAAGACCCTCAACAAGTTCGTCTTCGGTAACGTTGAGCGGCGGCAAAATGCGCAACACATTGTCACCGGCCGGCACGGCCAGCATGTTTTGATCATAAAGTGCGGCAAGGACATCGGTATTCGGCAGCTTGCACTTCAAGCCGGCCAAAAGCCCCTTGCCTCGAATTTCCTCAAATACTGATGGGAAGCGATCGACCAGTGATGCCAAACCCTGTTTGAGGCGCAATGCCATATCGTTGACGTGCTGCAAGAACCCATCTTCGAGCACCACATCCAAAACAGCGTTACACGCGGCCATGGCCATCGGATTGCCGCCATAGGTCGTTCCATGTACGCCAGGCGTCATAGCCGCAGCGGCTTGTTTTGTTGCCAAGCACGCACCAACGGGAAACCCACCACCTAGCGCTTTTGCTACCGCCATGATGTCTGGCGTCGCGTTTTCCGCGTGTTCATGGGCGAAGAGCTTGCCCGTCCGGCCCATGCCGCATTGGACCTCATCATATATGAGCAAAATTCCATGCTCATCACAAAGAGCGCGCAGACCGCTTAAGCATTGGCCCGGCAGCGCACGCAGGCCGCCTTCTCCTTGGACCGGTTCAACCAATATGGCAGCCACAGACGGATCTTTTACCGCTTCTTTCAACGCTTCATGATCTGCAAATGGCAATTGCTCAAAACCGCTTACTTTCGGGCCGAAGCCTTCCAGATATTTTGCCTGTCCACCGGCCGCGATCGTCGCCAGCGTACGCCCGTGAAAGGCGCCCTCAAAGGTCAAAATTGTGAAGCGGTCCGGCTCACCGCGATCATGGTGATAACGGCGCGCGGTTTTAATCGCACATTCAAGCGCTTCGGCGCCTGAGTTGCAGAAGAATACTTTATCGGCAAAGGTCGCTTGCGTCAGACGCTCGGCTGCACGCTCTTGGCCCGGCAGTCGGTACAAATTTGACGTATGCCATAGCTGGGCAGCCTGCTCTTGGACCGCGCCGACCAAATGCGGATGTGCATGGCCCAATACATTGACCGCTATCCCTGATCCAAAGTCGAGATACTCGGTGCCATCCTCATCGAACAGCCACACACCTTGCCCGCGCGCCGCCTGAATGGGCGCGCGATTATAAGTTCCAAATAGGCTATCGGGTGCACTCATTTGCAACTCCGGCTGACGAAAAACAAAAAGCCGCCCATAAAATGAACGGCAAAAAGAGCTAAGTCACTTGGCGTTGCGATGTCAATGTTTCCATTGATGCACTTTTTTTGCGATGCGGAAGCGCAAGTTGGGGAAAAAGGCCAAAAGAAATCTTGTCCACAGCTCGGACTCTTGAAAGCGAGAGTCACAGCATACTACCTTCTTGGCGCAGGCATGGAGCCAAGTAGAGTTTAGCCTCTCTCGTATTGCGTAAGTGATCGCCGGTTTTGGGACAAACCGAGCCACGGGGATGGATTCTGCCGACAAAAGAGATGGAGAGACAGGTGAGTTGGACAGATGAACGCGTCGAAACCCTCAAGAAACTGTGGGCGGATGGATTGAGCGCAAGTCAGATTGCAGCGAAATTAGGTGGGGTCAGCCGTAACGCCGTCATCGGCAAAGTGCACCGGCTCAAGCTTGCGCCTCGGGCCAAATCAACGAAGCAAGCTGCACCAAAGGTAAAGCGGGTACCATCAAGTGCGGGGCGAGCCGGTGGATCATCATTCCGTGGTGGCTCGGGCGGCCGTATGCACACAAACGCTTATTCTACAGCACGGACAAGTGGCGGCGCGGCCGCTCAATCGGTCGGTGCTACCGCTCTGAAACCTGGCACTGAAATTGTTGCGTTTGCAGAAGCAGACCAGCGCCCAATCGAAGATATTGTTGTTCCGATTTCAAAAAAACTGTCGCTGACCGAACTTAGCGAAAACACCTGTAAATGGCCGCACGGCGATCCGCTTTCAGGGGAATTCCATTTTTGCGGTCACAAGACCGACGGTAAGTCGCCATATTGCAAATATCACAGCAAGCTTGCTTTTCAGCAGCCGCAGGACCGACGACGCAATCGATAACCGATAGAATTCCTTAGAAAAGGCCGCCCCCGATGGGCGGTTTTTTTGTTTGGTGGTCTAAGCTGCCTCCAGCGCGTAACCAGCGCCGCGCACCGTGCGAATAGGGTCTCGAAGACGCCCTACATTGATCGATTTGCGCAATCGGCCAATGTGCACATCGACCGTACGGTCATCGACATAAATGTTTTCGCCCCAGACACCGTCCAACAATTGCGCGCGCGAAAACACGCGACCGGGTGCCTGCAAGAAAAACTCCAAAAGGCGGAACTCGGTCGGTCCCAAGCGGATTTCGTGGCTGTTGCGATAAACGCGATGGGTTTCACGGTCGAGTTCAATATCACCAACCTTAAGCACATCAGCAACAATCTCTGGACGCGCGCGCCTCAGCATTGCCTTTACACGTGCCATCAACTCCGGCGTCGAGAAGGGTTTGACAACATAGTCATCAGCGCCTGTGGTCAAACCACGGATCCGTTCACTCTCCTCGCCGCGCGCCGTCAACATAATAATTGGCACTTGGGTCGATGATGATCGAGCACGCAAACGCCGACAGAGTTCGATGCCGCTAACGCCGGGCAACATCCAGTCTAAAATCAGAAGGTCTGGCGTTTTTTCTTGCAAGGCCAGCTCTGCTTCGTCGCCTCGCAAAACCGTATCGACGGTATAGCCTTCCGCTTCCAAATTGTAGCGGAGCAAAACACTTAAGGCCTCTTCGTCCTCAACGACCATAATGTTAGGTGCAGCGGGCATTTTACTGTCTCCCTCCGGCGTTACTCGATGCTGTCGTCAGCGCTGACCTTGTGGCTCTTGTCATCCTTGGAGCGTTCCGCGTCCATTTTCTCGCCCCTGACCATGTAATACACGCTCTCAGCAATGTTTGTGGCATGGTCGCCGATCCGCTCAATATTCTTTGCGCAAAACAATAGATGCGTACAGGTCGTGATATTGCGCGGATCTTCCATCATGTAGGTCAGAAGTTCGCGAAAAAGCGACGTATACATGGAGTCGATTTCATCGTCGCGATCACGGATAAATTCCAGCTTCTCGACCGAACGTGTGCCGTACGAGTCCAAAACTTCCTTGAGCTGTGACAGAGCAAGCTCGCAAAGGTGCTCAATGCCGCGAACCAATTGTTGCCCATGAGCACGTTCGTTGATCGCCTTTGTTCGTTTGGCGATGTTTTTGGCAAGATCGCCGATACGTTCCAAGTCTGACGCTATGCGCAATGCAGCAAATACTTCGCGCAAATCGCTGGCCACCGGTTGGCGCTGAGCGATTACAAGAACGGATTTGTCATCGACGATACGTTGACCCTCGTCGAGCACCAAGTCATCCAGCACAACGCGTTGCGCCAACCTGATATCGCCCTCCACCAGCGCTTTGGTTGCGAGTTCCAACATGCGTTCTGCGTGTCCGCCCATTTCTGCGATCTTATGGGCGAGGAAGCTCATGTCCTCTTCAAAGGCTGTGATTGTATGTTGTGGCTGTATCACTGTCTCGGAAACTCCGACTCAATTTCTAACGCCAATTGTATCACTTATTAGCCGTATCGGCCGGTGATGTACTCTTGGGTCCGCTTTTGTGACGGATTGGTGAAGATGGTCTCGGTTTCATCAACCTCGACCAAATCACCCAAGTGGAACATTGCAGTCCGCTGAGAAACACGCGCCGCCTGCTGCATTGAGTGCGTCACAATCGCAATGGTGTATTCTTGGCGCAGCTCGTCAATGAGCTCTTCAACAATAGCCGTTGCAATCGGGTCGAGCGCTGAGCAGGGCTCATCCATCAAAATAACTTCAGGAGAAACCGCGATTGCGCGCGCAATACAAAGGCGTTGTTGCTGACCACCGGAAAGGCCCGTACCAGGCTCCTGCAAGCGATCCTTCACCTCTTCCCAAAGGCCAGCGCCGCGCAGGCTTCTTTCGACGATGTTGTCCATGTCCGCCTTGGTTTTCGTGATGCCATGTATACGGGGGCCGTAAGCTATATTGTCGTAGATGGACTTGGGGAACGGATTTGGTTTTTGGAAAACCATGCCCACTCGCGCACGCAACTCCACTACATCAATCGCAGGATCATAGATATCTTCGCCGTCCAGCTCGAGCGTCCCACCAACGCGGCAAATGTCGATGGTATCGTTCATCCGATTCAAACAACGCAGATAGGTCGACTTACCGCAACCTGACGGTCCGATAAGCGCCGTTACCTGACGCTCATAGAGATCAAGATCCACACCAAAGATGGCCTGCTTTTCGCCGTAAAAGACGTCAACTGCCTTGCCGCGCATCTTGACCTTGTTGGTCAGAGGCAGGTCGGTCTTGCTTTGCGCCGTATCTTGCGCGAGCGGGTTTGTCGTATCGACTTTCATGTCCTCGTTCCTCATCAGTTTACCAGCGGCGCTCAAAGCGACGGCGCAGAATGATAGCAAGAATATTCATGGCGAGCAGGAACACCAACAAAATGATAATCCCACCCCAGGCTTTTTCATAGAAGCCCACATCGGCACGCGCTGCCCACGTGTAAATTTGCGCGGGCATCGCGGAATTGGGGTCAGTGAAACCAGCGATCAACCCGTCAGGATAGCCACGCGCGACGAAACCCACCATGCCGATCAACAATAGCGGCGCCGTCTCACCCAGAGCTTGAGCCAATCCAATGATGGTGCCGGTCAAAATACCAGGCGCTGCAAGAGGCAATACATGATGAAAAACGGTTTGCATTTTGGAGGCACCAACCGCCAGCGCCGCATCTCGAATTGAAGGCGGCACCGATTTGAGTGATGCGCGTGTTGCGATGATGATTGTTGGCAAAGTCATCAATGTAAGCACCAATCCACCGACCAGTGGCGCTGATTGAGGCAGATGCATGAATTGAATGAAGACTGCCAGTCCAAGGATACCAAACACAATGGACGGAACCGCTGCCAAGTTGGCGATGTTCACCTCAATCATGTCCGTCCAGTAGTTTTTCGGTGCGAACTCTTCCAAATAGATTGATGCGGCAACGCCAATGGGCAGAGACAAAAAAAGCACCACCAGCATCATAAAGAATGAGCCGACCACCGAAGCACCGATACCGGCTCCACCTGGGTTATCGACCCCGGAGTCGGCGCCAGTGATGAAATTCCAATTAAACACATTCTTGGCAACGCCGGCTTCGCGCATTGCGTCGACGATATCCAAGTCACCGCGCATTAGAAAGCGGCTATCAACCATATTGTCTCGTGTCAGCCGGCCTTTGAAATATCCGTCAACACGGGAAGATGCCGGAAGTTCAAACGAGACCGGTTGACCCAACTCCTGTGGGTTTGCCTGATAAAATTCTCGCAGGTTGCCGCCGGTTTTGCCCAAAATCCGCTCTATCGCTTCGGGTGTTACTTCAACGTCAAGGCCTTTATCCGTAAGCGTTTGGCTCAGCGCTTCGTTGAATACACTCTCGTAGGCTGCAGTTTTGAACAGCTGCGACTCAGCTTCGTCAAACTGCTCTTGCGTCAATGTAAAGTCGATAGCCACTACAGCATTTGTGAATGCCGGTAGACCGCTGCGAATGATCGAAAACGCAAGTATAAATAGAAAGAACAGGCCTATAAGAATTGCGCCAATGCCATAGGCTTTAAAACGAGCTTCAGCTCGGTGGCGCCGTTTTGTCCGCTCATCGGGAACGAGCAAAGAATTGGACGCACTTTCGGCGGCATCGTTTAGTGTTGCGTCACTCATTATTCGTACTGCTCCCGGTATTTGCGGACAATGTACAGCGCCAAGACGTTGAGGGCGAGGGTGATGACAAAGAGCGACATGCCGAGCGCAAAAGCGACAAGCGCTTCAGGCGATGCGAAGTCGGAGTCACCGGTCAACTGCGATACAATTTTGGCCGTAATCGTTGTCATCGCTTCAAACGGGTTTAATGAAAGACGACCAGCTGCACCCGCACCGAGGACCACGATCATGGTTTCTCCGATAGCGCGTGATGCTGCCAGGAGGATCGCGCCGGCAATGCCGGGCAAAGCCGCTGGTAGGATTACTTGTTTGACAGTTTCTGACTTGGTTGCACCCAGCCCATAAGAACCGTCGCGCATGGCCTGCGGGACCGCATTGATGATGTCGTCCGACAACGAGCTGACAAACGGGATCAACATAATGCCCATGACAAGACCGGCAGTCATGACCGCTCGTCCACCGCCCTGCCAATCGACGCCCAGAAAGCCGCCTGAACCAAAGACGTCAACCAACAGAGGACCCACCGTCAGCAAAGCAAACAGGCCGTATACGATCGTTGGGATACCGGCGAGAACTTCTAACATCGGTTTGGCAAATGCGCGGACACGAGGCGACGCGTACTCCGCCAGATAAATCGCAGCAAACAGACCGATCGGGACAGCAACAGCGAGTGCAACAACCGAAATGTACAAAGTTCCCCACAACAACGGTAATATCCCGAGCTCGGAAGATCCTCCACGGCCAGAAAAACTTGGCGCCCACTCGGTCCCGAAAAAGAAGTCAAATGCCGGATAAAGGCGGAAGAACTCAACGGTATTGAAAACAAGTGACGCCACGATACCGACGGTCGTTAGAACTGCTATCGACGCCGCCGCAATTAACATCACGAGAAGACCTTGCTCTACGACGTTTCTGGCTCGGAAACGGGCGCGGGTTTCGCGCCATGCCCAAGCTGCACCGAACAGCGCGACCAAGATCGCCGCACCTGTCATGAGCATATTGCCGGCAGAGTTCAGTATTCGGAATTCTTGCGCAGCGCGCATAATGGGTTGCGTGATCTGGGACGTGACAATCGCGCCAGCGTCCTTCAGACGAGCCGTAATGTCAGTAAAGTCTGCGCGACCGTTACGGGCGACGTCTTCCGTAATCGTTCCATTCTCAACAGCAAGATCAAGCCCCTCAGCGGCGCGCCGAACTTCGGCCAATACCAGACCGCGTGACGAACCCTCCGCGATCTCACTGTCAGGGATCATACCGGAAATAACACTATTGACGTATATGGGTTGGCCAACAAGCCAAACGAAAATGAGAAGAAAAGCAGGCACGATCGCCTTTAGCGCCACATTCAATCCATAATAACCAGGAAGGGAATGCAGTTTGATATCCTGACTAGTCGCGCTTTGCAAAGCTCTAGCCCTGCCAAGAACATAACCGACGGCGGCGATACCGAACACGACGAGAATAAGCCAAAATAGCGACATGCGTCACCTAATCCCCAGTTTGCGAGCAGAGATGGAGAGCGGCAAACCCGCCACTCTCCGAAACAGACCAAATGGCCTGATTACATTGTTTTTTCAGCGTCGATGGCAGCTTGTGTGTCAGCCAGCTCTGGATCAGAAACCAAGCCGTACTGCGCAAGTGGGCCAGTTGGGCCAGCCAGCTCATCGGATACGAAGAAAGAAGCATACTCTTTCAGGCCTGGGATCACGCCGATGTGCGCCTTCTTGACATAGAAGAACAGTGGGCGAGAAACAGGGTATTCGCCAGAAGCAATTGTCTCTGTTGAAGGCGCAATGCCGGACATTGTTGCAACTTTGAGCTTGTCAGTGTTGTTCTCATAGAAAGCAAGACCGAACACGCCGATAGCATTTTCGTTGGCGTCGATTGAGGCCAATGTTTCTGTGTAGTCACCATCGATGTCGACAGAGCGACCATCTGTGCGGACTTCAAGACAAGCGTCTTCAGCGTCGTCTTCTGACATGCCGCCAGCAATCATGGCTTCCATGGCGCCAGTTGCTTCACAGCCTGCTGCAACAACTTTTTCTTCGAAAACTTCGCGTGTGCCGTGCTTTGTGCCTGGGATGAAGGCCAGGATCTCAGCGGATGGCAGGTCGGCGTTGAAGTCAGACCACATAGTGTGTGGATTGTCGACCAACTCACCGTTCACCATTACTTTTGGTGCAAGCGCATTGAAGATGTCAGATGGTGTGAAGGCTGTGTAAGCAGGGCCGTTGATCTGTGAAGCGAACACGATGCCGTCATAACCAATGCGTACTTCGATGATGTCAGTCACACCGTTTTCTGCGCAAGTCGCGATTTCTTTTTCGCGGATCGCGCGAGATGCGTTAGCAACGTCTGTGTGTTCTGTTCCTACGCCTTGGCAGAAACGCTTAAGGCCAGCAGAAGAACCGCCAGACTCAACAACTGGTGTTGGGAAGTCTGTGTTTTCGCCGAAAGCTTCGGCAACGATAGACGCGTAAGGCAGAACAGTTGAAGAACCTGCTACCTGTACTTGATCGCGCGCAGACGCAACTGTCGTCATGGCAGTCGCAGCTACAGCTGCAGCCAATGCGAGCTTGATGGATTTCATTTGAATACTCCCGTCGGGGTTGGATTGGTTTGACCAAAAAAGGTCACCTCGAACGGCAAACGCCGTGGCGACTGAATAGAGCCACCGAGCACGGCTTTTATGACAATAACAAAACAGTTTTGTGACAGTTTAACATGTTGATATATAATGCCGAATTAGGAATTGACCGATTTTTTAAGCTTCGGAAGTAACACGCTGAAGGTGCTGCCACTGCCAAGGTCGGAGTTAATTTGAAGCCTGCCTTCGTGGCGGGTCGTCACATGCTTGGCGATTGACAGTCCGAGACCTGTCCCCTGCTTACCGCGACTCTCTTCAACATCAACCCGGTAAAAGCGTTCGGTTAACCGCGGTAGGTGCTCAGGCGCGATACCCGGACCTTGGTCAACGACATCGATTTTCCACGCAGGAGCGCCACCCATAAGCGTGGACGAGGCATTGATGATGATTGGTCGACCTTCACCACCATATTTGAGCGCGTTTTCGACCAGGTTTTCAAAAAGCTGTATGAGCTCTTCGCGATCGCCACGCACTGCCATGCCTTCGGCGCCTTCTGGGGCGTTCAATTCAATCTGCGTATTCTGATTGTCAGCGATGGGTTTTACAGCGTTTGAAACATGAATGAGCGCGTCGCGCACATCGACCGGCTTGTACTCAGAGATGCCTCGCGCGGTTTCATATTTACTCAAATGCAGTAGGTCATTGACCAAACGCGACATACGCTGCGTCTGCTCCAGCATAATCGGGAGGAAGCGCATTTGAGCCTGTTTGTCGTCACGCGCCGGACCGGCCAGCGTTTCAATATAACCGGTAAGCGACGCGAGAGGCGTGCGCAATTCATGACTTGCATTTGCAACAAAGTCGGATCGCATACGCTCCATGAACCGCTCTTGCGTGGCATCGTTAAAATACAGACACACACGATATAAAGGCCCCACATCGAGCGGAAGACGAAAGGCCGAAATCTGGAAGAAGCGTTCATTCTCGCCGCGTTCATGAAGCATGACAGGACCTGGACTTCCGCCGTCAAGCGCCTCTCGAATAAGCTCTTTTATCTCGGGTGAGCGAAAACGAAGAAGTGCGGATGAACCTACATTGATGTTTTGAACCCTTTGCAGCGCTTCGCGGGTTGCAAACTGAATGACGCCCCGGTCATCAAGCATGATCAGGGGCTCACGCAAGGCATCCACCATGCTGTTGGCAATCGAATAGTCGTATGTTGGGCGACGCTCGGCTTTCTCCAACAAACGCGCACGCGCCGTGCGCACCGGGCTGATCGCAGCGATAACGACCATCGCCAAGCATAACTCCGCAGCCAGCAACCATTCGATGCGACCAAAACTCGCCAAGCCGAGAAACAAAATAAACGAGGCAGCGAGCACATAACGCGTTGTAACCAGACGACGGCCAGCATTTTGCCAGAAACTGGACTGAGGCGCGGGCGCTGCCTCTAGCGATGATTTGCCTACCGTGTCGACCATCGACGCCTTGTTCCTTCTCACGTACGACAGGTGCGCTGGACGCGCGTTTAACGAGAGATTAGCGTTAGAAGCAACCTGCGACCACTATATGACAGAGTTGGGATTAAAGTGACGGCACAAATAAAACACCCCGCAGCTGATCCGATAGACATGACTATCGGTGATAAAGAACGGGTATTTGACATCAATGACCCTCAATTACCTGATTGGGTAGACGAAAATGACTTGATAGCTGGCGGCTATCCCTACGAAAAGAAAATGAACCGGGATGAGTATGAGGAAACGCTATTTGCGCTCCAAGAACAGCTGGTTTTGATGCAACAAGACATCATAGCCAATAACCGGCGCATGATAATCGTATTTGAAGGCCGCGATGCAGCCGGCAAAGGCGGGTCAATTCGGGTGCTTACGCAGTTCTTAAACCCACGAACTGCCCGCGTTGTCGCCTTGCCGAAGCCATCTGATCGTGAAAGTGGCCAATGGTATTTCCAGCGTTATGTCTCGCACTTCCCCACAGAAGGAGAGCTCGTCATCTTCGATCGCTCTTGGTATAATCGCGGTGGCGTGGAGCCCGTGATGGGATTTTGTACGCCCGAACAGCACAAAGCCTTTCTGGCCGATGTACCCGACTTCGAACGGATGATTGTCGATGAGGGAATCATTTTCTTTAAATTCTGGCTCAATATTGGGCGGGAAACCCAACTTAAAAGGTTCCACGACCGCCGCCATTCGACCGTTAAATTCTGGAAGCTCTCGGGCATCGATGTCAAAGGAATGGAAAAGTGGGATGACTACACAAATGCACGCGATCAAATGATCGACGCGACTGACAACAAACATGCTCCATGGACGGTAATACGTTACAATGACAAGCGACGTGGGCGCGTTGAAATGCTCAAGCACGTGCTCTCAAATGTGCGATTTGCCGGCCGCGACGACAAAATTATCGGCAAGCCCAATGCGAAAATAATTGGCGCGGGATCAAAGATGCTCGACTAATCGCTGGTTCAGACATTTTCTTCTGCGCGGATGCGAACAGAGATCACCTTGATTTCTTTTCCAGCCCCATCAAGATCGCTGTTGATAACCAATTGACCGCCGCCGTTGAAGCGACGGACATTCGTCATGTCGATGCGATAAATGAACGCTTCAGGCGATTGGCCAACCAAAAAACGGGTACGTACACAATCAATACCGTTACCGAGTTCACACTCCACCGACATTTGTGTTGTTTGACCATCGGCGGTTTTCGCCGTTATTTCCAACTGCGCGCGTTGACCTGCAAGGTCTTGCAGTGGACCAGGGGGCAAATTGATGATGGCGCTGGCGCCGGGGGGCGTGATGATCAATACATAAGGGCCAAACGGATCAGATGACGCCTCGGCAAACGCTGCTCCCTCGAGCCGCAAAGTCGCGATGTCCTGCGGCGTAAAAATTGTCACCCAATTATCGGCTGTGCTTTGCTGCGCCCGCAGCGCCGGAGCAGTGGACGTTCCGGGATCGCGTGGTTCGAAATTGTCAACGTCTGTCTGGGGCGGCGGATTGGGCACCGCCGTGTCGCGCGTCGCAGGATCTTGAAACGCACCGGAGAGCATCACCCACACGAGCCCGACAGCCAAAATCCCGATGAGCGCTATTGTTCCCAGACCCGCTGCAAACGGGCCCCGTTTCAAACGAAGAGGGCCACTCCCCTTTCCCGTTTGGGGCGAAACCCTGTCGGATTTGGATGGCACCGCTTTGAGCGCTTGTTTCGGTTCGGCCCGAAGCATGGGTTCACGTTTGCCCGGCCTCGTTTGCCCAAGGTTCGATGGTGCAACCTTTGCCCTTGCGGGTGATGGCTTTGCTGGAGACTTAACAGGCGGTGCGATAGTGGGCGCGGCCGCTTGATAGCTCTGCTCAACGGCGCGTATGGCATCTGCCAATTTGTCTTTTTGCGCCTGTGCCGCATCCACGGTCAAATTGCTTTGCGCTTCGAGTGAACGACGCAAAGCGTTGGCTGCCGCGTTATAAACGCGCTTGCGAAATTCTGGATCTTTGGCATTACCCTTTGCCAAAGTCTCCAGCAACGTTTGCTCAATTCCACTCAATGCTTGTTCCAAAACATCCCGTCCGTGATAGGCAGATGACATACTTACAGGTTTGAGAAAAGGGGTTGTCAGGAAAGCCACACACCGTTTATAACTTTTACGTAAACGTCAATTAATGGGAGGTCGGCGTGGCGCTACCGGATATTTTAAAAACCAACTTGCGTATTCCAGCGGTGGCAGCGCCGCTGTTTATCATCTCCCATCCACCACTTGTTTTGGCGCAATGCAAAGCAGGTGTTGTCGGTTCTTTCCCTGCTCTGAACGCGCGCCCTGAAGCACAGCTCGATGAATGGCTGGCGCAGATCACTGAAGAACTGGCGGATTACAACGAGAAAAACCCGGATCAACCCGCGGCCCCATTTGCTGTGAACCAGATCGTGCATATGTCCAACAAGCGTTTGGAGCATGATTTGACCATGTGTGTGAAATACAAGGTCCCAATCGTGATCTCTTCGTTGGGCGCAGTCCCGGAAGTCAATCAAGCGATCCACTCCTATGGCGGTATTGTCTTACACGATATTACCAACAATCGTCACGCTCATTCAGCGATCCGCAAAGGAGCAGACGGGCTGGTCGCGGTTGCGGCAGGAGCCGGTGGGCACGCTGGAACGCTCAGCCCGTTTGCATTGGTTCAAGAGATCCGTGAATGGTTCGATGGGCCATTATTGCTGAGCGGCTCGATATCTACCGGTGACGCTATTTTGGCAGCGCAGGCGATGGGCGCAGACATGGCCTATATCGGCTCGCCTTTCATCGCCACGCAAGAGGCACGCGCCGTTGATGGCTATAAACAGATGATCGTGGACAGCGCGGCCAAGGACATCGTTTACTCGAACTACTTTACCGGCATCCACGGCAATTATCTGAAACCATCCATCGCCAATGCCGGGATGGACCCCGATAATCTGCCAGAAGCTGACCCGACTAAAATGGACTTTGCAGAAGCGTCCAAAGAAGGTTCGAAAGCTTGGAAAGACATTTGGGGATGTGGCCAAGGTATTGGCGCGGTGAAAGAAGTAGCGCCGACTGCCGACTTGGTCGACCGGATGGTGAACGAGTATCAGGCTGCAAAAAACCGTATCCTGAACACCGCTTAGAACGGCCAGGCGCGCGCGGAGCGGATAAAATTTCCGTGATGATGGGCATAGAGGGTTGTTCATTTATCGCCCGTTCAGATTATCGTGGCTATCGTCGTGCCATGTGATTGATTGGGAAACGCTATGATTACACGCCGTACACTTGCCAAAGGGCTTGGAACCGCCGTTGTTGCGGCCATCGCCTCGCCAGCGCTCGCACACCACACCGCCAAATACAGAAACTTCGTCCTGCCGGACAAATACAAGCCGCAACGCGTTCGATTTACCGGTTATGAACCCGGCACCATCGTGGTCGATCCGAAAAATCATTTCCTATATTTGGTTGAAAACCGGTTCCGGGCCCGCCGTTATGGCGTTGGTGTTGGCCGCGCCGGGCTTGCCTTCAAAGGAAGCGCTACAATTGCCCGCAAGGCGAAGTGGCCAAGCTGGACACCGACGGCCAATATGACCCGCCGTGAGCCACACAAATATGCCAAATACGCCAACGGTGTTCCCGGGGGACCAGGCAACCCGTTGGGCGCAAGAGCACTCTACCTCTACAAGGGCAAGCGCGACACTTACTACCGAATCCATGGAACGACACAGCCATGGAGCATCGGACAGTCTGTTTCAAACGGCTGTATTCGCATGATCAACGATCATGTCGAAGATCTTTATGATCGTACCCCGATCGGAACCAAGGTCGTCGTCATTTAAATGAGTAGCCGATCCACCCAATGGTTGATCGGCTAACCCGCTATGGGTTTTCTATCTCAATATCGAACATGGTGGCCAAAACGGCCGGGTCGGAGACAGCACTTAATATCGCGATCGGCAGGGGCGATTTAGCCGTAACGGTCAGCGACAATGACGCGCCCCTCTCAATCACAGCGGTAAGGCTTTGCGCCAGCTGGTTCGCCAGAGCCGGATCATCCAGTTCTGACAAGAATACCGGGATCATACCTTTAAGCCTTAGTTCCATGTCACCGTATTCAAGGCCTTCTTCTGCTGCACCGTATGCTATTGCACGTTCAACCAATCCATCATCGTCGAACCGAAGGGAAATCTGGTCGAATGTCGCGCCAGTCAGCGCAAACAAAGATATCGCTGACGGCTGGTCAAAGACGCTGGCCGGGACACTGCCAACGGTCCCCTCACCCGAAAGCGTCCCCAACTGTTCAGCTGAGATTAGAACGTCGAGATTGACGTTTTCTGTCTCCCGCTCCCATTGAACGAGCGTGTCGGATGTCAAGACAATCGTTTCGAGTCCCAGCGACTCAAAAGGCTCGCGCTCTTCAGGTTCAAGTGCATCTACGTCCATGCGCAGTCCATCGATGCCCAGTCGCAACCCAGTTGGTATCGGACCGACATGATCGCGCATCTCAAAAATACTGGAGTCCAATGCCACATCGACATTTTCATTGGGCGCCTTGATCACCAAACCTGTTTGCACAACACGGCCGAGCGTCGGGATCGCTTCGAGTATGGCGGGCACATCTTGGTTTTGCAGTGCCTCTTCAAGACCAATCATTGCGATTAGTGAAGGGAAGGTCATGTCTTCATAGACGTGCTTTTCAAGGCGAATTTCTTCGCCGTCCGCGCCATTAAAAAAGAGGTTGGTGAGGCCGATCTCACCAAGTCCGGCACTGGAAAAGTCCGAGATAAAAAACGAGCCCAGACCAAATTCAGATAGCGCCTGGCCCTGCAAAGCCACGTCATTGATTTGGAAGGACTTAAGGGAGAACGCGCCGTAAATGGCCGCGAGCAACTCGACAATTTCCTCGTCGCTCGGCTCGCGGTTAGTGGTCAGAGCTTCCACCAAAAGTGCATCGATTTTTGCAAACACATCCAATGATGCCGGTCGAACCCCGATACCTGTCAACTCCAAGTTTTCAACTTGCCCAGCGAATTCTTCTTCTACCGCTGCAAATCTGATGCCCTTCAATGCCATTTTGCCCACACTTTGCTGGAAGTCGGCGCCTTCGTTTGCAGGGGCAAGGAATTGGTTCAGCGTGGTGGCGTAATTGTAGTTGTTTGCGGTGAATTGATCGGCAGAAAACTCAAACAACGGCGTCTCTTCGCCTGGCGACGTCACGGTCATGGCAAAGTTCGAAGCCGTCATGTTTGATATGTCACCACCGGCCACTGGCCCAACAGCCAGCGGGCCATATGATTGCGAAACCTCAACGCCGTCTTCTGCCTCCACGACCGTTGCCACCGACTGGACCGACATTGAGGAAAGATCAATTGAAACCATCGCTTTGATTAAAGGGATAAATTTTGAAATCGGTCGATCGGCGGCCTCTTCGATTTCAGGCCATTTAGCGATAGTAAGATCTTCGATCGACAGTTCATTGATCGTTTGTGTGGAAGAGCTGGGCCCGTCGCCCATAGTACGAATTTCAACGCTGTCAGCGTTAAGCGCGCGAGCTGAAAACTGATCACCTTCGTCACTCAATCCGTTTATCGTGATGGTCGGCCAAGAAATCGTATAGCTAGAACCGGCCGCCAGTTGTTCATCAAATTGAACGGCTTCGAGATTGAGCTGCTCTGACATGTACTGGAGCATGGCCAGCCCTGATATCGACACCTCCAATGCGTCGACCGTCAGTAGCGACCCGGACTCGCGCGCGTTTGCGTATGACAGGTCAAAAAAGGGCGAGGCCTGCGACGCTACAACCCACTCATCAAGAAGGGCCTTACCGTCGGCAGCGTAAGCAACAATAGGACTATTCCAAACAAATCCTGCCAGTAAGGCGGCGGTATATTTTCTTTTGTTGAGAGGTGCGAACGTCATCAAAACTGCTCCAACTTTGCAGTGCTGAACACATGCAGACAAATGTGACAAACTCATGCTCACCTTGTTGTTCTACGCCCTTGATTCAAAGCCAAGCTTTCAGTATCCGGCCGCTCCAACATAATGTAACGCCGCTTTAGCTCAGTTGGTAGAGCACATCATTCGTAATGATGGGGTCACGTGTTCGAGTCACGTAAGCGGCACCATACTATTTGTCAGACGGAGCAAAAAGCATCCGAGCATCGGGCGACTTTTCTTAAACAGCTAGGTGAAGGTCCAATTAAAGAGTGAATAGCGCTCTAGTCCCAGCAACAGTCCTATCAGGCTAAAAAGCAGGATGTGTCCGATATAGATATACAGAGTATTACGACCCATGTAGCGGATAATTGATCGCAGGACGGCAGGGATCTTTTCGGTGATAGCCGGGTATTCGCGGAAGCTAAAATTGTAGAGACAGGCGTAGACAAAAATCGTGCCAAAGGTGAGAATGCCGATATTTAATAAATCGAATCTGAATAAAAATGACTGCATACTTATAAAGAATAATAAGTTCAATAAAAATGCAGTTCTAATATAATTTATATTTATTGATATTTTGTTTCTCATTAAATATCCAACTACCGATATTAAAAATCCCAGCATACCATATTCAAATATAATTATTGTCGGAAATAAAATAAAAATTGTAATAATCAAAAATACTAAAATGAATAATTTTGAATTCAAAATCAGATTCATTAATGGATCAATGGAGAGTCTGATTATTAATATTGTCACCAATATATTGACCGGAAGCACCGGAAATCCGATCACCGCGTCAGACAAAACGAGGACAGCAGCACCCAGCCAAAGGTGAAGGCCTAAGTCTCGGCTTCGTGCGTAACCGATCAAAAAGAACCAAATTGGAACGCACCATCTTCCAACTGCGCGAAGCCAAAGCGTATCGGTAAAGAAATAATACCCCAGATGGTCTACGAGCATGAATACGACCGCAGCCGTTTTGAGTAGATCATAGGATGTCAGGTAAATAGGTTGATGTCGGCGGGCTGTATCCATTGTCCATTCCAAATAGCGAGCCCGGCCGGTTACGCTATTTGAGGGCTTTAAGGCGTTTATATGTCTCGTTCAGTGAAACAGGCTGTGCGCCGCCGCGATTATTGAATCCCGCGATGGCATGGTCGCGCCAAAAGCGGGGCCGGTCGCGATGAAGCTGTCTTCAGCGGCTAGGCGCTTGAGGGGAATATTAGTGCGCTCGGACAAAGCAGTAACGACGCCCTCCGAGACACCACCGCTGCGTCTGGTTTCGTCGACGACCAAGATGCGTTTGCAGGGGCCGACAGCCTCTATCAAGGCGTCGATGGGCAGCGGCGCAAGCCAGCGCAGATCAATGATGCGCGCATCGATACCGTTCTCCGCCAAAATAGGTTTCGCTTGCTGCGACAGGTAAACGCCATTGGCAAAGCTGATAATCGCCAAGTCGCTTCCGTCTCCGATTTGACCGACGCTGCCTAACCGTATGCGCTCATCGATCGGCGGAAATCGTGTCATCCACCCACCATCTCCGGGCTCGTGCAGATCACGCATTGGGTATAGAGCGATGGGCTCAAGGAAACAGACCACGCGCTGCTCTTGGCGTGCCAAACGCACACACTCACGCAGCATCCGCACCGCATCGGCACCGTTTGATGGGCAAGCCACGATCAGGCCGGGAATATCGCGCAGCACCGTGACTGAGTTATCATTGTGGAAGTGACCGCCAAAGCCCTTCTGATAACCGAGACCGGCAATGCGCACGACCATCGGGTTGGTGAACTGACCTTGTGAAAAAAATGGGAGCGTCGCTGCCTCGCCCCGCAACTGGTCCTCTGCATTGTGCAAATAGGCGAGAAACTGGATCTCGGGGATCGGTACAAAACCATTGTGCGCCATGCCGATGGCAAGGCCGAGGATGGATTGTTCATCCAAAAGTGTATCGATCACCCGATCCGGACCAAAACGTTTTTGAAGCTTTTGTGTGATCCCATAAACACCACCCTTCAAGCCGATATCCTCACCCATCAGGGCGATTTCTTTATGGGTCAGCATCAAGTCGGTGAGTGCCCAGTTAATGAGCCGGTTCATCGGCTGCGGTTCGCCATGCGCTTTCAGGTCAACACCGAAACTTTCGGCGCGTTCCTTCGGCGATGGACCGTTGGTCGGTCGACAATTACGCGGCGGTGGAATGAGGCTCGCCATGACATCAGCGGCTGTTTCCAAATGTGGCTGGGTCACGACCTCGGCGGCGATCGCAGTGACCTGCGCGCGAGTTTCTTCATAGACTGTCAAAGCCTGCGCTGACGTCAGCGCATCAGCAGCTACTAAAAGAGCGGCGGAGTGGATAAGCGGATCATTGGCTTCGTCGGCTTCGACTTCCTCTTTCGACAAATAGCTTGTCGCGACATCCGCACCCGCGTGGCCATAGAGCCGCACCATCTTCAGATGAAGGAACGCCGGCCGACGCTCACGGCGCACATAGGCTGCTGCCTCGCTCGCCACGCGATGAGCCTCATAAATATCCAAACCGTTTGCATAGAAATATTTCAAGCCGGGTCGCTTTGAAAAACTGTCGGCAATCCAACCAGTTGGTGTCTTGGTGGAGATGCCAATACCATTGTCCTCGCAGACAAAGAGAATAGGCATGGGCGCATTTTGATAACTCGCCCACTGGGCTGTGTTGAACGCGCCTTGGGCGGTGGAATGGTTGGCCGATGCATCGCCAAATGAGCAAATAATGATCGCATCGCGCTCAAAGGCTTCATGCTCTGGTGCATGGCGCTTGGCCGCGCCAATCGAGTATGCCGCGCCAACTGCCTTGGGCAGATGACTGGCAATCGTTGAGGTTTGCGGCGGGATGTTTAGCGCCTTTGAGCCCAGCACCTTGTGACGACCGCCGGAAATCGGGTCTTCCGACGAACAAGCAAAGCTCAGCAACATATCGCGGGCCATATTCTGGCCGGACACTTGGTCCGCGCGGGCGATTTGAAAGGCGGCGTCACGGTAGTGAAGGAACGCCGGATCAGTTGGACGCAGGGCACGTGCAACTGCTGCCATGCCCTCATGGCCAGACGATCCAATCGTATAAAAGCCCTGCCCCGCCGTCTGCATCACCCGGCTTTGCAAATCGAGCGCGCGGCTCAAGCATTGCGCACGAAACATACCAACCGCTTCCTCGGGCTTCAAAATGCTGTCTGGAGAAGAAGGCCTAGGCAGGTCGCCGGTCCTCAGCCGCTGCCGGAGCTTTTCCTCAACGATCGCAGCGCGGTCCATGGCTTAGAAAAACGCCTGCAAGCCGGTTTGCGCACGGCCAAGGATGAGCGCGTGCACATCGTGCGTGCCTTCATAGGTGTTGACGGTCTCAAGATTTACCATGTGGCGCATCACATGGTATTCTTGGCTGATGCCGTTGCCGCCGTGCATGTCGCGCGCCATGCGGGCAATATCGACCGCCTTGCCGCAATTGTTGCGCTTGATCAGGCTGATCATTTCCGGTGCGGCCTGGCCTTCATCCATCATCTGGCCCACGCGCAACGCTGCGTGAAGGCCGAGTGTGATTTCAGTCTGCATGTCGGCCAACTTCTTCTGAAATAGCTGTGTTTGGGCGAGCGGTTTTCCAAACTGCTGCCGGTCCAACCCGTAGGTGCGGGCACGGTGCCAGCAGTCTTCCGCAGCACCCATCACGCCCCAAGCGATGCCGTAGCGCGCCCGATTGAGGCAACCAAACGGGCCTTTCAAACCCTGGACATTTGGCAGGAGCGCGTCCTCATCCACCTCAACGCCATCCATCACAATCTCGCCCGTAACGGAAGCGCGCAGAGACAACTTGCCCTCGATCTTCGGTGCGGAAAGCCCTTTGAGGCCTTTTTCCAATATGAAGCCACGGATTTTACCGTCATGTGCATCAGACTTTGCCCAAACGATAAAGACATCAGCGATCGGGCTGTTGGAAATCCACATTTTGGATCCAGTCAGCCGATAGCCGCCATCGATCTTTTCGGCCTTGGTTTTCATGCCCGCAGGATCGGAACCGGCATCGGGTTCGGTAAGCCCAAAGCAACCAATCCATTCGCCGCTTGCCAGTTTCGGCAAGTATTTGGCGCGCTGCGCATCGCTGCCATAGGCGTCGATCGGATACATCACCAAGGAGGATTGCACCGACATCATGGATCGGTATCCGCTATCGACCCGCTCGATCTCTCGGGCAATCAACCCATAAGTGACATAGTCGGCACCCAAGCCGCCATGGTCCTCATCAATGGTTGCACCGAGCAGGCCAGCTTCACCCATCTCGGCAAATACTTCCGGTTCGACACGCTCTTCGGCATAGGCCTTCAAAACACGTGGCATCAGTCGGTCTTGCGCAAAGTTCTTGGCCGCTTCCGATAGGAGGCGTTGATCTTCGGTCAGCTGGTCGACCAAACGAAACGGGTCCGCCCAATCGAATGTACCAAGTTCCGGGCCGAAGCCGGCATCATGCGTTGCTAACATATTCATCTCCCGACAGCGCTCGAATTTCGAGTGCTGCATTTCACTAGCGCACGTGTTGTAGAGCATAAAGAGGCGTATCGATCAAAGAGCCACCAAAGCGCCCGGCTGACTAATCACTTTGCGCGACATTGCAGCTGCTTCCTTTGCCGCATCAACCGCGTTCGAACCTGAAAAATAGCTTGCGCAAAATTGCGCGTTGAAGCTGTCACCGGCTGCCGTCGTGTCGACGATATCAGCGAGTGGGTCGATATCAACATAGGTCACCGAACCGGCTTCACACACCGCAATGGGGTCTGGCCCGTTTTTGACGATGACCTGCTTTGAGCCATTTGCAAGATAGCGTTTTCCGGTGTCCTCCGGTGCACGATCGGTGAAATAGGTTGCCTCGTCCTCAAATGAAGGCAGACACAGATCAGAGAGCGATGCGCCGCGCGTTGTCCAGTCGCGCATCTCGTCCAAACCACCCCAAAGACGCGGACGAAGGTTGGGATCAAAGACGATTGTCACGCCACTCGCCTTGCTCGCCGAGAGAGCCGCAAACAGATTTTCCCGACCAGCAGGCGATAAAATTGCCAGCGTGATCCCTGAAAAGTAAGCTATGTCGCCGGCCTTCAGTGGTAGTTCATCCAAATCATCGGCCAGTGTCTTGGCTGCAGCATGGTCCCGCCAATAAAGGAAGCTACGTTCCCCTTTGTTGAGCACAATCATATAAAGGCCCACTGAGCGGTCTTTTCGCCGCTTGGCCATAGGTGTTACGCCCGATGCTTCCATAAAATCAGTCATCTGCCGGGAAGGCAGATCATCGCCCACGGCAGTCAAATAGAACGTCTCGATATCTGGTCCGGCGACCTGTGCCATATACCAAGCGGTGTTGAACGTATCCCCAGCATAGCCCTGCGCAAAGAGGCCCTCGCCGCGCGGCGATAACTCCAGCATGCACTCCCCGATTGATAAAAACTTCATGGCGTCAGCCCGTTGATCCGTAACGCGGCGAAAGGGCCGCGTCTCTTCCCCGCTTCTATGACCGCGTCCATTTTGACACAAGCATGGTGCTCACCTATCAAAACCGAATGCCACTGACCAATCCCGACCGCCTTTTTCCGATTGAACCAAATGTACGCGATCTTGCGCGGGAACTTTATCAGTCGGTCGCGGACATACCTATCATCAGCCCGCACGGGCACTGTGATCCGCGCTGGTTCGCTGAAAACGATCGTTTCCCAAACCCTGCGGCGCTCTTTGTGGTACCGGACCATTATGTTTTTCGCATGTTGGTTAGTCAGGGGCTTCAGCTTTCTGATTTAGGAATTGCGCGCATGGATGGTGGACCAGTCGAAGCTGATCCGCGTATGATTTGGCGGCGGTTTGCCGAGCGATATTATCTGTTTCGCGGCACGCCTTCTTCCATCTGGTTGGACCATGCTTTCGAGCATGTTTTTGGTGTGGAGGCGTTGCTGAGCGCGGAGACTGCCGACGCCATATATGATCAGATCGAAAGCCAATTGGCTGACACGGCATTCAAACCGCGCGCATTGTTTGAGCGGTTCAATATTGAACTACTGGCCACAACGGAAGGCGCGATGGATGACTTGCAATGGCACAAGCAAATTTCCGAAAGCGGTTGGCCCGGTCGCGTGATCACGACCTACCGGCCGGATGCGATCACCGATCCAGATCAGGAGGGTTTTGCTGAAAACATCGCAGCTTTGGGAGCCGAAACCGATGAGGACACCCAAAGCTGGAACGGTTATTTGAACGCGCATCGCAAAAGGCGTGCTTTTTTCAAAGCCCATGGCGCGACCGCAACCGACCATGGGCATCCCAGCGCCAACACCGCTAACTTGTCGATGGAAGCTGCCGCAGCGCTTTACACGAAAATTCTGACTAGTAACTTCACATCGGCAGAAGCTGAAACCTTTCGTGGACAGATGCTTACCGAGATGGCCAAAATGAGCGTGGAAGACGGGCTCACAATGCAAGTGCATGCCGGTTCGCGGCGCAATCATTCAACCTCAGTTTTCCAAACGCACGGGCGTGACAAGGGATTCGATATTCCAGGGCCAACCGATTATGTCACCGCGCTGAAACCGCTTCTTGATGCGGTGGGTATGGAACCCGAATTGACGATCATCCTCTTCACACTGGACGAGACTGCCTATGGCCGCGAATTGGCCCCGCTTGCCGGCGCTTATCCGGCGCTCAAGCTGGGGCCGCCGTGGTGGTTTTTCGACAGTTATGAAGGGATCAAACGGTTCCGCGAAGCAACAACCGAGACCTGCGGCTTCTACAACACTGTCGGCTTCAATGATGACACGCGCGCGTTCTGCTCGATACCGGCGCGCCACGATGTTTCGCGTCGGTGCGACAGCAGCTACCTGGCGACGCTAGTTGCGACCGGCCGATTGCGCGAGGCGGAGGCTTTTGAGTTGGCGCCCGAACTCGCGTACGGGCTTGCCAAAAAGGCGTACAGACTATGAGCAAACGATCGAGGCTCAAACGCGAAGGCTCGCTACCCAAGATTGGTATCGTGCACATTGGTCCCGGCGCGTTTTTTCGCGCCTTCAACGCAGTTTACACGCACGATGCACTTACGGAGGCTGGCGGAGATTGGGGCATCTTAGCGGTTAGCCTGAAGAGCACTACCGCACGAGATCAATTGCTGCCGCAGAACTGCGCCTATACATCGGTCACACGCGCCAAAGGTGGGAGCTACCATGAGGTCATTGGTTCTATTGCGGATGTGAGGGTAGCGCCGGAAAATCCCCTTTCAATAGTCAACGCCATGGCAGATCCCGCAGTCAAGATCGTCTCACTTACGATCACCGAAAAAGGCTATTGCCATGAACCGGCGACGGGGCGACTGAACCTGAATCATCCGGATATTGCCCACGACCAAAGACATCTCGATGCGCCCAAATCCGCAGTGGGTTTTGTCGTGGCTGCGTTGGCCCGGCGCAGAGATTCCGGCCTTTACGGTTTTACGGTTCTTTCGTGTGACAATCTTCCCTCCAATGGGAGATTGGTGCGCGGTATTGTTCTGGAGTTTGCCCACCTGATCAGTGCTGATTTGGCCGACTGGATAGAAGAGAATGTAACGTTTCCCGCGACAATGGTTGACCGCATTACGCCAGCCACGACAGCAGATGATGTTGCCCGGCTGGAGGCTGAGGCTGGCTATTATGACCCGGCTTGCGTTGTGCACGAAGAATTCCGCCAGTGGGTGATTGAAGATGACTTTGTTGACGGGCGGCCGGCATGGGACGCGGTAGGCGCGCAGTTGGTTGCTTCGGTCGAAGCACATGAGACGATGAAACTGCGTTGTCTGAACGGCACCCATTCAACGCTGGCTTATCTCGGCTATTTGGCGGGTTTCGAAACGATTGCTGATTGCGTTGCCGACCCGGATTTTATGACACTTTGCAAAAAGCTCTGGCGTAATGAGATCATCCCGACCTTGGAACAGCCAGACGGCGAAGATTTGGGCGCCTACTGCGCGCGATTGCTCCAGCGTTATCGGGACCCGACGATCCGACACCGCACATGGCAGATCGCTATGGACGGAAGCCAAAAACTGCCACAACGAATATTGGGGACCATTGCAGACAATTTGGCCAACGGCTTCGTCCCACCCGGTCTTTGCCTCGCTGTTGCTGCCTGGATGCGATATGTGGGCGGTGCCGATGAAAATGGAGAGCCCATCGATGTGCGTGATCCCCTTGCTGATCGTCTCAAGCAGATCAGCGACGCATCAATCGATAAGGTTTCAGCACTGCTCAACATCGAAGAAGTCTTTTCGCGTGAGCTAGCGGACAATCCGCAATTTCGCGATGCTGTTGCCGCCGCGTACAACAGTATCAGCGAAAACGGCACGTTTGATGCCGTCCAACGCTATGTCCGTACTTGACCAGACTATAGTTCGAGTCCCTATTGCCAACACCAGTGTGGATGGCGTCTGATTGGGGAGAGTTGAGACTTGGTTGGGTATTTGACTATCGCCGGGTTTTTGCTCGCCTACTGCATGGTTGCCAATCGGCTTTCATCCAGCATCATCACCGCACCGATGCTTTTTCTCGGGTTTGGCTTCGTTGTTGAGCGCAGCGGTCTACTTCCTTCTGCTGGCACAGAAGCAACCTTGCATCTGGTTGCCGAAATCACGCTGATCATCCTGCTCTTTCTTGACGCCGCGCAAATTGACCAACGCGCGCTTTTGAAGCGCAACGTGTGGCCAACACGTATGCTCGCTTTTGGTTTGCCGCTAGGCTTTCTGATCGGCACCGCTTTTGGCTGGCTTCTGCTACCGGGATGGTCGTTGGCAGCAGTTGCGCTGGTCGCGGCCATTTTGGTGCCTACCGACGCAGCGCTCGGCCAACCCGTCGTTTCCAACAAGAACGTCCCGGAGAGATCACGCCGTGCCATCACGGTGGAAAGCGGTCTCAATGATGGCTTGGCACTGCCACTGGTGCTTTTGATGGCTGCGTTCGCGGCGCCGGCTGCCAGTGCACCGCAAGAGGGATGGTTGCTGTTCGGTCTCAAGCAAATCACGCTAGGCCCGCTCGCCGGCGCGGCGATTGGTACGCTCGGTGCCGTCATACTGTTGTGGGCAAAGCGTACTAACGCGACCGCAGACATCTATGAAGGGATTGGAGCGATCGCCTTGGCCATCAGCGCTTATCTGGCCGCCGTCATGATTGGCGGCAATGGTTTCATCGCCGCTTTCGCCGCGGGAATAGGGTTTGGTGCCATCGTGCGAGGACGATGTGCGTTCGTTTACGAGTTCACCGAAAGTGAAGGCCAATTCTTGTCATGGGCCGCGTTTTTCCTGCTCGGTGCGACGCTCGTTCCCGAAGCGATCATGCATTTGACGCCCGCCTCCTTGGGGCTCATTTTGGCGAGCCTGTTTATCGTGAGGCCCCTTGCCATCTGGCTCTCGCTTTTGGGAACCGACGCGGCCCCCGCCACCCGCTTGTTTTTCGGATGGTTCGGCCCACGCGGATTGGCAACGGCATTGTTTGCCCTTTTGGTGGTCGACCAACTGGATCACGCGCTTGGTGAAGAAATCCTGTTCATCGCCGTGAACGCGGTGTGGATCAGCGCGCTCCTGCATGGCTTGACGGCAGCGCCCGGTGCAAGGCTCTATGCGACGGCCGTTGAGCGCATGGGCGACGTTGCTGAAATGGAACCTGTTGAGCATTCTACAGAACTTATGCGCGCCCGTATGGGCGGGACAGAACCGGAGGGAACATGAACAAGGTTGTCGTTGCCAACTATCGCGAACTACCGGATCGGAAACCGCAATATGCGCTGGTGGCGGAGGTTGATCTGGTCGTTGTCCGGTTCGATGACGACGTTTCTGTCTTTTATGGCCGATGCCTGCACCGCGGTGCGCTCATGGCAGACGGATTCGTGCGGGGACGCAACCTGATCTGCGGGGTTCATGACTGGGATTACCGGCTCGACAGTGGTGTTTCAGAATACGCCAATAAGGAAAAGCTCCCGAAATTCTCAAGCTGGATTGAAGGCGATGACATTCTGGTGGACGAGGATGAAATCGCCGCTTGGGCCGAGGACAATCCGCAACCTTTTGATCGCGATGCCTATCTGGGTCTTTATGCCGATACGTCGCATGGCACAGCGGAGGAGCCCAACAATGGGCTGATCCAACAATATGCCAGCAACGGGCTTTCAAAGACCGGGCACCACGGCGTCATGGGGTCCATGGGCGTGCCGCGCGACGAACTGCCCAAATGGGACGATCTGCAATTGCTGACGGCACAGCTGCACAAAGCCCCGCTCCTGGAAGACGAGACGGTGGCGACTGATGTCGTGATCGGCCCCAATGCACAAAAGCCGCTGCATCTCGACATCCCACTCTTTGTCTCGGACATGTCTTTCGGTGCTCTGTCGGAACCCGCCAAGATCGCTATGGCGCGTGGCGCTGAACTGGCAGGTACGGGTATATGCTCAGGTGAAGGCGGCATGTTGCCGGAAGAACAAGCGGCCAATTCTCGCTATTTCTACGAACTTGCTTCTGCCAAGTTTGGCTTTGATTGGGACAAGCTGACCAATGTCCAAGCCTTCCACTTCAAGGGGGGCCAGGGCGCGAAGACAGGCACCGGCGGTCACTTACCCGGCCACAAGAATATCGGTAAAATTGCCGAAGTGCGCGGAATAGCTGAGGGCGAAGATGCGATTTCGCCGCCGCGTTTTCCCGACTGGACAGAACCCGCACAAGTCAAAGATTTTGCCGACGAGGTGCGCGATCGCACTGGGGGCATTCCGATCGGCTATAAACTATCGGCGCAGCATATTGAGAAAGATATTGATGCGGCGCTCGAAGTCGGAGTCGATTATATCATCCTGGATGGCCGCGGCGGGGGCACCGGTGCCGCGCCATTATTGTTCCGCGATAACATCTCTGTTCCGACAATCCCCGCTTTGGCACGCGCGCGGCGGCATCTCGATGCAACCCGCCCTGATGTGACGTTGGTGATCACGGGCGGCTTACGCAAGCCGGCTGACTTCATAAAAGCGATGGCGCTGGGTGCCGATGCCATCGCGGTTTCGAACGCTGCCATGCAAGCCATTGGCTGTATCGCGATGCGTGCCTGTCATACCAACAATTGCCCGGTTGGAATCGCGACACAAAAGCCGCATTTGGTCAGCCGGATCGTGGTGGAAAAGTCAGCCGAGCGGCTGGCGAATTTCTTTTCGGCCAGTGTGGAGCTTATGCAGATCATGGCCCGCGCTTGCGGCCACGACCATCTATCGAAGTTTAATGCAGATGATTTGACGACATGGAAGCGGGAAATGGCCGACCTTTCAGGCGTGTCTTATGGAGGCATGGCATGAGCGACTTGG
>JBCBYO010000070.1:0-3426 GCA_039815825.1 Pseudomonadota bacterium
AAGCACTGCTACGTGGTGGTTGGCTAACAGTTGGAAGTGAAGGCATCAGCACATAAGTTCCATTCATAATGTCACGGATGATTTGCCGCGATCAGTAAGGCGGTGGCAATGAAAAATAAGCTTAGTCTTGCACACGGGCATTCCTGCACCTTATTTATCGGGTTGAATCTGATTCCGAACCGCCGCGCATAAGCGTGCGCTCTCACAGAAAAAAGGGCTTTTCCATGCGCGATCCGCACCAAACTGCCATGAACCTCGTCCCGATGGTGGTCGAGCAATCAAACCGTGGCGAGCGCGCCTACGATATTTTCTCGCGCCTCTTGAAGGAGCGCATCATTTTTATCACCGGTCCGATCGAAGACGGGATGGCATCGCTCGTTTGTGCTCAGCTCCTCTTCTTGGAAGCCGAGAACCCGAAGAAAGAAATCGCCCTTTACATCAATTCGCCGGGCGGCGTGGTGACAGCTGGTATGGCAATTTACGACACCATGCAGTTTATCAAGCCACCGGTATCGACACTTTGCACCGGCCAGGCGGCATCAATGGGCTCACTTCTTCTCGCCGCCGGCGCAAAAGACATGCGCTTTGCATTGCCGAACGCCAATATCATGGTTCACCAGCCATCGGGCGGATATCAGGGCCAGGCTACCGACATCATGATCCACGCGAAATTCACTGAGCGCCTGAAGCGTCGGTTAAATGAGATCTATGTCGAGCACACAGGCAATAATTATGAGACTATTGAAGGTGCGCTGGAACGCGATAACTTCATGACGGCAGAAGAAGCTAAGGAATTTGGCCTCATCGATCGCGTAATAACCACCCGTGAGGGTATCGAGAGCGAGGCGTCATCGTAATTTCGTCGCTTAATCAACGACGTCGGCGAAATTTCGCCCTGTTTGACGGTTTGCGTACTTAACAGGTTATTCATGGACAGTTCCGTAGGATGGGCGAATCGCTGGGTTTTTTAGCAAACATGCGCGTGGACAGTTTTGCACAACCGTATGGATTGCATTTTGTCTGTCATCTGATTTGATGCGGACAACGAAAGGAAAGCTTGAATGAGCAAAGTTGGCGGCACCAGTTCCGGAGACGGGAAGAATACACTCTACTGCTCGTTTTGCGGAAAGAGCCAGCACGAGGTGCGCAAACTTATCGCAGGCCCGACGGTATTCATCTGTGATGAATGCGTTGAATTGTGCATGGATATTATCCGCGAAGAGAGCAAATCCTCGGTCGCAAAAGCCAGTGACGGTGTGCCTACGCCGCAGGAGATCCTTGGCGTCCTCGACGACTATGTTATTGGTCAACAGCATGCAAAACGCATTTTGTCCGTTGCCGTTCACAACCACTACAAGCGCTTGGCGCATGCCCAGGAAAATGAGGATGTTGAACTAGCCAAGTCGAACATTTTGGTCATAGGCCCCACTGGTTGCGGCAAAACGCTTTTGGCACAGACATTGGCGCGTATCATCGATGTTCCGTTCACCATGGCTGATGCGACTACACTGACCGAAGCGGGCTATGTTGGCGAGGATGTTGAGAACATCATCCTCAAACTGTTGCAGGCATCCGATTACAACGTCGAACGCGCGCAGCGTGGTATTGTTTATATCGATGAGATCGACAAGATTTCACGCAAGTCCGATAACCCATCCATAACCCGCGACGTCTCCGGCGAGGGCGTTCAGCAAGCGCTTTTGAAGATCATGGAAGGCACTGTTGCCGCTGTTCCTCCGCAGGGAGGACGCAAGCATCCGCAGCAAGAATTCCTGCAAGTAGATACCGCGAACATTCTATTCTTGTGTGGCGGCGCTTTTGCAGGCCTGGACAAAATCATTTCCGATCGCGGGCGCAAAACATCCATCGGCTTTGCCGCTGCTGTTGAAGCGCCGGAAGATCGCAACACGGGCGAATTGTTCCGCCAAGTCGAACCGGAAGATCTGGTCCGTTACGGCCTGATTCCGGAGTTCGTGGGCCGCTTGCCGGTTTTGGCAACGCTTGGAGATTTGGACGAAGCTGCGCTGATTCAGATTTTGACAGAGCCTAAAAATGCTCTGGTCAGACAGTATCAACGCTTGTTTGCTATGGAAGATGTGGAATTGACGTTCCATGAGGACGCACTTGCGGCCATTGCTCAAAAGGCAATCGCCCGAAAAACCGGTGCACGCGGCTTGCGGTCGATCATGGAAGCCATCTTACTCGATACTATGTTTGAACTTCCCGCGCTTGAGGGTGTTCGCGAGGTGGTGATTTCAGACGAGGTCGTCGCCGGGGGAGCGCGCCCACTGTATATTTACAGCGACAAGTCCGAAGAAGCGACGGCTGAAAGCGCATAATCGTTCTATTGACGACTTACGGTTCCACTTGCCTGTGTACGGAATAGGTGCACGGGCAAGCTCGCGTTGCGAATCTCACAAGTTGGCGCGACACTTGGCACAAGTGTCGGGTTGAAAAGCAGGCGTGGGTGCCTCACCTATTAAGGGCTTGATGAACCAAGCGGTCGTGGGACCAGAAGGTACACGACGAAACAGCCCCGTTCGATTGGGGCAAAAAAAGGAAAGATCGCATGTCAGATGCAATCAATAAGGAAGCACAGCCGGACGGTCAGGATGGGCTTTATGCCGTTTTGCCGTTGCGCGATATTGTCGTGTTTCCGCATATGATCGTCCCGCTTTTTGTTGGACGAGAAAAATCGATACGCGCGCTAGAAGAGGTCATGGAAAATGATCGCCAAATCCTTTTGGCCACCCAAAAGGACGCGGCTGATGATGACCCATCGGCATCACAAATTCACGATGTAGGGACGCTGGCCAACGTGCTTCAGCTTCTGAAGCTACCGGACAATACGGTCAAAGTTCTCGTTGAAGGTGTGAACCGTGTCTCGGTGCATGAGTATACCGACCGCGAAGAATTTATGGAAGCTTCGGCACTTCCCGTGGCGGAAAATGCCGAACCGGAAGTGGAAGTCGCTGCGTTGGCTCGTTCGGTGGTCGCCCAGTTTGAAGACTATGTGAAACTGAACAAGAAGATTTCGCCCGATGTCGTCGGCGCGCTCGGCCAGATTGACGATCATGCCAAACTCGCTGACACCGTCGCCTCGCACCTGGCTGTGAAAATTCATGAGAAGCAAGAGCTGTTGGAGACGCTCTCCGTCAAGGAGCGGCTCGAGAAGGCGCTTGGCCATATGGAAGCGGAGATTTCCGTCCTGCAGGTCGAAAAGCGCATTCGTAGCCGCGTCAAACGCCAAATGGAGAAGACGCAGCGCGAATATTACCTCAACGAGCAGATGAAGGCGATCCAGAAGGAGCTTGGTGACGGCGAAGAAGGTGCCGGCGAACTTGCCGAGCTGGAAGAGCGCATCGAAAAGACAAAGCTCTCCAAAGAAGCGCGCGAAAAAGCCGACGCTGAGTTTAAAAAGCTCAA
>JBCBYO010000071.1:0-3206 GCA_039815825.1 Pseudomonadota bacterium
TGCCGTGAAATTCGGCCGCCGCTACTGCTGTGCCATGTGTTTCGTCAAAGGCAAACGCCCTGAGCACATAGCGCCCATCGGGCACAGGCGTCAAAAGCCCCTTCATCCAATCGGCATAAGCGGCGAGGGTTGTCGTCTCCACCAATGCATCCGCCTGGCAGAAAAATGTCGCGCCATCTTGGCAGTAAGCTTTGCACCCATCCCACCCCTGGCCGGTTTCGCAGGCTTCGAAAAAGGCTTTTGCGGTTTGAAAATGTGACATTGGGAGGTCCTCCATGCTAATGATATGCGGATCATCTTAGGTCAGCGACAGACACGCTGGATATCGTGCAGATGCTGTAAAACGTGCGTCATTCATGCAGTATTTGGAGTACAGCACTTGCAGGATTGCCTATCGCGGCGATCGTGCCCACACTGACACCAAGTCTATTTTCAGCGAGAAGTCATTCGTGTCAGAGCAAGTCGAACTTAGCCCAAGGGAATTGGAGATTGCCCAGGCCTATGCGGGCGGACAGACCTATCAGTCGATCGCCGACACCTTGTGCATCGCACCCAGTACGGTCCGCACTCACCTAGCAACCATCTATCGCAAACTGGAAGTATCTTCGAAACAGGAACTGGCAACGCACCTGAGTGGACAAGCTTCGCAACCTCGGGACCAGTCCGAAATGACAGCTGTGATGTCAGAACTAGCGCTCAGCCTTGAAGAAGCCATCAGCCGCGAAAAGGCCCTGAGCGAGGTGTTGCGGATAATCGGTGCCGGGAAAGGTGACGTTAACGCCATAATGCCCCTGATCCTTCAATATGCGCTAGAGCTTTGCGACGCCGAATACGGGGTTCTCTTCGAATACGGGCAGAACAGAAAATTTCACGCGACATTTACGCTCGGGATACCGTCAGACTTCAAGGCATGGTTCGATGATCAGGGCTGGTTCACTGTGAGCCCTCAGACAGGGCTTGGCCGCATGGATGCGCAACGCGAGGTGATAAATATCATCGACGTCAAATCTGAGGCAATTTACAAGAGCGACGATCCGTTGCGCTATGCCACCGCCGATTTGGGCGGGGCACGATCCTTTGTTGCCATCCCGATGTTGGCCGCAGACGAGTTGGTCGGTGCTTTTGCGCTTTACCGGCAAACGGTGCGACCTTTTTCCGATGACGCAACTAGGCTCGCTCAGATGTTCGCCGCTCAAAGCGTGATCGCGCTGGAAAACGCGCGGATGATCAGAGCCATGCAACAGGCTACTCCGTGACCCGCGCCGTGCCGGAGGTGACCCGGCTAAGTGATCGCGAAAGACAAATCGCGCAAGACTATGCCGGTGGCGAAAGCTATCAGCAAATCGCAGACCGTCTGTGTCTTGCGCCGTCCACGGTGAGGACGCACCTGGCGACGATCTATCGCAAACTGGGCGTGTCATCGAAATTGGAACTACGCGACAGGCTTGGCGCAGCAGACGCTACCAAGGACGATCCGGACAGTACGTTTCCAACACAACCAGAGAAACCCTCGATTGCTGTTCTTGCCTTTGAGAATATGTCGGGTGATCCGGAACAGGACTACTTCTCAGATGGGATCAGCGACGACATCATAACAACCCTGTCGCGGTCTCCGTGGCTGTTCATTATCGCGCGGAACACGACCTTTACCTACAAAGGGTCGCGTGTTGATGTCCGGCGCGTGGCAAAAGACCTTGGCGTCCGGTTTGTGCTGGAGGGCAGCGTCAGGCGGTCCGGCGATCGGGTGAGGGTTACGGCGCAGTTGATTGATGGCACTACAGGCGGACATCTGTGGTCCGAGCGATATGACGGCCAGCTTGAGGATGTCTTCGACCTGCAAGATGAGATCACGCGCAATGTGGTGGCCTCAATACAGACCACGGTTCAAATTAGCACCGTCCCCGAACCGGTTGAACGCGCATCCCGACCCGACCTGACGGTCTGGGAACTGACAATGCGATCCTGGCATCTGCTGTATGACTTTACGCCGGAAAGCTATGCCCACGCCAAGACACTTCTGGAACGCGCATTAGCGCTTGATCCGGAAAGCGCGGAGGCGAACATGGTGCTATCGCTGATCAACCATCACATCGCCATCATGGGCTTTGTCCCCGACATCAAACCGGCCATGGAAACGGCATATGCTCTGGCGCGGCGCGCTACTCAGTTGGACGACCGCAACGAATACGCACACTGGGCCTTGGGAATCAGTTGCTGGGGTCTGCTCAAATACGAGGAGTCGCTGGCGGCCCTGGAACGCGCCGTCGCGCTGAACCCGAATTGTTCATTGGCCTATGGCAGCCTTGGCACGCTACTAGGTATCTTGGGACGGTCAGATGAGGCTATTGCCAATCAGGACATCGCAATCCGTTCCAACCCCCTGGACCCGAGCATTTTCTTCCGCTTCTCGGGCCTTGCGCTGGCGCACTACATGGCGGGTCGCTTCGAGACCGCAATCGAATGGGCCGAGCGCGCCATACACCGTAGGCCGAGCTGGTTCTTTGCACATTTTGTTCTTGCGGCCAGTCACATCGCGCTTGGCAACGACGGAGATGCGACTTCGGCTGTCAATGGCGCTCTGGCTGCTTTGCCGGGAATCCATGTTGAAGATCTGGATCGCGTTCCGCTGAAAGACTCGGAGAAAATGGGAACGCTGCGTGAGCGTTTACTCAAGGCGGGTTTTCCCAAGTGACTTGAGGTTTGCGGGAGCTGCGATTGGGGTGGCCGCAGCGTAGGTTGGGTATATCCCACCAGCCCCCAACTAGCGATGCGCGCAAACGGTCCTTTCCGCCGGTGACAGAAACGGTTGAGTTTTGGCGCATCCTGCGGTGCGGAGAAGGACCGCAACGAGCCCACACCTCCCGATGCTGCAGAATGCATGACTGTCGGCTTCCGAGGTTGCGCGGTGCCCGTCAGAATGACTAGATGAATGAATGAACGAACACATTGTCCAGGGCCTTAAAGCTGTTGACCTAGAAACTATGGCGGACGTCGATCTGGCTGCTCTGACCAGCCTCAAAGTCTCGAAGGAACAGCAAGAATTTGGAGGCACGTTCCCCGGCTCGGTCGAAGACTGGAAACGGCGAAGTGGGTCGAATACGTATGGGCTCGCTTTTTTCGTGGAGGGGCAGACGCCCGCCGGAATAGTTCTACTCAAGCTCCCGCCAGACTCGCCATATTGGACGCCCCCGAAAGCCATTTCCCTA
>JBCBYO010000072.1:0-2756 GCA_039815825.1 Pseudomonadota bacterium
CTTCCAAAGAGCTGAAGGGTAACGGTATTCTCGGCAAGAAAGTTGAATATGTAACTGGCGATACGCAAACCAAGTCTGACGCGGCACGTGCATCTGCTCGTTCAATGATTGAAAAAGACGGCGCGGTGATGATCACCGGCGGTTCTTCTTCCGGTGTTGCGGTTGCTGTGCAGGCGCTTTGTCAGGAAGCTGGCATCATCTTCATGGCCGGTCTGACACACTCAAACGACACGACAGGCAAAGACAGGAAGGCCAACGGCTTCCGTCACTTCTTCAACTCCTACATGTCAGGTGCTGCGTTGGCACCAGTGTTGGGCGCAAACTACGGCAAAGACCGTAAGGCGTATCACCTAACCGCCGACTACAACTGGGGTTACACAACAGAAGAAGCTGTTCGCCAGTCAACGGAAGATATGGGTTGGGAAACTGTAGAAGCTGTTAAAACACCGCTGACACAAACTGACTTCTCCTCCTACATCACACCTGTTCTGCAGTCTGATGCTGACGTTCTCGTTCTGAACCACTATGGCGGCAACATGGTCAACTCACTGACCAACGCTGTTCAGTTCGGCCTGCGTGATCGCATGGTCAACGGCAAGCAGATGGAAATCATCGTTCCGCTTTACTCTCGTCTGATGGCGAAGGGTGCTGGCGCCAACGTTAAAGGCATCTTCGGATCCACAAACTGGCACTGGTCACTGCAGGACGAAGGCTCCAAAGCGTTTGTTCGCTCCTTCGGTGAGAAGTACGGCTTCCCACCATCACAGGCCGCGCACACATGTTACGTTCAGACATTGCTTTATGCTGATGCTGTTGAGCGTGCGGGTTCATTCGCCCCATGTGCGGTTGCTGAAGCTCTGGAAGACTATGAGTTTGACGGCTTGGGCAACGGCAAGACGCTTTACCGTGGCGCTGACCACCAGTGCTTCAAAGACGTTCTCGTCGTGAAGGGTAAAGAAAACCCGACTTCTGAATTCGACCTTCTCGAAGTTGTTGAAGTCACACCAGTTGAGCAAGTTACCTACGCCCCAGACCATCCACAAATGGGTGGTGCGGCAGCCTCCCTCGGGTCTTGTAACAACGGCGCGTAACAATCGCGTATTTCCGGCCCGCTTCGGCGGGCCGGTTCCTTTAAGAATTGAACTTTATGCCGTCACGATTGCGGGACGGTAAGGCCATGCGGGAAAACCATGGAAGCCATCCTACTGCAGATTCTAAATGGTTTGGACAAGGGTAGCGCATACGCGCTGATTGCTCTTGGCCTTACGCTCATTTTCGGTACGCTGGGTGTTGTCAACTTCGCCCACGGCGCCCTTTTCATGATCGGTGCTTTTTGCGCAGTGACCTTCAGCCGCGTGCTGAACCTGTCGTTCGTTGTTGAAGACCCGGAACGGAAAGACTTTCTCGGCAACCCGCTAAAGGTGGAGACACCATATTTGGAGGCTTGGTTCGGCCCGGAGGTCGGCGCCGCACTCATCCAGTGGTCAGTGCCTTTATCGATACTGTTTGCGATACCGGTGATGATTTTGGTCGGCCTTTCCATGGAACGCGGGCTCATCAAACACTTCTACAAGCGCCCTCACGCCGATCAGATCTTGGTGACATTCGGTTTGGCGATCGTGCTGCAAGAAATCGTCAAATATTTCTACGGTGCTAACCCGATCCCAACCCCTGCCCCAGAGGCATTCGCGGGCAGCTTTGACTTTGGCGTTCTTGTTGGCCTCGACGCTGGTTCCATCATCTATCCTTATTGGCGTCTGATTTATTTCATGTTCGCCGCCGTCATCATTGGATCAGTGTTTGCGTTCCTGCAATTCACCACCTTTGGCATGGTTGTGCGCGCTGGCATGGCGGACCGCGAGACTGTGGGCCTGCTCGGCATCAACATTGACAAGCGGTTCACCATAATGTTTGCGATCGCGGCCGTTGTCGCTGGCTTGGCGGGCGTCATGTATGCGCCGATCAACTCACCCAATTATCACATGGGCATGGACTTCCTCGTCCTTTCATTTGTTGTCGTGGTTGTCGGCGGCATGGGATCGCTTCCCGGAGCGGTTCTAGCCGGGTTTGTGCTCGGTGTTGTGGAGAGCTTTGCGTCGATGGCGCAAGTCGTCTCGCTTATCCCCGGGATCAACCAGATCATCATTTATCTGATCGCGATCATCATCTTGCTGACCCGACCACGGGGACTGATGGGACGCAAAGGCGTGATGGAAGAATAAAAAGATGCTTGGATTAAAAAAACAGGACTTCGCACTGCTTGCATTGGTGACCATTCTCACCATTCTGGCACCATTCATCCTCAACCCGTTTCCGGAAAACTCAGCGCTGGCGCAGTTTAACGGCGGTTACCCTGACCTTATGCAACGTTTCGTGATCTTCGGGATTTTCGCGATTGGATTCAACATCCTGTTTGGTCTGACCGGTTATCTCTCATTTGGTCACGCGGCTTTCCTGGGTGTGGGTTCTTACGCGGCCATCTGGTCAATGAAGTTGATGACGATGAACATCATCCCGGCGATCATACTTGCGGTGATTGTAGCTGGCCTGTTCTCGCTGCTCGTCGGCTGGATCTCATTGCGCCGATCAGGCATCTACTTCTCGATCCTGACGCTCGCCTTTGCGCAGATGGCCTTTGCCCTCGCCTATTCGGTTCTCACGCCGATCACTGGTGGTGAAACAGGTTTACAACCAAAAGTGGCCGACCCGCGCATCTTCGACAGCACGCTTGCAGAAGGTGTACTACCGACAGCCAA
>JBCBYO010000073.1:0-2559 GCA_039815825.1 Pseudomonadota bacterium
TTTGAAACTATGAGAAAAACGTTAGACCTCAATGCCGCGAGAATTACACTCCGCATTGTTGTCGCGTTCCGATAATGCCTGAAATACAAGCTGACCATACATTATCGGACGCTTAAAAAACTGGCGTTTCTTTGGCAGTCGAAATTAGGCTTCCATCGCTTTGTTGATGTCTTCGACCATCTTTTTCGCATCGGCAAACAGCATCATAGTATTGTCGCGGAAGAACAACTCGTTTTGAACGCCTGCATAACCAGACGCCATGCCCCGTTTGATAAACAGAACAGTGCCGGCATTTTCAACGTCCAAGATGGGCATACCATAAATCGGCGACGATTTATCGGTCTTAGCGGCCGGGTTCGTCACGTCATTGGCGCCAATCACGAAGGCAACATCAGCTTGGCTGAACTCGGAGTTGATGTCCTCCAATTCAAAGACCTCATCATATGGCACGTTCGCCTCTGCCAAGAGGACATTCATATGCCCGGGCATACGCCCGGCGACCGGGTGGATGGCGTATTTAACCTCAACGCCTTCATGCTTGAGGTTGTCGGCCATCTCACGTAGCGCGTGCTGCGCTTGAGCAACCGCCATGCCATAGCCCGGCACAATGATGACCTTCGATGCATTCTTCATCAAGAACGCCGCATCATCAGCCGCGCCCTGCTTGACCGGACGTTCTTCTTGATCGCCACCGGCGCCAGCCGCCGCGTCTTCACCGCCAAAGCCGCCGAGGATAACCGAAATGAAGGAGCGGTTCATACCCTTACACATGATGTAAGACAGGATTGCACCGGAAGAACCGACGAGCGCTCCGGTGATGATCAGCGCCAGGTTTTCCAGCGTAAATCCGATACCAGCCGCGGCCCAACCTGAGTACGAGTTGAGCATGGATACAACCACCGGCATATCCGCGCCGCCAATCGGGATGATGATTAGAATACCGAGAAGCAGCGACAAGATAACGATCAGCCAGAAGATGAAGTAGCTTTCAGTCGCGACCAAAACACCGACAAGAACGACAATCCCGATACCAAGCGCCAAGTTGATGATGTGGCGCATCGGCAGCATGATCGGTTTGCCAGACATGCGACCGTCCAGCTTCAAAAACGCAATGATCGAGCCCGTAAAAGTGATTGCGCCAATCGCAACACCGATGGACATCTCAATCAACGCCACGGTTTTGATGTCGCCAACGTCACCAACCCCAAACGAGCTCGGTGAATACATGGCGGCTGCCGCTACAAGTACCGCAGCCAAACCGACCAGTGAGTGAAAACCGGCCACCAATTGAGGCATGGCGGTCATCGGGATCTGGCGGGCAATATAAGCGCCAATACCACCACCAATGGCTATACCAGCAAAAATCATGACGGATCCGCTGAAACCTGGCGCCGCCAGAACAAGCGTCGTCACAGCCGCTATGGCCATACCGATCATGCCGAACATGTTGCCTTGGCGGCTCGTTGTCGGATGCGAAAGCCCTCTGAGGGCCAGGATGAAGAGGATACCTGATACGAGATACAGGAACGCAGCGAGGTTCTGTGACATGTTAGATCAGCCTCACTTATCTTTTTTCTTGTACATGGCCAGCATGCGCTGCGTGACCATAAAGCCGCCAAAAATATTGACCGATGCAAGCACCAAGGCGATGAAGCCGAAGCCTGTCGCCAACCCGCTCTCCGAGATGCCGACTGCAAGCAACGCGCCCACGACGATAACCGATGAGATAGCGTTGGTTACCGCCATCAAAGGCGTATGCAACGCTGGCGTAACTGACCAAACAACGTAATAGCCGACAAAGATCGCCAAAACGAAAATTGAGAACAGGAACACAAAGTCACTGACCCCAGCGCTCGCATATGCTGTCTCAACCGCAGCTTCAGGCAGCTGGGAAACGCTGTCCCTTACCGCTTCAGTCGCACTTTCCAGCCGGTCCAGCGCATTTTCCAGAGCATCATTCATCAAGGGTCCCCTTATGCGTCTTGCGCAAAGTTCGAGTGAACAACAGCGCCGCCATGGGTGAGCAGCGTGGCCTTAACCAGCTCCTCCTCCGGATCGATAGACAGTTCGCCTGTTTCCTTATCGATCATGGTTTCTAAGAAAGTCAGCAGGTTTTTCGCGTACAGCGCTGAAGCCGAAGCAGCCAGACGGCCAGGCATATTGGTATAACCGACGATAGTCACGCCACTACCATTATCGGCAACTTCGCCGGGCTTAGCGCCCTCTACATTGCCGCCACGATCAACGGCAAGATCAACAACCACGGAACCTGGTTTCATGGATTTGACCATATCTTTCGTCACAAGCTTTGGTGCCGGGCGCCCCGGAATAAGGGCCGTCGTAATGACGATATCCTGCTTGGCTATATGACCGGCCACCAGCTCCGATTGGGCTTTCTTTTCATCATCGGTCAGTTCGCGCGCGTACCCGCCTTCGCCCGATGCATCCTTCAAAGCTTCGGTCATGATAAATTTAGCGCCCAGCGATTCCACCTGCTCACCTGCCACAGCGAGGCGCCTTGGTGCGGTGGTTACGGCCACCGACGTTCGCGCTGCAGCA
>JBCBYO010000074.1:0-2446 GCA_039815825.1 Pseudomonadota bacterium
CAGCTGGCCGGATCTCTTTAATTAGAGATCTTCTGTGCACTATCGAAGAACTGGAGTATCTCGGCTAGTGATCTGTATCACTTAAAATGTTGGGTTAGGACGTCCAAATTTTATTTCTGCCAAGGCGCGGTGAGTGCAGTGATACGAGTATCATAAGCGAGCCGCAACGCTGGCAGAAACAAAATTTGGGCGCCTTCGGTCACGTCTCCCGGTTTGTGAGGGCGTCGGCCAGACTTTTGCGATGCACCGCATCGCGTCGAGTAGGCGCAATGGATTACTCCACCGCGCCTCTCACAGAACCGGACTTGCGGGCCTCGCATCCGGCTCCTTAGATTGATACATCAAAACTCAAGCTGAAGCTGAGCTGATACCCGTTGGGCATGGAGCTCTTCAAATCTGGTTTGCAGCGACACCAGCCTGTCCTTGAACCAAGCAACAGGGTAGGCACGTGTCAGACCATATCGATTTGAGCGGTGCCATGCACCCCGACCGCAGTACGCAGCGGCGGCGGCCGCCTTGCGGCTCACCCCTTTCCTCAAAAGGTGCCTGAAAAGAAAGCGTGGACGCTTCTTTTGACGCACAATGATCGCCCTGAGCCGACGGCGGATATGGGCGTCAATCGCCCCCAACCGATAGGCCGCTTCTGGCGTGCATAGCCGATAGTAGGCTATCCACCCATTCAGGTAACGGTTTAAGCTATCCATACACGAGGAAAGTGAGCGCCCCCAGTTTGAGGGCGTCATATCTCGGATGGTGGCAGCCAACCGCTGATCCGTTTTCCTTGATATAGAGACACCAATATGGCCGTCCCGACGCAGGAAAAAGCGGAAGCCCAGGAAATGCAGCTCGTGCGGCTGGCGAACGGCGCTCTTGGCCCGGTTCACTTTAAGACGCATACGTCTCTCAACAAAACGGGTTATCGAGGCCAGCACACGCAAGCCCGCGCGGCTGCTACGTACAAACACGCAACTATCATCCGCATAGCGAACGAAACGGTGGCCTCGCCGCGCCAGCTCCTGATCCAGTTCGTCAAGGACGATGTTGGACAAAAGCGGCGAGAGAGGACCGCCTTGCGGTGTACCCTCCTGTGGTTTTATCATTGTGCCGTCAGGCATAACGACGCTGGCCCGAAGCATATGACGCACAAGCACGATTATGCGATGGTCAGACACCTTCTGCGCAATACGCTCAAGCAGGCGCTGATGATGGACAAGATCAAAGAAAGTTTCAAGATCAAGGTCCACAACCGTTCGATAACCGGCTTCCAAATGTGACGTCGCTTCGCCAATCGCCGTTGTTGCACCGCGCTTAGGACGGAAACCGTGGCTGCTATCGTGGAAGCTCGGCTCGAACACCGGCTCCAGAACCTGGAGCACGGCTTGTTGTGCGATCCGATCAATCACGTTCGGAATGCCAAGTCCCCGTTGCCCGCCTCCGGGCTTAGGGATAAAGACCCGGCGAATAGGACCGGGGCGATAATCGCTTTCCAGCAGCGCTTGGCGCAAACGGCGGATGAGCTTTGGCGCATTGGCCTCTGCGTCTGCAACCGTTTGTCCGTCTGGGCCCGGTGCACCTTTGTTGCGCACGACGTTCAGCAGAGCTTTGGCGAGGTTCGCCTCAGACGCTGCCTCATCCAACAGCCGGTCAGTGCCAGCTGTACAGGCGACGCCTCGGGGCATGGTCTTGCGCCTGGCTTTATGCAGCAGGTACGAGCGGCAGTTGGATACGTCCGAAACTCCGTCGTTCCCGCCCCCGTTGTCTTCACAAGACTCAGGGTTATCTGCGAACGCCAGGCTCAATTGATGCTGAGCCGTCCTTTTCAATCTATCTCTCCCTTTGCTCGGCGGGCATTACCCCGCCGTCATCGCTCATATGGAGAGATCCGACTTCTGAACAGGCATCGTCCGGTTGTCGTTGCCTTCTTCCAGTCTACCGCCCAGCCTAAAGAAGAATGGGCGGACCTGTTCAGATCTCCCCGGGTAAGAACACTGGATGTCCCGCCGCTCCCGCTCTCAGTACCACATCAGCCTCGGATTGGATTTTGGGCGTCGCGTTTGCAGGCACGCTAACCCGGCTGAAACAGCCTGCTCAAGAGTTCACTTGCGTTCGGTGCTGCGGTACGCCTAAGGCTTCCTCCCCACACGACCTCGCGGCAAAGACCAGATCGCATCAAGACGATCCGGCCTCATGCAGTTGCCTTCAGCTCACGGTTGCTACCAACTCGCCCCGTAAAGGACTTTCACCTCCAATCCAGTGCCCATGCCGGGCACACCTTCGCTGGCGTGACCGCGGCCTTGCCATGACCACCGGCCTTAAGATAGGTGCGGTGCAGGCCGGCCAAGACGCCGTCGCGCTCGACCTTGCCAACCATTGCAGGCAGATGGGCACCGCCTGGATGATGCAAATCAGGATGATAACGGAGCGACGCTGGCAGCGCACCACGAAT
>JBCBYO010000075.1:0-2317 GCA_039815825.1 Pseudomonadota bacterium
TTCAAAGCCATTCGTTTCTCGCGGAGTCTGCCGGTGAACAATCCCGCGAAATCGGTCCGCATCGACTTGCCCATCACAGGCGAATTGGTAGCGCCATCCGGCGGCAGACTCCGCGAGAAACGAATGGCTTTGAACCTGCTCAGGAGCCTCGCAGTGGCGTGTCAAAAGAATGAGTGGCGAGAATGCCGCGAAATGCCGTTTGGCTGGGTTCTGCGGCAAGCATCAAGTGACCTTGGCGCAAGAGGTTTTTTCCGACTGGTTTTGTTTGAGCTCCACGAGTGCTCCGTTTGGCCTTGAGGGTCACTCGTTGAACAGACAGAAACAGTACGAATTCCACGCCAGGATTGCCTGGTTTAGGCGGCAATTTCACGGTCTTTTGAGCTGGATTTGTTGCAGCAATAATCTATTGTGGCCTGGGTTGGGACGGAATAATGATATTATAGTTTGGCCCTCATCAATTTCGTCTATCTCAATTGTAGGTGTTTAGACACATGTTGAAGTATGTAAATGGTACGACAAGCGTGGGGTCACACAAGGCTCCGATTGCCAGTGCGTTAGTGGTCCTGGCGCTCATGTTTTCTTGGGCAACATCAGCCTCGGCGGCCCCCATCGGTGACCTCTTATCGGCCAACCGCGATACTCAAGCTGCGCCGAACCATTTGCGCGCTCCGTCGCGCGGTCCGGGCAATGATGCAAAACGAGTTGGCTCGGTATCTTACGAAAAGGATGAGAACGACCCGGCGGTTTGGAAAACGGTTCACAAGGCAACATACCCCACGACGTACGCCACGACGCTGCCGCCAAAAGCAAACGGCGTTACTTTTGGACGTCAGGCTCGTGACATGGATTTTAGCCTGATCCGAGTTGCGAGTGACGATCTCGATGTCGCGGAAGCGGAAGAAAATGAGAATTCCAAAGCAGACGGCAACAGCGCCACGATCGCCGCACCCAATCCAATAACGGACACTGACTACGAAGCGCTCGTGAACAACGCGGCCGGTTTTGGCCAAGGCGTATCTGGTGGGCTTGGCGCCGAACTCTGCCGGGTTACCTCGCTCGAGGATAAGGGCGCCGGTACGTTGCGGAACTGTGCCAGAAAGGGAAATCGCTGGATTGTGTTTGATGTCTCAGGCGAGATTTCTCTGGAAAAAGTGGTGCGGATCGCCAACGACACCACTATTGATGGTCGTGGTGCCGACATAACCCTCACCAACCACGGTCTGAGTGCCGTTCGTCGCGAAAACATCATCATCCACAATCTGAAGATCGAACGGATCAATGGCGACGGCGTCACTGTTTTCGAGGCCAAGAACATCTGGATCAATCACGTCACCGTTGGCCCTACGACGGATGGCACCATAGACATCACCGATCAGTCCCAAAATGTCACGGTGTCCTGGTCACATATCAAAGAACAAGACAAAACCATGTTGATTGGAAACAGGAACGACAAAGTCGAGGATGCGGCTATGACGGTGACCCTGCATCACAACTGGTATGACAACACTTTCGAACGCAATCCACTGGTTCGCTTTGCGTCGGTCCATATGTACAACAATGTCCTGAGTGACTGGGGAGAGGGGGAAGGCGGCGGTGGTGTGAAAGCCGTCTACGGAGCGCAGATGTTACTCGAAAACAACGTCTTTCAGGCCGGCACCAACACGGAGGCTGTTCTGAATGTCGTTCCAGGTTGGTTGGACGTGCCAGGATACATAAATGCCCGGGGAAACTCCCCGCTCAACGGAGCACGCGTCTTCAGTGCGGAACCAGACAGGGTGTTTGAGGCCCGTGATTTCTACGACTACCGCCTTGATAACCCTACCCATGAGTTCATGACCACGGTCAAGACCTATGCCGGGTGGCAGCCAGCCAGTTTCTTTCAGAGCGATGTGTTCGCCGCGGAAGCGGGCGCGCGCACCTCTGGCGGAGACTAAAGCGTTTCGAGAAAAACTTGGATCACAGCTTTTCTCGAAACGCAGTCTAACGTTCGTAAGTTGCACGCGTTTCGACTTTCGTTGATGTCTCAAGGTAAAGTCGAAACGCTTTAATTGCGCGCGGATCCTTGCCGTTCAGGATGCGCAAAAACGCGCATGCCTACGTCGAGGCAGAGTTGGATCAATACCTCCCTTGGCTGAACATGTGGCGTTTGTCTGGGAAACTGCTGAGCTGCTGTCATCACGGGGATTCGTCCGCGAGGGTCTGACTGAAGTTAAAGGCTCCTGGCTGATCTGGCTGTCAATGGACCGGTTCAAGAGGAAATGAACGGGTGCATTTTGCATTGGGGCGCCAGCGTGCCTCGGGTTAAGAGCTTGTCGAG
>JBCBYO010000076.1:0-2008 GCA_039815825.1 Pseudomonadota bacterium
TAAATATCCTGCGCATGCTCAGGTGCGAGGTAGGCTGCATTCATGGCCGTCGTGGCGCCGATCATCACGCACCAGGCTGCGCTCGCATTGGCTTTTCCCAGTTCTTCCAACACATCGAGGATTTGCCGCGGCGAACACTCAAAACCGCCATAGGCAGCGGGTGTAACGAGTCGAAACAGCCCCTCTTGAGCAATGTTTTTAGCGAGATCGGCTGGCAAGCGCCGCGCCTGCTCCATATGATCAGCCTGCGCAGACAGCTCCGGCGCAAGGCGACGCGCCGCCACCAAGGTGGGGTGATCTTCAAGACGAGTCATTTTGTGTCCTCCGACCGGTATCATGCAACCACGCTTGTGGCGCGTCCACCTACCAATTTTGGCACCCCGATATACGTATGGAACAGATACAGATTTGGAGATTTCGATGACTTACACGCTCATTCACCACACAGGTTGCGGCGCTTCCAAAAAAGGCCTCGCCCTGCTCCAAGAAAACGGCATCGAACCGGATGTCCGAAAATACATGAATGCGAGCTCAAGACTTAGCGTGGAGGAATTGAAAGACATCGCAAAGCAGATGGGCGGCGTTTCCCCACGCGAGTTTATGCGCGCGAAAGACGTCGAACGCGCGGGCTTGCCAGAAGACATCGACGGAGATGCGCTGTTTGAAGCCATGGCTGAAAACCCAAAGCTCATCCAACGACCTATCGGTATCAATAATGGCAAAGCTGTACTGGGACGCCCAGCCGACAATCTGCTGACGATCACCTAGATCACCTTTATCTAAATCAATTTGATCAAATTTCGCCGATCATTTCGACGAGATCTCAACCGCGTTGTGAGACAGAAATGTTTACGCGCAGCAGGGGGTTGGGGTGCTTTTTGTGGAATGGATTGCAGTGGCTTTTATTGCGATGTCTGCGGCCTGTTTTTTTGGCCCGCAGCTCATCGCGTATGGTCCTCGCGCTTTTTCTGATTTCAAACAATCGCCGGAAGCGCGTTTTGTTGCCGGTGTACTCAGCTCCGTCCTCGTTTTGGCGCTGCTAACGCCATTTGCGTCGGTCGCTGCAATCACAGGCGGCGAAACCGTCCTGGCATTAGTCATCGAAACGGCAACTCTGTCTTTTAGCATTGCCTAAGTTGAATGGCGAAACGATCGCTTCGTTCAGCGACGACTCAGTGAATTGAGTAAGGTCTCGTTAACCCTGAGTTTTCCCTTGACCTTTCGGTGTCCAAGCCATTTCTGGCGCCATGACGAAATCATTTACCGGCAATTTTTTTGAGGATTTTGAGGTCGGTCAGACTCTGCCTCATGCCACGCCGCTGACCGTCGAAACCGGTGATGTCAGCCTCTACCGCGCACTCACCGGCAGTCGGCATGTACTTTACAGCGCCAAGACCTTTGCTGTGTCGAACGGGTTTGACGCATTACCAATCGATCCGCTGCTCGCATTCCATGTCGTATTCGGCAAAACCGTGCCCGACATATCACTGAATGCGGTGGCGAATCTCGGATACGCCGAAGGACAGTTTTTGAAGCCAGTCTATGCCGGCGACACGCTCAGAGCCGTGTCTGAAGTGATTGGGCTCAAAGAAAACTCAAATGGCAAAACCGGCGTTGTTTACGTGCGCACGACCGGGCTAAACCAAGACGACGAAGCTGTGCTCACTTATGTGCGCTGGGTAATGGTCAATAAGAGAGACGCATCTAGCGCCGCACCTGCGCCGATTGTTCCGGACTTAGCAAAGGCGGTTTCCGCTTCCGATCTCTCATCGCAAGGCACATATCAAAACTGGGATGAGACGCTGTCCGGCAGCGCCATGAAATATGACGCCTATGAGATTGGTGAAAAACTCAACCATGTCGACGGTATGACCGTTGAAGAAGCCGAGCACCAGATTGCAACGCGGCTCTATCAAAACACAGCGAAAGTGCATTTTGACGGGTTTGGGCAAAAGGCGAGCCGCTTTGGCAAACGCCTGATCTATGGCGGCGACGCCGCCATAGATCA
>JBCBYO010000077.1:0-1591 GCA_039815825.1 Pseudomonadota bacterium
GGTCGTCATCCCATTCCATGGAGAAAAACTGTGGCTCTGGAGCGCGGTCGACGCGAACGGGAGCTATTGTCAAAAGTGGTGTCCAAGCGCTCTTCATGCGGCGGCTTGATCTGTGTTTGATGGGTTGATGCCGTTGATGAAATCGACGCCTTGGATAACGTCGGCGAGGTGAGCGAAGCCGCGCAGTTTGCGCCAGCTTTTCTCGGCGCATTGGCCAAGCTTGAACATCATATGGAGCATGCCGTCGCGGCTGAGGCATCCCTTGGTTCGCTTTGTCCGGTGGCGGATGGTGGCGAAGGCGCTTTCGATTGGGTTTGATGTCCGAATGCTCTGCCAGTGCTGTGCTGGGAAATCGTAGAACGTCATCAATTCATCGCGGTCCTTGATCAGGCATTCTGTGGCCTTGGGGTATTTTGCCTCGAAGGTCTCAATGAACAGATCGAATGCAGCATACGCGTCGTCGCGGGTCTCAGCTTGCCAGATATCATGTAGCATTTTCTTGGCCTTGGGTTGGGTGCGCTTTGGCAGGTAGTTGAGCGCGTTCCCGGTCTTATGCATCCAACATCGCTGCTGGCGTGTCGTCGGGAAAATCTCTTCCAAAGCCGCCCAGAATCCCATGGCTCCGTCCCCGGTGGCCAGTTTCGGTGTGTTCAGCCCCCGTGCTTTGAGGCCAAGAAGCACTTCGCGCCAACTCTGCGTGCTTTCCCGAACGCCGTCTTCGATGGCCAGAAAATGCTTCTCGCCCATTGCGTTAACGCCCATGACGACCAGCACGCAAAGCCGGTCATCCGTCCCGCGCAGGCCGCTATAGATGCCGTCCGCCCAGACATAGACCCATTCGTCGCGGCCCAGATCAGCTTTGCGCCAATCATCGTATTCCGCCGCCCATTGGCTCTTCAGGCGCGAGATGGTGTTGGCAGAAAACCCGGTCGCCTCCGGTCCGAGCAACACCTTCAGCGCCACGCCCATTTCGCCCGTCGAGATACCCTTGAGATACAGCCAGGGCAGCGCGGCTTCGATAGACTTGGCCTTGCGCACATAGGGTGGCACAAGGGCAGAGCGGAAGGTCACGGGCTTGCCATCCTTGGCCCGCACCTTCGGCACTTTCACTGTGACCGGCCCGATCCCCGTCTGAACGGCGCGCTCCGGATGATACCCGCTGCCGACAACCGCCGCGCGTCCGTCTGAGGTGCGGCGTTCGGCAAACTCAGCGAGAAAGGCGTCGCGCTCTGCCTCAATGGCTGCCTGCAGCAATTCCCTCGCCCCTTTGCGAAGAAGATCGGTCAGCGGATCCGTGACCGCGTCTCGACCGGCAAAATTGATGATGGTACTGTCGTCCATGATGGTGGTGCTCCTGTGTTTGGTGGCTTGTGTCGCAACAACAAACCAACCAGATGCACCGCCGTCATTCAAACTGCCCGGACACCAGATTCACTCATAGCTCCGGAAACGGAAACACTGGCGGCTTCAACGGTAACGGCAATGGCCAAGGTAACGTCACACTTGGTGAAGCCGACACTCAAGCAGCCGTCGATGCCGCATCTACAAGTGCATCTGCCGGAAGCAGCGCAGCTGGTGGATTCGATTGGCG
>JBCBYO010000078.1:0-1202 GCA_039815825.1 Pseudomonadota bacterium
TGTCTTGAATGCCGAGTTGGTGGAACGTGTGGCCCATTGAGTGTGCCAGTGCGACCCGGTGCCCGGGCTTCGGATTGAGACCACAACATATCTCACGCGTACCAAGCTTCAGATGATGGGCAATATCCCACTCAAGGGTCACACCTTTGTGGCGCGTGACGACCCAACAATGACCGTCGCTCGTGTGGCCGCCTTTTTCTTCGGGGAAGAAGTAGCCGTAGACATAACCGGCCTCAAAACCTGCAGAGCGTAGCGCGGCGATGAGATAAGCGTTGATGTCGACGCATGATCCCTCGGTTAAACCGCAGCCCAGATGCGGAATCTCGTCAAATCCATCATAGAAGCGCTGTTCGGGATGACCGTAGGTAAAACGTTGCGCGGTGTCTCGGGCTATTGCCTCGATCGCCGAATGCCCGTCGGTGGCTTCGTCCGCAATTTTTCTCGCATCGTTGACGAGCGTTTCCGCGGCGCGCGTGAACCGATTAGGGCGGTATTCAAACATCGCCTCTGGATAAGCACCGTGCCGATTGGACGCCTTGTAATGCACGATAACCGCATCATCGGTTGGGGTAATGAGCGCTGCCGATTGTCCTGAATGGGCTTCGTAGATGAGCTCAACGACACCGCCAGTTACGGCGAAGCGATCGGGCATTTGGTAGGGCGTTGTCAGGCCAACGGGCGCTAAAATTTGCCGTCCGTTGGCAAGAGTGGCATCGATGGTGACATTTATCGTTGTGGACATTCTGGCCTCAAACAACAAGTTGGAAGATGACACCGGATGCGATCGCGCCGGTGACGCCAAGGCCGATATAGGTGGCAAAGACCGACGGCTTGACCAATGACCAAACCGCAGCAGCGGCGGGAATTGAGCTGACTGCACCGGCAACGATAAATGCCATCGCCGCGCCATCGCTCATGCCTTGTTCAATAAGTCCCGCCAAAAGCGGCGGTGCCACATAGGAGTTTAAGTATGCGGGCATGCCGACGACCGCTGCAGTTGCGATGGGCACAATACCTTCACCGCCCACGATTGCTGCGATTGCGCTGGCTGGTACGTAGGTAACGAGCAAAGCTTCGAGCACATAGGCAAGCGCCAGCCATTTGATCAGGAAGGCTGCGTTGTCGCGCATTTCAGATCCGAACGCATCGACGCGTTGTTCTTCGCGCCAAATCGCCCAAAATGGCCGGCCGTTGAACGGGTT
>JBCBYO010000079.1:0-1074 GCA_039815825.1 Pseudomonadota bacterium
CCCGCCCGTTCTTTTGGTTGGATGCTGATCGTGCCCGAGGGTAGAGCAGGCTGATTTCCCCAAATCTGATCGATGGGATTGCTCTGAAGCGTGATGAGGCTTATCGCGCGCTGATCTGCCAGCGTCTTTAGCCGCATGATCTCGTTTTCGGTATGCATCCAGGGATCGAAGGCTAGTTTGTCACCCTCGGACAGGTTTTGGCTGATCCAACCGGATAAACCAAGGCCAACAAGATCATCGATTTCAAATGTAGCGTCATCGGCCTGTTCGCGTGCCTGTAACGTATAACGGCCGTCAACGAGGATAACTGCTTTGTCCTGCGTAACCACACACGCGCCGGCAGATCCGGTAAAGCCAGTCAGCCAAGCAAGGCGTTCATCGCGCTCCGGCAAATATTCATTTTGGTGCGGATCGCTGTGGGGAACGATGAACGCGTCAATCTGGGCTTCATGCATGAACGCACGCAGCTGTGCCACTCGCTCTGGCCCTTTTGCTCCGTCGCTTTTGACCTCGAATGATTGAAACATCGATTTTCCCCTCATGTACCCCGCATGCTTTCGCACCCGTAGGTTTGCCATGCAACGTTGCATGGCTGATTTGCTACTTTAGGCGTAGCCGAAGGACGCGTGGAGCGCCATCTTAATACCACCGCAAATCGATTGGAGCCCGTGATGGCAAACCACAAAAACATGTTCCGTAGCATTTTGGATGCCATGGTCGAGAGCCGCGCCCGCGAAGCGTCAAAATATGTCAACGGCGCTTTGTTGATGCTTGATGATGAGAGCCTGCATGCGCGCGGTTTGAGCCGCGCTGAGCTGCTCAAAGGCCGCCAGCCTTTCGGCTGAGCATAATCGTCACCCTGCGCGGAGGTGCAGGGTGACCCAGCCTTCACGCCAGATTGTTTTCTGGTGGTAAAGGCCTTGCTGGCGAAACGCCGCCAACACTTTGTGGCGTTGCCCTGCCAAAATACCTGACAGTATGACATCGCCATCACGTGCCAAATTCGCCGCGAACTGAGGTGCTAATTTCATGAGCGGTTTTGCCAAGATGTTGGCAATGATCATGGGGTAGGGT
>JBCBYO010000007.1:0-108099 GCA_039815825.1 Pseudomonadota bacterium
CTACGTGGACGATCGGACCATCGACAGCCACATCAAAAGGCTACGCAAAAAATTCAAAATTGTCGACGACAGTTTTGAGATGATCGAAACGCTCTACGGGGTCGGCTACCGCTTCCGCGAAGCGGCATAAACGGATAAAAGGACAAAAAGAGATTAGGGTGCACGCCTTTTGTGGAAGGCGTGCTATAGTTTTTGGTCATGGCGGCTGATACCGATCATATCGGCGTTGAAGTGAAGCGTTCTGCGGTGAAACGGCAAAATCGCCCAGTTTTACCTCGGATCGCAGGATCTATCGGCGCTGCTTCTCTCGGTTTTTTCCGGCGATATCTGTTTTCGTCAATTACCCGCCGTATCATCATTCTCAACCTGGTCGCTCTCGTCCTGTTTATGTCGGGCATTTTGTACTTGAACCAGTTTCGCGATGGGTTGATTGACGCGCGAATGGAAAGCTTGATGACGCAGGGCGAGATTATCGCCGGAGCGATCGCCGCGTCAGCTACCATCGAAACCGACACGATCATCATTGATCCGGAAACAATTTTGGAGCTGCAAGCCGGCGAGACAGCAATCCCTTCGGTAGATCCACTCGACAATCTGGCTTTTCCGATAGACCCAGAGCGGGTGGCCCCGGTGCTGCGCCGGTTGATTTCACCAACGCGGACAAGGGCGCGTATCTACGACCGCGATGCGAACCTTTTGCTGGATTCAAGGCACCTTTATTCAAGCGGACAGATCCTCAGGTACGAACTTCCGGACACAGACGCTAACGAGGATCGGAGTATCTTGGAACAGATTGGAGGCTCTATCCGCTCCTTCTTTCGACGCAACGATCTGCCCGTCTACCGCGAAACGCCTGGCGGATCGGGCTCCGAATACACTGAGGTTATTCGCGCATTGTCGGGTTCCAGGCAATCTATTGAGCGCATCTCGGAAGATGGCGAGATGATAGTGTCGGTTGGCATTCCTATCCAAAGGTTCCGTGCCGTTTTGGGCGTTCTACAGCTTTCAACCCAAGGGGCGGACATTGACGAGATTGTGGAAGCTGAGCAATTCGCGATGTTTCGGGTGTTTGCCGTTGCGTTGCTGGTGAACATATTCCTGTCGCTTCTGCTGGCCGGCACGATCGCGACGCCGCTTAGAAGATTGTCGGCAGCGGCGGTGCGCGTTCGCCAATCAATTAAAATGCGAGAGGAGATACCGGACTTCTCCGGGCGGCAAGATGAGATTGGCAATCTATCGCTGGCGCTACGCGAGATGACCACATCGCTTTACGCGCGTATCGATGCAATTGAGAGCTTTGCGGCCGATGTCAGTCACGAGCTGAAAAATCCGCTCACGTCGCTTCGCTCAGCCGTGGAAACGCTTCCCCTTATCAAGACTGAAGAACAGCGTAGCAAACTCTTGATGGTCATTCAGCATGATATTGGGCGCCTCGATCGATTGATTACCGATATCTCAGACGCTTCACGCCTCGACGCAGAACTGGCTCGTGAGGATGACGAGCTTGTAGATCTTGAGAAGCTGCTCGGTGACCTCGTTACTGTTTTCACTGAAAGCCGTATCGGCGAATTCAAATTGAAGTTGCGGGTTGAGCGTCGATCTCCACATGAAACTTTTATTGTCAATGGTCACGAGTCACGCATTGGGCAGGTAGTTACAAACCTGATTGAAAATGCACGATCATTCATCCCTAAGGAAAATGGCCGCATTGACGTGGTACTCCACAGGACCGGCGCATGGCGCGAAATTCTCGTGGAAGACAATGGTCCTGGAATCGAGGTCGAGAACGTCGAAAAAATATTTCAGCGTTTCTACACCGACCGCCCAAGCACAGAGGCTTTTGGCAACAATTCCGGGCTTGGACTTTCCATTTCACGCCAAATAATCGAAGCTCATAACGGGACATTGACCGCTGAGAATATTCTCGATCTCCATGAAGCGACAAAGGTACTTGGCGCGCGCTTTATAATCAGGCTCCCAACCAATGGCTGAACCCCTTTTGGTTCACGGCACCTGCATCAGCATTGAGGGTACCGGTATTTTGATCCGGGGTGCATCGGGAACGGGTAAGACACAAACAGCCTTATGCCTTTTCAGGCGTCTTAAACCCCACATCCAGAATTGCTTTTTTGTAACCGACGACCAAACGCTGCTGACTGAAGATGTGGCGCTTCAAGCGCTCGTCGCATCATGCCCAGAACCGATCTGCGGCAAAATTGAAGTTTTCGGCTTTGGCATTATCGAAGATCATTCCATGTTCTGCCAAAGCGCCACCATTGGTCTTCTCGTTGATCTTGTGGACGATCGTCAGGTTGCGCGGATGGCTCCCGAGACCGAAGTTGATTTACTTGGCTTTCGTTTGCCACGGCTGCTCTTACCAATGAGAAAACCTGACCTTTGTGTGAACGCCATAGTCGCAGCCATTTATGGGCACGCCCGTTTTTGAGGACATTTGAGCGCATCGTAAACCAATGCGATCTTTTGCGCTTGAAATGGATGAAAAAAAACGCGGTAATAGGTTAGGGACCGCAGCGCAAAAGAATGAAAATCCCTGCGGACGGGAAATGCAATGATAGGCATCGTTCTGGTGACGCATGGCGCGCTCGCTACCTCGTTTAAAGACGCGGTTGAACATGTGGTCGGAGAGCAAGAGCGATTTGCCACAATATGCATCGAAGCCGACGACGACATGGAAGAGCGGCGGCGAGACATCATTGAGGCAATTGCGGCCGTGGATCGCGGAAATGGTGTCGTTGTCGTTACTGACATGTTCGGCGGTACGCCGTCCAACTTAGCTATCTCGCTGATGGAGCCAGGTCGGATCGAGATTGTGGCCGGTGCCAATCTACCGATGTTGATCAAGCTGGCGCGGGTCCGAAACAGCCAGGACATTAATCAATCAATTGTTGAAGCTACGGAAGCCGGGCGCAAATATATTAATGTTGCGAGCCAGTTGCTCACCGCACGTGGATGACCATGAGTTCTACCAACAACGATGACGGCTGGATCTGCTCGGATTTGGAAGTCGTAAACCGACGCGGATTGCACGCAAGAGCATCTGCAAAGTTTGTGCAAGTCTGTGAGCAATTTTCCGCTGACATCACAGTTGAAAAAGATGGGACAACCGTCGGCGGGCAATCCATCATGGGATTGATGCTTTTGGCCGCGTCCAAGGGCTCAACCGTGCGGATCTGCGCCAAAGGTTTGGATGCCAACGACGCCTTGAATGCCATTCAACAACTGATGGCCGAACGTTTTGGCGAAGAAGCGTAGCCATCATATCACGATATAAAGATTTCTTTATATTGCCATTGCCGCGCCGATGCCCATTTGGTAAAGGCGCGCGCAATAGGCCTGATGGGAAAAAATATGACTGCACAAACCGATTACACCGTTGCCGATATCAGTCTTGCTGATTTCGGCCGTAAGGAAATTGACATCGCTGAAACTGAAATGCCTGGCTTGATGGCATGCCGCGAAGAATTTGGCGCTTCCAAACCGCTGAGCGGTGCGCGTATTGTCGGGTCTCTTCACATGACGATCCAGACCGCCGTTCTGATTGAAACACTGGTGGAATTAGGCGCAGATGTTCGCTGGGCTTCTTGCAACATCTTCTCGACGCAAGATCACGCGGCTGCGGCAATCGCGCAAGCCGGGGTTCCAGTATTCGCCATCAAAGGGCAGACGCTGGAAGAGCATTGGGATTATTTGGACAAGTCATTTATGTTCGACGATGGCCCAAACATGATCCTTGATGATGGCGGCGATGCAACACTTTATGTCTTGCTTGGCGCCCGTGCTGAGGCTGGCGAAGACATCATTCCTGTTCCGCAATCAGAAGAGGAAGAAGTCATCAAGGCGCAGATCAAAAAGCGGATGGCGCAAAGCCCGGGCTGGTTCACAAAGACCCGCGATCAAATCAAAGGCGTATCAGAAGAAACGACGACCGGCGTGAACCGCCTTTATCAGCTAGTTAAAGATGGTGAGCTGCCCTTCCCGGCAATCAACGTCAACGACTCGGTGACCAAATCAAAATTCGACAACAAGTATGGCTGTAAGGAGTCGCTCGTTGACGGCATTCGCCGCGCCACTGATACCATGATGGCTGGTAAAACGGCGGTTGTGTGTGGCTATGGTGATGTTGGCAAAGGTTCTGCTGCCTCGCTACGCGGCGCCGGTGCACGCGTTAAAGTTACCGAGATTGACCCGATCTGTGCGCTTCAAGCAGCCATGGACGGCTATGAAGTGACGACGTTGGAAGACGCGGTTGAAGACGGTGACATTTTCATCACGACGACCGGTAACAAAGACATTATTCGCATCGAACATATGCGCCAGATGAAAGATATGGCGATTGTCGGCAATATCGGCCACTTCGACAATGAGATCCAAGTCGCTTCTCTGCGCAACCTGAAGGTCACCAACATCAAAGACCAGGTCGATATGTACGAGATGCCTTCCGGCAACCGCATGATCCTGCTATCCCAAGGCCGTCTGCTGAACCTTGGTAATGCTACAGGTCACCCTTCTTTCGTGATGTCAGCGTCCTTCACCAACCAGGTATTGGCTCAAATCGAGCTTTGGAAAAACGGTGAAAACTACAACAACGACGTCTACATCCTGCCTAAAGAGCTCGATGAGAAGGTAGCCCGACTGCATCTGGCAAAAATTGGTGCCAAATTGACTGAGCTGGCGCCTGAACAAGCCGATTATATTGGCGTCAAAGTTGACGGCCCCTACAAGCCGGAACACTACCGCTACTGAGCACATGTAGCCGACATTATACCCGCCAAGTCAAACTTGGCGGGTTTATTTTTTGTGCGGACTCTTTTCGTCGATTCGTACGAAAGGTATGGTGCAGTGATTCGGGTGCGTGTTTGCCGGTGGCCCAAAACGAGCCGTCAAGCAGGCCAGAGGGACGCTGAAACAAGGAACACCCATGCCTGCGGATCTGCCAAACGCGAGCACGGCTGGAAGACAACACGCCAAGCGGTTCGGCATTAAGATACTAAAAAAACTGACCCTCGGCTTTATAGGGGCGAGTGCGTTAACCAATGCTGCTTGGGCACAATTGCTCGGTGACGGCGAGATACCGCTAATCTTCGGTCTGAAAGTGGAGACATTTCAGGTCATCCAATTGGCGGTCTTTGCCGGCGCTTTGATCGCCGCGTTTGTTTCAGCAGCCTGGTTGATCAAAGAACGCGGTCGTATTGCCAGCCAAAATGCAGCCCTTCGAGGTAAACTGTCGGCCACAAACGCGCGCATGGCACAGTTGGAATCCCTGACCACAATTGAAGGGCAAAGGGCCATCATCTGGTCCTCTGATCCCAATGGGCCCATCATATTGGGGACGCTGGACGCACAAACAGGGGCACCGGAGCGCAATGGTGATTTTTTGGCCTTTGGCCGCTGGCTAACGGTTGAAAGCGCATCTCTTCTTTCGCGGGAAATCTCTGCCTTGCGCGAAAAAGCGCGCCCCTTTGGCATTTCGGTAGAAACACGGGCGGGCACTTATCTGGATGTTACCGGCCGAACCTCGGTCGGTAGCGCTGTTGTGCGTTTTTCCAATCTTTCGCCGGTGCGCGAGCAATTGGCGCATCTGGACGCTGAACGCCGGCGCATAACCGACACATTGACCACCATGCAGGCTCTGCTTGATCGGGTGGACATTCCATTTTGGCTCCGCGGTGAAGACGGCAAGCTGACATGGACCAACCGCGCGTTCGTTACCGCTGTTGACTGCGACACGAGCGATGACGTCGTTGCAAAACAAAGTGAATTGTTTGGCTCCCAAGCGCGTGGAAAGGTTTATGAGGCTTTGGGTACGGGCGCCTATCATGGCAATCTCTCCACAGTGGTTGCCGGCGACCGCGTGATCTACGAAGTGACCGAGGCTCTGGGGCCGTTCGGCAGCGCCGGTCATGCCGTTGATCGAACCGAGACTGAAGCGGTGCGATCCGAATTGTCGCGGACCATTGAAAGCCACGAAGAGACGCTCAACGAGCTCACCACCGCCGTCGCGATGTTTGATGCCACCGCAACGATGCTGTTTCACAACAACGCGTTTCAGGAGATTTGGGGGCTGGATGTCCCGTTCCTTGCGTCAAAGCCGACCATGGCAATGTTCCTCGACCGGATGCGCGAAGAAGGCCAATTACCGGAAATGCCGGAGTGGCGCCGATGGAAGCAAGATGTCTTGGATTCCTTTAAGGCCGTCGAGCCGCAGTCATACCTTTGGCACCTGCCCGATCGCCGTACGGTTCGCGTTTTTGCCAATCCGCATCCGCGTGGTGGCATGACGTGGATCTTTGAGAACCTGACCGAACGCATCAATCTTGAGAGCCAATACAAAACCATGCAGCGGGTTCAGGGGCAAACGCTCGACAACCTTGCCGAAGGCGTTGCGGTTTTTGCGTCCGATGGTCACTTGCAATTGGCCAATCCGGCCTTTGCGAAGTTCTGGGGCATCATGCACTTCATGAACAAAGAAAACGTGCATGTCCGCGACATCATTGCCCATCGCGAGACATTTGATGACGACACGACGGAACTTTGGGAGGAGTTCGCCGGGATCGTAACTGACTTTGCCGAAGACCGGGTGAACCTGACCGGGCGCACCCAAATTGATGACAAAACACTGTCTTGGATGGTGGTTCCACTACCCAACGGACAGACGATGATCACCTTCGTGGACATGTCTGCGGCCGAACAGGTTGAGCGGGCATTGAGGGACCGCAACGATGCGCTGGAACAAACCGCTGAACTTCGCAACCGGTTTATCAAACATGTCAGCCACGAGCTAAGGGCACCATTGACGACGATCAAAGGGTTTACCGACATGTTGCTCATGGGAACCGTTGGGGAGCTGACATCGTCGCAGGTGGAATATGTCACGCACATTTCGTCTGCCTCCAATTCGTTGGTAAAAATCACTGACGCCATTCTCGATCTTGCATCGATTGACGCCGGGGTGATGGAACTAAACCCCACACAAACCGTACCTGCTGAAATCATGGAGCAAGCGGCGACCGCCGTTCGTCCACGATTGGAAAAACATAATGTGTCGCTCACGCTGGAAACCACAGGGGCTCCCGACACGATGGTTGCAGACCCAATGCGACTTAGGCAGGTGTTCGAAAATGTATTGAACAATGCAGCCGATTTTGCACCCGATGGTTCAACGGTTACCTTTACCTGCGCACCTGGCGATACCGGCGTGGTTTTCACCATTGTTGACGAAGGTCCCGGATTATCGGTTGAAGACGCTGAGCAATTGTTTGAGCGCTTTCACACAGAGCAATCCGGTCGTCAGCGGGGCGCAGGTTTGGGACTGGCGTTGGTCCGCAGCCTGATTGATCTGCACGGTGGCTCTGTTTCGATCAATTCCCGTGAGGGCGCGGGAACTGAAGTCATGATCAAGTTGCCGCGGGTACCCAAAAACCTGAGCGTGGCCGCCGAATAGGCGATGTTGGAACGGCGCAACCTATCGCAAGATGAGCTGCACGCCCTTGCCCATGATATAGCCATTTGCTGCAAAGCGGGCGATGTCATCGCTCTGCATGGTGACCTCGGTGCCGGGAAAACCAGTTTCGCTCGCGCCTTTATCCGTTATCTGGCAAACGCCGATATCGAGGTCCCAAGCCCGACATTTTCCCTCGTCCAACCCTATGACGAACTACTTGTCCCGGTTGCGCACTTCGATCTCTACCGATTGGCCGATGAGAGCGAACTTGCTGAGTTGGGCCTTGAAGAGGTTTTAGAGACAAGTATCGCACTGATTGAATGGCCGGAACGCGCGGGCGACCAGCTGCCGTCAACGGCCCTTCATATCAACATTGCAATCGCCAATGAAGAAGCCGATCGCCGCGATGTCACAATAACTGGCGAGTCGGACATTCTTGCCCGCGTCAGGCAGAGCCTTTATACTCGCGCGTTCCTCAACAAACACGTCGAAGCGACAGCGTTGCGACAACCACTTGCAGGCGATGCGTCGACAAGGCGCTATGAGACTATCACCGGGGCCGAGGATCAAATCTTGATGATTGCGCCGCCACAACCCGATGGACCACCTGTGCGCGATGGCTTGCCCTATTCCAAGCTGGCGCATTTGGCGGAAGACATTCGGCCTTTTGTCGTGATTGGCAGCGCATTACGGGAAGCCGGGATACGCGCGCCCGCCATTGGTGGGTTTGATGTACCGCAGGGTTTTGTGCTGCTGGAAGATTTGGGGCGTGACATGATTATCGACGACCAGCGCCAACCTATCCCGGACCGCTATATCACCGCAGGCCGGCTTCTGGCCAAGTTACACAGTAATCCGGTCAGCCAAAATCTTGCAGCCCGTGGCCTGACGCATCGACTACCGAACTATGATCTTTCGGTTTTCCATATGGAAGCTGAACTGCTTTTGGACTGGTTTGTACCTGCAGAGACAGGTGCAACCGCCAGCCCCATGATGCGCGACGGCTTTATGGAGGTGTTGGCTAGCCTATGGCGTGCATTGGATGGTTCGCGATTCACGATCTTGCTGCGCGACTATCACTCACCCAACATCGTCTATGACCACGACAAATCCGACCTCGACAGGTTCGGCGTGATCGATTTTCAAGACGCGCTTTGGGGCCCTGCCGCCTACGACTTAATGTCACTCATCCATGATGCGCGCGTGACCGTGCGCAGCGCACTAGGTCGACAAATCTTGGAAGCCTATTGTACCGATCGGGCGCAGTCTGATCGGCTATTTGATGCGGAAGCATTTACGCGAGAGGCCGCGATTTGCACCGCGCAACGCCTGTGCAAAATTCTCGGCATTTTCCACCGGCTCAACAAGCGCGACGGCAAACCCGCTTATTTGGCACATTTGCCACGCGTGCGCGGTTATTTTGAAGAGGCCTTGTCGGACCCGGCATTGGCTTCCCTGCGCAAATGGTGGGAATCCGCTGGCTTGAAGGAGCGCTCCTGATGCGCGCCATGGTTTTAGCGGCCGGGTTCGGCAAACGGTTGCGTCCGATTACGCTAGAGCGACCCAAACCCTTGGTCAGTGTTGCGGGACGCACATTGCTCGACCGCACACTTGACCAGCTCGGACGCGGCGGGGTGCGTAGCGCTGTTGTCAACATTCACTATCTGGGCGAGCAGATGATCGCGCACGCGGACGCTTCAGATCATCCGGTCCAAATTACCATCAGCGATGAGAGCGACGCCATCCTCGAAACCGGTGGTGGGATCGTCAAAGCACTCCCGCTGTTGGGCAATGCGCCGTTTGTTTCCCTCAACGCCGATACGTTTTGGGTTGAGAGGGCAGGGAGCAAGCCAACAATCGCTCGCATGGCAGCCTGTTTCGACGCGGCTGAAATGGACATGCTTGTACTTGTGTGCCCGCCTGACAAAGCCATCGGGCACAGTGGTGGTTTGGATTTTGTCGTTGCAGCCGATGGAAAAGTCGAACGCGCTGGTGACGCCCATGATGGCTATGTTTATGCAGGGGCCGCGATCTTGAACCCGGCGATTTTCGAAGGTGCGGATCCGATTCCCCATTCCCTCAATCAGTATTTTGACCGTGCCATTAAAAGCGGCCGTCTGTTCGGCATGACGCTTGAAAATGCCTTTTGGTACACAATCAGTACGCCAGAGAGCCTGAAAGCAGTGGAAGCCCATTTGCGCGAACACGGCGATATGGCACCCTTTGTCCACGATGACAGCTGAAGCGAAAAACGGCACAGCAAAATACCGTGCCCCCACCATTTTTACGGTCCCGGCAGGCGAAGCCATCTTGCCGCTTTTTGCCCGCGCGCTCTCCCGCGGCGAGATCATCCCCGGATTCTCAACAGATGGCGGACCACTCACCCTTTCCTGCGCCACCATCTACGTGCCAACCCGGCGCGCGGCACGTGAACTGCGATCGGCCTTTGTTGACACCCTTCGGACCGAAGCAGCACTGCTTCCCCAGATCGTACCGCTTGGGGAGTTCGATGAGGACGCTGCCTTTTTCTCCCTTGGCGGCGCCGACCAAGTTCTTCAAATCCAGCCTGCCGTGAACGCGCTAGAGCGGCAAATTATCTTGGGGTCGTGGGTCGCCAAATGGGCTCGAGCCTTATCGCCAGAAGCACGGGCATTGGTGGGCGATGATTTGGAAACACCCGTCTCCACGGCAGATGCCTTTTGGATGGCGCGGGATCTGGCGTCCCTACTCGACCAAATGCAAACCGAAGAGATCAGTTTCGCAGACTTGGACAAGGCGGCAGACGTGGATATTTCCGATTGGTGGAAACTGACCCACGCGTTCTTGGCGGTGATCCGCGAACACTGGCCCGCTGTCTTGCAATCCATGGGGCGGATCGATCCGGCAACACGGCGCAATCAATTGCTGGAAGCGGAACGGCGACGTGTCGAAGCAGCGGATCCGGAAAATCCGTTTATCGTCATCGGCTCCACCGGCACGATACCAGCCACGTCGCGCCTGATTAAAACCATCGCATCGCACGCTAAAGGGGCGGTTATCCTTCCCGGGTATGAACATGAGATGGATGTACGCGTTCGTGAAACGCTGGAAGCAAATGATGCGCTTTCCTCCGCGATCGGACATCCGCAATATGGCATGCACAAGCTTGTGCGCGCCATTGGTGCAGGCGCACGCGGGATGGTCACCGAACTTACAGATGGAACCGCACCGGAGAACTTAAAAGCGCGCCGCCGTTGGGTGGCAACCTCGCTAGCGCCGTCGACCACGACGGATCATTGGCAGCAAGCCAGCGGGGAACTGGCAGCTAATGCGTTTGATGATGTCGCTGTCCTGCATGCGAAAAATACAGGCGACGAGGCACTGGCAATCGCCTGTGCGTTGCGGGAAGCCATCCTTGATCCGGCCACACAATGTGCTTTTGTTACCCCGGATCGATCTTTGGCCCGCCGCGTTTGCTTTGAACTAGCTCGGTTCGGCATTGAGGCCGATGACTCCGGCGGCACGCCGTTCTCTAAAACACCGCAGGGCATATTGCTCGCTCTGGCCTTGAACGTGGCTTGCGAAGGCGCAAACCCGAACGAATTGTTGGCCTTGCTCCGCCAGCCGCTGGTTCAACTCGGCATGCAGGCAGAAGAAGTTTTAGAAATTATCGATTTGCTTGAACTTTACGTTCTGCGCGGTGGACAAAGGCGATTTTACATTACCGATTTGGCTGCAATTGTCGCCGAACGGTTGGCACTTGCGGACGATCCTGCCATCGCTGCACGCTTGCCCGCGAACTTCCCAAGACTGACTGATGACAAGCGCGAGAAACTTGTTTCATTTGCCGGTTCACTATCTGCCGCCGTTTCCATGTTTCGCAGTGGCTTGGACGACGTGACGCAAGCGCCAGTTCACCAGATGGCGCGCAAAACAATTGCTCTACTGGAAAAATTGGCTTGCGATAATGTCGGCATTCTGCCTGACCTCTATAACGGGGAAGCCGGAGAGGCCTTGTCAGGTGCGCTTGAAGCGATGTGCGATCCGACGCTGACGACCGAGGTATCATTAGCGGAATGGCCTGGGATTATATCAGCGCTCATGGCGCGTGCATTGATCAAACCTGACTATGGCGGACACCCGCGTATATCGATTTGGGGCGCGCTCGAAGCGCGGCTGCAGCACGTTGATTTTATGGTACTCGGTGGCCTCAATGAAGGATCATGGCCAACAACGCCTGACAATGATGCTTTTGTCACGCGCGGCATGAAACAGGCCATTGGGATGGAGCCACCAGAGCGGCGCGTGGGATTGGCCGCGCATGATTTTCAAATGTGTATGGGTGCGCCGCGTGTCCTTCTAACCCGGACCAGCAAGCAAGATGGTTCACCGACGGTGGCCTCACGCTGGATCCAACGGTTGGAAACCGTCGCGGGACCCGAGAACACCAGAACGATGCGTGATGCGGGCAATGTCTATTCCGCCATTGCAGAAGCACTTAGCCATGGTGAGCCAACCGATCCGATTGGTCGCCCAACCCCAAGACCGCCGCTGGCCAACAGACCGAAACAAATCTCGGTGACAGCCGCCGAGACCCTGCGCCGCGATCCATACGCGATTTATGCAAAGCAGGTGTTGAAGCTAAAGCCGCTGGAGCCTGTCCTTGAGGAACCCGATGCGCGCACGCGCGGCACACTCATCCATGATTGCGCTGAGGCCTTTATAAAGCGCGGGATCGATTTTTCCGCAGAAAACGCCGAAGAGAAGATGCTAACAGCGGCGCGGGATGTATTCGATGCTGCAGCCCTGCCAGAAGACATTGATACGCTTTGGTGGGCTCGGATGCGAGCGCTGATCCCTGAGCTGGCCAGATGGGAAAAAGCACGGAGCACACTCGTTACCGCCCGGCATGCAGAACTAACCGCAGTACCAACCGAATTGGGTGAAACGGGCGTGAAACTGTACGGTCGCGGCGACCGGTTTGATGTCCGAGCCGACGGGCGGGTTGATATTATCGATATTAAAACGGGTGGCCATCCATCGATAAACCAGGTGCAACATCGCTTTGCGCCTCAACTGCCGCTGGAGGCGGCATTGTTAGCACGTGGTGCGTTCCCCGATCTTAGTGACCATGAAACGGGCGACCTGATGTATGTGAAGCTCGGCACGCGCGGCGATGTGGATGACAAGATTGTTGGCCCGGTTAGCATACCGGCTGAGCCCAAGAAAAAAGATCCTATCTACACAGCGTCAGAATTGGCGGAACGCGACTTTGAAGCGTTGACCCAATTGGTCGCCCATTTCCAAAAGGCCGATACCGCTTACCTTTCATGGCCGGTTCCAGAAAAGCAGAAGCGTTGGTCGGGTGACTATGATCATTTAGCTCGGATCGCGGAATGGGGCGGCGAAGCCGATGGTTCGGAAGGCAGCGGTGATGGCTGAGGGTAAACCGCCGGTCCTGCCCGACGAGGCAACGCAGGCCAAGCAAGCAATTGCCGCTGACCCCAATGTATCGGCATGGGTTTCCGCCAATGCGGGATCAGGCAAAACCTATGTTTTGGCAACGCGTGTCATCCGCTTGCTGCTCGATGGCGTTGATCCATCAAAGCTGCTTTGTTTAACCTTTACCAAAACGGCGGCCGCGGAGATGAAATCGCGGGTATTTGACCGGCTCGCCGCATGGGTATCGCTCGATGACCGCGCGCTCGCCGATCAGTTGAAGACGCTTACTGGAAAAACGCCCGGCAAAGACAAGCTCCGTTTCGCGCGCACGCTTTTCGCCGCTTCATTGGAAGCGCCGGGCGGCTTGAAGATCCAGACCATCCACGCATTTTGCGAGGCGCTGCTGCACCGGTTTCCGCTGGAGGCCAATGTCGCCGGGCATTTTGATTTGCTCGATGATTTCGGTGCCGAGACCTTGATGGCTGAAGCCAAGCGCTATGTCTTGACCGGGCCAAAGCGTGCGCCGGAGCTTGCAGGCGCGGTGGACCAAATCCTTAGCGAGCGCGGCGAGGCCGCATTTGCCGATCTCATCGAAGCTATCATAAAGAAGCGACGCGAACTGGGAGGCTTTACGTTACTAAGCAAAGACGGCTCCGAATTTCGGCGGCGCTATATTGAAGCTTTCGGGTTAGATCCGTCCGTCACGCGCAACGCATTGCTGGAGGACGCTTGGCCGATTGAATGGTTTAACGAAAAAAACCTTGCGCTCATCGAGGCGCATGAGGCGGGAGAAAAGCGCGCCACCATTCGCGTCATGGTGCAATCCATTCGCGAAGCGGGGCAAATAGAGGAGCCGGAAGCGCGCCTTTCGGCGCTGGCCAAACAGTTTTTGAAGGGTAATCCTGAGAAGGGATTGGCGCCGCGTACCCAACATATTTTTCCAGACAATATTGTATTAGCCATACCGGACTATCAGCCAGCCCACGGCGCGGCGGCGCGGAAGCTTCTCGACATTTTTGACGCGCTCAACAAGCTTGAGGATGCCGAACAAACGGCTCAAATGCTGATCATCGCAAAAGCGTTGATCGGGCGATACGAATATCTCAAACGCGTGCGCTCCTATTTGGATTTTGACGATCTGATTGCGCGCACCGCTACCATGCTCAAGCGCGCAGGAACTGGTGCTTGGGTACGCTATAAGCTGGATCAGGGCATCGACCATATCCTTGTCGATGAAGCACAGGACACATCGCCGCTCCAATGGGAGGTGGTGAGAACCTTTGCCGACGAATTTTTTGACGGCGAGACTGCACGTACGGCCAATCGCACTGTTTTTGCAGTGGGCGATGAGAAACAGTCAATTTACTCTTTCCAGGGGGCCGATCCAGCGGGCTTCAGCGCTGCGCGCGCTCACTTCAATCTCAAAGTGGATGGCGCCACCAAACCATTTGAACCGATAGCGCTCGATCGTTCTTTTCGGTCAACAAAGAATGTGCTGGCTGCCGTCGACAAAGTGTTCGCCCGTGCCGAGAACGCCAGCGGTCTAACACAAGCGGGCACCTATCAAGACCATACCGCTTTGCGCACTGACAGTGGCGGCCAAGTCGTACTTTGGGATGTGCACATTTCTGAGCCAGAGCCGGAACTGCCGGAGAACTGGGCTGAACCAATCGATGCGCCCGCACGCGGGGCCAAAACCTTGGCGGATCGGATCGCGCAGCAAATTCACGATTGGTTATCCGGCAAAGAACCTATGCCCGTCCAAGGTCGCACAGTCACTGCTGGCGATATTCTGGTTTTGGTACGCAAGCGCGGTGCTTTCGTGGGGGAGCTTTCACGCGCATTGAAAACGCGCAGTGTGCCGGTTGCGGGTGCCGATCGCCTGATCCTGACGAACCATATTGCAACAATGGACTTGCTGGCGCTCGGTAAGTGCCTGCTCAACCGCTTTGATGAGCTGTCGCTGGTATCCGTTTTGAAGTCGCCGCTGTTCGGATTTGATGATGATGATCTGATGGCGCTTTGCATAGAGCGGGGCGATAAAACGCTCTGGCAGCAAATGTCGGCATCATCCGACGTGCGAATTGCTGATGCAATCGAGACCCTTACACAATTCGGTCATCTGGCCCAAAGCCGATCGGCTTTTGATTTTTACGCACATGTGCTTTCCGGGCACGGTGGCCGCGAAAAACTGATTGCGCGCCTTAACCCCGAAACTTCGGATATCCTCGACGAGTTCATGGCACTGGCGGAAGCGTTTGAGCGCGATCATCCGGGCGACCTTCACCTGTTCATCGATCATGTTGAGCGTCAGTCGCCGGAGATAAAGCGGGAAATGGAGCAAGGCGGCAACATGGTGCGTGTGATGACCGTGCATGGTGCCAAGGGTCTCGAAGCGCCGTTGGTCTTTTTGGTCGATGATTGCACAGCGCCTCACAACGCTGCGCAAATGGAAAAGATCGTTACCGTGCCTTCTGAACTGCTCAGCAACAGAACAAACGCTGGATTGCCGGTTTGGAACCGCGGAAAGCCCCGCTCTTCGATCATGGATGCCATGGCTCAACGGGCACGCATTGCCGATGAAGAAGAATATCGGCGCCTTCTTTACGTTGGCATGACACGGGCCGCTGACGCACTATTCGTTGTGGGTCACACCACGAGCAGCAAGCCACCCAACCCCGGTGATCAACGCTGGCATCAAATGGTGTTTGATAGTTTGGTGGATGATTGCGCGCGTCAGGAAACTGATCATGGTACCGTTTATCTTTTCCGCCCGCCGACCGGAGATAAGACGATCGACATCGCGACTCCTCGGCCAGATGAGCGAACAGGGCTGACAATCGCTCATGACCGGCTGGATGCCATCGCGGAAAAGGCACCGGTTGAACCACCACCCAAACGACCATTGATACCCTCAGGCGCAACAGGGTTTGCGATTGAAACAACACGGCCAACGGCCGAGGACGGTGAAGCTCGACCACGCTCATTGATGGCAGGCGACAATGCGTCGGTCGGCTCGTCCACCACAGCGGTTCGAGGATCTGCCCTGCACACGCTACTGCAGATGCTGCCCAATATAGAGATTGCAGAACGGGACACATTGGCCCGTGCTTGGCTTTCCCAGAATGGTTTTGGAACCGAAGAACAGGGCCGGATGATTGCGGAAGTTTTTCAGGTGCTGGGCGACCCTGCCTATGCGTTTCTCTTCACGCCGAACAGCCGGTCCGAAGTCCAGATCATGGGCACATTGACGGTAAAGGGCGAAGAACGAGGTGTGTCAGGTGTTATCGACCGAATCGCTGACAATGGCGATGAAGTCGTCGTCGTGGACTATAAAACCGGGCAACCGCACCAGGATAAAATCCCGCAAGTCTCGGTCTACCAATTGGCACTTTACGGTGCGCTTGTGGAAAAACTTTATCCCGCACGATACGTGCGAACCCTGCTTTTGTACACGCGCGGCCCTTTGATCCGAGAGGTTTCCAGGCAAGATCGCGAAAAGGCACTTGCTGTGCTCGCGAAAGATTGAAAAGTGCGTTATGCACAGCGCACTTGATTGCTGGGTCAAGGATGACCACATGGGCGCGAACAACAAAGGAGGCCACGATGGCAACCGTAACCGTCACGAATGACAATTTTCAATCCGACGTTCTGGGTTCAGATACGCCTGTCGTCGTGGACTTCTGGGCTGAATGGTGTGGCCCTTGTAAGATGATCGCACCGGCGCTCGACGAGTTGGCGACCGAGTTTGATGGCAAAGTGAAAATTGCCAAGATCAACATCGATGAGAATCCGGACATCGCCGCCCAATATGGTGTCCGCTCTATTCCAACACTTTACATGTTTAAAGGCGGTGAAGTGGTCGACCAAATGGTTGGCGCCGCGCCTAAAGGCAAATTGTCCGATTGGATGCAAAACACAGTTGGCTAAAAGCTGATTGCGATGGGCGCGCCGATTGGCGCGCTCGTCTTATTTGGGTGGCGTGCCATTTTCTGACAGGACTTCGCCGGCCAAGTAGAGCGAGCCACAAATCAGAATACGCGGGCTTGGTTCGCTTTGGTCCCAGTTGCGCCCCAACATATCCAGCACTTCATAGACTGAGCCGAACTCCTCAGCGGACAAACCCGCATGTAGGGCATAGGCGGCCAGCTCATCTGGCAGGATTGCCGCTTCGCTGCTCACAATCGGCACCGCAAAGACGTGTCGTACGAGCCCCTCAAACGGTTTGAAATAGCCAACGGCATCCTTGGTGTTCAGCATGCCCGCGATGAGAAAGAGCGGTCGGCCATCCACCGCTTCGCGCCCCGCCAGAAATTCCGCGCAGGCGCTTGCCGCATCTGGATTATGACCGCCATCCAACCAGATTTCGGACCCTTCCGGTGCGCGTTCAAAAAGATCGCCACTCGTTAGTCTTTGCAATCGGGCGGGCCATTGGGCGTTTTGCAGCCCGCGTTCCAACATGTCGGCATTCAATGTCGGATCAGCAACCCTTGCAGCCATAATCGCTGCAGCTGCGTTAGTGATTTGATGACGGCCATTCAGCGTCGGCAGCGCCAGGTCAATCAGGCCCGCATTGTCTTGTAGGACCAATCGACCACGTTCTTCAAAGGCATAAAAATCCTGACCGTAAATGAAGGCCTCTACACCCATCATGTCAGCCACATTTTCAAGAACTTTGCCTGCTGCGGGATAGGGTTGGTGTCCGATGATGACCGGGACACCTTCCTTGATAATGCCTGCCTTTTCTCCGGCGATTTCTTCGATCGTTTCGCCCAAATAGGCTTGGTGATCCATGCCAATGGGCATGATGACGCTAACCATCGGTTTCCTGATTACGTTGGTTGCATCCGCGCGGCCGCCAAGCCCAACCTCAATGACAGCATAGTCCGCCGGATGCTCTGCAAAGAGAAGGAACATCACAGCGGTCAAAATTTCAAAGACCGTGATGGGCGCATCGTCATTGGCTTCAGCGACACGTCGCACGGCGTCGGCCAAGACATCATCAGCCACAAACTCGCCCGCAATCCGAAAACGCTCGTGCCAATTGACCAGATGCGGTGACGTGTGGACATGCACATTGTGACCGGCAGCTTCCAGCAGCGCGCGGGTAAATGCTGCACATGACCCTTTTCCGTTGGTGCCAGCGATATGGATCACGGGCGGCAACCGGTCCTGCGGGTCACCCAGCTTTTCCAAAAGGTCCCGAACGCGCCCCAACGACAAGTCGAAACCCTTGGGATGCAGTTCCAAAAGACGTTCGATCTCGAGCGCCGCCTCAGATCGAACCGGTCGCCCGCTGTTTGGTGGCGAGGCACTCATAATGCGCTGGGACTAAAAGCTCGGTGACGGTTTTTGGCCGCCATCCTCGTTCGCCGTTTCCGCCGATGGCACGGCCTCGTCAACCAGCTCAACTTCCACTGTGACACTTTCCTCGGTTGCCGTGTCCTCGCTAAGTTCGACCGCGTCTGGCGCGGCTACTTCCGGTGACTTGTTCAACAGCATCCGTAAAAGGCGGGCGATGGTCGGGCGCAATTCTTGGCGGGGCACCACCATGTCGACCATGCCATGGTCGAGAAGATACTCAGCGCGCTGGAAGCCTTCCGGGAGTTTTTCGCGGATGGTTTGCTCGATCACGCGCGCACCCGCAAAGCCGATGACCGAACCGGGTTCGGCAATATGGATATCACCCAACATCGCATAGGAGGCGGAGACGCCACCCGTTGTCGGGTTGGTCAAAACAACGATGTAGGGCAGGCCAGCTTCCTTAAGCATTTCAACGGCAACGGTCGTGCGCGGCAATTGCATCAAAGACAAAATGCCTTCCTGCATGCGCGCGCCGCCAGACTGAGCGAACAGGATCATCGGGCATTTTTTCTCGATAGCTGTTTCGAAGCCCTTGATAATGGCCTCACCCGCCGCCATGCCAAGCGAACCGCCCATGAATGCAAAGTCATGCAACGTGGTGACAATTTCCATGCCTTCCAACGAACCGGTGGCGTTGATTATGGAATCTTCCAGACCGGTTTTCTGGCGGTTTTCACGCAACCGGTCGGTATATTTTTTCTGGTCGCGGAATTTCAGCGGATCCTGCGCCACTTCCGGGTTGGTGATGACCTGAAAATCACCATCGTCATAAAAATGAGCCAGCCGCTGCATGGCCGGAATTTTCATGTGGTGGCCAGAGCCGGGGATCACCCACTGATTGTCTTCCACGTCACGGTGAAACACCATTTCGCCGCTCTCTGGACATTTGATCCAGAGGTTTTCCGGTGTTTCGCGGCGGCCCATGAGCGTATCGAGACGCGGGCGCACATAGTCGGTGATCCAGTTCATTTATAAATTCCCGTTTCGTCTTATGTGGCGGGACTATTCGGCAGCTTCAAGGCGTGCAACGCGGACACCTTGCGCCAGACCGGCAACAAAGGTCGAAACCGCATTGACCGTATCGCTTGTCGCCTTGCCATCCTGGTCCAGCGAAGTGGCCACAGCGTTGACGATTGCCGTACCCACAACCACACCGTCAGCATCACGCCCGATGGTGGCCGCCTGTTGGGCAGTCTTCACGCCAAAGCCTACACATACCGGAAGGCTTGTATGGCCTTTGATCCGGTTAACCGCTTCGGCGACTGCATCCGTGTTAGCGATTGCCGACCCGGTGATTCCTGTCATGGAGACATAATAAACAAAGCCGGAGGTATTTTCGAGCACGGCGGGCAATCGTTTATCATCGGTTGTTGGTGTGGCCAAACGGATGAAAGAAACGCCCTCTTTCAGTGCAGGTATGCACAGTTCATTGTCCATCTCCGGCGGCAGGTCGACCACAATCAAGCCATCTATGCCGGACGCTTTGGCATCAACGAGGAAATTGTCCACGCCGTAGATGTAAATTGGGTTGTAATAGCCCATCAGCACGATGGGCGTATCGGCATCGGTTTCGCGGAATGCCTTGGCCATGGCCAGTGTTTTGGCAAGCGTCATCCCGCCCTTGAGCGCGCGCTGGCCCGCCATTTGAATCGCTGGGCCGTCCGCCATCGGATCGGAAAAAGGCATGCCCAGCTCGATAATGTCGGCGCCTGCTTCTGGCAGCGCTTTCATGATCTCCAGCGACGTTTCCATGTCCGGATCACCGCCCATGAAATAGGTCACGAGTGCCGGACGGTTATCATCAGCAAGACGGGCAAAGAGTGTGTCAAAGCGGTTCGTCATGGCGCTTACATCTCATGTCCGAGGATTTTGCCGACGGTGAAGACATCCTTGTCGCCGCGGCCACATAAATTCATCACGATGATCTGGTCCTTGCCCATGGTTGGGGCGCGTTTGACGACCTCGGCCAACGCGTGGCTCGGCTCTAGCGCGGGTATGATACCCTCCAGGCGGCACAGCAGTTGGAAAGCTTCCAACGCCGCGTCGTCCATACAGGGAACATATTCCACGCGACCCGTATCTTTAAGGAACGAGTGCTCCGGCCCAATACCAGGATAATCAAGACCCGCTGAGATGGAGTGACCTTCTTCGATCTGGCCGTCGCTATCCTGCAAGAGATAGGTGCGGTTGCCGTGCAAGACGCCGGGCGAACCCGCGGTTAGCGACGCACAGTGCTCGTCGGAGTTCAGGCCCTTGCCGCCAGCTTCAACCCCAACAATTTGGACGTCCTTGTCATCGAGAAACGGATGGAACAGGCCAATTGCATTAGAACCACCACCAACGGCCGCGATGACCATGTCCGGCAAGCGTCCTTCGATTTCCATCAGCTGCTCTTTGGTTTCCGTACCGATCACAGACTGGAACTCACGAACCATTTCCGGATAGGGGTGCGGACCGGCCGCTGTTCCAATCAGATAATAGGTGCTTTCCACATTGGTGACCCAATCACGGAGCGCTTCGTTCATTGCGTCTTTCAGGGTTCCATTGCCCGAAGTGACGGCGGTTATTTCTGCGCCCAGCAACTTCATGCGAAAGACATTTGGGGCCTGACGGTCAATGTCGGTCGAGCCCATATACACATGGCAAGGGAAGCCAAACCGTGCGGCAACTGTGGCCGATGCCACACCGTGTTGGCCGGCGCCGGTTTCAGCGATAATCCGTGTCTTGCCCATGCGTTTGGCAAGCAAAATTTGGCCGAGGCAATTGTTGATCTTGTGCGAACCGGTGTGGTTGAGCTCGTCACGCTTGAAGTAAATTTTTGCGCCGCCCAGATGTTCGGTCAGGCGTTCAGCGAAATAAATCGGCGACGGGCGACCGGTATAATGCTTGTTCAGATGTGCCAGTTCCGCCTGAAATTCGGGATCAGTTTTCGCCTTCTCCCACTCCTCCTGCAGATCAAGGATCAAAGGCATTAGTGTTTCGGCGACAAAACGACCGCCAAAAATACCAAACATACCGTTTTCATCCGGCCCGGTCCGGAAAGAATTGGGTGGCAAAACCTGGTTCACAGAAAAACTCCCTCAGCTGCGAGAGGGCGGTGTAGCGTGGTGGCGCGCCAAGAGCAATGCGTGATCAAGCCGCGCCGACGGCTTTGAAGAAAGCGCGGATTTTTCCGATGTCTTTGATACCCGGTGCACTCTCGACACCCGATGAAAGGTCAAGCGCTGTTGCACCGGCCGCCACCGCCTCGGCCGCATTGTTCATATCCACGCCGCCAGAAAGCAAATAGTCAGTGTTTTCCGGCATTTTCGAAAGAATAGACCAATCAAATGACACAGCGTTGCCCCCGGGCAATTGAGACCCCTTGGGTGGTTTGGCGTCGAGCAAAAAACGATCCGCTATGCCGCGATAGGGATCTAGCTTGGCCAGATCATCAACGGTGGAGATGGAAAGCGCCTTCCATGTTTCACGTGAATGGCGGGATTTCACTTCACCTAGCCGCTCGGGTGTTTCCTTCCCGTGCAGTTGCAGGATTTCAGGCTGTGCAACTGCAACAATCTCGTCAAGAAACGCGTCGTCCGCATCAACCGTGACTGCCACGGTCTTCAGGCCAAGGTTCTGAGCGTGCGCCATCAGATCGGCAGCCAACGCAACAGAAACATTGCGCGGGGATTTTTCAAAGAAAATAAAACCCGCATGCGTGCCGCCGCTTTCAGCAACCGCGCTAATGGTTTCCATCGTAGAAAGGCCGCAGATTTTTATATCCATCTTGAAGAATTCTGCCCTTTATCCGGATCAGGCAAACTCAATTGCCTGCAGCGCATTACCGTTTCGTTTCAGCCACTGTTTGCACCGTTTAGTGTCCGGACACAATTCCTCACACAGCGCCCAAAACTTTGGGCCGTGGTTCATTTCGCGCAAGTGAGCGCATTCGTGCGCGACCAGATAGTTGATGACCGAGGGCGGGGCCATCATGATACGCCATGAAAAAGACAGGGCGCCGTCTGATGTACATGAGCCCCAGCGGCTTGTCGTATCGCGATAGCGCACTGACTTGACCTTGCGCCCGACTTTGCCTGCATGGTGTGCAACCAGCGCATCTATATCGCGTTTGGCTTCATTTTTCAGGAAATCGGCGACCCGTCTCGGTAAAAACCGTTCTTCACCACGCACGACCAACTGCGGTACGTCGTTATCCTCTCGGATTTCGGCCAATCCACGTCCTGGCCTGTGTATGATGACATGATTCCGGCCTCGGATGGGTAGTTTGATCCCTGCACGCACCTGAGGACGGTCCGGTTGCTTAGCGATTTGTGTCTCCAACCAACCCCTGTGACGTTCGACAAAACTGTTGACGCTGCGCGCGGAAGCGCCGATCGGCACGGTTATCGAAATTCCCCGGTTTCCAGGTTGAACGCGCATGGTTAGGCGTTTGGCTCGCGCATTTTCGCGAACGGTCACGTTGACCGTTCGGCCGGCTATCGAAAGCTGACTTGGATAGGGCACCCGAGTGTCCGGTCTGGCGAAAGTAAAGACCATGATGTTTATGTAAGCGATTCTTCGGAGACAAAAAAGAAAGACCGGGCGCGAGTTAACCCGGTCTTTAAAACACGCGCCCGAACGAGGAAACAGGCAACGGTTTATATGTATTTTGTCATTTTCTTTCTTGACTTGCGTCTATAGTGGAAGTGGTGGCCCGCCTTAAAGATGCAAGCTGTAGTCACACCCGCTGTTCGATAAACTATTGCAGAATAAGCGGTTTTTGGCATCTTAAATTTTGGTAATCATGCTTTTTGGCTCTGTTTGAGCAACGAAAGCGCTGTTTGTGCGATCAATTTGAGATCTTGATCGCGCGAAAGCCGATGATCGCCATCATTGACGTATGTAATGGACGCATCATCTTTCGATAAAAGCTCAAACAACCGCTGCGCGTGTTGCCAGGGCACATCCGGATCTGCTTTTCCTTGAAGGATGTGCACTGGACAATGGGTGTCGATTGGTCCGGTCATGACCCGGTTTTGACGGCCATCGTCAAACAAGGCTTTCGTGAAACGGTTGGGTTCAGGTCCATAGGGGGTTGGCTCTTCGAAATACCCCTTCCGCTGCATCTCGTCTTTCTGCGCTGGTGTAAGTTCGGGTTCCATCAGTTCAACGGTAAAGTCGGGGGCGGGCGCCAGCAGCAACATTGCACGAATAGGATCATCTTGTGCCCCGCTGTTTAGTTCTTGTGCCATGCGCAGCGCGACCCATGCACCCATGGAAGAACCGATAAGGATTTGCGGACCATATTCTGCCGCCTGCTGGAATACCGCCATGGCTTCACGCAGCCATTTGGAGATCGTTCCGGCAAGGAAGTCACCACTGCTTTCGCCATGACCGGAATAGTCAAACCGCGTCGATTGAAACCCATTTTCAATCGCCATGGCTTCCAGCGCCAGCGCCTTGGTGCCAGACATGTCAGAACGATAGCCCCCCAGCCAGAAAAGGCCAGGCGCCCTGCCATGGACAGTGTTTATGGCTATTTGTGCATCGCCGACCGTGAGATTGTGGCTGCTGGGTGCCATGCTTTACTCCTTATTTGGTTCCACAGTATTGATGTCATGGAAATTGATGATTTATTCAAGCGGTCATGCTATTGACACCGCGCGGACAATCCCGACATAGCCCGCGAGGAAACCACACAGGAGTAAACGACCATTCGCCGTCCATTCAGAGCACCCCCACCACAAAAATCCGGCCCACCGGCAAACCGCGACATTCGCGAGCCTCAAGTTCAACTCATAACGGCCGAAGGTGACAATCAGGGTGTTGTCGATACCAGAGACGCACTTCGCATGGCGGAGGAAGCCGGTCTCGATCTCGTTCTCATCTCTCCAAACGCCAAACCGCCTGTCGCCAAGATCCTAGATCTGGGCAAGCTGAAATATGAACAGCAAAAGAAACAGGCAGCGGCACGCAAAAAACAGAAGACCGTTGAAGTCAAAGAAGTGAAAATGCGCCCCAACATCGACACACACGATTATGATGTGAAGATGAAGGCTGTACACCGCTTTTTTGAAGCCGGTGACAAGGTCAAGGTAACCCTGCGCTTCCGTGGCCGGGAAATGGCCCACCAGCAATTGGGCATGGAATTGCTCAAGCGTGTCAAAGAAGACGTTCAGGACATCTCAAAAGTGGAAGCCGAACCAAAACTGGAAGGCCGCCAAATGATGATGGTGCTGGCACCGAAATAGGTTTTAGTGCCAAATAGATAATACCAAAACGGGTCGCACAGCGGCCCGTTTTTTTGTTTTGCCGCCAAGACCCGCAGAATGAAGAGTTGGAAGCAGCGCCTTTCTAAGCGCTGATTGACTGGAGGTTGGCTTGTAGCAAGCCAACTGGTGATACACCGGCAAGCCCATTCATATCGCGAACGACAACGCCATGCGGCGCGCCCTTGGCTTCTTTCTTAATCTGACTGACTGCCGCGCCAAAGGATCCCAACGATTCTATGCTTTGGCGGGGACTAAGATGGGCTATTCCAACGGAGCAAGACAACAAATCATGCTTGGCTTGTTTGCCGCTCCTGTCGGTGGATACGTAGTGCCCACGATCCTGGTCTTTGCGCGAATAGAACCCAAGGGCAGCGGCGCTGAACTCAGAACGAATGTCAGCGGCAACCTTCACTGCGTCTTGCACCGCAATATCATGCAGTCCGACAAAGAAATCATCGCCCCCCACATGGCCTAAAAACGCACCGATTGAACCAAGCTTTGTGCGCAGCAGATCGCCGAATAGCTGAATGACGCGGTCGCCGGCGCTGAAGCCATAGAGGTCATTGAAAGGCTTAAAGGCATCGAAATCAAAGTAGTAGAAAAACCGATCAAATTCCGATCGTTTGCTTTGCGCCAGTATGTGCTCCTGGATTGCCCTGTTCCCCGGAAGGCGCGTCAACGGATTTTGGTCTTCAGCTTGTTTAACGCGATCGGCGTTGGCGACCCGGAGCAGTGTTTGAGTGCTGACAACGCCAAGATATTGGCCATTTTTGGTGATCACAATACAATCAGCGGCACTGATCGCGCCGGTGGGAACCAGCTGACTTAAGGACGTGCGGTAGTCGGAGATTGGGACTTTTTTTACAAAGCGCGAAACGACATCATAAATTCCGTTGTTGCGAAGCAGCATATGACCATAAGGGTTGTAAAGATATGGCCGCAAATCTTCTTCGCAGATAATTCCCACCGGCTCCTGCTCATCATTGACGACCGGTATAACCCTTAAAAGCGCGTTATCCTTGAATTTTTGTAGAATATCTTCCGCCTTGTCGGTCACTGTTGCTGTGGGCAAACGCTCTAAAGCATTAAGTGTATCAAGGTCACCCATGTCCGACTTGTCGCCCGTGGTGCCTTTTGGCGGAGCATTTGTTATCAGATTTATCTCGCTTCGATCAAGAAGCGGCTGACCAATGAAATAACCTTGCGCAAAATCCGCTTTGAGCGCTTGGCAGGCATTGAGTTCCTCTTCAGTTTCTATGCCTTCGGTTACCACTCTCATGCCCAAGCGGTGGGCAAGTTGAACGATGCTGGACACCAAAAGATGCTTACGCGCGCTGGTATCGATACCATCGATGAAGAACCGATCAATTTTGACCATGTCCGGTTCTAGTTCGTGCAAGCATTTCAGCTGAGAGTATCCTTTGCCAAAATCATCAATGGCAAATCCCAAGCTTTTTCGTTTCGCATATAATCGGACATCGGCCATCTTTTGCACGATCGCCACATCTGATGCCTCAGAGAGTTCGAGCGTGATTTGTCCAGGTCTTATGTTGAAAGTGCGCGCCACCTCAATGACACTGTCAACAAGCAGGGAGCCAGCGATCTCAATTGAACGACCATCGATATTGAGAAAAAGGTGAAGCCGTTCGACTTCATCCAGACCGCTAAATTGTCGACAGGCTTTCTCCCAGAGCGCAGTTTCTAGTTCCAACACACAGTCAAAGTGGGACGCAATTTCGTAAAGGTCGGAAGGAGACTGCACACCGAAGTCGCTGTAGTTGCGAGCCAACGCTTCATAGGCATGAACGCGCCCGTCGCTGATATGAACAATGGGTTGCAGCGCAATATCGAGCTCTTGCTCGATGTGTTGCAAAAATGAGCGCATGTTGGCGAGATCCTCGGATGGCGCGCTACTTGTCTGAATTTCACGTTTCTCAAGCAGAGAACCGGACATTCCAACCCCCGTTTTCTGTCTTGAGGCTGGTTTACTTGAAAGACTTTAATTATCAGTAATAAAAACACCTTTTTTCCGAGTTTCTTTTACTTTCCTGCGACGTATTCAGCGATAGAAAACTGGGCGACGAGTAATTTTGAAACGCACTAAACGTATTAACGCAGATCTAGCCCCACCCGGCTCCAAAAGTTACGCCATCGCTTTTTAGCGATATACGACATCCATTTCGGCGCATATCTGGACTCGCCAACATAGCGTTGGGCCATACCCGGTTCTGCATGGCTGAATCCTTGCTCTTTGCGGGCGTCTGACACGCGTCTGCTTTTTTCAATTTCTTCCAAAAGCGCCAGCCCGTCCACATACATAGAGCTCCGGTCTATCGGGTTTCTGGTGCGATAGCCGGCGTAACGGACGACCTCCAGCTCCGTGTAGTGCCGATCCAGCATATGGCTTAGATTATGAAAATCTGCCTTGTGAAACTGCGGATACGTTTTCGGTTGGATATTGCACGGTTCATTATCGGAAAGCGTGCCGTTGTAGTGCGCATCACAAACAGGATCGCAGTTCCAATATTTGCGAAAATTATACTCGATTACGCTACAATGTAGCGGGGTGAATATGATGTTGGTGCAGCCTGCACCATGGGCAGAAATGAATGTGCTGGCCCCAAGACACATTTGAGCCTGCTCGACCGGCGTCATCTCGTGAAAACGGCAAGACTTGAACGGAATTTCGCGCTTGGCCAGCGCGTCACGCAAATACTGTTCTAATGGTTGCCCGGTATTTTCTTCTACCAAATAACGGTTGCCCACCGGGCGCTGATTGAGGAGCACATAATCTTTCTCAGAACCGCTGCTTTCAATATTGGATTTAATGGCTTCGGTCAGCCGGATCAATTTGTTGTCAGTGGCGCAATCTGTGAAATCATTGTGGTCATAGCCACCTGACGTTTTCAGCAAGATGGGCTGACGAATTTTCGAAAACTCTTGCGTGCTAATATATGAGACGGATTGAAAGATGTGTGAAAAGAGAAAGTATCGCCATTTCTCGCAGATATCATCGACATCGATATCATCTTTAATGATATGAAGTTTACTCGCCCACAAGTCAGAAGGACGTAAAACAGAAAGGGGAGCGACTTCTTTTCGTAACGTGTGGCATATATTGTAATCAACGAAATAGGTTACAAAGTTAATTGGTCCGTTCCTTCCGCTGAAGATATTGTGTTCCCATTCCAGCAATCGGGTTGAGGCTAGAAATCTCAGTAGCCACGTTCGCAACTGCGCGGTCGGTTATGCATATCTGGATATCACCTCACGCGTTCTTGGGGCCAGACTTCGGTCAAATTGGATCATAAATCTGCTGGAAATGTCCTAAACGCGCAACGCCACAATCACCCAACCTGTCAGCCCCGTTACCCTAATATGTTCCCCATGTTCATCCTTTCGGTGTGTGACAACGCCCGCTTCTTCGAGCGCATCAAGCTTGGCCGTTACGGTCCCCTCCTGGTAAAAATGATCGTTCAAGCCGATCACCAGAACGCCACCCGGCTTCACAACCCGCAATATGTCATCGAGCGCATCGGCCATCACGTGTCCAAACGAAAAGACGCCGACGCATGTGGCAGCATCATAGAAGGAATCGCGCGCATCCATCGGTGGCGCATTCAGGTTGGCTTCAAACAAGCGCTTGTAAGCGCCGGTGGCTTCAGCTTTTTCCAGCATGCCGGTTGAGTAGTCGCAGCCATCAATGGTGGCGTAACCGGCGTTTTTCAGCGCAAGGCCAGAAAGGCCCGACCCACAACCGACGTCAAGAATTATAAGATTATCATCAGGGGACAGCGCCTGCGCCAAAGCCGCTGCGCAGCGTACTGGCTGCTGATATTCGTTCTCTGCGAGCTCCTCGTCATAAACCTCCGCCCAAGCATCATAGAGCGCCTTGGTATCCTCGTCGGTTTTGACTGTATACGCCTTGTCGAGAAATCGTTTTTTGCCGCTGTCACTCATGCTCGCAAACTCCCTTAGGCATCAGGGTTGCATCGTGCGGGACATGAGTCTATAGACCCGCGTCTCGAACAGGCCGGCAGGGCATGCCGTGTTTGTTCTTAACGCTAATAATCACCACGCAATTTTCCGGGCAACCGGGTATCGCGCGTTTTGGCCGCAAGGTTTTCGCCGATTTTGGTGTGGCACAATAAATGGAGAAGCAAATGCCCAAGATGAAGACCAAGTCTTCGGTCAAGAAGCGTTTTAAAGTAACCGCTTCCGGCAAAATCAAAGTTGCGCAAGCTGGCAAACGCCACGGCATGATCAAACGGTCCAACAAATTCATTCGCAACGCACGCGGCACTATGGTGCTGAGCGAGAGCGATGCTGGTATCGTTAAAAAGTTCATCCCATACGGCCTGAAGTAAGCCGCGTTAAAAAGACCGAAGGAGAGTTTCCATGGCACGTGTCAAACGCGGTGTAACCGCCCACGCCAAGCATAAAAAAGTCATCAAGGCCGCCAAAGGTTTCTACGGCCGCCGCAAGAACACCATTCGCATCGCCAAGCAGGCGGTTGAGAAGGCTGACCAATACGCCTACCGCGACCGCAAGGTCCGCAAGCGTAATTTCCGCTCATTGTGGATTCAACGTATCAACGCGGCTGCCCGCGAACATGGCCTGACATATGGCCGTCTGATCGACGGTTTGACCAAGGCTGGCATCGAAGTGGACCGCAAAGTGCTGTCCGATTTGGCCATCCACGAGCCAGCAGCATTTGCTGCCGTGGTTGAGCAAGCCAAAGGCTCGCTGGCCTATTTGAAAGACACAACTCCGAACGCATTTGAGAGCGCCGTCAACTAAGGCCCGCGCGCGTCTCAACGTTTAATTTTGATTTGAGAACCCGCTCTGGCCTTGCCGGATGCGGGTTCTTTTATGTTGCGCCACCCGGGCACCTTGCTAAGAGGGCGCAACCCAAGAAAGACAGGTTTCTTTTATGACTGAAGCGGCAAAAGACCTCGAACAGCTTGAAGCTACACTGACGGCGCAGATTAATGCGGCTTCCGATGAAGACGCCATCGAAGCGCTTCGTGTTTCTGCGATTGGCAAAAAAGGCGCGATCTCCGAGCGGATGAAGACGCTTGGCAAGATGAGCGCGGAAGAACGCCAAGTGATGGGCCCGGCGCTCAACGGCCTCAAAACCCGGATCACGGACGCCATTCTTGCGCGCAAGGCCGAACTGCACGATGCGGCGATTGAAGCACGTTTGGCAACCGAAACAGTGGACGTAACGCTGCCCGTCAACACATCACCTGCCGAGCGCGGGCGCATTCACCCGATCAGCCAAGTGAACGATGAGATCACCGCGATCTTCGCCGACATGGGCTTTTCCATCGCCGAAGGGCCGGACATTGAGACCGACTATTATAATTTCACCGCGCTTAATTTCCCGGAAGGCCACCCGGCGCGGGAGATGCACGATACATTTTTCTTAAAGCCCGATGCCGAGGGTAATCGCAAAGTATTGCGCACGCACACGAGCCCTGTGCAAATCCGCACCATGGAAGCACAGGAACCGCCGATCCGCATCGTCATTCCCGGCAAAACCTACCGGCAGGACAGTGACGCGACGCACTCGCCAATGTTCCACCAGCTTGAAGGTTTGGTGATCGACAAGCAGGCCAACGTCGCCAATCTGATGTGGGTGCTCGAAGAGTTTTGCAAGAGCTTCTTTGAGGTCGAAAGCGTCAATATGCGTTTCCGCCCGTCCTTCTTCCCGTTCACGGAACCGTCCATGGAAGTCGACATTCAGTGTGACCGTTCAAAGCCCGGCGAAGTACGCTTCGGCGAAGGCACCGACTGGATGGAGATTTTGGGCTGCGGCATGGTGCACCCCAATGTCCTTCGCAATGGCGGGCTCGATCCCGACGTCTATCAAGGCTTTGCTTGGGGTATCGGCATCGACCGGATCGCCATGCTGAAATATGGTATGCCGGATTTGCGCGCCTTCTTTGATGCGGATGTGCGCTGGGCTGAACATTACGGCTTTCGCCCGCTGGACATGCCGACGCTGTTTGGCGGTTTGAGCGGTTAAAGCATCATGCAACGCTATTCCGACGCCGCATTGCTAAAAGGGGATTACGCCCATCTGGCTTCTGACTTAAAGGTCAGTCAGCGCGGCTTGCCGTCTGATGCTGATTGGAAGCGTGCGCAATGCGATGATCACAATCGCGCTGAAATGGCGGCACAAGCGGTCGCGAAACAAATATTCGGCCTGCAACAACAAATTCATCGGGAAACCGAACAACTGGAAATCGCGGCATCAAGCGCCGCGGGTCCGATGATCGTCTCGGGCGTTTTTCCCGAAGACGGCGAAATGCTACGCATCGATGGACATCTGATCGCGGACAAGCGCCCGGTCGCGCTTCTCGTGCACGCCAGCCAGCTGGCGCTGACGATCACCAAGAGCACGACAGCTCAAACCAACCCGGAAGATGACGGCCTGAAAATCGGCTTTGTCATCTTTGACGAGTTGGAAAAACGCGCCGAAGCGCGGGACAAAGCCCGCGTCAAGGCAGAGAACAAATCCGCCAAGAAAGCGAAGTCGAAATGAAGTTCACCCTGTCCTGGCTCAAAGATCATCTGGAAACAGATGCAACGCTCGAAGAGATTGTTGATCGCCTGACCATGATCGGCCTAGAGGTCGAAGAGGTCGACGACAAGTCCGCGTTCGCGCCGTTCAAAATCGCCAAAGTGGTCAGCGCTGAGAAACACCCCGATGCCGACAAGCTGCGCGTCCTTATGGTGGACGCGGGCGATGGCAAGCCGGTCCAGGTCGTCTGCGGTGCGCCCAATGCGCGCGAAGGGCTGATCGGCGCGTTCGCCTCGCCGGGCACCTATGTGCCGGGGCTCGATGTGACGCTCTCTGTTGGTAAAATTCGCGGCGTGGAAAGCTTCGGCATGATGTGTTCCGAGCGCGAACTTGAAATGTCTGACGAACATGATGGCATTATCGATCTGCCCGCCAATGCGCCCATCGGTGAAAGCTTTGCGTCCTACGCGGGTCTCGATGATCCGGTCATCGAAATCGGCCTGACGCCGAACCGCCCGGATTGTACCGGGGTTTATGGGATCGCGCGCGATCTGGCCGCGTCGGGCCTTGGTGAACTGCGCTCGCCGATCATCAAACCGGCCGATGGCGCGGGCGAATGCCCGGTCAAAGTGACCATCGACGCGCCTGAGCTTTGCCCCGGCTTTGCCTTGCGCATGGTCAAAGGCGTTAAAAACGGGCCGTCGCCGCAATGGATGCAGCAGCGCCTGATCGCGATTGGTCTGCGCCCGATTTCCGCACTGGTGGACATCACCAACTATGTCACGTTTGGCTGGGGTCGCCCGCTGCACGTTTTTGACGCGGCCAAGGTTTCTGGCAATCTGGTAGTGCGCAACGCGAAAGAGGGTGAAACCATCCTTGGCCTTGATGGCAAGGAATATGCGCTCACGCCTGACATGTGCACCATTGCCGATGACAAGGGTCCTGAGTCCATTGCAGGCATTATGGGCGGCGAAGAATCCGGTTGTGATGAAACCACCACCGATGTGCTGATTGAAAGCGCGCTGTGGAACCCGATGAATGTCGCCCGCACGGGTCGTGATCTCGGCATCATTACGGATGCGCGCTACCGCTTTGAGCGCGGTGTCGACCCTGAATATATGGTCGACGGCATGGAGCTGGCGACACAGTTGGTCATGCAATTGTGCGGCGGCACGCCGACCGAGCCGGAAATCATCGGCTATAAAGGCTATAAGGCCAAGCAGATCAACTTCCCCTATTCAGAGGTGAAACGCCTCACCGGCATTGATGTAGCCAATAGCGAAAGCGCGGATATTCTGACCCGTCTTGGTTTTGGCGTCACGGACAAGGGCGAGACCGCCGATGTGTCTGCCCCATCATGGCGGCCGGATGTGGAGGGAAAAGCGGACCTTGTGGAAGAGGTCATGCGCATCCACGGCATCAATAATATTGAGCCGCAACCGCTTCCTTCCATGGGATCGGTCAACGCGAAAATTCTGACGCCGCTTCAAACGCGTACCCGCGCCGCCAAGCGGGCGCTTGCTTCACGTGGCATGATGGAAGCGACGACTTGGTCATTCATTCCTGAAGAGCACGCCAAGCTGTTCGGCGGGGGCGAAGAAACACTGAAGCTGGAAAACCCGATCGCCGCCGACATGTCCGACATGCGGCCTTCGCTTCTGCCCGGTCTGATGGCTGCTGCGCAACGCAACGCCAATTTCGGTCATGGGGATGTGGCGCTTTTTGAGGTCTCTGGCATTTATGAAAATGACACACCGGAAGGCCAGCGTCGCGTCGCGGGAGGCATTCGCCGTGGGACAGCGGGTCTGGACGGTGCGGGCCGTAACTGGACCGGCAACGCCGCGCCGGTTGGTGTCTATGACGCCAAAGCCGATGCACTGGCCGCGTTGGAAGCAGCGGGGGCGCCCGTTGCCAATTTGCAAATCGAAGCGGGTGCGCCGGATTGGTATCATCCCGGCCGTTCCGGCGTGATCAAGCTAGGCCCCAAGAACATCTTCGGTCACTTCGGAGAGTTCCATCCCAAGACGCTGGATGCGTTGGATGTCAAAGGTCCGATTTGCGGCTTTGAGGTTTACCTCGATGCGATCCCCGAGCCAAAGAAGAAGGCAACGCGCACCAAGCCACGCCTTGATCTCTCACCATTCCAAGCGGTCACACGGGACTTTGCGTTCGTGGTCGATAAATCCGTGCCCGCACAAAAGCTGGTGCGCGCGATCGCAGGTGCCGACAAGAAGCTGATCACGGGCGTCAATGTATTTGACCTGTTTGAAGGCCCCTCACTTGGCGAAGACAAGAAATCCATCGCGCTGGAAGTGCAAATCCAGCCGACCGAAGCGACGCTGACCGACGATGATCTCGAAGCCCTGCAAGCAGCCGTCGTGAAAGCTGGCGAAAAGGTTGGCGGCGTGTTGCGCGGGTAATTCCGCACAGCGTTTCTTACCCGTGTCACCCGAATCAGGTCTATGGGTTCCATGGACCATCTTCGCTACGCCAACGCTTCGCCTGACCTACAGCGCGATGCGTTAGAGACAGTTATTCGCAGTGAGCCGTTGCTCTGGCACGCGCTCCTGATCGCCCGGGATATGGATTTACCTGATTGGCTGATCGTATCTGGTGCAATCTACAACAGCGTTTGGAACCATCTTACCGGGCGCCCTTCCGGCCATGGGATCAAGGATATTGATCTGTTCTATTTTGATGATGCTGACATCTCTTATGAAGCCGAAGACAGGGTGATCCAACGCGGTGAGGTGGCGTTTGCGGATGTTCCTATTCCGGTCGAAATTCGCAATCAGGCACGGGTGCATCTCTGGTACAAAAACAAGTTTGGCCGCGACTGCCCGCGTTACGAAAACAGCAAACAACCCATTGCGCGCTTTGCCTCTAAAACCCACGCGGTAGGGGTGCGTCTTACGGCCGATGATCACCTCTTTATCGAGGCGCCTTTCGGTCTGGATGATATGTTCAATTTTCGCATCACACCTAACCGGACGATGGTGAATCAGGAAACACATGAGGAAAAAGGCTTGCGTGCCAAAAAGAACTGGCCAGAAGTGACGGTGATTGATTGGTAGTCGACGCTGGCAATGATCGGCCTATGTTGACGGTTTCAGACGGAACGTATGCATGAACCTCATCCTCAACACCGACAGCTATAAATATTCGCACTTTGCGCAGTATCCGCCGCAGACGGCTGCCGTTTCGGCCTATATCGAGCCGCGCCGTGGCGGAGAGTATGAGCAAGTCGTCTTCTTTGGCCTGCAGATGTTTTTGAAAGATTATCTGTCGAAGCCGGTCACCAAGGCCGATGTCGATGAAGCAGAAGCGATGGTAACAGCACACGGGCTGCCGTTTAACCGCGCGGCGTGGGACATTCTCGTTGAGCGCCATGGTGGGTTTTTGCCGTTGACGATTGAGGCGCTGGCGGAAGGTTCTGTTGTGCCTGTTGGCACACCCATGGTTCAGGTGCGCAACACAGACCCAGACTTTTATTGGTTGCCGACTTTCATCGAGACATCGTTGCTGCGCGCTGTTTGGTATCCGTCCACGGTGGCAACGGTTTCCTGGCATGTGCGCCAGATGATTGCGGCGAGCCTGGAGCGCACATGCGACGATCCAACCGGTGTCTTACCGTTTCGTCTGCATGATTTTGGCGCGCGCGGTGCGACAAGCTTTGAACAAGCCGGCATTGGCGGCGCGGCGCATCTGGTCAATTTCATGGGCACCGACACGGTGTCCGGTCTTGTCTATGCCAAGCGTTTCTATGGCGAAGAGATGGCCGGATTTTCCATTCCTGCCGCCGAACATTCCACCATGACCTCATGGGGTGAAGAGCGCGAGGCGGATGCCTATGAAAACATGATCGACCAATTTGGCGGTGATCAGAAGCTGGTGGCGGTTGTCTCGGATTCCTACGATCTCTTCCGCGCGATCCGTAAAATCTGGGGCGAGGAGTTGAAGGAAAAAGTCCAGAACTTTGGCGGTACGCTCGTCGTGCGCCCTGACAGCGGTGATGCTACCCGCGTACCGATCGACACGATTGAGATGCTGGGCGAGATATTCGGCTATTCAGTGAACGCCAAGGGTTTCAAGGTTTTGGCACCATGTGTGCGGGTCATCCAAGGTGATGGCATCACACCCAAGACCATACGGATATTGCTGGACACTTTGGAAGAACGCGGATGGTCGGCTGAGAATCTTGCCTTTGGTATGGGTGCCGGACTTTTACAGCGGGTCAACCGCGATACGCTTCGTTTCGCGATGAAAGCCAATGCGCGCCAAGATGCGGATGGTTCATGGCACGGCATTTCAAAAGACCCCAAAACCGATCCGGGCAAAGCATCCAAACGCTATCGCCAAGCTGTTGTATTGGAAGATGAAGTGCCCGTCGCGTTGCCGTTGAAGGATATGGGTGATCGCGACAATCTTTTGGATGTCGTTTGGGAAAATGGGGATCTCAAACGCGACTGGACCTTTGCTGAGGTTCGCGAGCGGGCCAACGGGTAATATTCGTTGGCATCTTTGAAAGCCTAAGTTCTGCCTTTGCCGTTGGCACAGCGGCGATGGACAACTAGGCTGAAATTTAAAAGTTTTGGGAGGAAACCATGTTTCGTTGGGGTATCATGTCGACGGCCAAGATCGGGCGCGAGCACGTCAATCCGGCCATCATGAAATCGTCAAATGGCGTCATCGCCGCTATCGCCAGTCGTGATCTGGACAAGGCGCAAGCGCTTGCTGCCAGCTACAACGCGCCCAATGCCTTTGGTGGTTATCAAGCCATGCTCGATAGCGATACGGTCGACGGCGTCTATATTCCCCTGACAACAGATGCGCACGTTGAGTGGGCCATCAAAGCTGCCGATGCGGGCAAGCATGTGCTCGTTGAAAAGCCACTCGCGCTGGATGCCGAAGAAATTGCGCCAGTGGTAAAGGCGCGGGACCGCAACGGTGTGATTGTCTCCGAAGCGTTTATGGTGACTTACCACCCGCAATGGGCCAAGGCCCGCGAACTGATCGCAAATGGCACTATTGGCGAATTGCGCCAAGTCGATGCGGCTTTCACCTATTTCAACAGAGACCCTTCAAACATGCGCAACGTGCCAGCTTTGGGTGGTGGCGTAATACCTGACATCGGTGTTTACCCGACTGTGACGACAAGGTTTGCGACCGGCGCGGAACCGAAAAGGGTTTTCGCGACGGTGGAATTTGATCCGGATTTCGGGATTGATCGCTATGCCTCGATCAGAGCGGATTACGGCTCTTTCGAGCAGACGTTTTATATCTCAACACAGTTGGCCAATCGTCAGCATATTGCGTTTCATGGTTCCGAGGGCTTCATCGAGCTTACTGCACCATTTAATTCCAACCTCTATGAAGGCGATGAATTGCGGGTGCACAACCAAGGGCACAACGAAACCCAAACGTTTCGATATACGGGCATTGATCAATACCACTTACAGGTTGAAGCGTTTGTGCGGGCAGTAGAGGGCGATGGAACCGTCTTCAGCCTCGAGGACTCCATCAAAAACCAAAAAGTTCTGGACGCGATTTATGCATCGGGCAAATCAGGCGATTGGGCGCCGGTTTAAGGCTCACCACCAGACGCCACCGCGGGCGATACGAACTTTTGGCTTGTCACTATCAGGCGGCGCCAAGCTTTCATCGCACGCCGTACACTCGCCGCTCTCGCGCTCGAAGATTTCCGGTGCGGGCGCGATAGAGGCTGACAGGCCCAACCAGTCTTCGCGCTGTGCAAACTCGATATCCCTTGAAAAGCGAGGGCCGACGCGCGGAACAGGAGATCGGCGGATCGGCTTTGTTGATGGTGCCAAAGGTGGTGTGGTCAAGGCTCCCTTGAGGGCGTTTAACCGTTCGATTCGCTCGTCGGTTGGCGGGTGTGAGCGTAGCATTGAGGGTTGTCCCATGCGGCCCACGGGTAACGCCATTTGCTCCAGCCTACGACGGTGCCAAATTTCGAGCTTACGCAAAGCAGTGGACAAACCATCCGGATCGCCTGTCAGCAGAGCGGCGCCGTAGTCGGCATCAAACTCTCGGGTTCGCGATAGCGCCAACTGCAAAAGGCTGCCGATGGTTGGCGCGAAGATCATCGCTGCGATCCCCAACCAAGGGACGGTCGCAAAGAAACCGGAAAGGTTAAACAGCACTGCAATGAAGCCCATGGTCGACAAGGCGGTTGTAAAGCGAGACACCATGTCAGCGATACTCATCACCTTGATATCCTCGTTTTTGATGTGGGTGACTTCGTGGGCCAGCACGCCAGCCAGCTCACGGGCGGTCAATTGTCGGATCAAAGCATCTGTAACCGCAACCGCGCTGTCAGAGACACGACCAACGGCAAAGGCGTTCATCATATTGGATGGTACCACGTGGAGCTTTGGGACAGTTGGCAACTCGGCGCGGCGCGCCAACTCCGTGATAAGTTGGTGGCCCAGCGGCCATGTGACCGCGTTTACCGGCCTGGCTTTGTACATGCGAAGCACCATGGCAGGCGAGACGCGTCGTGCCGCCATCAACGAAATGCTGCCAAAGAACAGCGCATAGGCGATACCAATGACACCTGCGATGGCCCAAGCGGTAATGGCCAAAAGCGCCAAGGAGCCGCTGATCAAAAGCGCTGTATGCGCATCGTTGAGCGCACGATGGCGCTGGTGAATGGCATGTTCACGATGAAAGAAAGCGTTTGTCATTCCCCTTATATGGGATGACAGACGTCACTACCAAAATCACCGCTTAGTGAAGACGAATTTTGAATAGCCAAACCAGGAAAAAACCGAGACCAGGACCACGGCGATAAAAGTCGCCAGGAATGGCGAAAATCCCGGAATGGCCAGCAACAGCGCGGCGTAGATAATGTAGTTCAGCCCGGCACCGACGGCGCCAACCGACGCGTATCGCGCCATCTCCTCGAGAAATGGTTTGTCACTGGCACCAAAAGTGAAGGTACGATTGACCATGAAGTTGGAAAACATTGCACATGCTATCGAGATGATCCGCGCGGTAAACGGCCCCATCGGCGTGAAATCTATCAACACGCACAAAACGAGGATGTCGACGATGAACCCGCTGCCACCTGCAACGGCAAACGAAAACAGTTTACCTACCTTCGATTGGGCAACGCGGGCTGACACCTAGACCTTCTCCACCTCTTCTTTCGACGGCACTTCGCAATAGAAAATATCGCGGCCTATATCTTCACAGACATAGCTTTCCGGGATCGGAAAAGCCATCCTCAGGAACGAGTGCTTGTACGGAAAGAAGTTGAAATGCGGATTGAATGAATAGCGATACTCACGCTCACGCGGGACCACTATGATCAGCTTTTCTTTACATACACGTCTCAGTTCGGCGATCGATCCACGCAAATCGAGCACATGTTCCAACACATGGGTGCAAATTACGGTATCAAACTCATTATCAGCAAAAGGTAGCTTTTCAATGCGCGCTGCATGGTACTCGATGCCATCGAGCTTGGATGCATCATCGATCACAAAATCAATGCCGGCAACGCGTTTCAAGTCGGGATTTTGAGCGCGCACACGTTGCAACAAAACTCCGGTCCCGCAACCAATATCTGCCACGCTTGTGCCGGCAACCGCCTCTGCAATCCGCTTTATGCAAGCTTCGGAATTGTCTGTCCCTTCATGCACACGCGGATGGTCGCGATAAAGCTGCTCGTACTCACCGTCTGTCAAAAACGCGGCGCGTTCGCGAAACCGCGCCAAATCATCGATGTGGTTACCCCATGCCATTTTCATGGCGCCGCGGAAGGGCGAACTGTCACGCAAGATCGGTGGCACAAGTTCCTCAATGGCAAAGCGCACCCAATTTGTTGTCTCGCGGTTCATTTGTCATTTTCCTCCATGGCGACCGGCGGTGCCTTGACCGTTTTGCGTCTTGTTTTTCCGCGACGCTCTTGATGTCCAACGCGCGGGCGCATTTCGCCGCGTACCGGAGGTTGCGCCAGATAACTCAAACGCTTTTGCTCAGCCCGACCTTTGGCCACTGAGTTCAAGATGAGCCCGCTGAAGATCATGACGGTTCCAAACAGCGCCAGTCCAATCGCACCAATCCAGGTGGGAACGCGGTTCACCAACCCGGTTGTGAGATATTCGCTAACAGGTGGGATGGCGAACAAAAACGCGCTCACAAAAAGCGGTAGGGACACGATGCTATAAAAACGGAAAGGTTGTGTCGCCTGCATCAAACGCGCGAACATGACCAGGATTTTAAAACCGTCCTTGTAAGTGGAAAGTTTGGAATGCGATCCTTCCGGACGGCGTCCGTAATTGAGCTCTATCTCCGCAACCGGCAAGCGCAATTGACCGGCGTGGACAGACATCTCTGTTTCGATCTCAAATCCGCCGGATACCGCCGGGAAGCTTTTCACGTATCGGCGCGTAAATATGCGATAGCCTGAAAAAATATCAGTGAAATCGTCACCAAAAATCCGGCGATATATCGCGTTGAACATCCGGTTTCCAAAGGCATGACCTTTACGCCCGGCATCATCGTGAACGCCGGCGCGGGTGCCGATGACCATATCGCAGCGTTCATCGAGCAACTTGTTAATTAGCTTCGGTGCGTCTTGCGGATCGTATGTGCCATCCCCGTCAGCCATCACATAAAGATCAGCCTCAATATCGGCGAACATTCTTCGCACGACATGGCCTTTTCCTTGCCGTGGTTCGCGGACAACCAAAGCGCCTGCCAGTGCAGCGGCCTCTGACGTGTTGTCGGTCGAGTTATTGTCGTAGACATAAATGGTCGCCGCTGGCAGCGCCGCGGCAAAGCCTTTTACTACATCAGCAATTGTCGCCGCTTCGTTGTAGCAGGGCAGTAATACAGCGATATTTATCGAAGACAGGTCCATGAGAGCTCACATTGTCGCCACGTTAATATTTATCGGTGATGTTAATACTCTGTTGCCTTTCCCGCTTTCGATCAAAACACGGTAAAATTATGGTTCCGCGACCTTTTGAGAATTACATTCGAAGTGAAGATCCGAACAATGACCGGAATCTCCTGACTATTCTTGTCGCCGCGATTATGGGCACGGCCGTCCTTTGGTTCTCACAGTTTGCTGAGTTCCAGGTGTACCCAAGTGATATAACCGACAACGATAATTTGATGCGCCTTGTTCAAGCGCAAGATCTTCTGGCAGGGCAGAGCTGGTATGATCCGGTTCAGTACCGATTGGGTCTTGAAGGTGGTACGGTCATGCATTGGTCGCGTTTGATTGATGCGCCTATCGCGGCGGCAATGTTTTTGGGTGGCGAAGACTTTGCATTGATCATTTGGCCACTGTTTTTGTCCGTCGTTACACTGGCAGGTGTTTTGTACGGGGCTTTTAAGTTTGGCGGCCGCGAAGCACTGTTTCCCGCGATGATTGCGGGATTTGGCGCCATGTGGGGGTTAAAGCGATTTTGGTACGGCGCGCTGGATCACCACAATGTACAAATTGCGCTGCTGACATGGTGCGTTGTGTTGATACTTCCAAAACATGCCTCACCCGGTACGATGGTCATCTCGGGCATATTGTGCGCATTGATGATGGCGATTGGCATTGAAACACTACCCCATGTGGCGCTTATCGGCTTCTGGGTGTTTTGTGCGCTCATCTTCAATGTCCACTCAAAGCAAAACGCAGCCGCCTACGCTTTCGGATTGGCGGCCACCAGCTTGGTCCTAGTCCCGTTGCTCCTTCCTCCATCGCAATGGGGTCAAGCCTCGTGCGACTCTTTCTCGATCTTCCAGGTTTCAATCTCACTCATCGGCAGTTTCGCACTGATGTACGCCACCGCGTTCTCGCGCGCGACCACCCGCACAGCGGTACTTGTTGCAGGCGGTGCTGCAGGTTTTCTGATAGTGCAGCTTTTCTTCCCGGCGTGCCTTGCACACCCGTTTGCCGACCTTCCTCCGCTTTTGCGAGAGTTTTGGCTGGACCGTGTTGTTGAAACCAAATCTGCATTGGAAATAGCCGGCAAAAATCCGCTTAATTTGCTGACCTATTTTGGCCTCCCGCTGGTCAGTGTCGCCGTATGCATCGCGGCCATTTATCTGGGATATGAGAGAGGCAGCGCCACACTTTTCTTGATGCTTATTATCGCCGGAACGCTTGTCGCAACGTGGCAGGTTCGCGGTGTCATGTTTGTCGTTATGGTCTCCCTGATCCCTTTGGCTGTGGCGGTTACAATCGCCCGCGAGCATACAATCAAGCGTGGAACAGCAGTCGTGACGGCCCTGATGATGGCATTGTATATCGCTTCGTTCGCACCAGTTTGGTCGCTTCCCGCGTATGCTTGGGTGCCTCTTCAAGGCGCTATTGGCGTAGATCAATCGCCAGCTGAAGATTATGCTTATGTGCCCGAAGAGTTGGACTTCTGTTACAATCGAGAACTGTACGCCGTTCTTGCCGATGAGCCCTCGGGCGTGGTCCTTTCCAGCACCAACAATGGACCGATGGTTTTAGTAACTACCCCGCATCGCGCGATCGCAGGGCCTTATCATCGCAACATTGATGGAATCATGTTTCAGATCGAGGTGCTGATGAGCCCGCCCGAAAAAGCCCGTGAACTTATCATGCAAGCGGGCGTGACGCTTATCGCCGATTGCGTGGCAGGAGCAGATGCCGTTGACTTCTACAACGCCGAACCCGAGGGATTTCAGGCGCAATTGATCGATGATTTTCGTCAGTTTGACTGGTTGCAGGTTATCCCGCAAACAGCAGACCAACCGTTGCGCATATTCCGGGTCATTTATCGCTAGGACGCAAGTGAGCGTTCAGCTGAACACTTGAGCGCGTACGGCAAATCGCGGTAGCGTCGGTATGCCTGAAAAAGGGAGGTTGCCGTGATAAACGGGATACTGAAACCCTCGATTGCCTGTTTGCTGCTCGTCGCAACAAGTTTCGGCGGTGCGCCCGCCACGGCGCAAACACCTGCCAAAGAGATATTTGGTAAAACAACCCTCCCTTCCGCTGAAGAGCCGCGTGTACATGGGTTTTACTCAAAGGGCTGTCTTTCCGGTGCCGTTGCGATCCCCAAAGACGGACCAAATTGGCAGGCCATGCGGTTGGAGCGAAACCGGCGCTGGGGCCACCCGTCGCTGATCGCGCTGGTGCAACGTCTTGCACGCGAATCGGTTCAAGATGGGTGGCCGGGCTTGCTCGTAGGCGATATTTCGCAGCCGCGTGGCGGCCCCATGCTGACCGGCCATGCTTCGCACCAAGTCGGTCTCGATGCCGATATCTGGCTGACCAAGATGCCCAATCGCCGGCTGACACAGCAGGAACGTCGGGATACCAGCGCTATTTCGGTCTTGAAAAAGGGCACCTTAAACGTCGACCCCACCATATGGACGCCCGAGCATGCCAAGTTACTGGCGCGCGCTGCATCGTACGATCAGGTAGAACGGCTTTTTGTGCACCCGGGCATCAAAAAGGCGATGTGCGATGCATATGGCAGTAACCCTGGTAATAATCCTTGGATGATCAAAATCCGCCCCTATTACGGGCATCACTATCACTTCCATATTCGGATGAAGTGCCCGGCCGACTCACCTGGTTGTCGCCGACAGGATCCGGTTCCCGCATCGGGCAATGGGTGTGATCAGTCTTTGGACTGGTGGTTTACGTCTGAACCGTGGACACCGAAGAAACCGAAACCGGGCGCCAAACCGGTCAAGCGGCGCATAACAACACTCGCCGATTTGCCACCTGCCTGCTCTGGCGTTCTCAAGGCTGTTCAGCCGGCCACTGAAGCGCTCGCAACATATGATGCGAACTATGATCCCATAGCGAAGATGGCTTCCGTCAGGCCCTCGACAGCGCCAGTTCCAAAAGTTGCGTTATTTCCGGGATATCCGAGCGATTTACCAGTACCGCCGCAGCGCCCTGCAAATTAAAAACAAGAATTACGCATTTGCGTCTTTTTTCCGAAACGTGAATGGCATATTGCGATTTCAACCGATTTAAGAACGAGCCTCGCAATGTCACCGACTTTGGCACTCATCGCCCATGACCAAAAGAAAGACGACCTGGTCGCTTTTGTGCGTGATCATGAGAAAACACTGCAGACTTATGAAATCTATTGCACCGGAACAACTGGCGGTCGCGTACAAGACGCCGTTCCAAGTTTGAACGTTACCCGACTTCGTAGTGGCCCTTTAGGTGGGGATCAGCAAATAGGTGCGATGATTGCTGAGGGCCGCATAGCCGGTTTGATCTTTTTCATCGACCCTCTTTCACCTTTGCCACACGATGTTGATGTTAAAGCGCTAACCAGGTTGGCGGTCGTCTATGATATTCCCATGGCGCTCAATGAGGCGACAGCACGCCTTGTTTTGCTGGCCATTCAAAGCAGCAGTTAGTACGAGATTGATTATGCCTAGCAGTCCCAATCAAGCCCTCCCCTTTCCGATCATGATCGCCGACATTGGCGGGACCAATGCGCGCTTCTCTATTCTTTTTGACGCGCATGCGGAGCCAAAGATCTTTGATAACATCAAAGCAGCAGATTTTCCGGATCTGAATACCGCCATTCAGACGCAGGTACTTGATCGTACGTCCCTCATCCCACAAACGGCAGTTCTTGCAGTTGCCGGGCCGGTTGAGGGTGACCAGATCGACTTGACCAATAATCATTGGGTTGTCGAACCGCTTAAGATGATCTCCGAATTGGGGTTTGAAGAAGTTGTTGTTCTCAATGACTATGAGGCTCAAGCACTGGCTGCTGTTGCGTTGGAAGCCGATCAGCTGGAACAAATAGGCGGCGGCAACCAGGATGGCGAAGCCAACCGCGTCGTGTTGGGGCCGGGTACGGGCTTGGGTGTTGCCGGCTTGGTCCATGCCGCGGGCCGTTGGATTCCAGTAGCGGGCGAAGGTGGGCACGTTGATCTTGGGCCCCAAACGGCGCGCGACTTAGAGATCTTTGCGCACATTAAACGTGTTGATGGGCGCGTGTCGGGCGAACAAATTCTCTGCGGTCGCGGCGTCGTCAACCTTTATCAAGCCGTTTGCGCCGCAAATGGGGCTACGCCCGAATTTGATGACCCCGCACAAATCACCGAAGCTGCCATTGCCGGTGGCCATGATACTGCTACCGAGACTGTATCTTTGTTCTGTGAATATTTGGGTCGCGTTGCTGGAGATCTAGCCTTAATTTTCATGGCCCAAGGTGGCGTTTACCTGACCGGTGGCATCACCAAAAAGATTCTACCGGTATTTGATCGTGAACGCTTCCGCAAAGCGTTTGCCAACAAAGCGCCGCACAGCGCGCTTATCGCGCAATTTCCAACCTATGCCGTGATGAATGACCGCGCGCCGATGAAAGGCTTGGCCGCCTATGCCCGTACACCAAGCAGGTTTGGTGTGACCATCAACGGAAGGCATTGGACACGATCATAAACTGGTACGTGGAACGCCAAGCATAGAGTTTTGATATTTTGAGACTGTCCTTGCGCTGATTGGTTGTCTATAGCAACGCGCGTTGAAGACCATGATTGGACAAGCGTGAGTAAACCGCCAAAAAAGCCAAACTCAATCGATAACGGACGCCTGTGGCGGGTGATGAAGCGCATTTTTGAGGAAAATGCGCGGGAATACATAGGCACCTACACGATCGCTATCATCTGCCTGTTGGCCGTGGCCGCGACAACGGCCGCGTTGGCTTGGATCATGCGCGATGTGATCGATCAGCTTTTTGTTCGCCAACGCGGCGATCTGATTTTTGCTATTTCTCTGACCATTCTGACAGTCTTTGTCATTCGTTCCATCGCCATGTACGTCCAGTCTGTTTTATTGGCGCGGGTCAGCAATGATTTGGTCGCGCGCTATAGCAAACGGATTTTCAGCAAACTGCTCAAGCTAGGGGTCAGTTACTATAATGATGCGCGCTCGGCTCAATTGGCAGCGCGAATTAACACGAACATAAATGCGATCAGTTCGGTGATGTCACTGACGCTCACCTCATTTGCTCGCGATCTCGTCAGCTTGATCGGGCTGCTGGCTGTTATGGTTATCCAGGACCCGATAATGTCCCTGATTTCGTTTACCGTGGCACCGGTGCTCATTTTGGCCGTTGCTGGGATCTCGCGCCGCACGCGCTTTTTTGTACGCGAGACAGTGGATCTGGGTGCGCGCGTGACCGGCACCATGCAGGAAACGATCCAAGGGATAACCGTGGTCAAAGCGTTCACCATGGAAGATCAGCTGGTCAACAAACTGTCGGACACCATTGAAGAGCATAAGTCGAAAGCCAACAAACTGGCTGAGATTTCACAGCGCATCAATCCGGCAGCAGAGTTGCTTTCAGGGCTCGCGATAGTCGGCGTCATTTCATACGGCGGATACCGGGCGATTTATGACCAGCATTCGCCCGGTGCTATGTTTGCGTTCATTACAGCGCTTCTTTTGGCCTACGACCCCGCTCGCCGTTTGGCATCATTGCGTGTCAATTTGGAGCGGGCGATTGTCAATGCCGAGATGATTTATGAAATCCTCGACATGCCCGTACAACAAAGCGACAAGGCCGATGCTATCGATCTGACGATCGATGACGGTACCGTCGTTTTCGATGATGTTCGGTTCTCCTACAACGAAGACGCACCGGTACTGAACGGCCTTTCATTCACCGCACCGGCCAACAAAACCACCGCCATCGTCGGACCTTCCGGTTCGGGCAAGACCACTGTTATCGCCCTTTTACAGCGCATGTATGATGTCGAAAGTGGATCAATTACCATTGGCGGCACAAATATTGCGGATGTGACAAAAGCATCCCTACGCGGACAGATCGCCCTAGTGTCGCAGCAACCCTATCTCTTTGAGGGGTCTATCGGCGACAATATCCGGTATGGGCGACCGGACGCCACGCAGGAAGACATTGAGGAAGCTGCGCGGCTCGCTAATGCCTATGAATTCATCCAAGCTGCACCTGATGGGTTTGACACGCCACTGGGCGAAAACGGCATGTCACTATCTGGCGGACAACGGCAGCGGCTTTCGATCGCCAGAGCCATTGTGCGCGATGCGCCGATCCTGTTGCTGGATGAAGCCACCTCAGCACTGGACAATGAATCTGAAAAAGCGGTTCAGGCTGCGCTCGACAACGTCATGGCAGGTCGCACCACAATTGTGGTTGCACACCGCCTTTCAACCATTATCAACGCCCATCAGATCGTTGTGCTCGATAATGGTATGGTTGTTGAGACAGGAAACCACGATGAATTGGCCGGCAAGGCAGACGGGCTTTATGCGCGGCTGAACGCGCTGGGCCAGGGCGCGACAGCTTTGGAAGGTTCCGAAGATGGCTAACAATGAAGTGCGCATGGTTGTTGTGGGTGCTGCTGGCCGTATGGGGCGGGCGCTCATCGGAGCCATTGAGGAAACTAATGGCGCGACGCTCGCCGCTGCGGTGGAACATGGAGGCTCGCCGGCACTTGGTGAGGATGCCGGACATCTGATTGGGTCGGCTCCCATGGGCGTGAGCGTGACAGCCGATTTTGAACGCGCAATGGCCGATACCGATGCGATCCTTGATTTTACCGCGCCTGCGGCAACGGTCGCGTTTGCAAAAGCTGCCGCCGAGAGGGGGATCGCGCATGTGGTTGGCACAACGGGCCTATCCACAAACGATATGGCCCAATTGGATACAGCGGCCAAAACCGCAAAAATCGTTCAATCTGGCAACATGTCGCTAGGCGTGATCCTGCTTTCGGTTCTTGTCGAACGCGCCGCGAAAGCGCTGGAAGCGGCTGACTGGGACATCGAAGTGCTGGAAATGCACCACAAACACAAGGTTGATGCGCCCTCTGGAACCGCGCTCTTATTGGGTGACGCGGCGGCCAGTGGTCGCGGCATTGATCTTGCCGACAAATCGGTGCGCACCCGCGATGGCCATACCGGCGCTCGCGATGAAGGCACTATCGGCTTTGCCACAATGCGCGGTGGTTCGGTGGTCGGCGACCATTCGGTCATGCTGGCCGGACCGGGCGAACGGATCACCCTTTCCCACCATGCCGAAGACCGCATGATATTTGCGCGCGGCGCGGTCAAAGCAGCGCTTTGGGCCGCCCAACAACAGCCGGGGCGTTACAATATGCGCGACGTTCTGGGCCTTAGCTAAACCGACAGGAGACAAAAAATGTCAGGCACAATGGTTCTGGTCCGCCACGGGCAAAGCGAGTGGAACAAGCTCAACCTTTTTACCGGATGGAAAGACCCTGACCTGACAGAACAGGGCGTCAAAGAAGCCATCGAAGCGGGCAAGGTTTTGAATGACGAAGGTTTCAAATTCGACATTGCCTACACTTCTGTTTTGCAACGGGCTGAAAAAACCTGTCAGCACATCCTTGATGGTGTTGGTCAATCGGACCTTGAGACGATCCACGACCAAGCGCTGAACGAGCGCAATTATGGCGATCTGGCAGGCCTGAACAAAGACGATGCACGCGCCAAATGGGGCGAAGAACAGGTGCATATCTGGCGACGTTCCTATGACACCCCGCCGCCCGGCGATGAGGGCGAAAGCCTGCGCGATACCGGTGCACGGGTTTGGCCTTACTACATGACCGACATTCTACCGCGTGTCTTGGCGGGTCAAACGGTGCTGGTTGCCGCCCATGGCAACTCTCTGCGTTCGCTCGTCATGGTGCTGGACCGCATGACCAAGGAGAGCATTTTAAAGCTTAACCTCGGCACCGGCGTGCCAATGGTCTACAAGCTGAACGCGGACTCAACGGTGGCAGAAAAGCGCATACTTGGTGATATGAGCGGCGCGCACTGAGGCCCTTACGATGAGGCGCTCGCATCGATGCGTTGTGCCTTATCTTCCCAACGGCAAAGATCATTGAGCACGCAAATTGTGCATTTGGGTGCGCGTGACACACAAACGCGTTTGCCAAACTGAATTAGCCAGAAGTGACCGTCGCGCAGCGCCCATTGCGGTGAGCGCGCTTCCAGCGATTTGGCGGTTTGCTCTTCGGTTTTGCCTTTGGCCAAGCCAGTCCGGTTGCAAACCCTGTGCACATGGGTGTCCACGGCGATGACATCCGCCCCGAACGTGAAGCTCATGACGATGTCGGCGCATTTGCGGCCAATCCCGGGCAGAGACAAAAGCCCCTCGCGTGTTGACGGCACGACGCCGTCATGTTCTTCCAGCAACGCCGTACAGAATTTGCGGATGTTACGGGTCTTCATGTTGTAAAGGCCGGCGGGTTTGATCGCTGCCGCAATATCTTCATCATCCAGCGCCAAGATCTGTGTTGGTGTTTTGCCCAAGGCAAACAGTTGGCGCGTCGCGCGCGCCGTATTCTCATCACGAGATTGTGCCGACAGCATGCAGGAAATACACGACCGGAACGCGTCCGGCTGACCTTTGGGCCCTTTGGCGTCCGGTGTACGGCCGGGCATCGCTTCAGCCAGTCGGCGATAAAGGGTCTCAACCTCTTCCAGTGAGAGCAGATCCTGTTTTATTTTGGCGCCTTTTGTAGACATCAAACAGAACTAGGCGCCGTCACCCGCTTGCCAACTGTCCAGCTTCCCAACCAAGCATGGCGCGTTTGCGGTTCAGCCCCCAATGATAGCCGGTAAGCGCGCCAGACTTGCCCATCGCGCGATGGCAGGGCACCACAAAGGAGATCGGGTTGGCCCCCACCGCTGCGCCCACCGCACGAGAGGCTTTGGGCTTGCCTATGTCTTCCGCCAACTGCGAATAGGGCAACGCCTTGCCCATCGGTATGCGTAGCAATGCTTCCCAAACAGACACCTGAAAATCCGTACCGATCAGGACCACGCGCAACGGCTGCTCATCGCGCCAGTTTTCGGGCGCAAAAATGCGCGCCGCAAATGGTCCGGTTGCCGACATATCTTCCTCAAAGGTCGCGAACGGCCAGCGGCCCGCCATATCGTCAAAGCAGGCTTTTTCCTCGCCCGCGTCACAAAAGGCGATGCCGCACACACCGCGATCTGTCGCCATGATCAACGCAATGCCAAAGGGGCAAACGTGCCAACCATATTTGATAGTCAGGCCTTCGCCTTTGGCCTTAATCTCGCCAGGGCTCATGGCTTCGTGGGTGACAAACAAATCATGCAATCGACCGGGGCCAGAAAGGCCGAGTTCATAAGCGGTGTCCAACAGCGGCATGTCAGATGCCAGCATCGCGCGGGCATGGTCGATCGTTACCGCCTGCAAAAACGCTTTCGGCGACAATCCACACCAACGCGTGAAAAGCTTTTGCATCGCGGTTGGCTCCATATCGACCCGCCGCGCCAGTTCATCGAGCGAGGGCTGATCGCGCCATTTCTCTGAAATATTGGCAATAATCGCGGCAATCGTCGCGTAGTCGCCGCCTGTATCTATTTGATTTTTGAGGATGGTCTGCGCTTGCATGGTGATCGTCTCGAGATGTGCTGTTGCCAGCCATACACCATGCGTTTGAATGCAAAACCACCCGAAACTTGCGCCGTCAGCGTTTGGCTGTGGCCAAAGCCTGTTGGAAAGCTGAGGCGAAACTTTCCTTGTCGTCCGGATTGAGGAAAGAGCCGATGGTTGAGGTTACCCCTTCTCCGCGAATTTGCATGCGGGTAATGCCGAACTCATCGTCACGGTCGACGTGGAAGCGTGCAAAGATGGTGTTGAATGTGTGCTGGCGTTGCTTGCCGTTTGGCTCCACTTTTCGAACTGTAAGACCCATACGGCTCAGCGTAACTTCTTCAGACCGACGCCCGGCCCTGTAAGACAGTTTGATGGCGATATATAGCAGCAGCACATCGACGATCATGAAGACCGCGACGGGCCACGCGCCAAGAAAATAATAGAACACAGCGTTTGACCCACATATACCGATGAATACGGCCATGAGCAGCGCGAAACCGCCCGGTGTCATGGAACGATGGGGGACTAAAAGTGCGGAAAAATGCGGCTGGTCACTATGATTTGGATCCGCGCCATCTATGTGAGCTGTACTGTGTTCCATATCATAAGGTTATAGAGGGCGATGGCGGAAGCAAAAGGGCCAAAAAAGACGCAGTCCAAGGGCAAAACCGCGCCTAAAAAACGAAAGCGCTTGCCGCGGACGAAATATAACCCCGACGAATTACGGGAAATTTTCCGACGCTTTTCGGTTCAGCGGCCCGAGCCGAAAGGCGAATTGGCGCATGTGAACCCGTTTACCCTCGTGGTTGCCGTCGCGCTTTCGGCGCAAGCGACAGATGCGGGGGTGAACCGCGCGACACGCGAACTATTCAAAGTTGCGGACACGCCGGCAAAAATGTTGGCGCTCGGCGAGGAAAAGGTGGGCGAATATATCAAGACCATCGGGCTTTGGCGCAATAAGGCTAAAAACGTCATCGCGCTATCCCAGAAACTGATTGATGACTTTGACGGAATTGTCCCGCAAACGCGCGAAGAGCTCACCACGTTGCCGGGCGTTGGTCGCAAGACTGCCAATGTGGTGATGTCCATGGCCTTTGGCATCCCAACCATGGCGGTCGATACGCACATCTTGCGGATCGGAAAGCGGATCGGCCTCGCACCAGCCGATACGCCGGACGATGTTGAAGCGATCCTGATGAAAATCATCCCGGAAGATTATCTTTATCACGCCCATCACTGGCTGATCCTGCACGGCCGCTACACCTGCAAAGCCCGTAGGCCCGACTGCGTTGCCTGTGTGATCGCCGATATTTGCCGGTCTAAAGAAAAAACGAACGCCGAACCTGCCCCGCTGGTTCGTTTGCCAGACCAGATCATCGAATAGGTGGTGACTTGCAATGCATGGCCGCTTGGGTCATGCGGTACCCGCAACCACAGAGGCCAAAAATGTCCCAAGATGCTCAATATGACGTGCTGTGCATCGGCAATGCCATTGTCGATATCATTGCGCGTGCGGAAGAAGATTTCATCCACGACAACAATATCATCAAAGGTGCGATGAACCTGATCGATGCTGAGCGGGCGACGCTGCTCTATGACCGCATGGGCCCGGCTGTGGAAACATCAGGCGGCAGCGCCGGCAATACCGCCGCAGGTGTGGCATCCTTTGGCGGACGCGCAGCTTATTTTGGCAAGGTGTGTAACGATCATCTTGGCGACATTTTCCGCCACGATATTCGCGCTCAGGGTGTCGCGTTTGACACCAACCCGCTGTTTGAAGCGCCGCCGACGGCGCGCTCCATGATCTTTGTCACGCCAGACGGCGAACGCTCCATGAATACCTATTTGGGCGCTTGTGTTGAGCTGTCGCCCGACGATGTTGAGGAAGACAAAGCCGCGAAGTCAAAAGTGACCTATTTTGAGGGCTATTTATGGGATCCGCCCAAAGCCAAAGACGCCATTCGCGAGACAGCACGCATCGCACATGATAACGGGCGCGAAGTCGCCATGACCCTTTCCGATCCGTTCTGCGTGGACCGTTATCGCGATGAGTTTCTGGACCTAATGCGTTCTGGCACCGTTGATATTGTCTTTGCTAACGGCGATGAGGCGCAATCGCTTTATCAGACGAGCGATCTGCAAACGGCCATCGACGCCTTGGCGCAAGACTGCAAGATGGCCGCGATCACATTGGGTCCAAAAGGGTCGGTGGTTACCACACCCGATAGCCAAGTGGCGGTAGAAGCACATCCAATTTCCAACCGCACCGATACAACAGGTGCCGGTGATTTGTACGCGGCGGGATTTTTGTTTGGCTACACGTCTGGTCGCGCGCTTGATGATTGCGCGCGTTTTGGTTCATTGGCCGCATCGATCGTCATTGAGCAGATTGGCCCGCGACCGCAGGTATCCCTGCGTCAAGCCGCCATCGACAATGGGCTGATTAAGACCTAGTCCTCGGGATCTTCCGGAGTAGCGCCATCGGTTGGCGCCTCTTCAGCCACCGGCGCAGCCTTGGGCCCGCCCTTTGCCACGCCTACCATCGCGGGACGTAGGACACGTTCGCCGATCGAAAAGCCTGGCTGCACGACATTAATCACCGTGTTGTTCGGTACGCTTGGGTCTTGCGCTTCAAACATCGCCTGGTGGAAGTTCGGGTCGAACTTTTCATTTTCAGGATTGAGTTGTTTAACACCATGGCGTTCCATGGTTGAGAGCATTGATTTGGCGGTCAGCTCAACGCCTTCCAACAAAGCTTTAAAGTCGTCGGAGCCGCTTTCACGCTTTTCCTGCGGAACGGCCTCGATCGCACGGCCCAGATTGTCGCTCACGCTGAGCATATCGCGGGCAAAGTTTGCAACGGCATACTGCTTGGCATCACCGACTTCGCGCTGGGTGCGACGCCGCAGATTTTCCATTTCGGCAACAAGACGCAGGTTCTGGTCCTTTAGCTCCTGGATCTCAGCCTGCATCTTCTCCATTTCAGCACCAATAACGCCGGCAATGTCTGCATCGGCAGCGTAGGCACCGGTTTCGCTGTAGGCGCCGTCTGCGTCATCATAGTCAGCGAAATCGTCTGCGCTCTCGGCAGCGGCGCGCTTGCGGGCCGCACGATCTGCCTTCAACAGGCTATCGGCAGCCTTTTTGAGGGACTCTCGGCTCCGGGCGTCGAAATCTATATCTTCATTTTCAGGCGTCTGCCGTTCGTCGGCCATGGGTCAAACCAATTTTTTTGCGGAAATTTGCGTGACGCGCATATCAAGTGTGTGTGTGGAAAAATCAAGGCCAGACTGCAATTCGCATGCTGTTATTTTCGTTCAATCATTTTTGAGATGATCTGCGCGGTATAGTCGAGCATCGGCACGATACGGGCATAATTCAACCTTGTTGGGCCGATGACGCCCAACGCGCCAACCACTTTTCGATCCCCATCACGGTACGGCGCAACCAACAATGAGGACCCCGAAAGTGAAAACAGCCTGTTTTCCGATCCGATAAATATGCGCACGCCGGAGCCGGTCTCTGATCGATCCAACATTTGGATGATTTCATCTTTACGCTCCAGATCATCCAACAGCAGCTTTGCCCGCGCGATGTCGTCTTCGTCGTTTAAGTCTTCCAGTAGGTTTGCCCGTCCGCGCACAATCAATTGTTTTGGGCTCGCAGCGTCATTGTCACCGCTCCAAAAGGCTAGACCGCGCTCAACCAGATCGGCACTCAACTCGTCCAACTCGCTGCGGATGGTCTCGCGTTGGGTGTCGAGTTTTTCGCGGGCACCGGCCAATGTTTCGCCGCGCGCGTGGTGATTGAGGAATTTCGCGGCTTCCGACATTTGAGACGTGGTCATACCAGCGGGCACATCGATTACCCGATTTTCCACATCACCACGATCCCATACCAAAACAGCCAGCGCTTTGGTGGCTTCCAGCTGCACAAATTCAATGTGCTTGAGGGTCCCCTCGCGCTTGGAGGTCAGGACCAAGCCCGCGCCACGTGACACATTGGACAGCATGGTCGACGCTTCTGTCAGCACGCGCTCGGTGTCGGCGCCACCTGCAACGTCCAGTTGCTGGTCGATCAGGCGACGCTCGGCGTCAGAAATCTCGCCTGTGTCCATGTAAGCATCGACGAAGAAACGCAGGCCCTGTTCAGTGGGCAAACGCCCTGCCGACACGTGAGGCGCGTAAACTAGGCCCAGTGCTTCCAGATCGCTCATTACATTGCGAACAGAGGCCGGTGACAGCGCAACGGGTAATTGCTTGGAAAGGCTGCGGGATCCTACGGGTTCGCCCTGTGTCAGATAAGTTTCGACGATACGGCGAAAAATATCGCGTGTCCGCTCATCCATCTGATCGTTCAAACGCTGTTGTTGTTCTTCGTTCATCCGTGCGCTCAACCGCTATCCACCGCCACCCTGATATTTGGGGGCGTTAAATCTATCATAAAGAGATAGAAGCGCTTGCGACGGGTATGCAAGAGTAAAGCGATGCCGTACACGCTTCATCGAACGTCAAGGAGAATTCATGTCACGACCCTCTGGCCGCTCAGCCGATCAAATGCGCCCCGTCAGTTTTGAACGTGGATTTTCGAAACACGCAGAAGGTTCTTGCCTCGTCAAATTTGGCGAAACCCACGTCCTGTGCACCGCCAGTCTTGAAGAGCGGGTGCCCGGTTGGATGCGCAATACGGGACGCGGCTGGGTGACAGCAGAATATGGCATGCTGCCGCGTGCAACCGGTGATCGCATGCGCCGCGAAGCGGCAGCGGGCAAGCAAGGCGGGCGGACACAGGAAATTCAGCGCCTCATCGGACGGTCCATGCGCGCTATCGTTGATCTTGAGGCGTTGGGCGAGCGGCAGATCACCATCGACTGCGATGTGATCCAAGCCGATGGTGGCACGCGCACGGCCGCGATTACCGGCGGCTGGATCGCGCTGCACGATTGTCTCGACTGGATGCACCAACGGCAGATGGCGTCGAAAACACGGGTCATTAAAGACCATATCGCAGCGGTTTCCTGCGGCATTTATCAGGGAGAGGCTGTGACTGACCTTGATTACATCGAAGACTCCAACGCCGAGACCGATGCCAATTTCGTCATGACTGGATCGGGTGGCATAGTGGAAATTCAAGGCACCGCAGAAGGTGCACCGTTCTCACGCGACGAGTTTGATACGCTTTTTGCCCATGCGCAAAAGTCAATTGCCGAACTCGTCGACCTGCAAAAACAAGCGATCGGTGCTTGATGACTTCAGAACGGCGTAAACTGGCTCCCAGCAGATTGGTTCTGGCCACCCATAATGCCGGGAAACTACGCGAAATGCGTGGCCTCTTTTCCTCATTCGGTTTTGACATCGTGTCTGCCGGTGAATTGGACTTGCCTGAACCCGAGGAGACCGGCACGACATTTCGTGAAAATGCCAAAACCAAAGCCATGGCCGCGATGGAAGCGACCGGCCTGCCCGCTTTGTCAGACGATAGCGGTATCACGGTTGATGCGCTCGACGGTGCACCCGGTGTCTATACGGCTGATTGGGCCGAGAAGCCCGATGGCAGTGGCCGTGATTTTTACATGGCGATGGAAAAGGTTGAAAAAAAGCTGCAAGCGCTGGGTGCTACTGAACCTGAAAAGCGCAGCGCGGCATTTAATGCCACGCTTTGTCTTGCTTACCCCGATGGACATTGTGAGTTTTTTGAAGGCGTCGCGCCCGGTCACCTGGTTTGGCCACCTCGTGGCGATCTTGGCTTTGGATATGACCCGGTCTTTGTGCCCGAGGGTCATGAGCGCACTTTCGGCGAAATGACGGCTGACGAAAAGCACGGCTGGAAGCCCGGTCAAGAGGCCGCGCTTTCGCACCGTGCTCGCGCTTTTAAGCTGTTAGCGGAAGAAGGCTTTGATCTTAGCTGACGATGGCAAGCCCGGTTTTGGGGTCTATGTCCATTGGCCCTTCTGTGCCGCCAAATGCCCCTATTGTGACTTCAACTCGCATGTGCGCCACAACCCTGTTGACCAGCGCGCTTTTGCGGGAGCCTACATAAGAGAAATCGCGCATGTGTGCGCGATGTCAGGGCCGCGCCATGTGACCAGTATCTTCTTTGGTGGTGGCACGCCCTCGCTGATGGCGCCGGAAACCCTCGATACGATATTGTCCGCCATTGATCGGGCGTGGGGTATCCCGCAGGGCACGGAAATCACAATGGAGGCCAATCCGGCCTCGGCAGACGCGGGGCGCTTTGCAGCCTACCAAGCATCGGGCGTCAACCGCGTGTCACTGGGTGTTCAAGCGCTCAATGATGATGATTTGAAGTTTCTGGGGCGCTTGCACAACGTGGAAGAGGCGCTGACAGCGATTGACCTCGCGCGCGACACGTTTGAACGCGTGTCGTTTGACCTGATCTATTCTCGACCGAACCAAACCCCGGAGATTTGGGAAGTAGAACTTCGCCGTGCCATCGGGTTTGCCGCCGATCATTTATCGCTCTACCAGCTGACCATTGAGGAAGGGACGCCGTTTAAAACCCTCCACCAGGCTGGAAAACTTGTTTTGCCGGATGAGGATCTGGCTGCTGATATGTATGAGGTTACACAATCGGTCACGGCAGAACTAGGATTGCCCGTTTATGAGGTGTCCAACCACGCAGCACCAAACGCGCAGGCGCGGCACAATCTGACCTATTGGCGTTATGGCGACTATGCAGGCATCGGGCCCGGTGCACATGGAAGGTTGATGACCGAAGGTGACAGGAAAATAGCAACAGAAGCCGAACGGCATCCGGAAACATGGGCTGGATTGGTCGGCGAACACAATCACGGTTTTACGACGCAATCGGTTCTGACACCGGTGCAACAGGCCGATGAGATGCTCGTTATGGGACTGCGCCTGACTGAGGGTTTCGATCTAGCACGCTATGAAGCGCTTGCCATGCGGGCGATTTCTGCAGACAAGTTGCAGGCCATGATAGATCTGGGCATGATTGAACGCATGGGGAATGCAAACATTCGAGCGACGGCCAAAGGCCGGATTGTTTTGAACGCGGTGCTCGCGGAGCTAGCGGTATGAGCGCGCGCATCCGACATGTGGTGGCGATCCGGTTCAAGCCGGAAATCAGCGAAACCCAGATTACAAACCTCATGGCGAAGCTCGAAGCGCTGCGTGATCATTTGGGTGGCATCACCGACTTTCAACATCGTTCCAACATCAGTCCTGAAGTGCCTGTTGTGCATGGCTTTCGACACTTGTTCTGGTTCGATTTCGAAAACGAGACGGCGCGTGACGCCTATTTGGAAGACACAAAGCATCAAGCCGTTGGGAAGCAGCTCGTGACAGCAGCCGAAGGTGGCACGGAAGGCGTCATTGTGCTGGATTTTTTGCCGTGAGCGGGAAATACCAACTCGGTGAGCATGGTTTTACCGCCCCGCCGCTCGCGCCGGGGCTTTATATCGTTGCAACCCCTATCGGCAATCTTCGCGACATCACCGTTCGCGCGCTCGAAACGTTAAGCGCCTGTGATGTGTTGGCCTGTGAAGACACTCGTATGACAAGGCGGCTACTAGAGCGCTACGCGATCAACAAGAAACCGATTGCCTATCATGAACACAATGCCGAGAAAGCAGGCGCCGATATCCTTGCCGCCTTGCAAGCGGGAAAATCGGTTGCGCTGGTCTCCGATGCGGGAACGCCGCTCATTTCTGACCCTGGTTACCGACTGGTGCACGCGGCGCGCGAGTCCCAATTTGACGTGTTCCCCATACCGGGCCCGTCTGCGTTCGTGGCGGCGCTAAGCGTATCTGGCTTGCCAACCGATGACTTTCGATTTTGCGGTTTTTTGCCGACTAAGGAAAAGGCGCGCGCTGATCGTTTGACGGAGCTATCCGAGGTGCCATCGACGCTGATTTTCTACGAGTCACCTGCACGTCTGGTCAAAACCCTGACGGCAATGGGCGAACTTATGGGCGATGACCGCACAATCGTCGTCGCGCGTGAACTGACCAAGCGGTTCGAGACAATTGTCCGTGGCTCTGCCCTTGATCTGGTCGCGCATTTTGAGGCTTCCCCGGCCAGAGGTGAGATCGTCATTTTGGTGGAACCGGCGGAACCATCGAGGCGCGCCTACTCGGATGCTGACATTGACACGCTGCTGTTGGGTTTGGTCAGGGAGATGCCTGCCTCGAAAGCCGCGAAGGCCGCTGCTGAACAAACTGGTCTTGCCAAAGCTGACCTCTACCAGCGGATCCTCGGTTTAAAAGACGGTGATGCCTAGTAGAACAACCGCAGAAAGGCGCCGTGCCGAGCGACGCGGCCGTCGCGCGGAACTATTCGCCGAGATCGCGCTCTTACTGCGCGGTTTTCGCGTGGTGGCCCGTCGCTTCAAAACGAAAGCGGGCGAGGTCGATTTAATCGCGCGCCGGGGTGATCTCATATTGATGGTCGAAGTGAAAGCAAGGCGTTCGCTCACCGAGGCGATGGACGCTGTGACCCCAACCGCTCTGCGCCGCATAGAAGCCGCAGGCGATATCTGGCTCAGTCGCCAACCTGACTATGGGCAATTGTCGGTTCGCTTTGATCTGGTTGCGGTGTTACCACGCCGCTGGCCGGTTCACGTGCCGAGTATCTTCCATGCGTGAACGTTGATGTACGTCATGGAACATGTCGCATTCACCGCTTGTCAGCTGATCGCCCAGATGTATCCATTTGACATGCGATCATCACGCCGGGAGGAGCTAACATGAATGCACATAGCGCGTTGCCGATAACGCCAGACTTTGATGTTTGGGACCCTCAGTCAGTCGCGGATGCGATTACCGTTGAGAATGGGGCGCTAGTCGTCACCTGGGCGGGTGGCCGAATGTGCCACTACCATCCGCTGTTCCTTGCCGAGAATGATCCATCACCAGAAGTGCTCCACCCCCAATCTCGGGAGACAATGCTGTCGCCGCTCGATTTCCCTCAGGACCTTGCGGTTACGGCGGCGGACGTTGCGCAAAACGGCGCCATTTGCGTCCATTGGAGCCATGGTCGGCAACCGAGCCTGTTTCATCCCGGCTGGCTTTCGGCACATGGCTGGCAGGAAAGTGACCTTCGTCAAAAACCTGTTCTCTGGAACTCAGAACTTGCCGGACCACCGGCCGTGGACGGACCGACCGCGCTTCAAGACCCGGCCATTTTTCGCCAATGGTTGATCGATCTGCGAAACTATGGCGTCGCCAAGCTGATCAACTTGCCCGATGAAGATGGAATACTTGTCGACATCGTCTCGCGCATTGGCGTCATTCGCGAAACAAATTTCGGTCGCACCTACACGCTGGCTATCAAACCTGATCCCGATTCTAATGCCTACACGTCGTTGCCTCTGCCGCAGCACATTGACTTGCCGACCCGCGAGTGCCCGCCTGGCCTGCAATTTCTTTTCTGCCGGGAAAACACAACGACTGGTGGGGAGGGCCTTTATGCCGATGGATACCGCATAGCAGAGGACTTGCGGCGGGAAGAGCCGGAACACTTCCACGCTCTGACGACCATTGCCTGGACGTACAACAACCGGGCCAAGGGCAACAGCTACAAGGCCAGCGGTCCGGTGATCGAGCTGGATGAAGCCGGACAAATCATCGGCATACGCTACAACACCTGGCTACGATCTCCCTTTGTCGGCCCGCTGGAAATGCAGGACCGAGCCTACCGATCCTACCGTGCCTTTGCGGCCCGGGCACAGGATCCCGCCTACCAACTCAAAGTGACTTATCGTTCCGGAGAACTGTTTGCCTTTGATAACAGACGCGCCTTGCATGGCCGCAAGGGTTACGACGCCGGCGGCGGTGCGCGGTTCATAGAAGGTGTCTATTCTGACCGAGACGAGCTGAATTCAGCCATCAGGACGCTGGACCGGCAACTGGCGGGCGGATAGAGTTCGACGGAAGTAACCTTCCAACAGCTGCAAGATTATTCCCATGTCATTATCCGTTGCGGTCCAAATGGACCATATTTCCACCGTGCAAATTGCGGGGGACAGCACCTTTGCCATGTGCCTAGAGGCACAATCGCGCGGGTATGCGCTTTGGCATTACACCCCTGACAGTCTTTCAATGCGCGACGGCGTTGTTTTTGCCATGATGCAAAAACTCACCGTCCGCGATGTGGAAGGCGATCATTATGATCTGGGCCCACTGGAGCGCGTTGAACTGAAAGATGTCGATGTCGTTTTGCTGCGCCAGGACCCGCCCTTTGATATGCATTACATCACGACTACGCACCTGTTAGAGCGCGTGCATCCCGATACGCTTGTGGTCAACGATCCGCATTTTGTGCGCAACTTGCCGGAGAAAATTTTCGTTACCGAGTTTCCCGAGCTCATGCCGCCGACGCTGGTGACCACTGATTTGGAGCAAATCAAGGCGTTTCGTGCCGAGTTTGGCGACATCATCGTGAAACCGCTATTTGGCAATGGCGGTGCGGGTGTGTTTTTCCTGCGCAAGGACGATCAAAACCTTTCCTCGCTTTTGGAAATGTTCGGCGGCCTGTCCCGTGAGCAATTGATGATCCAACAATATTTGCCGGATGTGCGCGCAGGCGACAAGCGGGTCATTTTGATTAACGGTGAAGCCGTTGGTTCGATCAACCGCGTTCCACCAGAAGGTGACGCGCGCTCTAATATGCATGTTGGCGGCCAGGCGACGGCCGACCAAATGACCGCCCGTGATCTGGAAATTTGCGCAGCGATTGGACCGCGCCTCAAAGAGATGGGTCAGATTTTGGTGGGCATCGACGTGATCGGCGGAAAACTGACTGAAATCAACGTCACGTCACCCACAGGCATTCGCGAAGTAAAGAAGTTCGGCGGTTCAGATATTGCCTCACTCTTCTGGGATGCTGTGAGGGCGCGCAAGTAATATTCCCTTACGGAAGCTTTGTTCCGGCGTACAACTTAATACAACCATACTACAGCTTTTGGGTGTATATGTTCATAATATGTTCTTTACTTGTTCGAGAAAATATGCGTATTTTCAGGGAGTCGGGTAAATCGGTGGCGGGGCAGGTCACAACTTGACGCGTATTGGTTGTATTTTAGGGGCAGGCATATGGTTTCGCGCGTATCGACCGTATCTTTTCAGGGCATAGAAGCCGTGAGTGTAGATGTTCAGGTGATGGTAGCACCTGGCAAGCAAGGCATGCATATCGTTGGTCTGCCTGACAAGGCAGTTGCCGAGAGCCGGGAAAGGGTTCAGTCTGCGCTTCATGCGTCCGGGCTGTCGATGCCGCCCAAGAAGGTCACCGTCAATCTGGCGCCCGCCGATTTGCCGAAGGAAGGCTCACATTTCGATTTGCCAATAGCGCTCGGTTTGATGGCAGCATTAGGGGCGATCCCGAGCGATTCACTCTCGCGTTACGTGGTGTTGGGTGAATTATCGCTGGATGGCACGATTGCATCCGTCACCGGCGCCCTGCCTGCAGCCATTGCGGCCAATGCAGATGATAAGGGTTTGATCTGTCCCAAGGCCTGTGGGCCGGAAGCCGCTTGGGCCGATGCCGAAATGGATATTCTAGCGCCAATGTCTTTGATCAGCCTGGCCAATCATTTTCGTGGCACTCAGGTGCTGTCGCGACCTGTTCCCGTTTCCCGTGCATTGCCAGCAAATCTGCCGGATATGGTCGATGTAAAAGGTCAAGAGACGGCCAAGCGGGCGCTCGAAGTAGCGGCGGGTGGCGGGCACAATTTACTCATGAGCGGGCCGCCCGGTTCCGGCAAGTCGATGCTTGCCCAGCGGCTTGCTTCCATCCTTCCGCCACTATCACCACGCGAATTACTGGATGTCTCTATGGTCCAGTCCGTTGCTGGTGAATTAGCTGGCGGTGCGCTGACCGATAGACGGCCGTTTCGCGCGCCGCACCATTCGGCATCCATGGCGGCCATGGTGGGCGGCGGCCTGCATGTTAAACCCGGAGAAGTGTCGCTGGCGCACAATGGCGTGCTGTTCCTTGACGAGCTGCCTGAGTTTACGCCGCAGGTGCTGGATAGTTTGCGACAACCTCTGGAGACAGGAGAATGTGTCATCGCGCGGGCAAATCACCGCGTTACTTATCCGGCTAAAATACAATTAGTTGCTGCTATGAATCCGTGTCGCTGCGGCATGGTGGGCCAACCGGGACATACTTGTGCGCGGGCACCACGGTGTGCGGCGGACTATCAAGCACGTATTTCCGGCCCGCTCCTCGATCGGATTGATCTGCGCATAGACGTTCCGGCCATCATGCCGGGCGACCTGATCCGAAACCGGACCGGTGAGACGAGCGCGAAAATCGCGACAAGAGTGGCAGGGGCGCGGGAACGTCAGGCCGACCGTTATGGCCAGCTTTTGGGCGATGTTTCGGTCACCAACGCCCATTGCCCCACCGCCCTTGTTGAAGACGTCGCGGCCGCTGAACCCGATGCCATTAAGCTTCTGGCTGAGGCAGCTGACAAGATGCGTTTTTCGGCCCGAGGTTATCACCGCATCTTGAAAGTTGCACGGACGCTAGCCGATCTGGACAGCGTCAACCATGTGGGGCGTATCCATATTGCGGAAGCGATTTCCTATCGCGTAAACAGCGGGCCCACAAAAATCGCGGCCTAACTTTTGCCTAATGGCTTCGCGCGGCGATCGTTATTGCAGCGCCACCGAGAAACGTTGCTGCAATCCGGTTCATCAGGCGTAGGGATCGCGGCGTCTGAAGAAGCGATCGGGCTTTGCCTGCCAGCAAAATATACGGTGTCATGGTCACCATCAAAACAGCGAATGTCAGCGCAATAAGAACAGCAAAGTCGATGGGCGTGACCGCTGAAAGATCCATCAAGTTTGGCAAGAGTGCGAGATAAAAGACGATCGTTTTCGGGTTGCCTAATGTCACAAAAAGCCCAGCACCGAAGGTCGCGAACCCATTACGACCAGCATTTGCTTCCACGGTTTTTTCGGTAATGCCGGCGCGCCACATTTTGTAGGCCATCCATGCCAGATAAGCCGCCCCACAATATTTGATCACCACGAACGCCGCCCCGAATGTGTTGGCGAGGTATGCCAATCCCAACACTGCGGCGGCCAAGTAAACAACGTCACCCAACGTTAAACCAAGAAGCATTGGTAACGTGTGTCGAAACCCAGCGCCAAGCGCATTGGCTACCAAAGCGATCACGCCAGGTCCCGGTATGACAGCAGCAACCGCGAGGGCGAGCGCATAGGTTGCAAAATTTGTCCATTCCATGGCTTAGTTTGCCTCTTCATTACGGTTGGGCGTGATCAGGTCCGTTAAATCGCTCATACTAGTAAAAAGCGAGGCGCCTTGCTCGGCAAGTCCTTTGGCGTCCGTGAGCGGATCAGCAGTATAACCGAAACACTTGATACCTGCCGCATTTGCAGCCTGCGCGCCAAACGGGCTGTCTTCAATGACGACGCAGTTTTGTGGTGCTACACCCATTTTCTCTGCTGCATAGAGAAACAGATCAGGCGCGGGTTTACCATTTGGCACCATGGTTGAGGAGAAAAGAACACCTCGAAACTCGTCCAATAATCCTGCGCTCCCAAGGGTCATGTGCATTTTCTCAACGGTGCCCGATGACGCAACACAGTAGCGAATGTCATTTTCTTTAAGCCAATTAACCGCCCGTGTGACGCCCACTATGGGTGCAACGCCAACACTGAAAATGGCCACAGACGACGTCTCCCAGCGCGCGACGAAATCTTCACCGATATCGATGCCGTTTTCTTCGATTACTTTGGGACGAATGGCAGACATGGACAGCCCAACGAAACGCTGGCGACATTGTCCCGTTGTAGTGGGAAAGCCCGCGGCCGTGATCTGGTCAGCTATCCACGCATTGGTAATGTTTTCTGTGTCGACCAATACGCCGTCGCAATCGAAAATCACCAGCTCAACCGACATTAGTCTGTTCCAGTTGATCCAAATCCGCCGCTGCTACGTTTTGTGTTGGGCGGCTGCTTGGCAACCCTTACCAGTTCGGCCTGAACAGTTGGCGCAAATACCAATTGAGCGACCCGCATACCCCTTGTGATCTCAAAGGGTTCCTGCCCAAGATTAATAAGGATGATCTTGAGTTCTCCGCGATAGTCGGAGTCAATCGTACCGGGTGTGTTTAAACATGTGATACCGTGCTTGAGGGCGAGTCCGGATCTTGGTCGTACTTGACCTTCAAAGCCTTCCGGGATCGCGAGGATCAGACCGGTCGGAACCAAAACCCTCTCGCCGGGCGCCAAAAGCATGGGTTCGTTTTCGGGTACAGCGGCGCGCAAATCCATCCCCGCCGCCTGTTCCGTTTCATACTCGGGAATAGGCAAACCGCGTGCATGCGGCATTCGGAAAACTTCGATTTCAGGCTTCTGCATACGACCTATTCGACCGTAATTTGTGACACGTCAAGCTGCCGTCGACCCAATGCGTTGACTTAGCAATCACAGCCTGTCAATCACGTTAAAAAAGCTCAACTTATCATGCCCATCGATTTCACATCTGAAGTCTCGCGTCGACGCACCTTCGCCATCATCGCACACCCGGATGCCGGTAAAACCACTTTGACTGAAAAGCTATTGCTCTTTGGAGGCGCGATCCAATTGGCTGGGGAGGTCAAAGCCAAGAAGAACCGGACACAGTCACGGTCTGATTGGATGAAGATCGAGCGGGAGCGCGGGATCTCGGTCGTCACATCGGTCATGACGTTTGAATATGGCGACAATGTTTTTAATCTGCTTGATACTCCCGGCCACGAAGACTTTGCAGATGATACCTACCGGACATTGTCTGCGGTTGATTCTGCGGTGATGGTGATCGACGCAGCAAAGGGTATTGAGCCGCGTACATTGAAGCTGTTTGAAGTGTGCCGCCTGCGTGACATTCCGATTATCACTTTTGTCAACAAAATGGACCGCGAGAGCCGGGATCCGTTTGAGATCCTGGACGAGGTTGAGGAGAAGCTGGCGCTTGATACAGCGCCTGTAACTTGGCCGATCGGGCGGGCGAAGACATTCTGCGGCACCTATCATCTTTCGAAAAACGCCGTACGAGGTGCTGACGAGCAAACCGAGCGCACGCCGGTCAACGGGCCGGAAGCAGACAGCGCCGCCGGGCTTCTGCCAGAAAACGAACGTGAAGAATTTGCCGACCAGGTCAATCTGGCGCGTGAGGCGTGCAACCCGTTTGATCATCAGGCTTATTTGGAAGGTCACATGACGCCGGTCTATTGGGGCTCTGCCCTGCGTAATTTTGGTGTCCGCGATTTGATTGAAGCGCTCGGTGAATTTGCACCGCAGCCCAAAGCACAGAAGGCGGAAACCCGCGAAGTGGTGGCGACCGAGCCGAAGCTGAGCGCTTTTGTGTTCAAGATTCAAGCAAATATGGACCCAAACCACCGTGACCGGATTGCCTTTGCGCGGGTGTGCTCTGGCGCGCTGAACCGCGGCATGAAGGCCACCCTTTCCAGAACCGGCAAAGCGATCACCCTATCGGCACCGCAATTCTTCTTTGCGCACCAGCGTCAGACGGCCGACACGGCTTTGGCCGGCGATGTTGTCGGCATTCCCAACCATGGCGCCTTGCGGATCGGCGACACACTTACAGAGGGTGAGCCGCTCGTTTTCCACGGTGTGCCAAACTTCGCACCGGAAATCCTCCGCCGCGTGCGCTTGAAAGACGCGATGAAGGGCAAGAAGCTCACGGAAGCGCTGCAGCAAATGGCCGAAGAGGGCGTGGTGCAGCTGTTCATCCCGGAAGATGGTTCGCCGTCGGTCGTGGGCGTTGTCGGCGCACTTCAGCTCGACGTGCTCGAAGCCCGCCTCGATGTGGAATATGGCCTGCCGGTCGCGTTTGAAGCGGCGCGCTTTTCAGTGTGCCGCTGGATTTCATCGGAAAAACGCGACGCGCTGGAAGATTTTGTTACCAAACAGCGGGCCTCTATTGCGCGTGACCTCGACGGCGATCCGGTGTTTTTGGCGGAGAACGCATTCTCACTGAATTACGAGGCCGAGCGGGCGCCCGACATCGTGTTTGATGCGATCAAGGACTATCAGGTCAGCGCCAAAAAGGCAGCCTGAACCCAAACCTAGAACGGCAATGGATGATATTTGTTAGCCGTCTCAATATCTTGGATCACTTCGTCCGACAGCTCAAGCTTCTCGGAGTCGATGCCGGTTTTAAGCTGATCCATCGACGTGGCGCCAATGATGATGGACGTCACGAACGGCTTTGTCAGACACCAAGCAAACGCCATTTCGGTGGGATCAAGCCCATGCTTTTTGGCGATGTTCAAATAAGCGGTTGTCGCTGGTGCTGATCGCTCATGGATACGGCCATGTAGACCCGGATTGATTGCGCCACGCGATCCAGCAGGGACATCACCATCTTCATATTTGCCGGATAACAAACCACCGGCCAAAGACGTGTACGTCAAGAGCCCAACACCTTCATGGTGGCTCATCTCGGCCATGTCCAAATCATGCAGACGGTGAAGCATGGAATATTCGTTTTGAACCGACGCAACGCGCGGCCACCCATTTTTCTCCGCCAGCTTCAAATATTGCATGGTGCCCCATACTGTCTCGTTAGAGAGGCCGACATGCCGGATTTTGCCTTCTTTGACCAACTCATCGAGCGCGCGCAGGATTTCGCTGGTGTCATCAAGCGCTTTGGCCGTGTCTTGCTTCCAAGGCGCATAGCCCCAGTTCTGACGGAAGTGGTAGGACCCCCGGTTTGGCCAATGGACCTGATAAAGATCGATATAATCAGTTTGCAGGCGCTCCAGTGAACGCTCACACGCTGCTTTGACCTTTTTGAAGTCATTGGGGCGGCCATCGTCGATGCCATGACCGCCAGGCCCGATGACTTTTGTTGCCACAATCACATCATCGCGCTTGCCGCGTTCTGCTAACCACGTTCCGATTTGACGTTCGGTGTTGCCATGGGTTTCGGTTTTAAACGGTGTGGTTGGATACATTTCCGCCGTGTCAAAAAAATTGACTCCGCACTCCATGGCATAATTCATCTGATCATGCGCTTCATCCTCGGTGTTCTGTGATCCCCACGTCATGGTGCCGAGGCAAATTTCAGGCACATTTATGCCCGTGCGGCCCAGTTTGCGCGTTTTCATGGTTGTTTCCCCGCTTGTCGATGAATTGATTGAAGTGCGTTGCGCGCTTAATTAGTTCGTTATGCGCCAAACACCAATGCCTATCCTCTATTCATTTCGTCGTTGCCCTTATGCGATGCGCGCCCGCCTTGCCATTTTGAGCGCTGGGATCAGCGTTGAACTGCGTGAGATCCTGCTGCGTGACAAACCACAGGCCATGATAGAGGCATCGGCGAAAGCGACCGTCCCTGTCCTGGTTCTCGATGATGGTTCCGTGATCGATGAAAGCCGCGATGTCGCGCGATGGGCACTTACGACAGAAGATCCGGAAAAATGGTTGGCAACAGATCTGAACGCTTTAAACGCCATCATTGATAATAATGACGGGCCGTTCAAACGGGCATTGGACCGGTACAAATATCCAAACCGCTATCCCGATGAGGCGGTTGTTGCCGAAACGCAGCGCGATATCGCGGCTGAAACCATCAGAGCCTATGAAGCGCGACTAGAGCAGTCGAGCTGGCTGCTCGGTGACAATGCCAGCTGGGCAGATTATGCAGTCCTGCCGTTCGTGCGCCAATACGCCCATGTCGACAAGGATTGGTTCTGGGCGCGACCTTGGCCGCACGTTATCGCATGGTTGGACCACTTCCTCACATCGGAGCGATTTGGCGATGTGATGACCAAGTTTCCGCTCTGGGTTGAAGGCGCGGAACCTATTGTTTTTGGCGGTGCTGATGTTGCACATTGTCACAAGGCAACAGTTTGAACAAAATCCACGCGCCTCCATATGCTAGAGTGTAGGTAAGGAGGCAAATTTGGACACCAAACCGCAACCCTTCGTCCCACCCCATCCCGTGCCACGCACGCGCCCGCCGTCACGTCTGGAAGTCATTCGGACCGTGATGCGCAACCCGCTCGAACTTTGGGGCGAGCCTTCCTACACGATGACGCACATAAAGGCGGCTTTGTTTAACGAAACGACGATCATCGCCAATCACCCGGAGCTGATCCGGCATGTGCTTGTCGACAATGCCAAGAATTTCGATATGGCGCGCGTGCGCCAACTGATCCTGCGCCCGATCTTGCGTGACGGACTTTTGACGGCCGAGGGCGATGTTTGGAAGCGTTCGCGCAAGGCGATGGCGCCCGTCTTTACGCCCAAACATATTCGCGGTTTTGCCGACATGATGAAGGCGCGGGTCGAAGAGTTTCTTGATCGGTATCGAGGCGAGGAAGCCGTGCGCGATGTCGCGGTCGACATGACCGAGCTGACATATGAGATCCTCGCGGTTACGCTCTTCTCCGATGAGGTGATGACAGACGGCATGGACTTTGCCGATGATGTGGAACGGCTTTTGTCCACCATGGGGCAGGTTGATCCGCTTGATCTGTTGAAAGCGCCAGAGTGGCTGCCGCGTATCCAGCGAATACGCGGGCGTGGCGTTATGGCGAAATTTCGCAATGTAGTGCGCCGGACCATGGAAGAACGTCGTAGCAAAATGCGCGATGATCCAAAAAGCGTCCAGAATGATTTTCTGACGTTGTTGCTGAATGCTGAAGGGCCAGACGGGCTTTCTGCCGATGAGATCGAAGACAATCTGATCACGTTCATTGGAGCAGGGCATGAAACGACCGCACGTGCGCTCGGCTGGACACTCTATTGTCTTGCCAATTCGCCTCATGAGTTGGCGCTCATCCTTGATGAGATCGACGCCGTACTTGCCGATGATCCGCCGCCGGTTGAGTGGCTCGACAAAATGCCGAAAACCCGCGCAGCCTTTGAAGAGGCGATGCGGCTTTATCCGCCTGCTGCCACGATCAACCGAAAAGCCATCGAAAGCGAGACGTTCACTTTTACCAATGGTGAGACGCTTGAGATCGACAAGGATAATACCGTACTTGTCATGCCGTGGGTGCTGCATCGGCATCGCGATTTCTGGGTCAACCCAAACGCCTTTATGCCATCACGCTTCTGGCCGGAAAACCGCGACAGTATCGACCGGTTTCAATATCTTCCGTTTGGCGTTGGCCCGCGCATTTGCATCGGCGCGACCTTTGCCTTGCAAGAAGCAGTTATCGCGCTTGCCCTGTTGCTCAAAGAGTTTCGTTTTGAGCCGACGCCTGGACTGAACCCCTGGCCCGTACAAAAACTGACGGTTCAAGCACAAAACGGCTTGCCGATGAAAGTATGCAAGCGCTAGGCCACTATTTTTGGAACCAGCATGGCTTTCTTCATCGGCCTTGATACGGGCGGAACATATACAGACGCGGTGATATTTGACGATGATCAGCAAATGATCATCGCAAAAGCCAAAGCGCTGACCACGCATCAAGATCTATCCATGGGGATCGGCGCGGCGCTTAAGGCGCTTTTCACTGGGAGCAACGTCCCAACCACAGATATTGCGATGGTTTGCCTGTCCACGACCTTGGCTACCAATGCGCTGGTGGAAGGCCAAAGTGCCCGCGCTGGGTTGGTCATGATCGGTTTTGAAGAAAGCGATCTGGACCGCGCGGGATTGCGCGAAACACTGGGAAGCGATCCGGTTGTGTTCGTGCCAGGTGGGCACAATGTCCATGGTAGGCCCAATCCGTTTGATCTGGAGGGCGCGGTTTCTGATATCACCGACAGGCTCGGCGATGTCGCAGGCATTGGCGTCGCCGGTCTTTTTGCCGTTCGCAATCCTGAACATGAGGTCGCGGTGCGCGATGCCTTGCGCACCCAAACCGGTAAGCCGATTACATGTAGCCATGAGCTGTCGGCAGAGTTGGATGGGCCAAGGCGGGCGTTGACAACGCTTCTGAACGCAAGGTTGGTCCCGCTGATCGACCGATTGATGGCGGCGGTCGAGGACCAACTTAGCGTGATGGGTATTGAATGCCCGGTGATGGTCGTGCGCGGTGACGGCTCGTTGGTTTCGCAGAATTTTGCGCGTCAAAGACCTATTGAAACTATCATGTCCGGCCCCGCAGCCAGTTTGGTGGGCGCGCGTTTTCTAGCCGGTTGCGACACGGCGATCGTCTCAGATATTGGCGGCACGACCACCGACATCGCTTTGCTGGAAGCTGGCGTCCCAAAACTTGATCCCAATGGCGCGACGGTTGGCGGGCTGCGTACCATGGTAAAGGCCATCGATATGAGAACCTATGGCCTTGGCGGAGACAGTGCCGTGAAGCTGGGCGGCAATCGGCTGAAGCCGATCATCGAGCTTGGGCCGGAGCGGGTTATTCCCCTTTCGCTCCTTGGCAAAATGCATGGCAAGACCATCGGTGAAATGTTGAAAAAGCAGATCAATGCGCCCTTCCCGGACCGATTGGCGGGCATGTTCGTCTGGCGAAAAACATCTAATGATCAGGTGGCCTTCGGTCTGTCAAAAACCGAAACTGCGTTACTGGATCAGTTACCCAATGATCCGCGGCCGGCCTCAGACGTGTTGATGGGCCAAAGCGCGCAAGCAAGCCTTCGCGCTTTAGTCAAGCGGGGCCTTGCCCATATCAGCGCGGTCACGCCATCCGATGCGAAGCATGTACTCGGCAAAATGAGCCACTGGGATCGCGGCGCTGCCGAAATCGGCCTCGATATTCTCGCGCAGCAAAAAGATGGCTACGGCAAGCCGCTCGCCACGTCCGGTGCAGAACTGGCAGAACGCGTGGTCGCAAGGCTGGTCCATTTAAGTGCGCAGCGTTGCCTTGAAAGCGCTATTGGGGATGATGGTGAAGCGCTTGCTGCTTCGGAGCTAGCGCAACGTGCGCTCAATGGGGAAGCGGGCATTGCACAATTTAGGGTTCAGCTGGATCGACCAGTGATCGGTCTTGGTGCGGGTGCAGGGGCCTACTATCCAAATGTCGGGGCGAAATTGGGGGCCGAAGCCATCGTGCCGAATCATGCCGATGTCGCCAATGCTGTGGGCGCTGTTACCGGCCAGATACGCATTGGGGAAAAGCTGGAGGTTCTACCAACCGAAGACGGGCATTTCCGGATCTTGGGCGGGGAACTCGCCGAAGCAGATCGGAATCATCGAAACAAAGAAGATGCGCTAGGCGCCGCTCGGCAGGCGGTACGGCTTTTGGCCTATCAATCTGCAAAACATGCGGGCGCTGACGACGTCGAGATTTCAACTACGGAAGAAATTGAATGCGTTGACATTGACGGGGCCGAACAGTTTGTGAGCGCGACGCTTTTCGCTCATGCGTTGGCGCGCCCGAGCCCTGCGAGTTGAGGGTCCATTTTATCCGTCAGGTTAATAATGATTGTCACTCATGCTGCATTGACACAAATCAGCGCGGGCCTTTATGCGATCTCTAACCCATGAGGAGGCATTGATGAGCACACGCACGGATAAATTTGGCCTTCAAGTCGATGAGGGACTTGAGCAATTCATTTCTGGCACAGCGATGGCTGGAACAGGCGTGGAAAGCGAACATTTCTGGAAAGCATTTTCAGAGATTGCCCATGAACTGGCGCCTAAAAACAAGGCCTTGCTCGAGAAGCGCGACAGCATGCAAGTGCAACTCGACAATTGGCACAAAGCCAATGGCATGCCGGCTGACATGGACGCCTACAGGTCGTTTTTGCTGGAAATAGGTTATCTCGTTGAGGAAGGCCCCGCCTTTTCTGTGGAGACCGAAAATGTCGATGCAGAAATTGCCGACATTGCCGGCCCGCAACTTGTCGTTCCTATCATGAATGCTCGTTTCGCCCTTAACGCTGCCAACGCGCGTTGGGGTTCGCTTTATGACGCGCTTTACGGCACTGACGCGATGGGCGACCTGCCGTCTGGCAAGGGGTATGATGAGGCGCGCGGCACGCGGGTCATTTCGTGGGCGAAAGACTTTCTCGATAAAGCAGCTCCGTTGACTGGCGGCTCTTGGAGCGCTGTCACCGGCTTTGCCGTGTCGGACGGGGTACTGCTTTGCCACACGGCAAGTGGTGAAACAGGCCTGACGGACCCATCGCAATTTGTTGCTTACAGCGAAAGTGACGGTTCCATTGATCGGTTGATGCTGGTCAAAAATGGCATGCACATCAACATCGTTATCAATACCGACCATGCGATTGGCAAAGCTGATCCCGCCAATATCGCTGACGTTATTTTGGAAAGCGCGGTCACGGCGATCATGGATTGCGAGGATTCGGTTGCGGCGGTGGACGCGGAGGACAAGACGCTGGTCTACAGCAATTGGCTTGGGCTGATGAAAGGCGACTTGGAAGAGAGTTTTGCAAAAGGCGGCAAGACCATTACCCGCCAACTCAATGCTGACATTGAACTGACAGCGGCCAATGGCGGCGACTGGGTCTATCCAGGTCGCGCGCTGATGCTGGTGCGCAATGTCGGTCACCTGATGACCAACCCGGCAATCCTGCTGCAAGACGGCTCTGAAATCCCGGAAGGTATCATGGATGCCATGTGCACGGCGTTGATTGCGCTGCATGATGTCGGCCCCAACGGTCGCCGCAAGAATTCGCGCGACGGCTCCATGTATGTGGTCAAACCGAAGATGCATGGACCGGAGGAAGTTGCTTTCGCCGACGAGATTTTCACCCGGGTGGAAGCAGCGTTGGGCATGGCGCCGAACACGATCAAGATGGGCATTATGGATGAGGAACGCCGCACGACGGTGAACCTGAAAGAATGTATCCGTGCTGCGCAGAAGCGTGTGGTGTTTATCAACACCGGCTTCCTGGATCGCACAGGCGACGAGATGCACACATCGATGCATGCAGGCCCAATGATCCGCAAAGGCGACATGAAGGGCGCACCATGGATCAAAGCCTATGAGGATTGGAACGTTGACATTGGCCTTGCTTGCGGCCTGCGCGGTCGCGCGCAGATCGGCAAAGGCATGTGGGCGATGCCGGATCTGATGAACGCGATGCTCGAGCAAAAGATCGGTCATCCGAAAGCCGGTGCAAACTGCGCTTGGGTGCCGTCTCCCACCGCGGCGACGCTTCACGCTACGCACTATCATCAGGTCAATGTCGGCGGTGTACAGGATGAGTTGAGCAAGCGTGATCGCGCTTCTATCGACGATATTCTGTCGATCCCCGTCGCTGTGCGCCCCAACTGGGCACCAGAAGATATACAGGCCGAACTCGACAACAATGCGCAGGGCATTTTGGGCTATGTTGTTCGCTGGGTCGACCAAGGGGTTGGCTGTTCCAAGGTCCCCGACATCAATGATGTGGGCCTGATGGAAGATCGCGCGACACTGCGGATTTCATCGCAGCACATGGCCAACTGGCTGTTGCACGGCGTCGTCACCGAAGAGCAGATCGTTGAGACGATGAAAAAGATGGCCAAAGTGGTAGATGCGCAAAACGCAGGTGACCCGGCCTACACGCCCATGGCGCCCGGCTATGACGGCATCGCCTTCCAGGCAGCGCTCGATCTGGTACTCAAAGGCCTCGTTCAGCCATCGGGCTACACTGAGCCGATTTTGCACCAAAAGCGTTTGGAGCTGAAAGCAGCGGCTTAGCAACTGTTCAGCCGAGATCGATATGGGCGGGCCGTTGGTCCGCCCTTTTTGTTTATGCCACAAAGGAAGATCGGCTTTTCAGCAGATTAAATACGATGATACCCACGGCAATTTGCGCAGTGAGCACTGCTGGCCAAATTTGAAGCGCAGCCGGGTCAAACCACTTTTGAGGTCCGTAAGAGACCATCGCCATTGCGGCTGCGATGATCGCGAGAATTTGACCTGATCGGCTAGCCAAGCCCCCGCGCAGCAATGCTGCAACGCAAGCGGCCAATGACGCTGCCAAGAATGGCCCCATGGCGAAGGGAACAACTTCATAAGGTGGATGAGGCGGTGCCTGAAAGAACATGGCAAACATCATAACCAGTTGAACGATAATCAGCACCACCAACGCGGTGTCTAAAGGAGAGAGACGTGTCATATCGAGTATCCGTAATTTTTTGTACGATTTGACATATCCGTATAGTTATTTACGTTTTTGGGCAAGCGAAAAGTTGGACGTCATTGATGAGCAAAACCCCAAAGTCGGCTAGTTATGCCGATCGACGCCGCCAAGCGATTGAAGAAGCGGCCTATGTTGTGCTGGCTGAAAAGGGGTACAAAGGCGCTTCGATGCTGGAAATTGCGCGACGTGCGGGTGCCTCAAACGAAACGCTATATAAATGGTACGGCAACAAGCAGGGCTTGTTTAAGTCTCTAGTGGTGGACAATGCTAAACGGATTACCACGCTTATCGACGCGGTACTGGCAGATGCCGGCGAAAATTCTGGTCTGGATATTTTAATTCCGGTCGGCGAGCGTCTCTTGACAGTCCTGACCAGCGAGCGAGCCATTGCGCTTAATCGAGCCGCCGCCGGTGACGTTCACGACACGAGCAGCCTTGGGAAAGCGCTGGCGGACAATGGACGAGATGCTGTGCTACCGCTCATCGCCGGGCTCATCGAGCAAGGAATTGGGAGCGAACTGGCGGATGCTGAAAGTTCTAGCGACATAGCCGAAAGCTGGCTATCGTTACTCGTTGGTGACCTTCAGGTGCGGATAGTCACCGGCCAAGCAGAAGCGCCCAATAAGGACGCAATTAAAGGGCGTGCCATCAAAGCGGTAACGCAACTGAAATCTATCTACTCGGTTTAGCATTCGGCGATATAACGCGCCTTCACCCATCCCATTCCAACGCCACTACCAGCACCGATCATGATCGGGCACCAACGCGAACCGGGCTCTCGATCTCGCGGTACACATGTCCCATTGGCCCAAATCGGTCCATGTTCGCCCTGCTTAAGCATATTGATGATTGGCGCAGAGGCGCTCGGGCGTTCGCGAACATTCAAAACATCCCACGACGGCACGTTCACCACGCACAGATCGGCCAGTGCTGGCTTTGTCACCGCAATGCTGTTGCCAATCAAAACTGCTACGAGGACTGGTACTTTATAGAAGACCGATCTCATCAGGGGCACTCTTGGTCGCGAATATAGCGCGCTTTGACATAGCCATCGACAACCGCGTTGCCATTGTAATGGGTAACCGGACACCATCGCGAACCCCATGGACGCGATAGGGGCACGCATTGTGAGCGAAGTGCCAAAATGCCCTGCCTGTTCGGGTCGATGCGATCCACAATGGCTGAGTTCGCCGAAGCCCCGGCCCTCACGTTCAGCACATCGCCTGCCGGTACATTGACAACCCTGAGGCAGCCTGGCCCGCTCGTGGCATTTGCGTTGGTTATCGGAACAACCACCAAGAGCAGCGCAGCGACGACCGTAATAACGGGACCGAAAATAGATAGTTTCATCAACGTTTCTCCCCTTTACCAAGCGTGAGTATACCGACACTTGTAAAATCGCGCGCGTGAAAAAGGCATAGGGTCGCCACCCTATTTGTCCAAGCTATTTGCGCAATTCGGCGATACCGATGCCCACGGCATCAAAACCGCCATCGACTGCCAATATGTGGCCGGTGATGTAGCTGGCTTCCGGCGAGGTCAAAAACCAGATCGCGTTGGCTAACTCACGCTCTTCTGCATGGCGGGGAATAGGCAGCACATCATAATAGGCTTGGCGCACGGCTGGTGAATGAACTTTCTTGGCCATTTCTGTCTCGACGGGACCGGGCGCAACCGCGTTGACGCGAATGCCCCATTCGCCAAGCTCGGCGGCATATTGTTTGGTCAGGTGCGCCAAGGCGGCTTTGGATGTGCCATAGGCTACCCGCATGGTCGATGCCCGCAAACCCGATATAGATGTAATGTTGACGATCGATCCGCCTCCCACGTCGCGCAACATTGGTGCGATGGCTTGAATCAGCAAAAACGGCCCATCCAAGTTTGTCGCCATGACGGAGCGCCACAAGTCATAATCATGGTCAGCGGCGGGCGCAAAATCGGCAATACCTGCGTTGTTGACCAGAGCGTTTAGACCGCCAAAAAGAGAAGCGGCATTTGGCACCATTTGATAAACATCATCAGGCTTTGAAACGTCACAGCATATGGCGCACGCGCGATTGCTCTTGAGGCCGGCAAATGCTTCCTCAAGCGCTTGCCCGCGATTGTCGATTCCGACGACATTCCACCCTTCTTTCAAAAAACGTTGCGTCGTGGCCAGACCGATGCCGCGTGCAGCGCCGGTGATCAGAACCGTTTTGGCGACCTCCTCCATGTCTCCTCCCCATCCTATTGCTGGCCTGCATCACTAGCGTTCTCAATTGGACACCGTAAAGCCTTGAATTGCCGGGAAATGAAGGTAAGGGAGCAGAGCTGCGCTTGGGAGGAAACATATGCCACGACGTTACGCCGTCATTGGGACGGGCATGATGGGGCAGGAGCACATACGGAATATCTCGTTGCTTGACGACGCTGAAGTGGCCGCAGTCGTCGACACTGATTCCGTGATGCGCAGCCAGGGCTTAAGCATTGCTGCCGATTGTGGTTTTTCCAATGTGGCCGCGTTCGACACGATGGACGCACTAGCGGGCATCGATGATATCGACGCCTATATTGTCGTGACGCCCAATGACACGCACGCACGCGTCATGGCGTTTTTGCTTTCGACCAACAAACCAATCCTGCTGGAGAAGCCCGCGGCTACCACACCCAAAGAGGCTTGGGCGATGGTCGATGCTACCCGCGGACGGCTGGCACCGGTTTGGGTCGGCATGGAGTATCGTTTCATGCCAGCGGTTGCTCGCTTGATTGAAGAAGTGGAAGCCGGGAAAGCTGGTCGACCTCACATGGTGTCGATCGTTGAACACCGCTTTCCGTTTCTCGACAAAATCGAGTTTTGGAACCGCTCCTTTGAGCGCTCCGGCGGCACAATGGTTGAGAAATGCTGCCACTTTTTCGATCTGATGCGGCACCTGACCCGTTCAGAGCCCGTTCGCCTCTATGCTTCAGGTGCGCAGAGTGTGAACTTTGTCGATGATTTGAAAGATCCGTCGCATAAGCCAGTTGTCGATAATGCTTTTGTCATCGTCGATTTTGACAATGGTATGCGCGCTTCGTTGGACCTTTGCATGTTTGCCGAGGGTTCATGGTGGCAAGAACAAGTGTCAGTTACTGGTGATAAGGCGAAGCTGGTCGCCAGTGTTCCGGGTCCGGCTCGTTTTAATCCCGATGCGGATCCAAGACACTCGTTGTTTGGATCGTATCCGCGCGGGGGTGAAAACCGGACAGAAGAAGAATTGGCGATTGACCAAGCACTGATGAACGCCGGTGACCATCATGGAAGCACATACTTCCAACATCAAGCTTTTGCCGACATGATCCAAAGCCAATCACAACCGCAAGTGTCACTGGAAGATGGTGCTATGGCCGTTGAAATGGGCGCGGCAGCCGAAGCATCTATCGCCGGCAACAAACTAGTCGAGATCACCGCCCGACCCACAAAGCTTAAGGGAGCAGCTTGATGTTTATCACGTGTGGTGAAGCACTGTACGACATGTTCGTCAAATCTGGCGACCCCAAGAACCCCCATAATGTGGGCGTGGATGGGGTTGTTGGCGGATCGCCGTTAAACATGGCCTTGGGCTTGGCACGCATGGGCAACCGAGTGTCTCTTTTTACCCGTATTTCGAGGGATGCATTTGGACAACGCCTTACTGATTTCATGGCTACACACGGTATCGGCGACGACTATTGTGTCCTGACCGATCAACCGACAACGCTCGCCTTTGTTGAGACCGATGAAAGCGGACACCCGAGCTACTCAATCTATTCAAACGGTACAGCGGACTGTTCGATGGAGATGTCCGACATTCCAGATGATCTCGATCCACGCGACCAGCTCATACATCTTGGATCTTTTGCAACGGTTTTGGAGCCAAGCGGCTTGGCCCTGCGGGAATTTGCCAAACGCAATGCCGATACGCATTTCATCACATATGATCCCAATGTGCGCTTGGTTGTCGTGCCGGATGCTGAGCCTTGGCGGACAACCACCGACGAGCTATTGCCCATTGCCGGTCTTGTCAAAGCCAGCGATGAAGATCTGGGTATTATGTACCCGGACCAGCCAATTGAAGCATTTGTTGAAAAAGCGCTCGTAGCAGGTGCCGACATCTGTATCGTGACACGCGGGCCGGATGGCGCGCTTATCGGGAGCGCCGACGGTCGTTTGGTGTCGATCCCGGGCCAAAAAGTCGATGTGGTCGATACGGTTGGCGCCGGGGATACATTCATGGCGGCATCCATGCATTATCTAGCAGCGCATAGTGCATGCGAGAAAGGCAAGGCGCGGGAAGTCGACCTGGTTGAAATGGGGTCTTTTGCTGTGAAGGCCGCCGCGGTCACCTGCAGTCGACGCGGCGCTGATCTCCCAACACTCGCTGATATTGAAGCTTTTGGAAACGGCGCTTGATGGCGATTGCGGCGCTATTTGGATCGGTCTAAGACAGGTAGAGGTTTTTTATTTCCATGCGCCTGTTTCATCATCCCATGTCCGCACCGGCCCGTTTCATTCGCTTGTTGCTGAGCGAACATGGCGTGGAATTCGACTTGGTAGTGGAGCAAACATGGCGACGGCGCAAAGAGTTCGTCGCGATGAACCCCGCCAACAGCGTCCCGGTCTTGCTAGCCGAAGCAGGTGTTCCAGTCATCGGTGCAATTCCCATTGCCGAGTACCTTGATGAAACGCGTGGACCCATGATGCGGGCAGCACGGCTGTTGCCGGACTACCCTTTAGAAAGGGCAGAGGTACGTCGTCTGGTGGAATGGTTCACGGGTCGGCTGGATGCGGATGTTTGCCGAGCATTGGTGCGTGAGCGGGTATCTAAGCTCGAACAAGCAGCCGAAGGCGGTGGCGGTGCACCCGACTCTGCTGTATTGCGTGCAGCACGTGCAAACGCCAAGCAGCATTTGAACTATCTCAACTGGCTGACGCAAACCCGCAATTGGTTAGCCGGCTCCAACATATCCATCGCCGATTTCAGTGCCGCCGCCAGCTTGAGTGTTCTGGACTATATGGGTGAAGTTGTTTGGAATGAGTTGCCAGCTGCAAAAGACTGGTATGCGCGGGTCAAATCCCGACCATCGTTCCGGCCACTCTTGGCGGACCGTGTGCGCGGCTTGCCCCCAGTCTCGCACTATGCGGATCTCGATTTTTAACGGGAGTTGAACCCTTGAGCGCGGAGCGCACGAAAGCGCAACTGATCAAAGACCTGCACAGCGAGGGATTTGATCACGTGCGGGTCGTGGCCGCAGACGGTCTTCCAGAGTGGGAAAAACGATTGCAGCGCTTTTTGGAGGCTGGGTACCACGGCTCTATGGGCTGGTTGGCCGACACTTTTGCACGTCGTGCTGACCCGCGTGTGCTTTGGCCGGGAGCGCGATCAGCTATCTTGGCTGCTATGACTTATGGGCCGGATGACTATGATCCGTTAGCCGCACTAATCCAAAAATCATCCGGCACGATTTCCTGTTATGCGCATAATCGAGACTATCACGATGTGATCAAAGGGAAGCTCAAGCAGGCGGCAGGACGGTTTGCCACCAAGGCCGGATGTGACGTTAAGGTATTCGTCGACACCGCACCTCTAATGGAAAAACCATTGGCGCAGGCCGCGGGGCTCGGCTGGCAAGGCAAACACACCAATCTGGTCAGCCGCGATTTGGGTTCTTGGTTTTTCCTTTCGGTCATTTTGACTGATTTGGTGCTTCCAGCCGATACGAGCGAAGCTGACCATTGCGGTCAATGCCGTGCGTGTCTGGATGTTTGTCCAACCAATGCGTTTCCAGCGCCCTATCAGCTCGATGCACGCCGTTGCATCTCATATTTGACGATCGAGTATGACGGGATCATTGATCGCTCACTGCGGCGCCAAATGGGTAACCGGATCTACGGATGTGATGATTGTCTCGCGGTGTGCCCGTGGAACAAGTTCGCCGTCAAAGCCCGGGAAGCAAAGCTTCAGGCGCGGGAAGACATGAAATCGCCACCCTTGGCAGAACTTCTGGCCCTGGATGACAAAGCATTTAGAAGCCGGTTTTCCGGCTCCCCGATCAAAAGGATTGGGCGTAACCGATTTGTGCGTAATTGCCTGATTGCGGCTGGTAATAGCGGCGATAAAACGCTTGTACCGTTAATCACCAACCTGTTGCTCGATGATGCTGCCCAAGTGCGTGCGATGGCTGTATGGGCCCTTCGCCAGATTGGTCGCGACATTGACATTGATAAATACCGGCAACAATCGATCGCCGCAGAAACATCCGACCACGTTTTACAGGAGTGGAACTGAGCCATGAGCGCGGAACAACCATCCTTCTGGTGCGGAAAAACGGTGCTGATATTTGGCGCTGGTTATTCTGGCAAAGCGTTTGCAAAAAATGCGCATGCAGAAGGGGCAACTGTATTCGGGACAACACGGTCCCCAGACAAAATGGCGCCAGAAATCCGGGCCTATTTGAACCCGGTTCAATTTGACGGCGAAGCGACCGATGAACTGCGAGCACTTATCAAGAAAGCGCACATAATTGTCCAATCCGTTTCGCCAGGCGAAGCTGGCGATCCTGTCGTCAACGCGATGGGTGAGGCGTTGGCTGACGCTTCGCCAAACTGGATGGCTTATCTGTCGACCGTTGGTGTTTACGGCAGTTATGATGGTGGCTGGGTTGATGAAACCGCGCGACCACGTCCGGTCTCCAAGCGTTCGGTTCAACGCGTTGCCGCTGAGGATGCGTGGCAAAGACTGGCTGAGACCAACAGTGCCCCGTTAGCAATATTACGACTTTCCGGCATTTATGGTCCGGGTCGAAACGCTTTTTGTAACCTTGAAAAAGGTACCGCACGGCGGCTTGTGAAACCCGGTCAGGTATTTAATCGTATTCACGTGGATGATATCGCAAGTTCGCTGATGTTCTTGGGCGAACAGCAGGCCGATGGTATTTTCAACGTGACCGACAACCTACCGGCGCCGCCCCAGGACGTTGTCGAACATGCCGCCCTTTTAATGAAAGTTGATGTGCCGCCGCCCATTGATTTTGAAACTGCCACATTGTCGCCCATGGCGCGTTCTTTTTACGGCGAAAACAAGCGCGTATCGAACGCCAAACTAAAAGAATTGGGCTTTGACTTTGACTATCCGGACTACAAAACTGCCTTCAACCGCATGTGGGCTGATCATACTTGGCGCGGTTAGCGCCGTTTCATTGAACGCCAGCACGCCAGCCATCGCTGCGGATCAGTGCGGCAGCGCCAGCTGGTATGCACTAACCTCACAAACGGCATCAGGCGAATTGATGAACCCGAGCGCCCTGACGGCCGCGCACCGGACTTTGCCGTTCGGCACGAAAGTTCGGGTTACCAACCGCACCAACGGACAATCGGTCATCGTGCGGATCAATGATCGTGGCCCTTTTATAAAGGGGCGGATTATTGATCTGTCAAAAGCAGCAGCGGCGCAGATCGGTATGATCCGCGCCGGCCATGCGCCTGTTTGTTTTGAGGCGACGAGCTGATCAAATCGCGCGGGCAGCTGCGACCTTATCCAACGCTTTAATCAGATGCTCATCGCGGTCGTAAATGTCGGCATGGTACTGCACTTTGCCATCATCATCGGGCCATGCAGTGAAGTAACTTACCCAAACGGGAATTGTTTCTGACATTTTCTCGGTTTTCTCATACCCGCCCAGCTGGCTTTCGACATAGCTGACGCTTTTGCCGAGAACAGCAGCGGCCATCGCTCGTGGGTCTTGCAACCGCACGCAGCCATGGCTGAAAGCACGCGCATCGCGAGCGAACAGGTTCCGGGCCGGGGTGTCATGCATGTAAATGGCGTGCCGGTTCGGGAACATGATCTTCAGCTCGCCCAACGCATTGCGCGGTCCCGGCTTCTGGCGAATATTATAGGGCACCTTTCCGCCAAATTGTGACCAGTTGACCGACGAGGATGACACCTGGCGGCCCGACTGGGTCGTGACAACAAAGCCATTTCGATCAAGGTAGCTTGGATCGGCACGCAATTTTGGCAGATATGAATTCACGATGATCGATTGTGGCACGCCCCAATAGGGATTGAACACAACATGCTCGATCTCGTCGTGGAAGAAATAGGTCTGATTTGACTTCTTGCCGACGATCGCACGCATCGCGAGTTTGGTTTCACCATTTTCCTTATAACGTACACGGTACTCCGGCGCGTTGATCACCACCTGGCGGTCACCATAGGCCTCAGGGTGCCATCGCATGCGCTCCAGCGCTAACTCCAGACGCTCGATCTTTGACGCAACCGATTGAGATGCCAATCGAGACGCCGTCATGGGGCCGACAATTCCATCAGCCTTCAAGTTGAGATCACGTTGAACATCTTTAACGAGATCAACCAGCGCATCGTCGTAAAGCGTCCCGCCATTATAGGCTTCCAACAGCGCCTTATGCTTGTCGCGCGTCTCAGCGGACATGCGGCGCTCCATACCCTGCATGACAGCCGGTAGCGCTTCGTTGGTGTCACCTGGACGGAGCAGAATTTTGGACGGAATTGGCAGAATATTATCTGTCTGACCTTGGAGTTCGGCCAGTTCCTCTTGCAGCATGCGGTATTCGCTTTGCTGCGGTGTGAGGCTTACAAACCAATCCGTCGCATCCGATGTTTCAACAAGGCCGGCCACGGCTTGTGTCGCCGTAAGACGTTCTTTGCCGAAATCATGATAGCCGGATATCTTGTTGGGCTCGATCGCGCCATTTTTCAGATCGAGTGAAAAACGGACGGCGCGGGCAGTCAATTCGACATCGAAAGCAATCAACTGGCGGGCGCGCTCTACCGGCGTTTCGGACAAAGTGGGCATGACGACCGCATAGTGTTCATTGTTCAGCCCATGTGTCTGCGCCGCGCCAAGTGCTGCCAGTATCGTGTTGGCATTATCCCCAATGCTGTTCCCGTCTGACCATATAAAGTCCCGCCGCTCGGCATAAAGTTCGCGAACCGCATCAGCGATGTCTTTTTCAACCTTGATCGAACCATCGACAGGCGCGCCAGCTGCTACCTCAAAGAGATCTGCAGACGAGAGGCGGACCGGAGCCGCTTCAAGCACGGTCATTTGCGGTGTCGAACTCGCTTGCTCAATCTTTGGTGGCTGTGCGCCCAATAGCGTCATTTCCGGCAAAGCGATTTCGTTCTGCTCGACCGCCTCAGCCGTTTGGTTCGCCACATCGTTAATGGGCGGCGCGGTGCCTTCCAGCACGACCATGGGCGGCATGACGATCTGCGACGATTGAGCGGCGATGGTTGCAGCGGTAATCGATCCGGTGCTCGCCATGTCCGGGATCAATGTTGCTAATGGAACGTCTTGCAATGCCGCGACTTGATAGTTGAGGAATTGAGGCCCTCTTATGCGCTTGATTGGCGCGACGGGGCGGCTTTGTCCTTGCGCAGCGCTAGTTCCGGCGGCTCGCTCACGCAATTCCTTGCGTTGCTTGCGGCGTTCGCGGCGGCGCTGGCGCTCTTCGGAATCGCTGACCAAAACAACGGGCACATCTGACTTAACCTTTGGCAGGGTAAGAGTGCCGAAAGGCGCAGCTTGACCAACCGCTGGCATCGCGACACTGACGACCAACAGGACGGTTAGAATTTTTTTGGCGGACATTAGATCACTCCCTCGCGCGCGAAACTACAAAAATGCCACAATTCAGGCAATGCGCCACACGCCGCAATTTTAGGCGAATTTATGAAAAATGCGTGATGACAGCAGTTTTGCAAAGCAACTCACGATGATTATTGCCGCGCCAATGATCGCGCGCTAAGCGTTTAAGCATGAAATCCGGTGATCATCTCTTTCTCGTCGACGGTTCGGCCTATATTTTTCGCGCGTTCCACGCACTTCCCCCGCTGACACGAAAATCCGACGGGTTACCCGTCGGCGCGGTGTCAGGCTTTTGCAACATGCTCTGGAAGCTCCTGCAAAACGCCCGCGATACGAATGTGGGCGTTACGCCGACCCATTTTGCGGTCATTTTCGACTATTCTTCCAAGACATTCCGCAACGACCTTTATGCCGACTACAAGGCCAACCGGGACGAGCCACCGGAAGATTTGCGTCCGCAATTTGGCTTGATTCGGGAGGCTACGCGGGCGTTCAACGTGCCTTGCATCGAAACGGAAGGCTATGAAGCCGATGACATCATTGCTGCCTACTGCAAAGAGGTAGAAGCCGTCGGCGCGGAGGCCACGATCGTTTCATCTGACAAGGACTTGATGCAGCTCGTTAGCGATAAAGTGTCGATGTATGACACGATGAAAGACAAGCAGATCGGGATCGCCGAAGTCATTGAAAAGTTCGGCGTCGGCCCGGAAAAAATGATCGACCTGCAGTCGCTTACCGGTGATTCGACAGACAATATTCCCGGTGTGCCTGGCATCGGCCCCAAAACCGCCGCCCAGCTTTTGGATGAATATGGTGATCTTGACACGCTCCTTGCGCGCGCGTCTGAGATCAAGCAGAACAAACGGCGTGAAAACCTGATCAATTTCGCCGATCAAGCAGTCTTGTCCCGCAAACTGGTGACGCTCGACGTCAACACGCCCCTTGATTTGCCGCTCGATGCGCTGGCGCTGGAGCCACAGGATGGACCCAAACTCATCAGCTTCTTAAAGGCTATGGAATTTACGTCGCTGACGCGGCGGGTCGCAGAGGAAACCGGCGCGGATGCGGGCAGTATTGATGCGGCAAGTGTTACTGTCGCCGAGGGAAGCGCCGCACGTGGGCCCGACCTTGACGCGACCGATACTAACGAAGACGCACCCCTCGAAGATAGCTGGACGCCCTCTGCCCTGGCCGATGCGCGCGCAACAGCTGCAGCGTCTGCGCAGTTCGACACTGACAAATATGCCTGTGTCCGAGATCTGTCCGCGCTCAATGACTGGATCGGCAAGGCGCGCGAAGCGGGGATCGTGGCGTTTGACACCGAGACCGATTCGCTAGACGCGATGCAGGCCAATCTCGTCGGCTTCTCGCTGTCGCATGCAGAAAACGAGGCCTGTTATGTGCCGCTGCAACACCGGGATGGGGATGGTGATCTGCTGGGTGGCGGGGGTCTTGTGGACGGACAAATCCCAATGGACGATGCGCTGGCGGCGCTAAAAACGCTGCTGGAAGATCCATCCATCCTGATCATTGGCCAAAACATAAAATATGATTGGCTGGTGATGCATCGCTATGGCATCGACATCGCGGCCTTTGATGACACGATGTTGCTCTCCTACGTTGCTGACGCGGGTAATGGTGGGCAGGGTATGGACGCGCTGTCGGACAAATGGTTGGGCCACAAACCGATTGCCTACAAAGACATCGCAGGCACCGGCAAAAAGGCCGTCACCTTCGACAAGATCGCGCTTGATGTTGCCACCCAATACGCCGCCGAAGATGCCGACATCACGCTACGACTATGGCGGATTTTGAAGGCCCGCGTGCAGGCCGCCGGTTTGGTGCGAGTCTACGAGCGGTTGGAGCGACCGTTGGTGCCGGTGATCGCCCGTATGGAAGAGCGTGGTGTTTCGGTCGACCGGCAAATCCTGTCGCGCCTGTCGGGCGAATTTGCTCAAAAAGCGGGGGCGTTCGAGGATGAAATTTATGAATTAGCCGGCGAAAAGTTCAATGTCGGCTCGCCCAAACAATTGGGTGAAATCCTGTTTGACAAGATGAGCCTGCCCGGCGGCAAGAAAACCAAAACCGGCCAATGGGCAACGGGCGCGCAGCAACTGGAAGATCTGGCCGCCGAAGGTCATGAACTGCCGCGCAAGATTGTCGATTGGCGCCAGCTCACCAAGCTTAAATCCACCTACACGGACGCTTTGCCTGGTTACATCAACCCTGAAACAAAGCGTGTGCACACCTCCTACTCAATGGCGGCGACATCGACCGGGCGGCTGTCATCGTCGGAACCAAATCTGCAAAACATCCCGATCCGCACGGCGGAAGGGAGACGCATCCGCACCGCATTTGTGGCTGAAAAAGGCAATAAGCTAATTTCGGCAGACTATAGCCAGATCGAATTGCGCGTGCTGGCGCATGTCGCGGATATACCCCAGCTGAAGCAGGCTTTTGCCGACGGCATCGACATTCACGCCATGACGGCGTCAGAAATGTTCAACGTACCGCTTGATGAGATGACGCCGGAGGTGCGCCGCAACGCCAAGGCGATTAATTTCGGGATCATATACGGCATTTCCGCATTCGGCCTGGCGAACAATTTGGGCATCGAGCGGTCGGAGGCTTCCGACTATATCAAAACCTATTTTGAGCGCTTTCCGGGCATTAAAGGTTATATGGATGACACAAAGGCCTTTGCCCGCGAGCACGGCTATGTGGAGACGATCTTCGGTCGCCGCGCGCACTATCCGGACATTCGCTCATCCAACCCGTCTGTGCGCGCCTTTAATGAACGCGCGGCGATCAATGCGCCGATCCAAGGGTCAGCCGCAGACATTATCCGCCGTGCCATGGTGCGCATGGAACAGGCGCTGTGTGATGCGTCGCTATCAGCAAAAATGTTGCTGCAAGTCCATGATGAATTGATCTTTGAAACACCGGAAGATGAGGTTAACAAAACCATTCCGGTTGTGAAACAAATAATGGAAAACGCGGCCATGCCGGCCGTTAATATGAGCGTGCCACTAGCGGTGGATGCCGAAGCGGCGGATGATTGGGATGGGGCGCATTAGGGGGTTGGTTGCCGTTGAGCGGTGGTATTCATCCCGTTGAGTTTCGGCCCAAAGCGGACGATCGTGGTTCATGGTCTGAATGTCCGTTCCGAGCCCAAAGCGGATGTCCTTGACTTCAACAAATGCACTTTTGGATTTGTTGAAACATAGCCCGTGCAGTAAGATGGCGTTTTGGTCCTCCCCATATTCTGGCACATTCCACATGAGCGAAACTGTTACCATTGTCGTTAGACAAAAAGTCAAACTTGGCCATGAAGCAGCATATGAAGCCTGGCTAAAACGCATGACCGAAGGTGCAAGAGCGAAGTTTCCCGGCTATTTGGGCGTCGGATTTCACCGCCCTGAAGAACCCGGCGGCCACTATCGGCAGATTTTCCGCTTTGACAGCATTGAGGAATTGGAGGATTTCGAGCGTTCTGACTATCGTGCCAAAATGCTAGCAGAGGGAGCGGAAAACTTTGCAGCCGATCCGGCATTTGAACGCATGACCGGCCTTGAGTTCTGGTTTGATCCACCCCGAGGCACCAAGGTGGCGCAACCGAGCCCGCACCGTATGGCGCTGGTCATGATTGTAGTAGTTTTCACAATGATACTGATCCTCAGCACGATCATTGGCATGCTCACACCGGGCTGGCCGTCGCCGCTTCGTCTTTTATTGACCGTCACTATCCAAGTTATGCTGATGACCTATGTCGTGATGCCTAGGCTGACGCCGCTTATTGCCCGCTTTATTTATCCGAGCACAAAAACAGTTTAGGTGGTCGGAAATCCTCATTTCGATCCGAAGCAGTCGAGGGATTGTTTTGGGCAGTTCCGCAAGGTGACCAAAACTTTGAACAGTCCAGGTAGGTTTGAAAATGAGCGCCACGAACCAGCGAAATAAAGCAATAGCAAAAGGATGGTGGGAGGCGTCAGACACGGCACCGCTCAGCGAGCTTTTGGGCATGGCTTCGCAAAGACTCAAAGACGATGTGATTTGGCAAGGATTCTCTCCGATCGGAGATTTGTCAGGGGCCGAAAAAATCGTCGATGTGTTTATCCGGCCTTTGCGGGAAGCGTTCCCGGACCTTAATCGAGAGATCCACATTGCTATGGGTGGAGTATCGAACGGAAAGGCCGACGGTGGTGCTGACGGGGCGCATTGGGTCGGCGGGACAGGCTATCTTTGCGGAACACAGACAAAAAAACTCTGGGGTATCCCCGCTCGAAATACAAAACTTCGCCTGCGTTGGGGAGAGTTTCTCGAGTTCGATGAAGATGGGCAAATCGTCCGGATTCACCTACTGATCGATGTCATCGACTGGCTGGAGCAGTTGGGCCTTTCGCCTTTGCCGCCATCGCGGGGAGTGCCCTTCGTATATCCGGCGCCTACAGGGCTGTCTGGTGACATGTGGGAAGATCAAGGAGACGCATCTGCGCTTCTCACCTTCGCGCGGCAGTTCATATTTGGCGGCTTGAACGCATTTGATCAGTCGAGCCTGAAGACCATGAAAATGGCGGATTACTTCCATCCAAATCTCAAATGGTATGGACCCGGCGGAATTGGCGCCTGTTTGTCACTCTCTGAATTTGAGGACCTGCATCAGCGCCCTTGGCTCACTGCCTACCCGGACCGCAAGGTGGGAGACCTCGATAACCTGATCGCTGAAGGGGACTTCGTAGGCGCCTCAAGCCTTCCGGGTGTCTTCCTTACCCATACCGGGCCTTACCTCGGCTACCAACCGACACAGCGACGAGCCGGCGTGAACGGCATCGACTTTTGGCGCCACGAGCATGGCCAATTCACCGAGAATTGGGTTTTCGTGGATATGCTTCATCTATTCGGCCAGTTCGAAATTGATCTGATGGAGCGTGTTCGTCACATGACAACGTAGTAGCCTGGAAGATCGGATTGTCGGCTTAGTAGAAGACTACCTTGAGCCCTTACCAGCCATTCTATCATGACACGCGTGACCTGTTCGTGCCACAGATAGGCCTTTTTAGACGGCTTGTTCCTATTCATTGGACGGGTTTGTTCAGGTCCATCAAACGTTGTGCTGCGAACGGGTAAATCTGCCGATTGGTGCCGCCGTGAACAACGAGATCGGCAATAATGGCACCAACCACCGGAACCAATTGAAACCCATGCCCGGAAAAGCCGAAAGCATGAAAGACCCCTGGGCTGTTTGCGGATGGGCCAATCACTGGCAACAGATCCTTGGTCTTGGCTTCAATTCCTGCCCAAGTCCTGACGATCCGCAGGTTGCCGACCGTCGGAAATAATTCCGTGGCTGCTTGGGCGCTCTTTGCCAACTCCACAAAATTGACAGCACTCTTCTGCATTTTGACATCAGCATGGCCCTGGAGGCCTCCACCGATGACAAGGGTACCTTGTCTTGTTTGCTTGAAGGAAAGCGGGCGCCCGGCAAGACTGACCACTGGCTTGACAAATTCGGAAATACGCTCGGTGACCATCATCATCGAAGCCTTGTGGCCGAGCGGTATATCATCGCCGATCATCGCCGCGATGGTTGCCGCCCACGCTCCCGCGGCATTAACGATAACGGGCGCGAGAAAGTTCCGGCCGTCGGCCTTGACCAGCCAATCTGAATGGACACGCTCGATCGCAGTCACACCGCATCCTTCAATGATTTTGGCACCGGCCTTTTCAACACTGGCGCGGAACGCTTTTAATGTCTTGTGTGGATCGGCAGCGCCATCACTGCGAACGATGAGCCCTGCAACACATTTATCGGCGATGGATGGAATTAGTCGACGCAGCTCAGACTGCTCGATCAGTTCTTCATGCTCAAAGCCTGCAGCGTGTGATTTTGCGAGTCGCGTCTCAAGTATCGCGATGTCTTTTTCCTGGGATGCTACTTTGACCTGACCATGGGCGTGAAAGCCGCAGTCGTCGCCGACTATATGCCCGATATTGTGCCACATATCAGACGCTTCAAATGCAATTGGCAGCTCTTCCAGCGCGCGATCGAGTGTGCGGACACCGGCGGCAGATCCGCCTGACGCATGGCGGCCAACCCAAGAACGCTCCAGTACAATGGTGCGCTGTCCAGCGCGGGCTAAATGCAACGCTGCTGAAAGGCCGTGAAGGCCACCACCTATCACGATCGCATCGATACTTTGAATGTTCATGGGCGTGCTTCTGGTTCCGCAAGCGTTGCAAGTTCATCCAGCGTCAGCGGTTTCAGCGGCGGACGGACCCTATTAAGACCTATGTCGGCCGGCTTGCAGCTTGCTGATCCGGCCAAAAGATTAGCGATAACATAGCCGCATTGTCGGCCTTGGCATGGCCCCATGCCGGCACGGGTCAACGCTTTGAGTTTGTTGGGGTCGAAAACTTGCAAGTTGGCCTGATCGCGTACGGTTTCGACACTCACCTCTTCGCAGCGGCAGGCAAGCGCACGTCCATCGGGATTGAATATTTCACTGCGAGGAAAATAGAGCTTGTCCAGGAACGGTCGCGACGCCATCGCATTTTTCAGCCTTGACCGGACGGGCTTGGCCTGCACTTGCAACTCAGCCATCGACATGTGTCTGGTCTTGTGCGCGATGTATAAAGCGGTCAGTTCACCACGCAGGCATGCTACCCTAGCGCCACCTATGCCTGCGCCATCGCCGGCAACAAAGATGTTCTCTTTGGTCGTTTCTCCCCATTGGTTCAAAGTGGGTGCAAAACTGCCTTGATCCCCAATCCAGTGGTGGTCACATCCCAGTGAAAGGGTCGGGTGAATAGTAGGTACAATGCCTTCATGTACAAAAAGCACGTCTGCCGGAACGGTGTCTTCAAGGCCGCTTCCGGTTTTGTAACGCAAATGCTGGATTTTATCGTCACCGATCGCTTCGACATCGGACACGTTTCTGATGAACTTGACATGCCGTCTCAATTTCAAAAGCCACCCAAGTCCCTTGAACAGATCGAGCGGCGCATGGATGGCTGCTTTTACAAAACTGGAGAGCAGTTTGAATGGCGATTGGCGAGGCGTCGTATCAAGGAAGCCCGCAATCTTGCCGCCGACATCCAGCAGCTGGACCGCGTAGAGAAGGCTCAGGGGTCCGTTGCCGGCAATCCATACGCGACCCTTGGGTACCTGATACGATGTTTTGAGAAGAATTTGGCCCGCGCCAACGGTCATCACGCCCGGTAGCGTCCAGCCAGGGAACGGTGTGGGTCGTTCCTGCGCCCCGGTGGCCAAAAGCATGCATTTTGCTTTCACCTGTGACGCCACGCCATCAGTAGACATATAAGCTTTGCAACCCGCTTCTACCTGCCACACACGTGTTCGAGGTCGGTATGCCGCACCGCAATCGCGAAACCGCTTCACAGTCTCCTTGCCCTCCAAATACGAAGAACCGAGTATTTTGCTGCGATTTATCCTGCTGTTTGTTTCAATATTGCGCCAAATCTGCCCGCCGGGCTCGAACTGCTCGTCCACAACGAGCACCGTCAATCCATGCTTGCGCGCAGTTATGGCGGCAGACATGCCCGCAGGACCGGCACCTATTATCAGGAGGTCAATTTGCACAGTCATGCCGAGGCCTCCGGCCGGCCCCGCTGTCGCTCAACGCGCATACCGTCCTCAACGCCTGTCAGGCAAGTCTGTAGGGATGGCACACCATCGATAGTGGCCAAGCATTCAAAACAGACGCCCATCATGCAATAGGGAGCGCGTTTTTGGCCGGATATCGGGGTCAAGCGCGACCAGTTGGTTTCCTGACGCAAAAGAAGTGCCGCAACTGTCTCTCCGCGCTGAGCTTTTACTTCAACGCCGTCCACGTGGACCGCAACTACATCCTCTCTACTATCCGGTATAAGTCGGAACATTTGACCAGTTTCCCATCCGAAAAATCATGTTCGCAATTGAAATTTGATGTGAGAACAGCCATTCGAACCCTGCTTGGTAGTAATGGACCATGGGCTATGAACGACCGCTCGTTAGCGGACGCTGCGATCTGAGCTGAAGGCCAAGCCGTTCGCCTGCATTTTCATATCGCCTTTGTCGCGGTGATGATGATTTCCACTTTCAGGATTTCTCTTGCCAGCTTGGCTTCGCCACATGCGCGCGCTGGTGCATGGCCCTTAGGCACCCATGCATCCCAGATTTCATTCATCTGATTGAAGTATGACATGTCCGACAGCCATACGATTGCCTGGAGGATATGCAGCCGATCGGATCCTGCCTCGTTAAGAAGATCGTCAATGCGTGAAAGACAGTCTCTGGTTTGCTCTTCAATGGTGTCACCTGCTCCAACTTGGCCGCAAAGGAAAACCAGCCCATTGTGCTTTACAATTTTGCTCCTTCGGTCCGAAGTGTGGATGCGTTCAATGCTCATGTTTGGGTATGTCCTTGTTATTAGATAGACGCTTGGCTTTTCATGAGAGCTGCCAGCCTCTCTGGTGCGGCTTTGAACCTTGCAGATGAAAACGTATCGAGACTGGTATCTTTGTCACCAGCCAGTATCCTGTCGACGATTTGCACAGCGTGGATTGGGGTCAGAGTGATCCCAGAATGGCAAGCGACGGCTGACACGCCATCGCCAAATTCGTAGACGGGTGCGCCGTCTGGCGTCATGATGCGAAGCCCGCCCCATTGCCTGACGACTTTTATGTTCTCCAGGTCGGGATGTATGCGGACAATGCGGCGTGCAAGCTCATGTGCGGCGTTTGTGGTTGTGGATGTGTCGAACCCGACATCTTCCTTGGTGGCGCCGACAAGGAATGAACCGTCAACGGTCTGCCGCAATGTGCTGGCGGGAAGTCTCATTGTTCGCGGTCGCCGCTCACTGACCAATATCTGACCGCGTTGTGGATGGACTGGTACATTCAGTCCGGCCAATTTTGCCAGTCGCTGCGTTTCAAGGCCTGCGGCTATGACAATATTGTCCGCCTCTATAAGCCCGCCATCGACCACAAGTTGCCAAATGCTATTCTTGCGATCGATGCCATGCACTTTTGTGTTCGGCATGATTGAGCCACCGAGGCGGCGTATGGAAGCATATAAAATTGAAGACAGATTCAATGGATTGACGCACCCGTCCCGCCAGCAATAGCTGGCACCGACAACTTCCGGCCCCAAACGAAACCCGGGCAGAAGCTCCTCAACCTCTCTTCGACTGATCATTTGGCAGTCTTTGCTCAGACCGCCGCTCTCATTGTGCAGTCTGTTGAGGTAGTTCTCGCGGTCCTGATAATCCTCTTCGCTAAGGCAAAATGTGAGGCCCCCTTCCCGCTCATAAGCCAGGTCTGGGGAAACCGTTTCGAGCTTCTGTCCCGCCGCGTCCAACAAACCTTCAGAAAAAGCAGGCCAAGCGTCTGACGCTTCTCGGGTCAGAATTTGGTAGGCTGGAAGATTTGGACCTTTCCCCTGAACCCATACGAGCCCAAAGTTTGCGACGGACGCTTTGGGATCGCCAGGGCCTCCATCCAGCAGTGTGACCTGCCTACCAGCTTGCAACAGGCCATAGGCTATGGAGGCGCCCACAATTCCGCCTCCCACTACGACAAATTCTCTGTTGCTTTTCATCAAATTGCTCCGAAAACGCCTAATCATAGCGTTTAGAAAGCTAGAATGTAAAAGTGCAAAATCCGCAGCCTGTATTCCAAAAACTTATATGCTGCGTATTGGAATCTTGCATCGATTAATATAATGAAAAATGATGTAGTCGCTTATTATATTCATTAAGGTTATGAAAAATGAGAAAACCAACCCTTCGCCAAGTTGAGGCTTTCAAAGCTTTTGTTGAGACCGGCAGCGTTTCTCGGGCGGCAGACATCCTTCATGTGTCGCAGCCGGCCGTCAGCAAGCTCCTGAACCATCTGGAGGAGGATGTGGAGATGCGCCTTATCGACCGATCGCATGGGCGGATGACGGTGACAGAAAAAGGAATGCGCGTGTATGAGGAAGTGGACAAAGTCATGTCCGGCCTCGACCAGATCAATCAATCGATTGCCATGATCAGGAACGAAGACCGTGCAACCCTGACTGTGGGTATCACACCCGGGTTTCCGATCTCATTGCTCGTCAACGCGACACAGGAGGTTTTGAGTCAAAGGCCGGATGTTAATCTGGTGTATTTTGTTCGGAGCTCTGAATATATCATACACCGAATTTTAAACCGAAAGATCGACGTCGCCATCATAGCGCAAAAATTTGATCATCCGCTTTTACATTTTGAGACTTTTTACTCAAAACCGATGGTCGTTGCGATGGCAGAAGACCATGCCCTCGCTAAGAAAGAAGTGGTAACTATTGAAGACTTGGCCGAAGGGCCGTTCGTTCCCTTTGTTGAAGGCACCGAAACCCGTCGGATTTCTGACAAGCTCTTTTCGGACGCCGGTGTTTTCCCCAAAACGCCCGTTTCAGTCACAACAGCCCCGCAGGTATGCGCCATGGTGGCAGCGGGGCTCGGGACTTGTATTGTTTCTCCGCTTTTCGCCGCCGGATCCATGGAAGGGTTAAAAATGCGTCCGTTGAAGCCCGAGCACATTATGGAAATTCACGTTGCAAGATCCAACTATGCCCGCGATTCTCAACCCATCGACATTCTCGTGGACAGGTTGAAAAAAGCGGTAGAGGGAATTTAGGGCTACCGGTCCAACACGTGATGAGCGTCACCCACCTGCTGGTACACTTGCTTGGGCGGAACCCAATCCAGGCCGACGACCCGGCTTTTAATCTCTTCGCCTTTTAAGCGTTTTCGGACCTGGGAAAGTGAAGGATCAGCAATCGGGACAGCGTTCATCAACCTTTTGGTATATGGGTGTTGGGGATTGCCCAAGACCGCATCTCTCGGTCCAATTTCCACAATTTCGCCCATGAACATGACGGCCACACGATGGCTGATGCGTTCCACGGCGCCAATGTCATGGCTGATAAAGAGATAGGACATGCCCAACTTTTCCTGAAGCTCGAGCATCAGATTGATAACTTGGGCTTTGATCGTTGAGTCCAATGCGGAAACTGACTCATCGGCCACGATCAAGCTTGGATTAAAGCCGAGAGACCGTGCAATACAAATGCGTTGTCGTTGTCCTCCGGAAAACTCGTGCGGATATCGATCAGCATGTTCCGGTTTCAAGCCGACCAATTCAAGCAACTCACTAATGCGATCATCGATCGCATCGCGCGGAACGATATTGTGAACCTTCATGGGCTCGGCAAGACAACTTCTGATGGATTGTCTCGGGTTGAGCGATCCAAACGGGTCCTGGAAGATCATCTGCAAGTTCTGACGGAGTTTGCGAACTTCTTTCGGTGGTGCACCGTGAATCTCTTGACCCATGAATTTCACAGACCCGGCTGATACGTCAACGAGTTGAAGCAGCGACCGGCCGGCGGTCGACTTGCCGCATCCGGATTCACCAACCAGCGCCAGCGTTTCACCGGCCCGAATATCAAATGAGATATTCTCAACGGCGGGCACGTAGCCGGTGACGCGCTTTAAGAGGCCACTGCGAATATTGAAACGTGTCCGCAGGTTTTTAACCTCTAATATCTTCTTCCCACGCCTGTCGGTTTCGCTGTCGATATCTTGATCGACCTTGCCTGAGCCGAGGGGTGGAAATTTCTTCGGCGTAGCCGTCCCGTTCAATGAACCAAGACGTGGGACCGCCGATAAGAGATCGCGCGTGTAGGGTTGCTCCGGATTGGAAAACAGGTCGTCAACCTCACCTTCTTCAACCTTCTTTCCGGCTTTCATCACGAGAACACGGTCCGCAATCTCGGCAACAACGCCAAGATCGTGGGTAATGAAAAGGAGCGACATGCCGATTTCAGCTTTCAGGTCCTTCATCAGCTCAAGAATCTCAGCTTGAATGGTAACATCCAACGCAGTGGTTGGCTCATCGGCAATCAGAAGCGATGGTTTACACGCAAGCGCCATCGCAATCATTACGCGTTGTCGCATGCCCCCGGAGAGCTGATGCGGAAAAGCATTGAGGCGTGTTTTAGAATCTGGAATGCGCACCAAATCCATCAACCGCAATGCTTCGCCTCTGGCGTCACTCCAGCTCTTCTTCTCGTGCAATACCAGAGGTTCGGCCAGCTGTTCACCAACCGTTAGCACTGGATTGAGCGAGGTCATAGGCTCTTGGAAAATCATGGCAACTTGTCTTCCGCGAAGATCAAGCAGCTCATTTTCGCTCATGCTCAGGACATTTCTACCCTGGAACTCGATGATGCCACTGGGTTTCAACGCTGGCGGCAAAAGACCCATCAGGGAGAGCGCTGTCGTGCTCTTGCCCGAACCGGATTCACCTACAACACAGAGTGTTTCGTTGGCATTGATATCAAAATTAAGGTCTTCAACCAGTATCGTTTTCGCCTTCGAAGACAGCGAGATGTTAAAGTTCTTAAAACTTGCAACAGGCGTGTTCATGGCTAGTCCCTAAGCTTTGGATCAATGGAATCGCGCAAGCCATCACCGATCAAGTTCAGTGCAAGAACGACAATCAAGACGGCGAGCCCTGGATAAATCGACACGTAAGGAGCATCCAAAATAAACTCGAAACCTTCGCGTATCATGGTTCCAAGCGTTGGTGTGGGCGGTGCCACACCCAACCCAATAAAGCTGAGATATGCCTCGATGCGGATCGCGTAGGCCGCCCACAGGGAAGCCAACACCATGACCTCTCCAATGACGTTGGGGGTGATGTGGAAGATCATTATTCTCAAGTCTGAGTAGCCCATGGCGCGACAGGACTCGACAAATTCGCGTTCCTTCAGCGCGATGGTCGGCGCTCGGGCAACCCGGGCAAACATCGGAATAATGGTGACGGTGATTGCCAAGACGATATTGACGAAATTGGCACCCAGCACTGCAACGATCAAAAGGCCGGTGATCAATGTCGGGAACGCCAGTAGCATATCCATGACACGCATGATGATGATGTCGGTCCAGCCACCGCGATAGCCAGCCAAAATTCCAAGCGCTGTCCCGAAAACGAGAGCCAAGGCGGTCGATAGGAGACCGATAATCAAGGACAGTTGGAGGCCGTAAAGGATACGAGACCAGGTATCGCGTCCGAACATGTCAGTGCCGAGAAGATGCTCGGCTGACCTGTCTTCCAAGCGGCTCAAAATGTTCTGTTCCAATGGGTCATGGGTCGCAAAAAATGGCGCGAATGCTGACAGGATTACGATCGCCAAGAAGATAACAGTCCCGATGACTGTCAGCGGATTTTCAACCGTGTAGTCGCCTACCCGGACGAGTAAGGTTTTTTTATTACCGCCAAGCTTGTTTTCTGTTTCAAGCGCAATGGACCCGGCGGCACCTATCTGTGTGTTTTGATGTTCTTGGCTCATTTGAATTTTACCCGCGGATCGATAAGTCCATAGACAAGGTCTGTCAGCAGATTAACGAGGACGACCATGAAGGCGACGACGACAAGCAGCCCTTGCAGCGTTGTGTAGTCGCGTTGGTTCAGCGAAAGGACAATCAGTTTTCCAAGTCCGGGTCTGTTGAATACGATTTCCGTCAGAACCGAGTTGCCGATAAGCAGACCGAAATAGAGACCCACCACGGTAACAATGGGTATGAGCGCATTGCGCAACGCATGATGATAGATCAGCCTTCGGCCCGGCGCACCTTTTGCGCGTGCGGTTCGAATGTAATCTTCGCTCAAGACATCGAGCATCGAGGAGCGCGTCGTCCGTACGACATAGGCGACCAAAATAAGGCCCAAGCTGAATGCGGGCAGGAACAAATTGTAGAGCCTTGCACCCAAAGCGCCATCAGGATTGGAGATCACCGGGAAAAGTGGGACCTCGATGGCAAGCCATAGAATCAAGAGTATTGCTGTCAAAAAAGCGGGGAAGCTCAAGCCAAGCAGAGAGATGACGCGCAGAGTGTTGTCGACCCAACCATCACGTGTCAAAGCCGCCCAAATTCCCAACGGAACACCGATTATGACACCGATGACAATGGCGGCGAATGCAAGCTCAAGTGTATAGGGTAACACCTCGAAGACCGAGTCCAGCACTGGTTTGCCGGAAACCATAGAATCACCAAGGCTGCCGCGTGCAATTTGTGTAAGAAAGTCCAAATATTGCGCCAAAATTGGCTCATTTAACCCCATTCGTTCGCGAAACGCGTCCAACGCTTCTTGGGAGGCGTTGTCGCCGAGGATAGCGAGCGCCGGGTCACCCGGCGCGATCCTGATCAGAACAAAAACAATCGTAAGTACGCCGAAAAGTGTCGGTACGGCACTTAGAGATCGTCCAAAAATATATGCACCCATCGCACTTCTCTCTTAAAAGTTGGCATGGCCACCGCGTTTGCGGGGCCATGCCGTTCAGTTTTTCCGAACCTGCTTGTTAGTTGAGCGTGGTGTTCTCGTTGATGACAGGCCCAAGGGAGAGTGATCCTTGCAGATCAAGACCATAGTCAACAGCCTCGGAACGTCCCCAGACCTGAAGCAGTTCAAACACGGGAATCGCGCACACATTGTCGACCAGCTTCTTTTGAGCTGTCGCCCAAAGATCCAACTGCATTTGCGTGTCCGGCTCACTTCTGGCCGCTACAATTTCCGCATCCGCAACATCACAGTGGGAGAAGTTTGTCACCGCTGTTGGTGTCTTCACGATGCTGTCGGAGTGGTAGAACTGGGTCAGATATGTATCCGCAACCGGGAACCGAGCGGCGCCGTAGAGGACAAGAGAACTCACATCATCACGAATTGCGGCGTGCCACGATGAATGCTCCATAACGTCAAGATCAAGCATTATCCCGGCCTTCGCAAGCTGACCTTGGATGACCTGCATCGGCGCGTTCAGTGATGCTAACTCGGTAATGGCGACTTTTGTCGTGAAGCCATCGGGATAGCCAGCTTCAGCCAAGAGTTCCTTGGCCTTGTCCAAGTCATGGGATATGCCCTCGATGCTACTGTCGTGCCCATAGTAACCATCTGGAACTGGCGCTTCGTTTGCGCGCGCGACATTTGAACCAGCAAATGCCACCAGCTCCTCGCGGTTCAATGCATAAGCAAGCGCCTGACGGACACGAATATCGTCAAATGGAGGCTTCGTCGTATTGATGTGCAAAGTCCGCAGCTCGCCCGGCTCAAAAACATCAACTATACCGTCGCTGAAGTTGTTCACCCAACGATCTTCACGCGTGCCTTGGATAAGGTCCAACTCACCATTTCTAAAGGCAAGATCTCGCGCGCTTGAAGAAGGAATATAGCGCAGCGTGACACCGTCAATCGAGGGCGCGCCGCGGAAATAGTCTTGGTGGGCTACCAAGCGCACAAGCCGACCTTCAGCCAGTTCTTCAAACGCAAACGGGCCCGTACCGACTGGCTTTGATTTAAAATTCTCACCCATCTCTTGCGACGCTTTGGCCGATACAATGTTGCCGCCGTGGTAGTTTGCTACGACGCCCAAAAGTGATGGAATGGATTGGCTCAGCGTGATCTTGACCGTGTAGTCATCCACCGCCTCAACGCTTTCAAACTGGGCATAGTCGGATGCAACACCAGACCGATCGGGGTCACCTGCGCGGTTCAATGAGTATACGACATCAGACGCTTTAAGCTCGCCATACCCATGATGAAACTGAACGCCTTCACGGAGCTTGAATGTCCAAACCAGGCCGTCGTCACTGCTTGTCCAGCTCTCGGCGAGATCAGGCTCAATGCTTTCACCGGCCATGGATCCTGGGGCAAAGCGAACGAGGCCATTGAACATCATCCCAAACAGGATTTTGTCTTGCGTTTTCGTCGAGACATGTGGGTCCAATTGCCCGGCGCTCTTTGCAGAGACAGCCATATTGAGGTCACGTGCGGCAGCATCCACTTGCATGGAGCTCGTCGATAGAACGACCGCCATGGCGGTTGCGGTTAGAAGTTTCATCTGGACTCTCCCTTGAATTGATGAGCTTCCTACTATTCCTGAGAGATTTATAACATCAAATGCAAAATTATATGCATGACATTCTACAAAGTTATATCCAGGTATAACCAATGCGAATGTAAATCGATCATATTGGAATTTGTCTTATGTGCATATTTCACTCATTGGTATGGCCGGTAGAAGGCGAACTCAATGACGGTAACTGTCACAATCGATGGTGAAAAGTATCAAGCCCGCGAGAGCGAGCTGCTTGCTACTCTTTTGTTACAGCGGTCTATCAAGCCAGTTCGAAAGCATCCCATCGATGGCAGTCCACGCACGCCCTTCTGTATGATGGGCGTATGCTTTGAATGCTTGGTTACCGTTGATGGCGTAACCAATCAGCAGGCGTGTCTTACCACCGTTGAAGATGGCATGGTGGTTGAAAGAGACCTGTAATGCTGGACTATTTGATCGTTGGCGCTGGTCCAGCCGGCTTGTCGGCGGCTTTAACGGCTGTCGAACTTGGTGTGCGGCCTTTGGTGGTCGACAACCGGCCTGAACCCGGGGGCAATATCTATGCATTCTTAGGCAGCAGCGCCGAATATCGTGCAGAGAGCCTTCGCACTCTGGGGACCGCTTACAGTGGCGGGCTACCGCTTATTCGGCGTTTTCTCGACGGCGTATCGAGGGACGCAATAGACTACCGTCCCAGTTCCAAACTGTGGCATCTCGAACAAGATCGTTCTTTCGCAGTCTCAGGGCCAGGTGGAAACATCGCTGACACAGCGAAGAACATTTGCTTGGCCACCGGGGCACAAGAAAGGCCGGCTCCTATGCCGGGGTGGACGCTTCCTGGCGTTATGGGCGTTGGGGCCGCCCAATTGCTACTCAAATCCGGGGGTCAACTGCCCAGCAAGTCGATAGTTATCATCGGCAACGGTCCCCTTCCGCTGCTTCTTGCAAGCCAGCTGCGAAACGTTGGATCACCCCCAAAAGCGGTCATCGAACCCAGAGGATCCGTCCGCTATAAATTGTCGATACCCGGTTATTTGGGTGCCTTCGCCGCGCCGATAACATCGTTCAAGGGACTCATGTATCTGGCCTCGCAAAAGCTGTCTGAGACGCATGTCTATACCAATGCCGACGATATTGAGGTGCTTGGAACAGATTGTGCGGTCGGGGTCGGCTTCTACCGTAACGGGAAGCGTCACGAAGTTGATGCAGACCTCATCCTGATCCATGATGGTATTGTCCCGAATGCCAACCCGATCAGTGCAGCCGGCATAAATTCGTCTTATAATGCAGCCCAGCAGGCCCTTCACGCTGACGCTTCCTCATCAATCAAGGTGGCCGGTGATGCGGCGGCGATTCTCGGCGCTAAAAGTGCAGAGCTAACCGGACGCATTAGAACGCTTGAAACATTTGGTCAAAGGATCCCAACATCTCTAAGCTATGAACTATGGCGTCAGAGAAAATTTCGTACATTCCTCGATGAGGCTTATCCGCCGGTAAAGTTCGCCGGTAAGGCGTCCGATGACACCATTATTTGCCGCTGTGAATTATCGACCGCCAAGCAAGTCAGAAATACGGCACTGGCCGTTGGGCCGGATGCCAATCGCATAAAAACAGCGCTTCGGTGCGGCATGGGGCCATGTCAGGGGCGCATGTGTGGATATTCAATCATGGATCTTATTCATGATGAAACTAACACGCCCTACCCCGATATCACCCCACAGCGATGCCGGAGCCCTATTCTTCCCGTCAGTTTCGGCGATCTCGCGTCCGAATAACAAAAGAGGCGTCGAAACATGGTCATGCCCCAAGAAGTATTTATCCGGTCACGAGTACAGCCCCTCCCAAGCACTCGCGGCCACCGGCCGGTGGAAGACAAAGGAATTACCGCGCTTTCCACCGGTCACCCCTTAAAACCGGTGATACGGCACCTCATCGTGCACTTGTTTGACTGGCGCACGCGACGCGCGCCACAATTACTAGAATGGTCACTTCATCAAAAAAGCGATCAAAGGCACCAAGAAGATTGGCGGAAAAACCCCATGTCATTACAGCAGGCCAAGGCGACAGCCCTTCCAGAGTTAGCAAAAATTGCCACCAATTTTACGCTAACTGAACAGGCAAATATCGCCGCAATCGAGGCCGTCGTGGACACGGTGACAGCAGCAGCGGCGGCGCCTCTGTTTCCCTTCACTAAAGCCATCTGGAGCTCGTATGGGAAGGGTGAGTCGCCATTGTGGTTCACGGATCAAAAAACATCCGTCATTGGCGCTGCGTTTGCCAATTCCTACACCTCTGCCGCACTTGATCTAGATGACGGTCACCGCGCTTCGCGCGGTCATCCGGGCGCTTGCATCGTGCCCGCAGTTTTGGCTGCGTTGGAAGACTTGAGAGCGGCAGGCAAATCAATCGACGCCAATAAAGTCTTAAAGGCCATCGCTGTTGGATATGAAGTGAGCCTGCGCATTGCAGGCGCTAAGAATTTCTATGCGCGTACCGGATTTTGGGCCGGCATTGCGGCTGCCGCTTCCGTCGCCAGCTTATACGAGCTACCCCAAGATAAGTTCGCGCACGCGCTGGCAATTGCCGGCGAGACAGGGCCGCACATGGCAACAACAACGGCCGGACCGGCATGGCCACAACCAAATGGTACTCACGTTAAAGAAGGCATTCCGTGGGGTGTCGCTTCTGGCATCGCTGCGGTGCAATTTGCGCAAAACGGCATGCACGGGCCGCTCGATTTGGTGGATCACGAACCCTTCTTCAACCCGGAATATATTCTGGCGCCGGGCAATCGTCCGATGGTCTGCGAAACCTACACGAAATTTCAGGCAACCTGTCGCCATGTCCATGGCCCAGTGGAGGCGGTCGACGCCTTAATTAGGGCAAATGAAATATCGCCGAGTGAAATCACCGCTGTCACTGTCGAGGCCTATAGCGGTGCCTTGCGTATATCCAACCACAGTAGGCCGAAGACAATTGTCGAAGCGCAATACTCCATCCCCTATTGTGTCGGACTTGCTGCGGTCAAAGGCCTGGATGTTTTTCTGCCGATGAATGAAGGGGACCTTGGGCACCAGCAAGCCGAAGCAATTGCGGAAAAGGTATTGGTGCGCCAGAGCGCCGAGTTTGAGAGAGAGTTTCCAGCTCGCACCCTGTGCAGAGTGACCATTCGGACCGACAAGAAAGAGTTTGTCGGCTCTGTGACTGAACCTAGCGGGGAAGCCAACAAACGGCCCACTTGGATCGCACGGCTTGGAAAATTCGAAACTGTTACTGCAAATTCAATCCCGCAAGCGCGGAGGGAAGCCCTATTGAACGCATTTGAATCACTCAAGGCCGCGAACATTGAACCACTATTGAACGCCCTCGAATAGCGGGCACGTGCCTGTTGGTCGCGCCGGCAAGTTCGTTGCAATAACGATCCACTTAGCGGCACGGCTTAAAGGGTCAAAATGTCCGCATTGCGGGCGTTCGCCCCGACCTAGGTCAATTTTCTCTGCGGAGCTCCCAAACGGCATCTTCGGTCGGAACCGTTGAAATGGGTACTCTGCCAACACGCATATTAGATACTCAGTCGTTTTGTTTGCAAAGCTAGGCTAAAAAACAGTTTTCTTGGTAGAAGCAACAGCATTGCGGCGTGCGTTCAGGAAGGCGATTTCCTCTGGCGCTTCCGTCAGGGCAATAGCATGGTCATAGGCAACCATGGCTTCTGTCGATCGCCCTTGTCTGGCCAAAAGATCCGCGCGGCATGCGTGATAGGGTTGGTAGGCTTGAAGATGCTGACCGGCACCGGTCGCTTCCAATTGCTTTAAGGCGGTCGAGGGATCTGTTGCATAGGACTGTGCAACCGCGCAATTGACCAGTACCACAGGGTTGGGCTGGAGTTTCCACAACAAATCATAGAGAGCTACGATCTGGGTCCAATCAGTGCTGGCGAATTCGGAGGCCTGTGCGTGTACGGCGCTGATGGCCGCCTGTAATGCGTAGGCTCCGGGCGGTCCAGATTTGAGCACCTCTTCCACTAAGGCAACTCCTTCATGGATTTTGCCTCGGTCCCAGCGTGATCGTGCTTGATGCTCCAATGGAACAAATGCGCCATCGGGTCCGCGGCGGGCCGGGCGGCGAGCGTCCGTTAGAAGCATCAATGCAAGGAGCCCCTTGGCATCGCGATTTTCAGGCAGGCACCCGGTCAGTATGCGCCCTAGGCGTATGGCTTCTTCAGCCAAATCGGCGCGCGTAAGTTGGTCGGAACTTCCGCGATGGCCTTCGTTGAAGATCAGATAGAGCACTTTTAGGACACCACCTATCCGCTCCGGCAAATCCTCGGGATCAGGCAAGCGAAAACGGATGCCCGCGGACGCAATTTTCTTCTTTGCGCGGGTCAAGCGCACCCCCATCGTTTCTTGTTTATCAAAGAAGGCGGCGGCAATTTCGCTTGTGGTTAGCCCCCCAACGGCACGCAATGTCAGCGCGACGCGTGACTTCTCGTCAAGCGCGGGATGGCAGCAGGTAAAAATAAGCTCCAACCGTTTATCGGGTAAGGTCGTGAGTTCTTCGGCTTCCGGCGCATGTTGCCAATGCCAAAGCGCAATAGCTTCAGCCTTGTCCTTTTGTGTCTGGGTCCGGCGCAGCCGGTCAATCGCTTTGCGCCGAGCCGTTGCGATCAACCAGGCGTCCGGCGCATTGGGCAGCCCTGCTTCTGGCCAAGCCTGCAGGGCCGCGACAACTGCGTCCTGCAGGCAGTCCTCAGCCAGCGCCAGGTCGCCACCAAACCCGGTCAGCACAGCCAACAAACGACCCCAGTCCTCTCGGATCAGGCGGATGATCTGCGCCTCAGTCTGATTTTGCCCCGGCATCCCGGTTTAGTCGTAGACCGAAATCGGGCGGATCTCGATCCGACCATAGTGAGAGGTCGGTATCTCGGCCGCACATTTCAGGGCTTCGTCCAGGTCAGCAAGTTCGAGCAGATAATATCCGCCCAGTTGCTCTTTGGTCTCGGCGAAAGGCCCGTCCACTATGTGGGTTTTCCCGTCTCTGATAGACAGGGTTGTCGCCGTGGTAACGGGCTGCAGCCCCTCACCAGAGATATACTTGCCTTCATCTTTCATTCTTTGCGTGAAGCCCATATACGCCCCGACAAAGGGACCGAATTCATCGGTTCCTGGCTGCGGTCCGGATCCCTCTTGGCTGTAGATCAAAAGCATGAATTGCATGTGTTTGTTCCTTTCATAGCAATCGAAAGCACCCGTCGCTTTCTAGGTTCTAGACGCATGACGGCTCGCGAATTTTACATCCAGCGCAATAAATTCCGAATTTTTCTTGCGGTAACATGAACTCAGTGCCGTACCAACTTGGTCGGCATTGTTACCTAGGTTTCAGGGTTGGGGTTTCGGTCGTCGATTTAATTTGCATGACGGGTCAAGGCTGTGTGCCTGATCTCATATTATTCGCGTAGCGCACAGGCATCCAAATAGGCAGGCAAAAGCAGCAAGATCGCCTTTCTGACCAAACACGGCATATCCTCAAAGCTAGTTCATAGAAGTCTGTCGTTCCTTCGTCTTAGGTTGGGGCGAAGAATTTTTTTCTTCGGTTTGTATAATCGGCGTAACCTCATCCGTCTGGTGACCAGAAAGCAATGTGTGCTTTCGATTGCCCTGAAAGGATCACTCGCATGGAGATAGCATTCTCAGACATTAACTGGATCGCAATCGTTGCTGCTGTCGTGGCGGGCCAAATACTTTTGACACTATGGTTTACGCTGCTCTTCGGCGAGGCTTGGGCGAAGGCCTATGGAGCCGACGATCGGGCTGCGCATACGAAAGCGGTACCGAGGAGCGTTTATGGCGTTGGGTTAGCCTGCATGATACTGCTTGTCATTGGTACGGAGCTTTTGCATCAAGCCGCTGGCATCAGCGATATTGGCGATGGCTTGATTTTTGGCCTGATTGCCGCTCTGGCATATGGAATTGCCACGGTTTTGCCGGGGTACAGTTTCTTGCTTAAGTCCGATGCGGGCGGTCTCGCTGCTGGCAGCCAAGCGACGGTTATTCTTCTGGCTTCCCTTGTTCTGGGCGCCTTCGGCTAGGCTAAGCTAGGTTGGCATTTGCATGGGCAACGCAGAAATTAAATGTGCCGCGCCAACGACAACCGAAGAGCGGACATTTAAGATGAATCTCGAACGGCGGCATTGTCCGCATAGCCGACGTTCAACAAAAACTTATCAACCGCCTCTCAACCCTCCCCTATCTTCACCGCACCAATCTTCGTCACAACATCCTCTTAACGGGATGGAAGGTTGGTAGCGGAGCGGTCGGGTTTGTTGGCAGTTGCACCAGCGAGGTCGGCTTATATGAAATGAGCAATGCGCGGTGAGCAACGCTGCGGGCTCTTTTTGCCACGGGGCATTGGCTTGCCTTAGTGAAGAGCGGCGTGGTGGACGGTCTGCCGTCGATGTCCAACCCGTTTGCAAAAATCTCCGTGCGGGGCCTCGGCGGTCCAGCAGACATGGACATGGCTATACCGGCATTGCCGGGGTCCTGCACTTTGTGAAACCCATCTCACCCGGCTTCAGAAATGGGCGCGGAGACGACAACGCGCGCCGCCTTGTTCCCTGTCATGCATTGGCTTCAAACCTGTGCTTAGCTGTGGTCAGTCTTTTATACGCTAACCGCCAAGGAGCCTTTGCCATGACCCACCCTGCTTTGACCTCTGATTCCGTTGCGCTGGTTACTGGCGGCGCGTCGGGCATCGGGCTGGCTGCCTCCACCAAATTCGCCAGCTTGGGCATGCGGGTGGTGGTCGTGGACCGCAATGCCGACAAGCTGGCAGCAGCGGAGCAAACACTGCGTGCCGCCGGGGCAGCGGATGTTCTGACTGCCTCCACCAATGTGGGCAATCGTGCCGACGTGGAGGCATTGGAAGCGCAGGTGGCTGATGCTTTTGGCGGCACGGACATTTTGATGAACAATGCCGGGATCGGCATGGGTTCATCAATCACCGGCCCATTGGATGCCTGGGAGGCGAAGCTCGGCGTCAATCTTTGGGGGCCAATCCACTGCACACAGGTTTTTGTGCCGCGCATGATCGCGCGCGGTCGGCCCGGGGCAATTATCAATACGGGCTCCAAGCAGGGCATCACCACGCCGCCGGGCAATCCGGCCTACAATGTATCTAAAGCGGGACTCAAAGCGTTTACCGAAGCGGTGGCGCATGAACTGCGCAACAGTGAAGGTGCTCAACTGACGGCGCATTTGCTCGTACCGGGTTTTGTCCATACCCCGATGATCGGCTTGCCGGAAAAACCTCCCGCGGCTTGGACGGCGGAGCAAACGGTCGATTTCTTCATTGAAAGCATGAGCCGCGGAGACTTTTACATTCTCTGTCCTGACAATGATGTGCCCCGTGCGCTCGATGAAAAGCGGATTGCTTGGGCGGCCGGCGATTTGATCGAAAACCGTCCGGCGCTCAGCCGTTGGCATCCTGATTATGCAGATGCCTATGCCGCATTTATTGAAAGCAGATAGTTAGTCCGATACGTGCCGTGTCGGCGTTTAAGCGGATCGCTTTTCGCGATGCACGGGGCCAGTTTGTAAATATTCCCATTTTATCACGCAGATTGCTTGATCAAGACATTGTCTCTCCTATTTCTTCCGTTTACGTAAATGTAAATTATAGAGGACGGATTTATGAACCTCTGGCTGCGGACACTACTCATATACATTTCGGCTTGGCGGCGGCCGCAGGTGAGCGTTATGGACGAAACCCGCATCCGCTTGCGCACGCTGCCAACGGATCTCGATATCGCAATCCATATGAACAATGGCCGATATCTGACAATTGCGGACCTCGGCCGCTGGGATCTGATGATCCGGTGTCGTTTCTGGCCTAAAATGCGTTCACGCGGTTGGCATCCTGTAGTCGGTACATCAAAGGTTTGGCACCGTGCATCATTGCAACCTTTTCAACCCTTTGATCTAACGACCAGAATATTATTCTGGGATGAAAAATGGTCGTATCTGGAACATCGCTTCGAGGGCGTCGGCCCCAAAGCGGGAAAAGTTTATTGCCGCGTTGTCGTCAAGACGCTGTTCTTAAAAGGGCGGGAAAAGGTGCCGACAAAGCAGCTGATCCATGAGATGGGCTTTGATGGTGACAGTCCACCAATGGACGCGGAATTGGTTCAAGCTTTGGCGTGAATAGAAAACCGGTTCGGTATTGGTCCATTTTATGAAATCGCATTTCTCCAAACGGGCTCGAGCGATACCTATTTGCGGGTGTAGAATTTAACGAAGGAGACAAGCCGATGGGACTTCGCATCAATGACACTATTCCCGATCTGACAGTTGAAACCGATCAGGGCACTTTTTCTCTGCACGAGTGGATTGGCGACAGCTGGGCAATCCTGTTTTCCCACCCCAAAGATTTCACACCTGTCTGCACGACCGAATTTGGTGCGGTGGCACAATTGGCTGAGGAGTGGGAGAAACGCGGCACGAAAGTAATTGGGATTTCCGTTGACAGTGTTGAAGATCACAAAGGCTGGAAGAACGACATCGAAAAGGTCGGCGGTGCAAAAGCAGGATTTCCAATTATCGCGGATGGCGACCTGAACGTCGCCAAAGCTTTCGATATGCTTCCCGCTGAGGCATACTTGCCCGATGGCCGCACACCCAATGACACGGCGACCGTCCGGTCGGTGTTTATTGTTGCGCCGGACAAGTCGCTGAAATTGACCATGACCTATCCAATGAATGTGGGCCGGAACTTTGCTGAGGTTCTGCGTGCACTGGACGGTTTGCAAACCGCGTCAAAACACACAGTCGCAACACCGGCCAACTGGAATGTTGGTGAGGACGTTGTCATTCCGGCAACGGTTTCCGACGCGGATGCCAAAGCGAAATTCGGCAAGTTTAAAACGCACACGCCTTATTTGCGCACCGCTCCCCTACCTAAGTAACAACGAAACAAAGCCTGGTTTCGGCCGGGCTTTTTCTCTGACTACATCTGCGCCTGTTCGCGGATGAAATTACCGCTGCGTAGATCAGAAAAAGCCTGCTGTAGTTCGGCTTGCGTGTTCATGACGATAGGTCCGTGCCATGCGACT
>JBCBYO010000080.1:0-879 GCA_039815825.1 Pseudomonadota bacterium
GGCGTCTTCGGCGTCCAGATCGTTCAGCGTTTCATGGCGGGCGTTACCAAAATGATGGTGCGTGACCGATAATACACCGGCTTTGCGTAGTCTATCAGATTGGTGGTTGAGCGCGTTTCCGTTGAATGTTGAGGGATCCTTGCCGCCACCGACAAGCATAAATGGCAATTCTTGCAGGGTAGGGGATGGATTGGCGATATCTCCGCCGGCAAAGATCATCTTGAAGACGTCCTGCCACATGGAAACACTGGCATCCCAGCCACATTCGGGGTCGGCGATGTAAGCGTCCACCTCCGCATCGATGTTGCTCAACCAGTCAAATTGCGTTCTTCGATTGGGAATTTTGCGCGCCCAATCGGCAAAGGTGAGCTTTGGCATGATACGCGATGGGACATCTGATCCGAGCCGAAATTTTTCATAAGCCAGCAATCCTTGACCAAGACGACCAGCCAGGCCACCGGAAAAGTTCGCGTTCCAGACTGCCGCGCCCGCGAGATTTTCAGGATGGCGCAGCGCATAGTTCATGACAATCAAACCGCCCATTGAATGTCCGAACATGATGACCGGAAGGTCCCCAAAAGCGGTCAGCGCGTGCGCCTGCACGGCTGCACAATCCATCATGACCAAGTCGACACCGTTGCCGGTAAGGCCAAACACGCCGTGGGGCGCATCTGGCGCTTTCGTCAACCCATGGCCGCGATGGTCATGGGCGACAACCGCATAACCAAAGTCGACCAATTTTTCGGCAAACCGGCGGTAACGCGCGCTATGTTCGGCCAGTCCGTGATTGACATGGATGATTGCGTGCGGTGCCGACTTTGGGGCGGCGACGCGCACGCCAAGCGATGCCCCGCTCGGTGAGTTGATCGTTTCTGGCTT
>JBCBYO010000081.1:0-816 GCA_039815825.1 Pseudomonadota bacterium
GCCCAGCCCGTCAGTTTTCAGCACGTCCGGCCTTAGCGGCTGTCAGCTGTGCGTGAAGAGTTGAAGTCAGTCAGGAGAGTTTTGTCCTGAATGTCGACAGGAGAAGCGTAAGCAGAAGCTGCGACGAGAGAAGCCATAACGGCAAGTGCGATCTTTTTCATTTTGTTGGTCCTTTTAAGTGTGTTTCTTGTGTTTGTTGTTGTTTGGCAGACGCTAGCGATTAGCGGCTGTCAGCTGTGCGTGAAGAGTTGAAGTCTGTCAGCAAAGTTTTGTTTTGGATGTCGACTGGAGCTGCATAGGCAGAAACAGTGATCATGGCAGCAGCAGCTGTAAGGATAAGAGTTTTCATTTTTTGGTCCTTTCGGGTTCGTTTCTTTTGGGCTTTCGCCCGGTTTGTTTGGTTTGAGGCGTGAGCCTCGGTTTTATTGTTGTGAGCGTTTTGCTCGAGTTGTTATCGGCGTGTCGTCGATGACCAAAAGATCGGGCATCTGGCGTTGACTTGCCAATCACAGAGCTGCGCACGGAACGTGTGATAAAGGTGAAGGCGGAGGGGTGATCCAACAGGGAGCTTCAATAAAGCTGCGCAAAATCAGTATGTTAAGCGCATGGCACTCCTGATCACATCGCTCACAAAGCATGATCGTTCACCAAACACGCCACGGACCGTCAATCGGACGATGAACAGCCAAGCCATTGAAAACATTGGAAAAGGGCGAAAAGCGAAAAACCACTTTTTTTGCCAAAAAACCGTTCCTCACACCGTTTGTGATCAAAACGGCACCCCATAACCACCCATTCACACGGATGATCACACAG
>JBCBYO010000082.1:0-777 GCA_039815825.1 Pseudomonadota bacterium
GTTGATCGATCCGACGAGCTTTTCATTGTGGACGCATCTCTCGACGACGCGACATTTACCCTGCCTTGGATCGATCAACCGTCACCGGTGTTGGGCCAGTGAGCATAATTTCCAAACCCGGCGCGAGCAGTCTTCGCGAGGCGTCGTCAAGCCGGAGCTCGACATTTTGTTCGGCGATAATTTCAGAGCCAGGAAACGGGATCGTCAAGGCCAGTGAAGCGTCGAGGCCGTCCATATTACCGGCGACATCGATGATTGCTCGCTGTGGAGTGGCGTCAATCGTGCCATCCAAATCCGATAGCAGCCTTCCTTCGATGGGCGTTTCACTGCCTGCTTGCTGAACGTTGAGGAGAACCTGCCAATCCGGTTCCGGCGCGTCTGAATTATCACCGCCGTTCAATGCAAAGTTCAGATTTACCTGGCCCTCAACCGTTCCCACCAAGTCGGCAGGATCGAACGGATAATAATTTTGAGCTTGGATGGGGCGAAACCGAACAATTTCTCCAATAGCATCAGCGTCACCTGCGATTTGTCCTATCGCATTCGCCATCACAAATCCTGCTTCGTCCGGCGGTTGAATCGTCAAAATCGTATTGCGTGCTGTGGCTGTGCGGCCCGAAGGGAGGAAAATGGTGCCAATATCGAGGCTAAGCGTGGTGATACCATCTTCGTACAAGATATCGCCCGCACCGTCGCGGACTGGCGGCAATTCCCCGGTTAGGTCGAAACGTACACCTTCAACCGACATTGAGACGCGGCTATCTCCCTCTAAGCGGC
>JBCBYO010000083.1:0-702 GCA_039815825.1 Pseudomonadota bacterium
CGCTCCAAAGTTTCGATCCGAAGTTTCGATAACCTGCAACCCGATCGACGGACAGGTTTATGTCCCGACCTTTGGTCGCCATGGACGCGAGCGTAAAGCGCAGCGCGTCCGCGCCGTACGCGTCAAACCCATCGGGGTAACGTTTGCGGGTCGCTTTCTCGACTTGCGGTGCTTTTTCTGGCTGACGCAGCCCAGTCGTCCGTTTGGCGATCAGCGCATCTGCCTCAATACCATCGATCAAGTCGACCGGGTCAATCACATTGCCCTCCGACTTAGACATTTTCTTGCCGTTCTCATCACGAACAATGGCGTGGATATAGACATCTTTGAACGGGATTTCGCCGTCCATGAACTTGATCCCCATCATCATCATCCGGGCGACCCAGAAGAAGATAATGTCAAACGCTGTGACCAGGGTCGCGCCGGGATAAAAGGCTTTCAATCCGTCCGTTTGCTCGGGCCAGCCCTGCGTCGAGAACGGCCAGAGGCCTGAGCTAAACCAGGTGTCGAGAACGTCTTCGTCTTGAAACAAACCAAGTTCGTTAGCCGTATCGTAATTCTCCATACGCTCACATTCGATCAATGTATCGAAGAACTTGATCCGCTTTTCGAAGCCCTGAGAGTTATAATGAGACGTAGCCATAGCTTCGGCTTGTGTTCGCCGCGGCGCCACAAACACCTCTAAATCAGCGGGATCATAGA
>JBCBYO010000084.1:0-693 GCA_039815825.1 Pseudomonadota bacterium
GGACATTCCATGTCAGAGCACTCTATGACGGAGCGTTACGCGCCGTATTCTCCCGATTATCTAGAGCGATCTGTCGGGGCGCTCGACCGGCTGTTGCACCACCTGCGTGACAACTGCGTTACACTTTCCGCGCCGAGAATGGCGTTAGAAAAACCGCAAATCACTGTATCAAAAGGGAAAGACTGGCGCACCTATCAGGATTCGAACCTGAGACCTCTGCCTTCGGAGGGCAGCGCTCTATCCAGCTGAGCTATAGGTGCGTGACTCGTGTGCATAAGCGAAGCACCGTTTGGATGCAATTGGTTCATACTGTTGTGGTGTTCTAGACGCAGAGTAACTACCACCCAGCATTTTGGGTCCTGGAGGAAACCTTGAGCTCAGTATTTGCGCGCGCTTTGTGTGGAATGATCGGTTTGGCGTTGGTCGGATGTAGCGCGCCAACAACGAGCGATATTGTACCCGTGGATGCAGCTGACACGAGGCTTAGCAAAGACGAGCTTCGTCGCCAGTTTCAAGATGCCTTGCAGCAGGCGCAACAAACGGCTGGACCCGGTAAACCGCCCATTTGGACTCTTTCCGATGAAGACACCGTCATTCACTTTTTTGGAACCGTTCACCTGCTGCGACCTGAGCTCAACTGGCGCTCACCGGCTTTTGACGAAGCCTTTGCGTCTTCAGATACGCTGGTAGTTG
>JBCBYO010000085.1:0-664 GCA_039815825.1 Pseudomonadota bacterium
TCCAATTGTGAAACGAATTTCCGGACGTCCCGGCCACGTTTATTCAAGTCGAGCATTGTATAAGCGACGCGTTGTCCTGGCCCGTGATAGGTGTATTGGCCTCCGCGCCCCGCATCGAATACTGGAAATCGCTGTGGTGCCAAAAGGTCGTGAGGTTTGGCACTGGTGCCTGCAGTGTACAGGGGCGGATGCTCCAATAGCCAAACCAGCTCACCCGCTTCGCCGGATTGGATTTGAGCGACACGTGCTTCCATCGCTGCGATCGCGTCAGGATAAGCGATCGGATCTTCACTGATAGCCCAGTCAATCGGTGCGTTACTCATGGTCTGGGTGATATAGCAGCGAAATGTCCCTTCACAATGTCGAGGGTGACAAGTATACGGCCCTCTCAGCCAGGGCGTGCGGCCGTGGCGGAACTGGTAGACGCGCAGCGTTGAGGTCGCTGTGGGGCAACCCGTGGAGGTTCGAGTCCTCTCGGCCGCACCAATTTCTTCATATTGCGCTGCCCGAAAAAACTGGCACAAGCGCTTGCCTCACTGACGAGATCGGGCCAATCACGCGGAATGAGTTCGCCTGACAAAGACCCCAGCGAGATCTCTGGTTCAGAACCAGATTCGCAATTGTTGGAAGACCTTCAACACGCTGTCGTCGACAGCGACCAGGC
>JBCBYO010000086.1:0-653 GCA_039815825.1 Pseudomonadota bacterium
CCGCGAACCAGGCCTTCGGTTGAGTCCATGGCGATGGTTCGCGGCCAAGCCGTCACCGATCTGGGCGAGCCCATCTTGGTTCCCGTGGGCCCCGCCACGCTCGGCCGGATCATGAACGTGATCGGTGAGCCGATCGATGAGCGCGGCCCGGTTGAAACCGACTTGCGCGCGCCCATTCACGCCCCGGCTCCCGCCTTTGTTGATCAGTCAACCGAAGCGGAAGTCTTGGTCACCGGGATTAAAGTGATCGATCTGCTCTGCCCGTACACAAAGGGTGGTAAGATTGGCCTGTTCGGCGGTGCTGGTGTTGGCAAGACGGTTCTGATTCAGGAATTGATCAACAATATCGCGAAACTGTTCGGCGGTTATTCCGTGTTTGCGGGCGTCGGCGAGCGGACCCGTGAAGGCAATGATCTCTATTATGAGATGCAAGACGCGAACGTGATCGATCTCGAAGGCGAAAGCCGTGCGACCCTAGTCTATGGCCAAATGAACGAGCCTCCAGGGGCGCGTGCTCGTGTGGCGCTGACCGGTCTCGCGCAAGCGGAATATTTCCGGGATGTCGAAGGCAAAGACGTTCTGTTCTTCGTCGACAATATTTTCCGCTTCACCCAAGCTGGCTCCGAAGTGTCGGCGCTGCTCGGTCGTATTCC
>JBCBYO010000087.1:0-651 GCA_039815825.1 Pseudomonadota bacterium
CTCCATGACATCATCAACGACCGCTTTGCCCGCAAGGCGATCGAGAAGGGCGCCGACGGTCTGATCGCAGTCGCTGCAGGAGCCGGGGGGCATGCGGGTGCGCTCTCGCCCTTTGCGCTGATCCAGGAGATCCGCGCCTGGTTCGACGGTCCGCTGCTGCTTTCGGGCGCCATCGCGACGGGCGATGCGGTGCTGGCGGCCGAGGCGGCGGGGGCAGATCTCGCCTATATCGGCTCGGCCTTCATCGCGACTGAGGAGGCAAACGCGGTCGACGCCTATAAGCAGATGATCGTGGACAGCGCGGCGGACGACATCGTCTACACCAGCCTCTTCACCGGCGTGCTGGGGAACTACCTCAAAGGGTCTGTGCGGAATGCAGGGATGGACCCGGAAGACCTGCCCGAGAGCGATCCCTCGAAGATGAACTTCGCCGATGGGTCCTCAAAGCCGAAGAGCTGGAAGGAGATCTGGGGCTCCGGCCAGGGCATCGGCGCGGTGAAGGAGGTCGTGCCGGCGGCGGTCCGGGTTGATCACTTGGCGAAAGAGTACGCGGCTGCGCGCGCGCGTCTGATGGGAGGAGCGGCATGAGCGCCTTTGAGGGACCGTTTGACGGGATGGGGCCGGAGGCGCGCTATCACGCCTTCCTTGCCG
>JBCBYO010000088.1:0-623 GCA_039815825.1 Pseudomonadota bacterium
CTCTTCAGGTGCATGGATCATCGCCGGCGAAGCGCCAGCCGCCAATGCCACGTTCGCGGCGATATTCATGGCGACATAGTTGGTGATGCAATGCACAAGTGGCGCCTGCGCACGCAACGCCTCCAAGGCAGCATTGGGTATCATGCAGTCTTTCCTTTTCTCAACGAACGGAAAGACGCAATAAACCGGTTAGGTCTGGAATTGCCTCCCTCCGCCGGCATTACCCGGTTCAGGTTCAAAGGGTACATCTCAGCCTTTCGGCGCCCCTGACACCCCGACAGTTAAACCATTGAGAGACGAGGTCAATCGCCAAGCAGACTGCCGAGGTTCAACATCGAAGCGGCCATTCGAATGGCACGCAGCATGGGGCTTCATGGGCTCAAAGCGGACTTGGGGCACTGCAGCAACCCAAATTCAGCTTCAAATGTCAGCAAAACGGACAAAGCAGACATTGCGGTTTAAATAAAGTGAATATCGACTTGCTGTATCAGGCAAAGCGACCGCAACCCGGATTAACTTGTTTGCCAACCTGCTAGAAGTCGTAGAATTCAAGGATGATTTCGCCGCTCTCTATGTCGACGATTGCATATCTTTAGACGCACGCGTTCAGCGTCCAAAAGTCT
>JBCBYO010000089.1:0-621 GCA_039815825.1 Pseudomonadota bacterium
GGCAAAGGTTGAGAAGCCACAATCGGTTCCCGCGATGACCCGCTCTTTGCCGACAATATCCGTGAAGCGCTCAATGCGTTGAGCAACGAGCTCTGGATGCTCGATAAAATTTGTCGTCGAGTCGATCACACCCGGGATCAGGATCTTGTCTTCGAGGTCTCCGCTTTGCTCAGCTTCGGCAAAGACGGTCCACTCATGGCCATGGCGTGGATTAGCGTTTTCAAAAAGCAGACCTTGCGGTTTGGCTTTTAGGGCGACCGGCAAAACCTCGTCCATCGGCGCATCGCAATGGTGCGGGCCTTCATAATTGCCCCAGCAAATGTGCATTCTGACCCGGTCGCCAGGGACATTGCGTAAGGCATGATTGAGCACTTCGACATGCTGACTGGCCAAACGGTGATAATCCGCGAGCGGTTTGTCCTTGAACATCATGTGCCGACCAAGACCAAGATCAGGCGTGTCGAGTTGTAAGATATGTCCGGCCTCGACAATCGCCTCATATTCCGGGCGCATCGCTTCGGCAAGCGCTTCCAAATAATCGTCTTGTGTGTCGTAAAACTCGTTCGGCTGGAACAAAGCAATGACGCCCGGGCTCGCCGCATTCATAAAGCTGTCGGCATG
>JBCBYO010000008.1:0-105764 GCA_039815825.1 Pseudomonadota bacterium
CGTTGTATCCGTTTTCCCAAGGACTGCCTGGATAGATTTGCATAGGTTGGATGCCCACCCGTCTTAGCCAATCCTGATGCATTACCGCCTCGACCTGCTGCTGCATTGGACGTCCGCTCCGAGCCCAAAGCGGACGATCCATTTCAGGTGATGATATCTGTTTCTCACACGCTTTATCCGCCGAGCAGTTCATCGCTCAGCCTGATCTGAACGCGATTGACGCCTTAAGACGATGAGCGTCATCACCATGTACCCCATGGCAATCGGCGCCAGCAGGAACGGGATTAATGCGATCGGAAACAGATTGGTCGCGTGGGTTTCGCCGATGGCGAAGATTTGAATTGGCGTTGGAAAGCTCAATACGCCGATGCCGTAAGCCCAGGCGAAATCGGCCAGACCGAAAATGATGGTCCAGAACGCCAACCGAAGCGACATGGAGCCGGTAACCCAATATTGTACCAGCAAGGCACAGGCCAACAGACCCGTGATCACGTCGCCAACGCCGGCCCAATAGGCAAATTCGGACCCGACATTGCCGCGAAAATGCTCGATCAAATAAAGGCCGCCAACCACGCGAAATGCTTGCACCCCGATCAGCCAGCCAAGATCGATGCCATCGGGCACGATAAAGCGTGGAAAGGCGAGAACCAGCAGCGGTGGGATCGCAAGGCAGGTCAGCATAAATGCCGGCATGACCAACGGGTTGCTGGACAAATACTGGCCGAAGAAGATGAACCAGAGCGTAGCGGCGGCAAAGACGAAAAGCCCAATTGTCATGATGGATGCGTGCCGCACGCCCACACCAGCGAAGTAGTAAGTGGCGAACATGTAAAACGGCCCACTTGCCAGAGCGCTGACGAGAAGCACGGTGCTCAGTGTGGAAAAATCGCTCATGGCGCGTTCCTTAATTGGCTTGGTTGGAAGATGGGTGCGTGACACCGAGCTGGGTGATCAGGAGCGCCGCGCCCATCAGCGAAAAGCCCTTCAGGAAATGTGCCTGCTGCAATGCCCAAAGAACCGGATCGGTTTCTGCCAGCAGCTCGTAACCATGAACCACCAGCGTGACGGGGATGAGGAACATGACTAGCAGCCAGCCGCCGAGTTTTGGCCGCCAGTTGAGCAAAATCATTGCCGCGCCAATCAGCTCCACTGCGCCGGAAACAAAGATCAAAAACACCGGGTAGGGCACGAAATCCGGCATCAGCGAGACATAGTAGGGTATATTCGTAAAATGCGTGACGCCGGACAGGAAGAACAGTGAGGTAAAAAGGAAACGCGCGGCAAGCGTAAGATTTCGATGAGTGGGGAGATTGGTTTCAGCAAACATCATCTTGCTCCGATTTGTGGGTTGCCGGGTGATGCTCAAGCGATATTGAGCGCCATGATGACGAGGCCGCAAAGGCTGATGATCCACACAACGGTTCGCAGAAAGGGCACTCCGGTCAGGTAAAGGATCACATGCGCCACACGGGCCAGGATGAAAATGGCTGCACCGAGCACTGCGCCTTGCGCATCAAGGGTCAACAAGGCGAGCGGTAGAAACAAGATCATCGCCTCGCCCACATTGACCAGAGCGCGTTCAGAGCGAAGCACAAGCGGGCTTGCTTCGGGCATCTCATCGCGCGCTTTCATCGAAGACGGGTCGCCCCGGTATCGGAAGGTGACGGGCAACAGCGTCTGCACGAAATAGAGGATGAGTGCCGATAAGATCCAGAAAGTCATTGGATAATTCCTTCTATTGGAGTCCGGTGCCGATGGCACCGGACCCTTGCAATCAATCAGCCGATACAGCTGCGACGGCATCAAGGATCACTTCGGCGACAGCCTCGGGTTGCGACAGCATTGCGGCATGGCTCGATGCAATCGGCGTGACTTGCGCGCCCATCTGCTTGGCAAAGTAGCCTTGCAGCCTTGGCGGAATGATCTGATCGTTCTCGGTCATCAGATAATAGGTTGGGTGCGTCGACCAAGCAGCGACAGTTGGGGCCTCATAATTGATCTTGTACTGTATCGGACCTTGTGTTGCGGCGATCAATGCGGCCTCGTCAGCCGGCAGATCAGGCGCAAAATAGGTGGCAATACCCTGAGGGCTCAAGCGAATGTAACCGGCCTCATCGGGTGCCGCTTCGGCCTGCCACGGGGCCGGCGGCTGGCCTTCGAGGAGATCGCTCAGCGACTGCCCAGCCTCCAGGGCAAAGCCTGCAACATAGACCAGGGCTTCGACATTTTCGGCAGCGCCCGCTTCGGTGATGACATTGCCGCCATAGGAGTGGCCGACCAAGACAACCGGGCCATCTTGCTGATCAACCAGGCGCGTTACTACCGCAGCATCGCCCGCCAATGATGCGAGCGGCAGTTGCGCTGCGCTGACAGAAACGCCGGCATCTTGCAGGATCGGAATAACCTTGTGCCAGGCCGAGCCGTCTGAAAACGCGCCATGAACCAACACGACAGACGCTGATCCGGCAAATGCACTGGTGGGAATTGAAATCGCAACCGCGGATAGCAAAGCGCGGAACGTGTTGAGAGTATTGAACATTTTGAGTTACCTCTTTGGCGGGTTAGCATTGCGCTAAGAGGTACGCGCCGGGACATGGTTTGCCGATGATCGGAACAACGGAAGTGTTAGCAGAAACGACAAAGTTCGCGACCGACGCGTTCTCCGAGGTTCTTGATATCGTCCATGTGCGGGGTGAAACGGCGCGGGTGATAACGCCGGACGGGCCACTTGAACTCTCCGTCGCGGCCGGCAAACCCTGCGTCTACATCGTCGAACAGGGCGCACTTGAAATCAGGCTGGCTGAAGGCTCGCCCGCCATATTGTATGAAAACCAAATCGCGCTGATGCTGCAGGGCACCGCCCATGAAGCTTTGTTCAGCGACCCCAAACGAAATACGCCTCAAGCCCGCTTTGTCGATTCGCAAACCGGTGAGCGCTTGCGCCCGGCCATCAATTGTTTTTGCGGGAGCTTTACGGTCGACGGCAATCTGGCGGTTCGCGTGCTCCAGTCACTGCCACCTGTTATTGTCCTGAAGGGGCTGGACGATAATCCGATTGAGTGGGTCGATACGGTCTGCCAGCTCGTCCTGCGTGAGTTGGGAGCAACGCGTCCGGGTGCAAGCCTGATGGTATCGCGTCTTCTGGATCTGCTCCTTGTGATCCTTCTTCGCCGGTGGGCGCAATCGGAGGACAGCTTGCCGGGCTGGATCGCTGCTGCAAAGGACGAACGCATTGCGCGTGCGGTTTCCGCCATCCATGGCGAGCCGACACGACATCTTACAAATGCAGAATTGGCTGAGTTGGCGGGCATGTCTGTGTCGAGCTTTGCTGACCGTTTCAAGCAGGTCATGGGCCAGCAACCGGGCGCGTATCTGCGCTCTTGGCGGTTGGACCAGGCCGCGGAAGCTTTATTGCATTCAAGCGCACCGATTGAGACGATTGCGAGCCACGTCGGGTACGCGTCGAAGGAGGCGTTCAGTCGCGCTTTTCAGGGCAAATTTGGCGAAGCCCCGTCAATCTGGCGTACATCGCGGCAAAGCAGGTTTTGAGATCCTCCCCAAATTGGCAGCTTTGTCCGCATAGCCGACCTTAGTTCGCTGCCAACACATTGTCCTTTCGCGCTTGGTGATCGGAATTTCTTCGATGCGAGTGTTCCTTATGCTGCTGCTGCGAGTTCGCGCTTGAAGGCTTTGAATCTGATTGACGCGGGATGGTTAGGCTCAAGCCGCCCGCCTGCTTCTTTGATGGCGATGGACAGAAGCTCATCTTCCGAAGCGGTCGAGGATCTCTGCGCGGTCTGTCGAATAGCCCCATGGGGTGCCGTATTCGGCCTCGGTCAGGAAGCCGCGCTTTTTTGCGCTGTAGGCTGGCAGAACCGCCCAGTCGAGCATCTCGGCAAGCTCTACAGCATGCGAGTCGATCTCTCGGTCGAGGGGTGGTGGACTTGAATTTTTGCGCCCAGACGGGCATAATGGGGTAGTCATAGAACGCTTTTCCTGCCGTTCGATTGATGTGCCAGAAGACGTTTTTTTTCCTTGCGTCTTCGTTTGCGTGCGGAGGCTCCATCTCCTCGGCACGTTTGGGTCGGTCACCTTGGAGGGATGACCGCCTGCTCTCTCGATATTGTCAAAGACATCGATTCAAACCTCGCCTTCGGGCGGGGTTTTTTTATGCGCACTTCCTACGCGCAACATTAATGATCGCTGATCGACCCCAAAAAAATCAAGGCCATCGGACGGCGCAGTATCAAGGTGCCTTGCCGTTTGCGGCGTCAGCCGAAGGGCTGGGCAACATTGGGCAACATCTGGGCAACAATAGCCCTCGCCCAACCGAAAAAATCCAATAAATTCAATGAGGTTCAACTCCCTATGGCTGCTACCTGGGGAGCCACTTCTTGATCTCTATAAATGCAAATTTTGCCATTAAAGCGCGCAACGCGTTGATTTGTGAAATCCGTGCGCCAGTTGTCAGCGTAATAATTGTAAACTGACAATAATTTCCTGTTATCTCATTGGCTTCACACAAATTTTCAAACGCACCGATAATAATGTGGTTTCGCGACGACCTGCGCGTAAGCGACAATCCCGCGCTAAAAGCAGCCGCCGATTCAGGTCAACCGATCGTTGCTGTTTTCGTCTTTGAAACGAACGAAAACCACACGCCCTATGGTGGAGCGCAGCGCTGGTGGTTGCACCATTCCCTGTCAGCGTTGTCGAATGACCTAGAAGCTTTGGGCGCAAAACTTGTCCTGCGACGTGGTGATGCGCTCACACAAATGATGAGCCTCATCGAGGAAACAGGCGCAGGCACCGTCGTTTGGAACCGGCGTTATTCACGATTTGGCATTGAAACCGATACTGAAGTAAAAGCCACGCTCGGCGAGAAAGGTATTTCAGCCCTCAGTTTTGGCGGGCGTCTTATGCACGAGCCAACACAGCTGAGAAGCGGCACCGGCGGCGCATACCGCGTCTACACACCGTTCTGGAAAATGTTCTCGGCCAGCGTCACCCCGCGCGCTCCACTACCTAAGCCGCTGATGGTGCCGTCCCCAGAAACTCTGCCAAAGAGCGACCGACTTGAAGATTGGTCGCTACTTCCGAAAACGCCTGACTGGTCGGGTGGGTTGGTCGACAACTGGACGCCCGGCACCGATGGCGCGATCATACGCTTGGAGAACTTCATCGCATCGGGGCTCGGCACCTACGATAAAGAACGCGATTTTCCAGCAGTTGATGGTACGTCCGGTCTTTCTCCGCACTTGGCGTTTGGTGAAATATCACCGTTCCAAATCTGGGCGCGCGTCGACCAAGTTGCCGATGAATTGCCGACCGACGATGTGACGACGTTTCGAAAGGAGCTCGTGTGGCGTGAATTCGCCTACCACTTGTTGGTCAATTTCACCGAATTAAAGACCCATAATTATAATGCCCAATTTGACCGTTTCCCGTGGGACGAAAATGAAGCGCATCTGTGCGCTTGGCAGAACGGCCAGACCGGTTATCCCATTGTCGATGCCGGCATGCGTCAGCTGTACGAAACGGGCTGGATGCACAACCGGGTGCGCATGATCGTCGGTTCTTTTTTGGTCAAGCATCTGCTGCTCGATTGGCGCCATGGTGAAGCGTGGTTTTGGGACACGCTAGTAGACGCGGACGCCGCGTCCAACACCGCTTCATGGCAGTGGGTAGCGGGCTCTGGTGCCGATGCATCGCCGTATTTCCGCATCTTCAACCCGATCACACAGGGCGAGAAATTTGATGCCGATGGCGCCTACGTGAAAAAATGGGTGCCGGAATTGGCGAAGGTTCCGACAAAATTCATTCACAAACCGTGGGAAGCGCCGCGCAAAATTCTCGATTTTGCTGACGTAGTACTGGGCGAAACCTATCCGCACCCTATTGTCGATCACAAACAAGCGCGCGAGCGAGCCCTCGATGCGTACCAAACCATGAGAGGACTGGCCGCTTGAACATTCACATGAATGCCGGCAGCGTGGAAAAGCTGTTGCCGGGAAACCGTCAAAAAATTGCAGTCATCGGATCTGGCATCTCTGGTGTCTCAGCGGCTTGGTCACTGAACGCAAATCATGATGTTACGCTGTATGAGGCCGAGGAACGCGCCGGCGGCCACACGTGTACGGTGGATGTAGACTATGACGGAACTCATATTCCGGTCGATGTAGGGTTCATCGTTTTCAACGAACGCAATTACCCCAATCTTTGCGCTCTTTTCGAGCACTTGGACGTCAAGAGCGAGACGACTAACATGAGCTTTGCATTGTCGCTCGACAATGGTCGCCGCGAATGGTGCGGACAAGACAAGTTCACTGTCTTTGCGCAAAAGAGAAATCTGGTTTCACCGGGCTTCTGGTGGATGATCAAAGACATCTTGCGTTTCAACCGCATTGCATTGCGTGATCGCGACAACGGCGTGATGAACGAGCGCACCATCGGCCAATATCTGGAAATGCAGGGTTTCTCAGACCGGTTTAGAAACGACTATCTTATACCCATGGCGGCAGCGATTTGGTCCACGCCGAAGGTTCGCATGCTGGATTTTCCGGCGCGTGCGTTCGTGAATTTCTTTGAAAACCACCGGCTTCTCGAGACGTCTCCACCGGTGTGGCAAACAGTGTCCGGCGGCTCCCGCAACTATCATGACAAGATGTTGGCGTCTTTAACTGACGTGCGTTTAGGCGAAGCAGTCGCTTCCATACACCGGGCTGCCAATGGAAAGGTTCTGGTCGCCAGCAAAAAAGGCCGAGAAACATTCGACCATGTCGTTTTGGCTTCCCATAGCGATCAGGCTTTGGCCATGCTGGCCGACGCCGACCGCGATGAGGAGGCGATACTGGGCGCCATTGGTTATAAACCGAACCGGGTGGTTCTACACCGCGACCCCACTTTCATGCCAAAGCGCAAGAAAGCCTGGGCGGCGTGGAACTATTTGCGGGAAAGCGCAGCCGGCGAGGAAAGCGAGATTTGTCTGACCTATTGGATGAACCGCTTGCAGAACATTGACAATAATTTCCCGCTTTTTGTGACGCTAAATCCAACACGCGAACCGGCCGATGGAACCGTGTTTGGCGAATGGTCGTTCTCACATCCACAATTTGATGCCAACGCCATGGCGGCGCAAGCTGCGCTCCCTCAGATCCAAGGTCATCGTAATACTTGGTTCGCGGGCGCTTGGACTGGATATGGATTCCACGAAGATGGGCTGAAATCCGGCTTGGCTGTGGCGCGCGCGCTTGGCGGTGTTGTCCCGTGGGAGAGCGCCGACGAGAAGGCAACCGAAGCCATGCCGCTCCCAGTGGCCGCCGAGTAAAATATGTTGGCGTCTGGCGATCATACCTCAACTGCGGGTGCGGCAATGTTTGCACCCCCAGACGACGCAGCGTCGCTTTACGCCGGACAGGTCATGCATGCGCGCCTAAAGCCGCTTGGCCATCGCTTCAGCTATCGTGTCTTCACCGCGCTTTTTGATCTGGACCGTCTTGTCGAAGCAAACCGATTGTCGCGCCTCTTTAGCGTCAATCGACGCAACATCCTCTCCTTTTTTGAAAGCGACCATCTGCCAAAAACCGGCAACCACCGTTCGCTTCGAAGTTATGTGGACCAATTGCTGGCCGATGCCGGTGTGGCGACACCTAGTCGGGTGCTCTTACTGGCCTATCCACGTATGTTTGGTTTCGTGTTCAATCCAATCTCCGTCTACTATTGCTATAATGACAGCGATGAGCTGGCAGCACTTGTCTATGAGGTGCGCAACACGTTTGGGGAACGGCACACATATGTTTGCGAAGTCAGACCCGGGCAGTTGACCCCAGCCGGTGTAAGACAAGAGCGCAACAAGATATTCTACGTATCACCCTTCATCGACATGCACATGCGTTACTTCTTCCGGATGCAACCGCCCGGTGATACGGTGAAGATGCGGATTTTCGAAACCGATGAGGTCGGCGACCCGCTTTTGTCGGCTACTTTCAGCGGCAAAAAGCGCCCCATGACCAACGCGGTTGTGACGGGTCAATTGCTGCAGTTGCCCTTCATGACCCTAAAGGTGGTCGCTGGCATCCACTGGGAAGCATTGAAATTATGGCTAAAAGGCGCAAAATTCCATTCTCGGGGCAAGCCGCCAGCGCCCGTGTCTTATGAAGACACGGTGCCGCAGGCCGCAGAATAAGGATTGGGAGGCGTCGCTATGTCCGCAAATCACATCGCTTCAGCGCATGAAACTGCTGCGCAATGGGCCAATGAAATCATGGCCCGCGCGGTTGTCCTGACGCCGTACAACATCAAAAAATACATTCGCGGCTTGCCCATGAAGGCGCGTATCGCACTGCGGGCCGCTTTGGCCCTACCCAACGGTTCTCTCACCATCCAGCTGCCCGACCAACGCGTTGTTACCATTAAAGGTCAAAACCCGGGTCCAGATGCGGTTTTAATTCTCAACAATTGGAACCTGCCGCGCAAAGCCATAACCCAAGCAACGGTTGGGGTTGGCGAAAGCTATATGGATGGCGACTGGACCAGCCCGGATGTGACAAAGTTCCTGGCGCTGTTTTTAGAAAATGAGCAATGGGGTACGCGGCTCTATACAGCCAATTTGTGGATGTCTGCCCTCGGCCGTGTTCTTCATTGGCTCAATCGGAACACCAAGGCAAAAGCGCAAAAGAACATTGCCGCGCACTATGATCTCGGCAATGATTTTTACGCTCAATGGCTTGACCCATCGATGACCTATTCATCGGCAATCTACGCCGATGGCGCCAACGATTTGGAAACCGCACAGGCCGCCAAATACCGCGCTCTTGCCAATGCGATTGGCATAAAAAAGGGCGACCATGTTCTGGAGATCGGTTGTGGCTGGGGCGGTTTTGCAGAGTTTGCTGCAACCGAGATCGGCTGTCGTGTAACCGGCCTTACCATCTCAAAAGAACAGCTGGCCTTTGCTCGCGAACGCATCAAAAAGGCGGGCCTTGAAGATAAGGTCGAACTCAAGTTCCAAGACTATCGGGACGAACGCGGGCAATATGACCACATCGTTTCCATCGAAATGTTCGAAGCCGTCGGCGAAGAATATTGGGACTCCTACTATCAGCAGCTCAAGGCCCTGCTTAAGCCTGGGGGCCGCGCGGGTTTGCAGATAATTACGATGAATGATGCAACCTTTGATTATTACAAGTTAAACCCTGATTTTATTCAGCGTTACATTTTTCCAGGTGGCATGTTGCCGGCACCCTCAAAATTGGAAGAGCTACGCCAAGCGCACGGCCTGAAAGACGCCGGGCTTCGCACGTTCCCGCAAGACTATGCGCGCACCTTGGCTGATTGGCGCGTGAAATTTTGGGAGCGGTGGGCCGATATCAAGCCGCTTGGTTTCGACGAACGCTTCAAGCGCATGTGGGAATTCTACTTTCATTATTGCGAAGCCGGCTTTGGTACAGAATTTATTGATGTGCGCCAGATCATCTACGAAAAGTAATTCTGCGTAAGCCTCTTAAAGGCCATTCGACAGCTGAGGAAAACATGCGCGCGCGCTTGCACCAACAACCAACTTTGGCGCGCATATTGCTATACGCTGTACCAGCGCTGCCCTTGGCTGCGATGACGCTGCCTCTCTATATTTTGGTGCCCACATTTTACACCGAGACGCTTGGTTTGCCGCTCGCAGCCGTTGGGGCGGCCCTGCTGTTCGTCCGTATATTTGACGCCGTAAACGATCCGATAGTCGGCTTCTTGGCGGACAGGTGGCGCCCGACATTTGGCAGGCGTCGTGCGTTGATGGCCTGTGCGGTTCCGATGGCGGCATTGTCGGCTTTCATGATTTTCTATCCACCGGCCGACGCTTCGGTCCTTTATCTGGCGGTTTGGGGGACGCTGCTGACAATCGGATATACCGGTACAGTCATCCCGTATTTTGCTTGGGGTGCCGAACTGGCAAGCGACTACAAGACCCGAACGACGGTCGCTGGCTGGCGTGAGGCAATGACGCTAACCGGTACCTTGATCGCCATCGCTCTCCCCTTTTCTCTTCAAACAGAAGATCCGAGCGTGCTGCACGGTTTGGCGCTTTTGGGTATCGTGGTCGCCGTCACATTGCCCATCCTTTCCGGCATCACGATCGCAAAACTCCCCGAACCGGTTGAATACTCAAAGCAGGTACTGGGCTTCAAAGAAGGCTGGCGCTATTTGTCCGCCAATCGTCCGTTTTTGCGTCTGCTGTTTGCGTTCTTCCTCAATGGTCTGGCCAACGGCATCCCGGCTACACTCTTCCTCTATTTTGTGTCCGATATCATCGGCGATCCCGATCGGCGCGGCCCGCTCTTGTTCTTGTACTTCCTGTGCGCCGTCGCAGGGGTTCCCGCAGCGAGTTGGGCCGCACGCAAATTCGGCAAGCACCGCGCTTGGGCGTTTGGCATGTGCTGTGCCATTATTGTTTTCGCGCCAGTGACAATGCTCGGTGAAGGTGACTTGTTTGCCTATGCAATCATTTGCGCTGTTTCCGGATTTTTCGTCGGCTTTGACCTATCGATTCCGCCCGCCATTCAAGCGGACGTCATCGATATCGACACAGCCAATTCAGGCGAGCAACGATCGGGCCTTTACTTCGCCGCTTGGAGCCTCGCGACCAAAATGTCACTCGCTCTCGGCGTAGGCGTGGCTTTTCCTTTACTCGCCTTTTTCGGTTTCGAAGCCGGTGCCGGTCCTGAACAGGATGCCGGCGCATTATTCGCGCTGGCTGTCATCTATGGATGGATACCGATCACGTTGAAGATCGCAGCTATTTCTCTCATCTGGAGCTTCCCCATTGATGAAGCCATGCAAAAAGACCTTCGCGCCAAAATCGAGCAAGGCCCGGCACCGTCATCTGCGTGAAAAAATGGCGGCGCCGTAGTCGCGCGCAAAGGTAAAAACCAGTCCAGCGGTTAAACCCGCCAGGAAAGCAGGCAAAATCACCGCAGGGAAAAAGACAAGGGATACCATCACCGCCAACCCTGCCCCAAACGCAAAAGGCACCACCAAGCATCCAAGCGGAGCTTCTTGATTGAAGTTACCGAGCAACCAACTAGTCATCACCAAGGCTGGCGCAGCAAGCAACAAGGCAAACAGGGTCAAAGCAGGAAAGCCGCATGTCCAAAGATAGAATTGGGCACCTACACGGGTTGCGGCACAGGCATGGTGAACCGGTGGTATGGAGTAGATGACACCGGCGAACACCAAACATACAAGTGCGCCAAGCAGGTTGTCACGAAAACTGTTGCGCCTGGGTTTGAGAAACAAATCCATCGGTACCGCCAACACCAATGGTGTAGATGGGCAGACCAGTTTGTCGATAGTTTGTTCGCCAAAGGGCGGTCAGCTCATACGGGTGACACTGGCCTTTTGCGTTTCGCCAAAATCAAGCGGCCGTTTGTTCCAACCTGTCGACCGTTTCATGATCCAGAAGTAAACCGCATGCGGAAGCAAACGAAGGATTTTCAATTGCCAGGTAAAGCGACGCGGGAATGAAATCTCGAATGGCCCGCGCTCCATGCCGGCGATCATGCGATCAACCGCCTTTTCAACCGGCATGAGGTACGGCATTTCAAAATCGTTCTTTTCTGTCAGCGGTGTGTCAATGAAACCCGGATTGAGCACTTGAATGCGGATGTTCATTTTATCGAAGTCGAATTTCAGCGACTCAGCCATGTTATTGATGGCTGCCTTTCCGGCTCCGTAGGCAGATGCTGCCGGTAAACCCGTATAACCGGATACAGAAGCAACAAGGGCAACCTGGCCTTTGCCGTGCGCCTTCATCTTTTCGATCACCGGAACCAAGCCGTTTAAGACGCCAAATACGTTGACCTCATAGTTCATGCGATAAGCATCAATGTCCATCGCTTCGCCGCGTGTCGGCCAATAATTGCCAGCATTAAAAACCGCGAGCCGGATCGGACCATGCTGCGCTTCAATTTCGTCAACGAGCCTTGCCATACCGTCGCGATCAGTAACATCACCAGCCATGGCATGAATTCGGCCCTCGCCCTCGTCTACGAGCGTGCGCAGCTTGTCCTCGCCGCGCGCTGTGGCAATAACCGTGTAACCTGCGCGCGCCATCTGGAGTGCCAACTCACGTCCGATACCAGCACTCGCACCTGTGATCCAAGCGACACCATCACCGGGTGTGACACGATACAAGTCCATGTTGAAAATCCTTTTGGGTCAAAAAACTGGGCAACAAAAAGCCCCCAAAGCTGTTACGCAATGGAGGCACATTTGGTTGTGAAATATCGGATTAACCCGCGATAATATCGCCCAGTCGCTGATGCAACGGACCGGTCAAACGCAGAGCACCATCACACACGGCAAAGCCGATGCATGGACGATCGGTCTCCGCTGTTGGGCGGTGGTCTACACTGTCATCTGCGATGGAGATGTCGCCTCGGCCAAAACGCCCGCGCGAATCATGAAACGCCCCATCAATAATCAGCGACAGCTCAACGCCCTCGTGTGTGTGGGCTGGCACCGTGCGGCCCGGCTTGATCCAGAACATCGACACATGACAGCCATCGATATCTGGTAAATCATATTCACGAAATCCCGGCATCTTGGTCTTCCATGGGATATCGCCGACTTCAAAACCGATAAAATCTTGCAAAGCCGATGGGAGAACATCGCATGTGTTGGCACGTTGCTTCGTACGGCTAACCGGCTCGGAGGAAAATATCGCCTCCAGCGCCCGGTCGCGGTCGCGCAGAGCCGTCGGCGCCAAATTGCTCAATTGGTCACCGGCCGCCATTTCAAGACCCGACACAAAATTATGGTTCGCGTTAGAAAGTTCCAAGTGCGATTCCATCAGCACTTGCACCGGCGTGGGCAACGTACCGGAGACATAGCTGCTCAGCAGCGTGTCCATGGAACTCATATATTCGTTTGTCATCCTTACTCCTGCTCTGGCGGAGCGTTTTTCTTATTCTGTTGTACTGTTTACGCCTACGATCACAAGTTGGATCACCGGCGAAACTCGCGTCGTATTATGGCTTGAGTGGAGGCAATATATTCCGCTAACCCTTGGTTTCGGCGTGGTAAATGGCTTGCGGCAGCGCAATGTCAACAATAGTTTCGGGAAAATGATTGGGGAGTGATCATGCATCCATCAATAGTGGACCTCATTGGCAACACGCCTTTGGTAAAACTGAAGCGTGCATCGGAGGAAACCGGCTGCACAATTTTGGGCAAATGCGAGTTCCTAAACCCCGGCCAGTCGGTCAAAGACCGGGCCGCTTTATGGATTATCCGAGACGCCGAAAAACGCGGCACGCTTAAACCGGGTGGCATCATCGTTGAAGGCACTGCAGGCAACACCGGTATCGGAATGACCATGGTGGCCAAGGCACTCGGCTACCGAACTGTCATCGTGATCCCCGAAACACAAAGCCAGGAAAAGAAAGACGCACTACGTTTGCTCGGCGCCGAGTTGGTCGAGGTGCCAGCTGCCCCTTACCGCAATCCAAACAACTATGTGCGCCTCTCAGGCCGTTTGGCCGAACAGCTGGCAAAGACAGAGCCGAACGGCGCCATTTGGGCCAACCAGTTCGACAACCCGATTAACCGCCAAGCGCATATTGACACGACCGGTCCAGAGATCTGGCGCGATACGGCCGGCAAAGTCGACGGTTTTATCTGCGCATGCGGCTCAGGTGGCACGCTCGCGGGTGTGGCAAGCTACCTACGCAGCAAATCCGACACGGTGAAAATCGGCATCGCTGACCCGATGGGCGCTGCGCTCTATTCTTTCTACACCAGCGGAGAGCTAAAATCCGAAGGTGGGTCAATCTCCGAAGGGATCGGCCAGGGTCGCATAACAGCCAATCTGGAGGGTTTCACACCGGATTTCGCCTGCCAGGTCACTGACCCGGAAGCCTTGGACATCATTTTTGCGCTTGCCGAAGAAGAAGGCATGATCATGGGCGGCTCCACCGGCGTGAACATAGGCGGCGCTATGAAAATGGCAAAGGAACTCGGGCCGGGCCATACGATCGTGACCATCCTGTGTGACTACGGCAACCGCTATCAATCCAAGGTCTACAATCCCGACTTCCTGCGCTCAAAGGACCTGCCTGTTCCGGCATGGCTGGAAAAGCCACTGAACATCGACTTGCCCTTTGAGGATGTTGGATGACATCCCCCCTATTTCGCGATGACGCCTATCTGTCTGTTGCAGAAGCATCGGTCAGTGCAGTGACCGAAGATGGCGGGATCATTCTCGACCAAACCAATTTCTACGCCTTGTCCGGTGGCCAACCGGGTGACACAGGGTTCTTCGAACGCGCCGATGGTTCGAAGATTGCGATAAGCAACACCATAACTGGTGAAACGAAATCAGATATCATCCATCTGCCTGCCAACGGCGAGCCGCAGCCAGACTTGGGAGAAGAGCTGGTTCTGCACATTGATTGGGAACGCCGCTATAAGTTGATGCGCATGCACACCGCCTGCCATCTTTTGTCGGTGGTTTGTCCACTGCCCATCACCGGCGCGCGCGTTGATGTAGACGACAGTCGCGTTGACTTCGATATGACCGAAACGATCGCCAAAGATGAAGTGACTGAAAAACTAATGGCTTTGGTGCAGGCAAATCATCCCATTTACACCAAATGGATCACCGACGATGAGCTCGCCGCTAATCCGGGGCTGGTGAAGTCAAAGAATGTGCGCCCGCCCAGGGGCACAGGCCGCATAAGGCTCGTGTGTATCGGCGACAATGCAGCCATCGACTCTCAACCTTGTGGCGGAACCCACGTTAGTGAGACGCAGGAAGTTGGCGACATTTTCATCGCAAAGATCGAAAAAAAGGGCCGAGAGAATAGACGGTTCAGGATCAGGTTTGGTACACCTGCACCATGAGTGAAAATTCGAAGTTCATCGTTTCTGCTGAGTGGCTGTCAGATCATTGGAATGACCCCGGCGTTTCAATCGTAGACGCCTCCTGGTACCTGCCCGCGATGGGCCGTGACGCACGTGCAGAATATGATGAAGCGCACATTCCAGGCGCCCATTTTTTCGATCAGGACGTGATTGCTGACACGAGCTCCGGTTTGCCACACACAGTACCCTCGCCTGCACTTTTCGAGCGGCACGTCTCCGCAATGGGGATAGCCCGCGACGATACGATCATCGTGTATGATGGGCCTGGTTACTTTTCGGCGCCGCGGGTATGGTGGCTGTTTCGCACCATGGGAGCAACCAAAGTAATGGTGCTGGACGGCGGGCTCGACGGCTGGAAGAAAGAAGGCCGGTTCGTCACCGACAAACCAACAATGTGTGCACCGACAGCCTTTGTGCCAATATTTGATGCGTCCAAAATCATCTCTTTTGAGGGGATGCTAGGAACGGTTGAGGGTCAGGATACGCAAATCGCCGATGCGCGAGGTCTGGGCCGTTTTACCGGCGACGAACCGGAGCCGCGCGAGGGCATGCGATCCGGCCACATGCCAGGAGCGCATTGCGTTCATTATGCGACACTAGCGCCAGGCGGTTACTTGCTAGACTTACCCGCATTGCGCCAACTCATTACCGACGCCGGTATCGATCCTGACCAGCCGGTGGTTACAACATGCGGTTCTGGCGTGACGGCCGCTGTTATTACCCTCGCGCTTGCCTCCCTCGGCAATGAGGAAACAAGGCTTTATGACGGGTCCTGGGCCGAATGGGGCGCCCGCCAAGATACGCCAATTGATCAGGGACCGAGCCAAACATGAGTTGGTTGAGGAACCTGCGATCTGGGGGCAGCGAACCTGAAGATCCTGTGCTGGAAGCGACCATCACCTATCTGCGAATGGATGAATATGTGCCTCGTCCGTTCCCTAAGCCGGATCATGTAAATGCGGCGCTGTTACCTGTCGAAAAGCCGCCGCTGCATTTCTATCGCTATTTGTATTATCAGGTAGGCATCCATTGGACCTGGGAGTCGCGCCTGCGCCTCACCGACGCCGAGCTGGCGCGAGCCATCCACGCGCCAACCTGCGATATTACGGTGCTTTATCTCGATGGCGCGCCATCCGGTTTTTTTGAGATCAACCGCGCCAAACCGGGGTCTACCGATTTGGCGTATTTCGGCACCATGCCACATGTGCATGGGCTTGGCATTGGCAAGTGGTTTTTAGCGCAGGCTGTTGAAGCCTGCTGGGCAAACAGCCCGAACGAGATAACCGTCAACACATGTACTTTGGACCACCCGGCCGCGCTGCAACTGTACCAAAAAATGGGGTTCAAGCCCTACCGCAAAGCCACAGGAAACCTGCGCCCATTATCCGAAGCTGAACAAGCAGTGATTTTGTCGACCAAGTAGGATGCTACTGCCCTGTTGGACTGATGAAAACAACCGTTAAAATTTCAACTTCAGCGTCATCAGTCCAGCGTGCGCAGATGGCTTGAGGTCAAGATTTACGCCGCCACCTAGATCAAAACTCTCAAGCGTCTGCGTATAGCGGTATTCGGCGCCAAGAAAGACTTTGTCGGTGAGCGCTGTTTCAACACCGCCGCCAGCAACGAACCCGGAAGTATCAAAGTCGAACACTGTTCCAGCGCCAATAAAATTCAAATCATAATGCTCTTGCGTATAACCACCCAGGCCGAAGACCATGGTACGCGGGCCAACCTTGTAACCGAGGCGACCAATTATCGCCCACGAATTGTCTTGTTCGATACTGGCAATGTTCGTGCCAAGGAAATCAAGATCGGAAGCAACCGAACCAATCCCATATTCAAATTGAACACCGGCAACGATGCCGTTGGACAATTCATGGTCATAACCAGCCTGAACGCGGCCGGTCAGACCTTCAGCGCCAAGGCCATTGAACGAGACCGGAAACGGCGGAATGGAAAGACCATGACTAAGCCCAACACCACCGCCGGCAAGGCCTACGTAAAAGCCCGAGAAATCAACCGGGGCCGCGCCTGCCAAAGACTGCGATTGTGCTGGATCACCTAGACGATAGGTTACGCCGAGAGACACAGTGTGCATCGACGGTAAAACTTCAATCAGGCCGCCACTGCCAAAGTCTTGCTCACCATACTGGCTGTACCGGTACTCACCTTTCAAATGGATGCGCTGGCTGATCGCAGTTTCGATGCCGGCACCAACAACAAAACCGTTCGCACCCCAGTCAAAAACGCTGCCTGCCCCGGTCGCATTGATGTCAAAGTGTTGGTAGCTGTAGCCCGCCAAGGCGTACGCGAGTGTCTGCGGTGTCACCAGATAACCAGCCCGCGCAAAAACGTCAAAACCGTAGTCATTGGTGATATCCGCATCGAGGCCGCCAAGCTCCAATGTGGTGGCGACGGTTGAGAGCCGTGCGTTTGCGCCGACGCCAAAAACAAGGCCGTTTCCTGTCGCGTAGTCATAGCCCGCAGTGAGTTCACCAAAAACGCCCTCGCCCCCTAGTCCATTCAGACGAATTAGAGGCGACGGAACATTGAACAGCTCAGCGTCGTGCACGACGGCACCACCGCCAAAGCCCAAACCGACGTAAAACCCGGACCAGACGTGGGCGGGATCGTTTGGCAAAACTTCATCTGCCGCGTTCGCCAGTGTGCTTGTGAAACAAATACCGCTCGCAGCAAGCGTGCGCACTATCAATCTAACTGCCATAACTTCTTTACGTGGCATCGGCCACGCCCCCGACACGTTGTTAACGGTTTATTAACATTTCAACGGTCGCGTCAACGGGTCGGGGAAAGCATGGTTAATTCAACTAAAGGTTGTTGTATTTGTGTCACGCAATTTGAAGTGACAGTATCGGCTCCGCCACGCGATACCCCAACGCATCAGCAACTGGTTTGTTGGTGATCTGCCCGCGGTGAACATTCAAGCCGTTACGCAAATGCACATCGTCAACCAACGCTTCCAAACCACGATCCGCCAACGCCAGCCCTTGACGAAGCGTTGCATTGTTCAGCGCCGCCGCCGATGTCACCGGCACAGCGCCCGGCATATTCGCCACGCAATAGTGAACAATCCCGTCCACCTCATATGTCGGTTCGGCATGGGTTGTTGGTCTTGATGTTTCAAAACATCCACCCTGATCGATGGCAACGTCACAAAGTACGGCGCCGGGTTTCATCGCACCGAGCATTTCTCGGGTCACCAACTTCGGCGCAGCAGCGCCCGGAATGAGCACGGCACCCACAACAACATCGGCGGAAAAGACAGCTTCCTCAACGGCTTCAACGGTAGAATATCGGGTTTCAACACGTCCACCAAACATCATGTCCAGATCGCGCAACCGCGGCAACGAGCGGTCCAACATGGTGACTTGCGCACCAAGACCGACTGCCATCCGCGCGGCATTCAGGCCCACAACGCCGCCTCCGATGACAACGACTCTTGCCGGTGCAACACCTGGTACACCTCCAAGCAAAACACCACGTCCGCCATTGGCCTTCTGCAACGCGGTCGCAGAAGCCTGAATTGACAATCGTCCGGCAACTTCCGACATCGGCGCCAAAAGCGGCAAACCGCCATGATCGTCAGTAACGGTTTCGTAAGCCACTGCCGACACGCCGCTCTCGATGAGACCTTTGGTTTGCTCAGGGTCGGGTGCCAGATGCAGATAAGTGTAGAGAATTTGCCCTTCGCGTAGCTGCGACCACTCGGATGGTTGAGGCTCTTTTACCTTCACAATCATGTCGGACTTTTCGAAAACGTCGGATGCGCGATCGGCAATGCGTGCCCCGACAGCGCGATAAGCCTCGTCGGTCGCACCAATACCAACGCCAGCACCCGTTTCAACGAGAACTTCGTGACCGTGGGCAACATATTCACGGACCGAGCCGGGCGTAAGGCCAACCCGATATTCGTGGTTTTTGATTTCTTTCGGACAACCGACGCGCATGAATGCCTCCAAATGACGATGATTGCGCAATCATCGACCATCTTCGATGGAATGTCCGTGCAAAGTTGCCCGAAATTGCGTTAGTATATGCACGCAAAAATCGTTTTAGGCGCTAAAATCGGAAGGAACATGCATAAATGAACATAGACCAGATTGATCGTGCCATCTTGACTGAATTGCAGCGCGATGGCCGTGTTACCAACGCGGCACTTGCCGAAAAGGTAGGAGCATCGCCATCGGCTTGCTCAAGGCGGCTGGATGCGCTTGAAAAATCGGGAGCAATTCGCGGTTATCACGCCCGCCTTTCAAACAAGGCGCTTGGTCACACACTTACCGCGATTGTGCATATATCACTGTCCGGCCAGTTTCAAAAAACGCTGGACGAGTTCGAAGCCGCCGTCAAAAAGATCCCCAATATCCTGGTCTGCTACCTCGTATCGGGCGAATATGACTACATCCTTCGGTTGGCTGCTGAAGACCTGTCAGACTATGAACGCATTCACCGGCAATGGCTGTCGGCGCTGCCCCATGTTTCCAAAATCGTCACGAGTTTTTCAATGCGAGAGGTCATAGACCGCTCCAATATCGGCGTGGATGTAAAACTGGTCAGATAGCCCGCGAACAACAACCAACATTGCCAACTGCTTAATGGGTCCGGTCCAATGCGCCGAACCAAGTAAGCAAAACTAGATGATTTTAGGGTAAGTTCCGAAAAACAACACAGCAAAGGCGGGTATCCCATGATAGGATTTCTGGTTGTTTTTATCGGCGTAATACTATTGTTCGCCATTCTATTCATCGAAATCATCAAGCTTGACGGCAAAGCCATCAAAGAAGGCTACGGTCCGAAAAAACATGTCCAGGGCATATCAAACGCCACCGGAAAACTCGTTTGCGTCAGCGCAAACGCACCTACCTTGAACCGGTCAATTTCTTTTCCCTACGCGCTCAATCTAAACTTCAACAAGGGGAAAATGAGCGGCACCTATGAATATCGGGCACGCCGGTCCCAGACCGTCGAAACAGTCTACAATGGTGAACTTTTCCTGTCGTTCGACCGCGACAAAGTAAAAGGGCGCTCTATGATGGCAGGCTTGAAAACAATCGAAGGCATCCTCGACACAACCAAGGCACGGCTCAAGCGCGGTCATCCGAAGAAGAGTATGCTCTCATTTCTCAACGGCCCGTTCGAATACAGCTTGAACAGCGGCAAGGTGCGGTTTGAAAAAACAACACTTGCGGGCAACATCAGCGATGAAAGTGACCTGCGAGTTCAGGGAAACCGGATCACAGGTCGCGTCTACCACGGCCCCCAAAAAACTTGGGCCGTCGAGGTCGATGTTATCGTCAACAAGATATCAGTCGAGAAGGCAGCATTAGCGGTCATCCTTGCTTGCAACGACATTCTGTGTGTTCACCACGGTGACTAGCGGAAAACGGAATATCCTTCACACCAAGTCGGAAGCAGCTCAGCAGCTGTTCAGCGGATTTGTTTTCCTATCTCGCGGCTCACCAATACCGCCACGGGGATGGCTAGAAGCGGCCCCGCAATGGCAGCGTATATAAGCCACATGGTTTCATAATTCGGGATCGTGAGCACCGCAGTTACTAATATACCTGTCAGCGTGGGTAGCGCGATAATGTAGAGTATGAGAGCAAGCCTGTTCATAGCATCACCTCGTTGCAAGTTCCTGCAACAGAGACTTACGCACGGAGCGGCGTAGCACATTGACCCAGATCAGAAATTACCGCCGATCAGTTGCAACTACTCACCACAACAAGGTCGCCAGTTTATTGAGCGACTTGGGCGGGATTAGCCGCCCAAAATTGATCAAAACTGGACTAAAAAGCCGAGCCCGCCTGAAATCTGGTTATCGCTTTCGCTGATCGGGCTGTTGGCCGCATCACCTAAAAGGCGGTTATAGCCACCATTGGCGCGAAGCGTGATGCGATCGGTGGCCTCAAATTCCATCGACAGGTCGATTCCCACGTTTTTGATGCCGCCAGAGGCGTTAAATGCACCATAATTTTCAGCCGAATTGTTCGACTGGGTATCCGTTATGGTAAAGTACCGATCCATATAGCTGTCAGATGCATACTCCAAACCGGTGCGTGCGGTCATCGACAGGCGGGGCGCAAGTTGCGCTGTATAGCCCACTGCGGCATTGGCCAGATAGCCGGCATCATCGGCACCAGTGACTTGGCTCGAAATACCAGATTCAACAAAGAAATCGCCAGCGGTATAGGACGTAAAGGCACCCAGAACGACACCGCCATCAACATCGCCCAGCCCGTCCAGTTTTCCGGAAAGGTCTTCGTCACGACCAAATGAGTAACCGACAATTGGGCCCACATCAAAGCCGCCACGACGAAACACAGACAACCTGACGTCATCAACACCGCGAACCGTGACGCGTGACCGTTCCGCGCTGTCGCCGAACGACGGAAACACAATCGGAACACCGGTGACGCGGAATTCATCCGACCCTTCATAAGACGGGCCAATAAACGCAAACGCGCCAACATTAAGTGAAAAGTTCTTGGTCGACGCCTCGTCTGCATACGCACCTGACGCGGCCGACATAACTACAGCGGTTCCGCAGAACGCTTTCATAAATTTCAACATAAATGGCTCACAACTTGGGATGGATTGAACTATCCCAAATATACGCGCAAATTCGGCGTCGGTTTGTTTAATGTTGTGAAAAATTATGACAAAACAAAGCAGTTATGGTTAACCCGCGAGCCTTCAGCTCTCGTACTTTACACCCAGACTTTCCAACACACTCCAATAGGTCGGGAATGTTTTTGCCACACAGCCCGGATCGAGGATCGTCACGCCGGCAGTCTTAAGACCAGCAAGCGCAAAGGCCATCGCAATGCGGTGATCGGCGAAAGTGTTGATTTCCGCCGATACTGTCTGGCCTGCCAGTGATGGATCGCCGTAAACGATCAGATCATCGCCCTCTTCTACTGCAAGTCCGGACTTTATGCGGTTCAATCCCTGTGAAAGCGCCGCTGTGCGGTCGCACTCTTTCACTCGCAGGTTTTCTATACCCACGAACCGGACCGGCGCTTCATTGAACGCAGCGATGACCGCAAGGGTTGGAACCGCATCCTGCATCTGGGAGCCGTCAATGATCGCAGGCATTTGCGGCCACTGCGCAATCATATCAAAGGCCTTGGCGTCGGGCTGTGTGTAGCTACCAGCATCAGGGCCAAGATCAATGGAGCCACCGGTCAACTTATCGGCCGCCCATAAATAAGTGGCCGCAGATGCGTCTGGCTCCACATAATAGTCCGTGGCTTGGTATTTTGCTGGAAATACTTTCCAATGCGATGGCGATTTTTCTTCAAAAAGTGTCCCGAACGCAGCCATTGCCGATAGCGTCAGATCAATATAGCCGCGCGCACCGATCTCATCACCGGTTAGCACAACTTCTACCGCGGCATCTGCCGTCGGCGCAGCCATGAGCAGAGCTGAAACATATTGCGATGAAAGCCCGCCATCGATCTCAAGTCGACCTGATGGGAAATGTCCCTTGCCTTGAACGGTCACAGGCGGGCAACCCGTGGGTGAATCAATCTCTGCGCCGACTGCTTTAAGCGCTTGAACCAAAGGCATAATCGGACGCTTGCGCATATACTCATCGCCGTCGACAACCACTTGCCCGTCCACCGATAAGACGATTGCTGTCAGGAACCGCGTTGTCGTGCCAGAATTACCCAAGAACAAAGGGGTAGAAGGCTCTAGCAACTTGCCAGTGCCGTGAACGACAAATGACGTGTCATCGGGCTCTTCCACACCAACGCCCATTGCCCTCAGCGCATTGGCCATGTGCATGGTATCGTCAGACTTCAGCGCGCCCTGAATTTGGCTCGTGCCTTCCGCCAAAGCAGCAAGCGGCAAAACACGATTGGTGATCGACTTTGATCCCGGCGGCACAGCCGTACCAACAAGCGGCTTTTCAACCGGGATGGGCGTCAATTTTTCAAGCGAAAGATAATCGGTCATGGCGCGGCTTTTGCACCGCACCGGTCAGTATGACAAGCTCAAACCGGCTGATCGAGATCATCACCTTTCCAAAGAAAGTCACCATTTTGATCGATGATCAGTTTGGCCTTGCCGATTGAAGCTACAGCAGCCTCTTCCCGGCTGTTCAAAATATCAGCCCGCATGAATTTGCGCGTGATCGGCACACCATCAATGGTCTTGGTCAGTTGTCCACCAACTCGCCATTGACCGCCATCAGCCTGTGGCATGGCGCGGATTTCGACATCCTTGTAGGTCTCATCGGGCGTTTCAGGCACAGCATCTGTTGCATTGCCACCGCCGCCAAATAGTCGTGAGAAAAAACCAGCCATCAAAAACGCTCCTACGATTCCAGACCCTTGCCCGAAGATGGGGCATTTTGCCCGATCCGCAACACGATATCGACAAGCAGGCCAATGCCAACGCCCATTATAGTCGACCAAAACAGAACCAGATAGCTCAATTCCTGAGACCGCGAATGGCTGACAAAGTTCGACGAAAGGTCTGTTTGCCGATAGTATTCGTTGCCTGACAAATCCGCGTCCGTCGCCGCGCCGTTCGATGGTCTGAAAACGTAAGGCACTTCAAAAAGATAGCCCTTTGTGCTCCTTGAAACCCGCCCTCCGTTGGCAGGCGGGAACGCGTTTTCCAAGCTGAAGTTGAGCGGCACATTCACACCGATCTGGAGCAAATCGGTGTGATGTTCGAGAAAAAAGTCGCGTGAGTCGTCGCTCAATCCAGAAGCAGGAAAGTGCCCAAATGAAACATTGAATTGAAATCGGTCATAGCTGAGATCAATCAATGCATTTGGCAGTGTGAACTCAATAACACCGTGCCTTCCCGGCAGTTTAAAGTCAGCAACAGAAACACCGAATGGCGTATCGGGGCGCTCGCTGAACACAACCTCCACACTTTCCCGGCTACCGAAAAGTCTCTCCCGCCAAACAGCATCAACCACTTGATGCGCGACAGCGATCACCACTCTTTCACAGTTTTTGCCCGACACGCGCTGCATGCGGTGAAGCATCAAAGTCGCTTTCGCCGAACGATTATTCTCGTCAATCTGAAACTCGACCTGCGGCACACCACACTCTGTTGCGACCATCAGCTCAAAGCGTGGCCCAACACTGTCACCGGTTGAAAGCAACCCTGATATTCGAACCGCAGCGTACACCGTGAACATGAACACCAGTGCGCCACCAATGAACAATTTCGAATTATCGAACACCTGACCGAGCCCCTTAGGTCACCTAGATGGGTCAGCCTCATCATCCGGGCAGACATTGTCAATCAGTTCTCGGTTGAGTTGGACAAGAGCGACTTCGACGTTTACGTATGCGTCAAAAATCTTGGGAGGGATTTCACATGGCGACCTTGGAAGCAGATGCATCCGCGTCACCGTCAAGCGGATATGTTCTGCCGCAATCAACGCGCATGCTTTACGGGTTTTCTGATCTTGGCGTGAACATTCTAGTCGTGTCGTCGGTCCTGATCACCTTCGCATACCTTACAACCGTCATAGGCGTACAACCCGGAATCGCTGGCGCCATGTTGATGCTCGCCAAGATCTGGGATGTCATCACCGACCCGCTAATAGGACGGTGGTCTGACGCAACCAGCTCGAGAATGGGGCGCAGACGACCATGGATCATGTGGGGGGCACTTCTGATGGCCATTGGTTTTGCAGCCATGTTTGCCGCGCCTTTCGAAGGCTCATCTCCCAACATGCAGGGCGCATACTTCGTGCTGGCCATGATGTTCACATTCACCGCCTTCACGATGGTTGGCGTGCCCTACGGTGCAATGACCCCAGAAATGACGCCCGATTACCATGAGCGCTCGAACCTGACGGCGTGGCGCATGGGTTTTGGGTCCATAGGTTTGCTGATCGGTGGAGCAGGCGCACCTTTGCTGATCGGCGCTTTTGGCGGCGGCATAGAAGGCCACCGGATGATGGGCCTGGCGCTGATCCCGGTCATCGCGCTCCCACCACTTTTAACCGTTTGGGGCACAAGAAACGTAAAATCGATTAACGAAAACCCGCAGCCGCCAGTCTCTTTTTCTGAGCAGTTGAAGATCGTTCGCCAAAACAAACCATTCATGCTGTTGGCGGGCCTTTACCTGCTTCAGGTCGGCATGATCGCCCAAATTACATCGGGCCTGATCCTGGCTTGCGCATATATCTTTAAAGCCGACGACCCCAACGCGCTTTTGACGGTGCTGTACGGCCTTTTCGTGCTTTCGACGATTGCCGCGATGCCGCTTTGGCTATGGATTGGCCAGCGTCTCAGCAAGAAACAAGCATATATCGCGGGCGGCATCCTGTTCATTATCGGCACCTGCTCAATTGCGTTGATGAACGAGAATACTATGCCCGTCGCCTATGGCTTGATGGTGCTCATAGGCATCGGCTACGCCGCGTATCAGATATTTCCATGGTCTATGCTGGCCGACACAATCTCGCACGCCCAAACTTATACCGACCAGCCCGTAGAGGGGCTGTTTAACGGCTATTGGACTGCCTTTCAAAAAACCGGCATTGCCATTGGCCCATTTGTGATTGGGCTCGTGTTGCAAGCAGCTGGATATGTTCCCTCGACTGATGGAAGTTTTCCAGCGCAGACCGAAACAGCCGTTACCGCTCTGCGCTATTGCATCTCAGTGGTCCCCGCCCTCGTCTTTGGCATCACGCTCTTTGGCGTTGCCCGCTACCCGCTAAAGTGAAAGAAATGACGGAAGAAAAAAACACAAAACGCAAACGTTCGCGACGTCGCCCGATGTTTTATCTTTTCCTTGTGATTGTAGCCGCTCTGGCAGGCCTTTGGTTCTTTGGCCCCCGCGAAGATACAACGACCAATATTGTGTTGGATGAAGCCACAATAGGTGAAGATGTTGACGCTTATTTGGCAATGCGCGAAGCACGCTACTCCGACATTCGCGACAGTGCCCTTAAAGAGGTCATATGGGCGTTTCCACAGTCAAAGGCACGCACACCCGCAGCACTCGTTTTTGTGCATGGCTTTTCAGCATCAAAAGGCGAAATCCGTCCGGTGCCCGATCTGGCTGCTGAACAACTTCAAGCCAATCTCTTTTTCACTCGTTTGACTGGCCATGGTCGCTCGGGAGGCGCTATGGCCGAACCATCGGTACAAGACTGGTTTGACGACGTTCATGAAGCCATCGCAATTGGGGAGAAGCTTGGTGAAAAAGTCATTCTCGTGACGGTTTCAACAGGTGGCACACTCGCGGCTCTGGCAGCCACGCATCCGCAATTGAAGGATCGGATCGACGGCATCGTCTTCATATCCCCAAACTTCAAATTGAACAATTCGACCGCGTGGATGCTAACCGCACCCTTTGCCGAAACGCTGATACCCATGATCGTCGGCCCTGAACGTGGTTTTGAACCCAAAAACGAACTACATCGCGAACTATGGACCGAACGCTATCCAACGGTGGCACTCCTTCCAATGGCCGCAGCGGTCAAAAGTGCCCAGACAGCCAACTATTACAATGTGACAACACCCGCGCTTTTTGTTTTCTCCGAAAATGACCAGATCGTCGATCATCAAATGACACGCTCTATCGAGGAAAAATGGGCTGGGCCAACCACGATCATCAATGTCGATGACTCAGATGATGCGCAGAACCATGTGATCGCCGGTGATGCAATCTCGCCGAGCACGACAGAACGCTTGGCTGCCGATATTGCGCAATGGGTAAACACGGTCGTCTCGGAGTAAAAACGAAATAGGGTTTTAGCCCTATATCGCCCAACGATCACAACACCTACCCTCTCCCCATCGAAGAACAAATGACGGGGAGAGAAAACCGTGACAATAAAATTTTGGAAAAGAAACATAGTCGCTGCATTGGCAGCGTTGGCGCTATTTGCACCTTTAAGCGCCGCCACGGGCGCATCACCTAAGCTTCAATTAGCACAGGCAGCCATTGTTGAGAACGGCACATATGTTGGGGGAGATCGCGGTGAGCGGTTTTTCGTCACGATTGTCTACGGTGAAGGCAACATTCGTATGACGCGTAACGATAATGGCAATACGACCCTGTTCGCACCGATCCGAAACAATAATTTCCAGAACAACGATGGCGCCGTTATCAAGGTGAGAAACGCCACCAGCTTCGTATTCAGGAGCGCGAACGGGAACCGGACGATTTCATTTCGAAAAAACTAATCAGGAACGTTTGCCTCAGTTGTTGCCTGCAGGCTTTGCATCCCGTGAGAACAAATAGATGGCAAGAGCGAGCGTAAACACACCGGCGTAAAACCACATGAGTGCGCTGTAGGTCGTTAACGGCTCGCCAGCGCTATTATAGGAGGTTACCAAGCGCCCGGTCAGAAACTGCATCAGACCGGCACCGCCGATGGAAAAGAAGTTGAGCAGCGTTACGCCACGCCCCATCATGTCGGCAGGAAATGAAGCTTTGGCGTGCGCCATCAACACCCCATAGCCGACGCCCGTCAGTCCGATGATAACGAACAAAACCGTCAAGAGACCAATCGACATAGCAGGGTTGACCGCAATGATGCCCATGGCAGCGGTACCGATGGCCATTCCGGTAAAGGCCACCCATTTGCGGCTATTAAAAAGGGTATCCAGCGGCCCGTAAGCCAAACTGCCAATCGCCATCGCAAATGCCATGGCAAGAGTGACCCAGCCAATCACCGACGCATCGGCGCTGTGAATATCGGTCAACATCGGGCCGGCCCACAATCCACGAATACCAGCAGCCGCCGAATAATTGACCAGCATGGCGGGGAAGATCAGCCAAAGGGCGGGGATTGCCAACAAAGTCAGATAGCCGCGCAGGCCGCTTTCACCGCCGCTCGTTTCATCCACCTTTGGGTCGCGCACAATAACAAAAATAAGAGCCGCGACGAGCGCGGTCAGCACCGCAAAAAAGCCCACCACAACACGCCAGGAAAACAATTCAACCGCCATTGAAAGCGGCGCAGCGCTGGCAATATTGCCCAAATTTCCGATGGCAATGAATAGGCTTGTCAAAAAAGCAAACCGGGCCGGCTCGAACGTGCGAGCAAATATATAGAGCGATGCCATGAGAACCGGCGCACAACCGATCCCGATCAAACCCATCGCAACAATGATCATGATCGGCGACTGCGCTATGGCAAACAACGCAACGCCCCCGGCACCAAAAACGCCTAGCATCAGGGAAGCAGTACGCCGCGGCCCAAAACGATCAAGCGATGCACCAACCGGAAACTGCATAAGCGCAAAAAGGGCAAACCAAATGCCCGAAGCAATCGCCAGATCGCCGCTCGTGGCTCCCAATTGCGCGTTTAAATCAGGCGTGAGGACGGCCAGAAAAGCCCTGAAAAACTGCGACAGCACGTAGGCTGCACACAAAACCACCAGTCCGGCCATGATCCATCCTTAAATTAGCCGCACGGCGCTAAGAGGTTTTTCTCAATATTGCAACCATTCGCTAAGTTGGAACTTGCAATTGTGCGGTTGCACACGCACACCCGTTGCGAGAGACTATGATCACGAAAAAGACTTTCAGAAGATGGCAGTTCTAGAACACGATCGTTTCCGAAACTTTGTTTATGGTGTCGCCCTGACGCTCATGATCGCCTACGTTCTTTATATCGGCCAGAACGTATTTATTCCGATCATCGCAAGCGTAATTCTGGCCTATATCGTCATCGCCCTGGCGCAACGCATGGGCGACATACCCTACGTTGGCAAGCTGCTTCCGGTGCCAATCCGCTATGCCATTTCGATCGTGATCATCATTGCCATCATTACAGCGTTCATTTTTCTGATTATATCAAACATAAACCAACTCATTGCCCTCATCCCGCAATACCAAGTGCGGCTCTTGGAAATCATTCAAAACCTCACGGCTTCCTTTGGCGAAGAATTTGGGATTGAAACCCAGCCGACATGGGAAACGATACGGCGTGAAGTTTTCGGCGAAATATCCCTTCAATCGCTTATCGGCTCGACCGTGACGTCAGTCTCCGTGATTGTTGGTTCGACTTTTGTCGTCATTGTCTATGCAGGATTTGCCCTGGCCGAGCGCAGGCTTTTTGAAAGCAAAATGCGCCGTATGTCGTCAAATCCGGAAGAAAGCCGCCGGATCGTTGAAATTGTATCCATTATCAACACCCGGATCGGCGACTATTTGGTCACCAAGACATTGGTCAACCTAATCCTTGGCCTCCTTTCTTATCTGGTCATGGCCTCAATGGACTTAAATTTCGCCGCGTTTTGGGCCGTGGTTATCGCACTGATGAACTTCGTTCCCTATGTCGGCTCGTTTCTGGGGGTCCTGTTCCCCACTGCCATCGGACTTGTGGAATTTCCGGAACTGACCATGGCCCTTCTGCTGTTTAGCGGTTTGACGATCTGTCAGGTTTTCGTTGGCAGCCTCATTGAGCCGTCCCTTATGGGTCGCTCGCTGAACCTCAGTCCCTTTGTCATCCTGGTCGCGCTGACATCATGGGCATCCCTTTGGGGTATCGCCGGCGCACTACTTTCCGTGCCCATCACCGCCATTTTGGTGATCATCCTGTCGGAGTTTGAGGGAACCCAACCGATTGCGATCATGTTGTCGCGCAATGGGAAGGTCGTGCAACGTCGACCAAAGCCAGCCGAACCAGTGCCCATGAAGGCATCATCGTCAGTCATAGCTACGAACCGCGCTGATGACCACGCCGACATTTTGTTTTCAGACCATGATTGAGCGCTAGACCAACAAACCCGCGACCAATTGGTTTTCGGTGATGTCCTCCCAGACAAACCCTTCGCGTGTCATGCGCTCGCCCAAGGCATCAAAGTTTGCTGTGCGGGTTGTTTCTATTCCGATAAGGATGGAACCGAAGTTGCGGGCCGATTTTTTCAGATACTCAAACCGGGCAATATCATCGTCGGGACCAAGCAGATTGAGAAAATCCTTCAAGGCGCCAGGCCGCTGCGGCAAACGAAGCACGAAATATTTTTTCAAACCTGCGTAACGCAGCGCGCGTTCTTTCACTTCCGGCAGACGTTCGAAGTCAAAGTTGCCGCCGGACGCTATACAAACGATCGTTTTGCCTTTGATCTCATTTGGGTCGAGGTCCTTCAGAGCATCAACCGCCATGACGCCAGCGGGTTCGAGCACCATGCCTTCCACATTGAGCATGTCTATCAGTGAGGTGCATAATCGGTCTTCGGAGATAAGCGTGACATCGGTGTCCGAATATCGCTTCAGCACATTAAAAGTGTGCTCTCCGATCAAGGCCACCGAAGCGCCATCTACGAAATTATCGACCCGGTCCAGCTTGACGCGTTCACCGGCTGCCAGGCTTGTTTTAAGGCTGGGCGCTCCTGACGGCTCCAGCAAATGCATGTTGGGCGTTATGCCGGCAGCTTCAAAATAGCGGGTCATACCACTGGATAGCCCGCCGCCGCCCACCGCCACAAACACATGATCGATGGCTTGACCGCGCATTTGCTCAAGCAATTCGTGCGCAACAGACTACTGGCCTACTCTGATGTCTGGGTGATCAAAAGGCGGCACCATCACCGCGCCCGTTTCCTCAGCATACGCCAAAGCTGCAGCGTTGCACTGGTCAAAAATATCACCCACCAGTTCAATCGACACATACTCTCCTCCAAATGCGCGCGTTTTGTCGATTTTTTGCTGAGGGGTGGTTACGGGCATGAAAACCACACCATGTTTTTCCATACGGTTACAAACATAGGCAAAGCCTTGCGCATGGTTCCCAGCCGATGCGCAAACAAACCGGGAGCTACCGCTCTCCGCCGCCCGCTTCCTGAAAAAATTATAGGCACCCCGGATCTTGTACGATCGAACGGGGGACAAGTCCTCACGCTTTAAGAAGATACGCGCACCATAGAGTTCCGACAGATAAACATTTTCTTGGCAGGGCGTTGGATCAAACAAAGATCGCATCGCGTTGGCTGCGTCGGCTACATTGCGTAAAAACTGGGACATGAAGGCCGTGACCTTTTGTAACGAGAAACACTTGGGCATCAAAGCCTTCAGGTGTATACGCGCGCCACGTCATTGGCCACAATGGGCCGGTAGAATATCAAGCGGGAGCCGGACAAGCATATGAATGGCACCATGGTGCGCAATGCAGTGCACATCAGTGCGATCTTTGCCTTCTACCTGGCAACGATGATGCTGATACCCGGACTGGTTGACCTCTATTACCAGAACCCGGATTGGCAGGTTTTTGCGCTGTCATCGGCAATTGTCGGTGCCATTGCGGCATTGTTGGCGGTTGCGACCCGCTCAGGGCCACCTGTCGTTTCCACGCGTTTCACGTTCTTGCTCGTCAACATGCTTTGGGTAACCTTCGCTGTTGCTGCAACGCTTCCATTCTATTTTTCTGAGTTGGAAATCTCACTGGCGGAGGCATTTTTCGAGGCTGTATCAGGGGCAACAGCCTCCGGGTCAACCGTTCTAAGCGGTCTGGACACCATGCCACCTGGCATCCTTCTGTGGCGCTCGATGCTGCAGTGGATCGGCGGACTGGGTGTGATCGTGCTCGGTCTGTTTATCTTGCCATTCTTGCGCATCGGCGGATCGTCTTTTTTTAAAATCGAATCATCGGACCGCTATGATCGACCCTTTGCGCGGTTCTCAACATATGCGACCTCGGTCGTAGGCATCTACTCTGCCCTTACCGTCCTCTGCGCCATTTTGTATGCCTACGCTGGCATGAGTGGTTTCGACGCGATCAACCATGCGATGACAACCATGGCCACCGGCGGGTTTTCCACCCATGACCGGTCAATGGGCTTCTTCAACAATCCAACAATCCATTGGATAGCGATCATCTTCATGCTGATCGCGGCTTTGCCGTTCACCGCGCTTATCGTGCTCGCGCTTCGTTCGCGCTTCGATACCTTCCGCGACAATCAAGTGATGATCATGTTGCTATATACGGCAGGCTTGGCATTCATGTTGGTCGTCCAACTGGATCTCTCGGGTACAATGGATTTCCAAGAATCATTCACCAAAGCGACTTTCACCGTCGTCTCGATCGTCACGACCACCGGGTACGCCGTCGACGACTACATGCAGTGGAATTCGCCCTTTACGATTGCGCTAATTTTGCTGGCAACGTCATTAGGCGGCTGCGCCGGTTCCACAACTGGAGGAATTAAAGCTGCCCGCTGGATTGTTTTGTTCGGCGTGATCAAACGCAGCCTTGAAAACTTCATCTACCCCCATGCAATACGCACCGTGCGATCTGGCTCAATCTCTATTCCCGACCAGGTGCAATACGTAACACTGATGTTCTTCGGCACATTTTTCGCGCTCTGGGGAATTGGCACGGTCATGCTGGCCATGACGGGCGCTGACTTTATCACCGCGGTGTCCGGATCATTGACGGCCCTTTCAAACGTCGGACCCGGCCTTGGACCTGAAATTGGCCCAGCCGGTAATTTTGGTGGTTTGGCAGAAAGTGCCAAATGGATACTTAGCTTTGGCATGCTGCTTGGACGACTTGAACTGTTCACCGTCCTGGTTCTTCTCAGTCCCGCGTTTTGGCGCGACTAGTCCAAACAAAAAGCCCTTAAACGAACACATCTACCTGTTCGAAGGTTCGCACATCCACCAAGCCAATATCAGATATTCGTAGCTCCGGAATTACCACCAACGCCAGCAGCGAATGTTGCATATACGCATTGTTCAAGCTGCACCCCATTTGACGCATCGCCGCGTTTAGCTGTTCTGCTTTGGCTGCAACGATCTCAGCACGCTCATCGCTCATCAATCCGGCTATCGGTAGTTCAACAAGCGCCAGCTCCCGGCCTTCGCTGATCATGACAACGCCACCGCCAACTTCGCCAAGTCGATTGGCGGCCATCGCCATATCTGCATGATCGGTTCCAACCACGATCATATGATGGCTGTCGTGGGCGACGGTTGAGGCCATGGCGCATGGCTTGTTGTACCCAAAACCCGAAACGAAGGCATTTGTCACGCCGCCGGTCGCTCGGTGTCTTTCAACAAGAGCGATCTGGCAAATATCGTTTGCCTTATCCATCTGCACCAGACCACTTGATACCTGCAAATCAGCTTCGAGAGCGCGAGTTGGCGCTTGGTTTTCAACGACACCGATGACGCGCGCGCGCACCGAAGCTGTGCTTTCGGGCGCCTGGATTTGAAAGTCGCTCGATACCAATGCATTACCAAGATTGACCGTCTGTTTTGCCGCCGCCGGGTAATCGTAGGTTGGAATGTCTTCAATCAGCCCGTCCTTATCGGCCATGGCGACACCGCGCGCGTAGACAGCGTCGATAACCAATTCAGGCAAATTGGAAACCAGAAGAAAATCTGCTCGGCGACCTGGAGCGATAGAACCGAGCTCTCGTTCGAGGCGGAAGTGCTGCGCGGTGTTTATAGTCGCCATTTGTATCGCTGTGATCGGCTTTAACCCCTGCGCGATGGCGTGGCGAACAACCCTGTTCATATGGCCGTCATTGACCAGCGTGCCGGAGTGGCAATCGTCGGTACACAAAATGAAATTGCGCGGATCAAGCCCCTGCTCCGTGACCGCTTTTATCTGCTCAGCCACATCATACCAGGCCGAACCCAGCCGAAGCATTGCCTTCATGCCTTGGCGAATACGAGCGATCGGATCTTCCACGCGTGTGCCCTCATGGTCGTCTTCCGGCCCACCTGCCACATAGGCATGAAAGGGTAAGCCAAGGTCGGGTGAAGCATAGTGACCGCCAACCGTCTTGCCGGCTTGAACCGTTGCGGCGATTGCCCCAACCATTGTCTGGTCATTGGCGGCAACACCTGGAAAATTCATCACCTCACCCAAGCCAATGATGTTGGGCCAGGCCATCGCTTCGGCAATCTCCTGCGGTCCAAGAGATGCGCCAGCATGCTCCAAACCCGGCGCAGAAGGCACGCATGACGGCATTTGCACAAAAACATTGACCGGCATGGTCATGGCTTCGTCGTGCATCAGGCGGACGCCCTCAAGGCCCAGAACATTAGCAATCTCGTGCGGATCGATGAACATCGACGTTGTGCCATGCGGGATAACAGCGCGGCAAAACTCGGTGACTGTCACCATCCCGCTTTCGACATGCATGTGCCCGTCGCAAAGACCGGGAACGAGATAGCGGCCTCCGGCATCGACAATTTGGGTACTTTCGCCAATGCAATGGGATGCATCGGGTCCGCAATAGGCGAACCGGCCCGAAACTATCGCGATGTCGGTGTCTGGAATAATCTCACCAGAATGGACGTTTACCCACTTTCCACCGCGCACAACCATGTCGGCCGATTTGCGGCCTGCCGCCACATTCACGAGTTCAGTGGCTACTTCTGCCCAAGGTTTGATGGCTGCTGACATATCCGTTCCTCTCGTTCGTGACTGTGACACGGGAACGGGGAAAGGCAACCGGGAACGATCAAATCGCCGCGCTGTGGATGTGATCTTCGTGTAAGGCGCGATCAAAATGCGCAGCAATCACCCGCGCAAGCGATTCCATACCCGGCTTGAAAGTCACCAGTGAACCGGAACGTTGTAGTGCTTTGGGAAAGACTGTGACCAAATCTTGGACTAGGTCCGGGATCTTCGTGGCAAACTGCGCATGATCCTTCAAAAGCTTTCTTTCATCCAGTGAGCCGTGACACATAACCTGATCGATGACATCGGCGACCAGCGAATCTTCTTCGTCAATCACATAGCCCTTGTGTCCGGCTAAACCATGTTCGCGCACGCGCTGTTGGTAGGCAGCAGTTGCCACGGCGTTTTGGATGTAGCCACTTGGGAATTTGGAAATCGCCGAGGCGCCAAACCCGATAAGGGTTCGGCACGGATCATCGGTATAACCCTGGAAATTACGCCGCATCGTTCCGTTTCGCGCGGCTATCGCCAGACTATCGGTCTCTTTGACAAAATGGTCGATGCCGAGCGGCGTGTACCCTTGGTCGACCAACAAGTCCTTGGCAATCTGTGCAGCCTGAAAACGCTCCAATGGATCAGGCAATTCATCTTCGGGAATCATAACCTGTCTCTTCGACATGTGCGGCACGTGCGCATAACCGTAAAGGGCAATACGTTCCGGCGACATCGCAGAGACCTGCTCCAAGGTGCGTACGAGCGTTTTGGCCGTTTGGAAAGGTAGCCCATAAAGCAGATCGATATTGAGGCTTTTTACGCCGCCGTTTCGAAGTTGCGCGGCGACGCCTGCTGTTTCCTCAAAGCTTTGAAGGCGGCCAATGGCTTCCTGCACCTTCATGTCAAAATCTTGAACACCGATGCTGGCGCGCTTCATGCCGCGTTCACCCAAAAGCTTCAGCAATTCGGGCGCCGCCTCGGTTGGATCAACCTCGACGGAGAACTCGTAGATATCACTTTTCGGGAAGCGACTTTCGATCGCATCCAGCAATCGAGTCATTTGAGGCACGCTCAAAAGCGTGGGTGTACCGCCACCCAAATGAAGCCTTCCCATCGAAACGCCGTGGGGTAAAACTCCACCAACAGTTTCAATCTCAGCGATCAAATCATTCAGATACGCGTCAACGGGGTGCAGGGTCTGCGTCCCTTGTGTCCGGCAGGCACAAAACCAACAAAGGCGACGGCAAAAAGGTATGTGAACATAAAGGGATACGGCCTGTCCGGGGTCTGTCCCAGCCAGCCAATCCACCTGAAAGCGTGCGCCAACATTGGGTAGAAAGCGGTTAGCCGGCGGGTAGCTCGTGTACCGAGGTACCCTTGAGTCAAAAAGGCCATAATCCCGCAAAATGTTTACATGTTCCATGGTTGCAGGTTAGCCTTTCTGCCAATCGGGACATTGATACAGATCAACAAAATGAACGTGGCATTCAACGAACGAGATAAGTGTAGCACGTGCCCAATACGCCATAGAGCTGTATGTGCACGTTGTGATGATGCTGAACTAATGCTGCTCGAAGCCATCAAAACTTACTCGACGTTCGAGCCGGGCCAGCCCATCATTTGGCGCGGCGACGAACTCACACATTTTTCCTCTGTCGTCTCTGGAATCGCCTCGCTTTCACGCACGATGGAAGATGGGCGAACCCAAGTTGTTGGCCTGCTTCTGCCGTCGGACTTTATCGGTCGACCCGGGCGCGAACACGTCGATTTTGACGTGACAGCGGTTAATACGGTCACCCTTTGTCAATTCCGCCGCAAACCATTTGAAAGACTGGTCGAAGAGACCCCACACATCGCGCAGCGCATGTTGGAAATGGCGTTGGACGAGCTGAACGCCGCGCGCGAGTGGATGGTGTTGCTTGGCCGCAAAACGGCGCGCGAAAAAATCGCGACGTTTCTGGAGATGGTCGTGCGCCGTAACACAACGCCGCAAATATCAGAGGACAATCACTTCCTTCCACTGACCCGGGAAGAGATCGCCAACTTTCTCGGCCTTACCCTCGAAACCGTAAGCCGCCAACTTTCGGCCATGAAGAAAGATGGCATCATCGAGTTTCAAGACCGACGCCGGTTCAGTGTCACGGATATGCGTGCACTTCATATGGCCAGTGGCGATGACGCCGACGGCGGCGTTCTTTTCTGATTTCCATCCCTTGACCTAGATCAAGGTACGGCAAGGCCGATCCATCCTAACCAATAGCCTAGTGCGGACCTGCGTCCGCATTCGTGAGCAATTGGAGAGGGATCGGAATGCAAGCTTCGATAAAACTCATCGTACTGGGCATCATCGCACTTGTTGCAGTTTACGCCGCCTACCAGGGCAAAGACCTGGCTTATCAATTTCATGCAGTGATTATCTTCCTGGTTTCGTCCGGCCTATTTGTTTGGGTCGCACGAACCTTTGATGAGCCGGCCGCGGAACCGGACACGTCGGAATATATGGATGGCCCGGTTCGCGCTGGCGTCATCGCCACGGCATTTTGGGGAATGGCAGGACTTGCCGTCGGCACGCTTATCGCGTTTCAGTTAGCGTTTCCGGTCCTGAACTTCGAGTGGGCTCAGCCTTTTGCCAATTTCGGTCGCTTACGCCCACTGCATACCTCTGCGGTGATTTTCGCATTTGGTGGCAATGCCTTGCTTGCGTCTTCCATCTACATTGTTCAACGCACCAGCCGTGTCCGCGTGTTCGGCGGCAATCTCGTCTGGTTCGTGTTCTGGGGCTATCAGCTCTTTATCGTATTGGCGGCGACTGGCTACCTGCTGGGCGTCACGCAATCCAAAGAGTATGCGGAGCCAGAATGGTATATCGACCTATGGCTCACAATAGTCTGGGTGGCGTATCTGCTGGTCTTCCTCGGCACGATTTTGAAGCGCAAAGAGCGCCAGATTTACGTGGCTAACTGGTTCTTCCTCGCCTTTATTTTGACCATCGCCATGTTGCACGTGGTCAACAATCTGGCGGTTCCGGTTAGCATTTGGGGCAGCAAATCAGTCCAGCTGTTCGCCGGTGTTCAAGATGCGATGACGCAGTGGTGGTATGGCCACAACGCTGTTGGTTTCTTCCTGACTGCGGGCTTCCTGGGCATGATGTATTACTATGTGCCGAAGCAGGCCAACCGCCCTGTCTTCAGTTACAAACTGTCGATCATTCACTTCTGGGCCCTGATCTTCCTTTATATCTGGGCAGGCCCTCACCACTTGCACTACACGGCTCTGCCTGATTGGGCATCAACCCTCGGCATGGTCTTCTCGGTCGTCCTTTGGATGCCAAGCTGGGCCGGTATGATGAACGGTCTGATGACGCTGAATGGCGCATGGGACAAGATCCGTACGGATCCGATCATCCGCTTCCTTGTTGCAAGCTTGGCGTTCTACGGCATGTCTACCTTCGAAGGTCCGATGATGTCCATTCGTGCGGTAAACTCACTGAGCCACTACACCGACTGGACCGTTGGTCACGTTCACTCCGGTGCGCTTGGTTGGAACGGCATGATCATCTTCGCCATGGTCTACTTCCTGACACCACGTTTGTGGAACCGCGGTTCCATGTACTCCACAGCCGCCATGAACTGGCACTTCTGGCTCGCGATGATTGGCATCGTTCTCTACGCCGCGTCCATGTGGGTGTCTGGCATCATGGAAGGCCTGATGTGGCGTGAAGTCGATGACCAAGGCTTCCTGGTCAACAGCTTCGCTGACACTGTCACCGCGAAGTTCCCAATGTACATCGTGCGTGGCTTGGGTGGCGTCCTCTACCTGACCGGCGCAGGCATCATGTGCTGGAACATGTGGATGACGATACGCGGCTACGAACGCGTCACTCAGCAAGTCGCCACCATGACACCACCAGCTGGCGCAACATCTGCACCAGCGGCAATTCCAGCAGAATAAGAAAGGAGCGTCTCATGGCACTAATAGACAAACACGTCATCCTCGAACGCAGCCCGACGCTGCTTCTAGCGGTATCACTCTCCGTCGTCTCTATCGGCGGCATCGTGGAAATCGCGCCACTCTTCTGGCTCGAAAACACCATTGAAGATGTGGAGGGTATGCGCCCCTATAGCCCACTGGAGCTGGCAGGTCGGGACATTTACATCCGTGAAGGCTGCTACGTCTGCCATTCACAGATGATCCGTCCCATGCGCGACGAAGTGGAACGTTACGGACACTACAGCCTTGCCGCTGAATCCAAATATGACCACCCGTTCCAGTGGGGATCCAAACGAACCGGGCCGGACTTGGCCCGGGTCGGTGGGCGCTACTCCGATGAGTGGCATCTCGACCATTTGATCGACCCGCAGTCTGTCGTTCCGGAAAGCGTTATGCCGAGCTATAAGTTCCTGCTCAACACGCAGCTTGATGGCGATGACATCGGTGACCTCATGGCAACGCACCGGTTTGTGGGCGTCCCTTATACGGATGCGCAGATCGAGAACGCCAAGGTAGACTTCGCTGTTCAGGCCGACCCCGACGCGGATTGGGATGATATGCTTGAGCGCTATCCAGGTGCGGCAATCGGCAATTTCGATGGCCAGCCAGAGCTGACCGAAATGGATGCGCTCATCGCTTACCTTCAAATGCTAGGCACGCTCGTTGACTTCTCAACCTTCGTCCCAGACGCCAATCGATAGGGGTGAGTGATGGATACCTATACCTTACTACGAGAGTTCGCTGACAGCTGGTTCCTCATTGTCATGTTCTCGTTCTTCATGGGAATTTGGGTGTATGCGTTTTGGCCATCCCTGCAATCTGCACGGGAGAGTGCGGCGAACATCCCCTTCCTAGAAGACCAAACTGCGTGCGCAAAAAATTGCGACACATGCATTTGCAATACCGATTTCCTTGGAGGTACCCAAGATGGATAAACCCCGTGTCGATGAGCTCACTGGGCACGAAACCATGGGCCATGACTTCGATGGCATCGAAGAACTGAACACACCCATGCCCCGCTGGTGGCTGATCACCTTTTACGTGACCCTCGTTTGGGGAGTCGCTTACACCATCGCCTATCCGGCTTGGCCGATGATTTCCGGCTCAACGGCGGGTCTGCTCGGATTTTCAACGCGCGCCGAAGTCGCCAAACAGATCGATGATCATGAGTTGGCAAACTCTGAACTGGTAACGCAACTGCTTGACGTCGACTTGACGAGCTTTGATCCGCAATCCGATCTGCATCGATATGCAGTGGCACGCGGCGGTTCGGTTTTCCGCGCCCAGTGTAGCCAGTGTCATGGCTCCGGTGCAGCCGGTGCTGTCGGCTATCCCAACCTTTTGGACAATGATTGGCTTTGGGGCGGCAGCCTTGATCAAATCGCCTTCACCGTCCGACATGGCATCAGAAATGAAACCGATGGCGATGCACTTTGGTCGGAAATGCCTGCCTTTGGCGAACTGTTGGAAAAAGACGAGATTGAGCTGCTAGCTGATTTCATCCCAACTATGGCAAACGCGGACTTCACCACTGAGGCTGGTACGCTTTATCTGGACAACTGCGCGTCATGTCACGGTGATGCGGGTCTTGGAGATCGTGATCAAGGCGCACCCAATCTCACCGACGCCATTTGGCTTTACGGAGGTGACCGGGCGAGCCTGGTAGACACGATCACCAACGCACGGTTCGGCGTTATGCCCGCTTGGGGACAACGGTTGAGCGAAGCAGATGTTCGTTCTGTCGCAACCTATGTGCACGCACTAGGCGGCGGCGAATAACCCTCGTTTTCGGGGAGGAAGAGAGGGTGGACCCCAACTCGGGGTCTGCCCTTTTCTTATGTGCGAGAATGACGCGCGACAGAAAAGTTTGATCTGAGTCAAGGTTTTTGCGGCCGCCAAAATCTATCGTGCTGGAAACCCCAATTGAGCGTTCCCCATGAGCACGACAACCGAAAATCTATACGCCGCACCTGAACCGATCTTTCCAAAGCGCGTCCATGGCCGTTTTCGAAATCTCAAATGGCTGATCATGCTGGTGACTTTGGGGATCTACTATTTGACCCCATGGATCCGCTGGGACCGCGGCCCTCACCTACCCGACCAGGCGGTATTGGTCGATCTGGCGGGGCGCCGTTTTTACTTCTTCTGGATCGAAATTTGGCCGCACGAATTCTATTTCGTCGCCGGCCTTTTGATCATGGCGGGCTTGGGCCTGTTTCTGTTCACATCCGCGCTGGGCCGGGTCTGGTGCGGCTACTCCTGTCCTCAAACGGTCTGGACTGACCTGTTTATGATGACCGAGCGCTGGGTCGAGGGCGATCGTAACGCACGTATCAAACTCCACCATGCCGATTGGTCCTTCAACAAAGCACGCTTGCGCCTGACCAAATGGACCATTTGGGCGCTAATTGGTGTCGCAACCGGCGGCGCTTGGGTATTCTATTTCGCTGACGCCCCAACCTTGGCGATGCAGTTTGCAACTCTGTCAGCACCAAGCGTTGCCTGGATCACCGTCGGCATATTGACCGCTACCACCTTCATCTTTGGCGGCTTCTTGCGTGAGCAGGTCTGCATTTACATGTGCCCATGGCCGCGCATTCAGGGTGCCATGATGGACAATGACACCCTCACCGTTGCCTATCGCGATTGGCGCGGCGAGCCGCGCGGCAAAAAGAACGATCCCAACGCCGCCGATTGCGTCGATTGTAATGCGTGTGTCGCCGTTTGCCCGATGGGCATCGACATCCGTGACGGACAACAGCTCGCCTGCATCACATGCGCGCTGTGTATCGATGCATGTGATGAAGTGATGGGCAAGCTGGGCCGCGAACGCGGACTGGTGGACTATCTCGCGCTGTCGGACGAACCACGTGAGAGAGCGGGTGAAAAGCCACGCGCGGCTTGGAAACACATCCTTCGCCCGCGTACGATCCTTTACACCGCCGTTTGGGCCGGCATCGGACTGGCCATGGTCTATGCCCTCTTCATTCGTCCCGAGATTGAGGTCACTGTCGCGGCCGTGCGCAACCCTACCTTTGTGACGCAAGCCGACGGCTCAATCCGCAACGCTTACGAAGTGCGCTTGCGTAACAAGCACGGTGAGCCACGCATGTTCGGCCTCCATGTTAAAGGCGATCTTGGATACCAGCTGACCCTTCAAGGCACACCCTACAACGCCATTGAAGTACCGGCCAACGAGACGCTGAAAGTCCGGGCATATGTAACCGCACCCGCCTCCAGCGATCCCGCCGCTGCAGAAGAAACGTCGGTACGGTTCTGGGTAGAAGATCTCGGAAATGGCGAGCGGGCTTACAAAGACAACAAGTTCAACGGCAGAGGAAACGCGTCATGAAGACGATCAATGGATGGCATGTGTTTGCTATGTTTGGACTGGGCTTTGGCATCATTATTGCCGTCAACATGACACTGGCAATTAACGCGGTGCGCACCTTCCCCGGCGTTGAAGTGAAAAACTCTTATGTAGCCAGCCAAAAATTCGATGCCAGCCGCGCCGCACAGCAGGCTTTGAACTGGAATGTGTCAGCACAGCTGCAAGGCAACGCCCTATCTTTGACATTTGAGAAAGACGGAGCGGCCGTGGCGCCTCACATTGAAAGCGCCGTATTCGGACGCGCTACAAGCGTCGCGGCAGACCAAGCACCAAAATTTGTCTTCGATGGCGAAAAATTTGTAGCTGAGGTTGAGGCAGGAGCAGGCAATTGGAACCTGCGTGTCGTTGCTCGTGCCGAAAACGGTGTTCAGTTTCAACAGCGTATTGTCGTTGAGGTGATCAAGTGACAGCGGCGTGTAGCGCATGTGCAGCTGCACCAGCAGCTCTGGAACTGGCGGACTCGACAGCCAGCGTGCAGCTCTCTGTGCCGTCCATCCGTTGTGCCGCATGCATTGGCACAATTGAGGACCATTTCCGCCAAATGGCGGGCGTTCGCGAAGCCCGTGTGAACGCCACGCAAAAACGGGTCTACATCAAGTCTGATTTACCGGACGAAATGCTGGTCTCCGCACTCAGTGATATTGGCTACCAGGCTTTTCCACTCGATCAGGCCGCGCTTTCCGGTGAAAAGGATCCCGTCGGCAAAGACCTGATTTTGCGCATGGGCGTTTCCGGCTTTGCCATGATGAATGTCATGCTGCTGTCGGTCGCGGTTTGGTCCGGCGCGACTGATGCAACCAGGGACATGTTCCACCTCATCTCGGCAGCCATCGCTTTGCCGACCGTGATATTTTCAGGACGGCCCTTCTTCGTTCACGCCATGCAAGCTTTGCGTGTCGGTCGCATGAACATGGACGTCCCGATCTCGCTGTCGATCATTTTGGCCGTCGGGATGTCGCTTTATGAATCGCTCAACAGCGGTCCCCACGCTTATTTCGATGCCGCTCTGGCCCTCACCTTCTTCCTTCTGATCGGCCGCTATCTGGAACACCGGACGAAGTCCGCGGCCCATTCTGCTGCGGCAGAACTAGCTGCTCTAGAAGTCCATCGCGCAGACCGAAAAGTCGGCAGACGCTATGAGAATGTACCCGTCAGCGACTTGAGTGTTGGTGACACAGTGCTGGTGGGCTCTGGCGTGCGGGTGCCTGCCGATGGCGCCCTGCTCTCTGGCGAAGCGCTGACTGACCGCTCTTTCCTGACCGGCGAGAGCGATCCGGTGAGCCATAGTCGGGACGATACGCTATGTGCCGGCGAGATTAATTTGGGCGCGCCATTTGAGCTAAAAATCGAAGCGGTCGGTGCCAACACCAGACTGCGCCGGATCGCCGAACTAGTCGAGATGGCCGAAAATACGCGTAACAGCTACACCTCGCTCGCCGACAAAGCAGCGCGCTATTATGCGCCAGTCGTGCACATTCTCGCGGCTGCTTCCTTTACCGGATGGATGGTGGCGACCGGCGACTTGCGGATCTCCATTAACGTCGCAATTGCGGTGTTGATCATCACGTGCCCCTGTGCGCTGGGACTGGCGGTGCCAGCCGTCTCAACAGCCGCGATCAGTCGCCTCTACCATATGGGTTTTTTGGTGAAGTCGGGTACGGCTCTGGAACGTCTTGCAGAAGTGTCATCGGTCATTCTCGACAAAACAGGCACACTGACGGCCCCGGGTTTTTCGTTTGAGGCAGATGCGCTGAACGCCGAGCATAGCGCCATCGCAAAAGCGCTGGCCCAGCAATCATCGCACCCTGTTTCAGTCGCTCTCGTCCAGCACCTTTCCGACGTTGAGCCCGCAACGATCACGGATGTACTTGAGGTGCCAGGCGCCGGGATTGAAGGAACGTGGGAAGGTCAACCTGTTAAACTCGGGCGTGGGTCTTGGCTTGGCAGCCCCGGAAGTGAACTGACCCTGAAAGTCGGTGAGAATGCGATTGCCCTGCCCTTTGCCGAGAAACTTTTACCCGGCACGCAAGACATGGTGCGCGGCTTGGCAAACAGAGGCCTGGAACCTGAAATCTTGTCGGGTGACAATGCGAGAAAAACGGCAAGACTGGCCCAAAAACTCGGCATCACGCATTGGCACAGCAATGCTTCACCAGAAGAAAAGGCGCGCTTGGTTCAGGAATTGGCGGCACTACGCGGCACGTGCATGGTGGGCGACGGCATTAACGATACCGCCGCACTCGCCTACGCCGATGTATCCATCGCACCGGGCAAAGCATTGGATGCGACCCGCAACGCGGCCGACATCGTCATGATTGGCGATGCCCTAAAAGACGTGCCCACACTTGTGAGCGTGGCGCGCAAGAGCGTGCGACTATCTAAAGAGAATTTTGGCATCGCGATCGTTTACAATCTGATCGCGGTGCCCATTGCAATGGCAGGTTTTGCAACCCCCTTGTTGGCAGCGCTTGCTATGTCCACCTCATCGATTACTGTTCTGCTCAATGCGATGCGCGTGAGGACATGACATGAATGTTCTGGTTATTCTGATCCCTGTCTCGCTTACCCTTGGCTTCTTGGGTTTATTGGGTTTTTTATGGACTATCCGGGCTCAGCAGTATGATGATCCGGTCGGGCAAGCATCGCGCATATTACTTGATAACGAGCCCGACGACGAAAAGATCTAATTCAAGAACTACCCCCGGCGCTTATTCCATTGAAGGGTCAAAGGTGAAGTGACGTCCGCGGCCGTTTTCCTTACTCTTGTAAAGCGCTTTGTCGGCTTTGTTCAAAAGCGTGTCCACATCATCACCATGATCCGGCGCAAAGGCGGTACCAATGCTCGTGCCGATCTCGATGGTATGCGACAAAATCTCAAACGGTGTTGTAACCGCCTTGATGATGTGTCCTGCAAGAGCTTCAGCATCTGAAATGTTTTCAATATGCAGTTGCAGAATGACAAATTCGTCACCGCCCAAGCGCGCCACGGTATCTGCATGACGGATCGCCTTTTTCATCCGGTCAGCAACCGCCTTCAGCAGTTCGTCACCAACCTTGTGCCCAAAAGTGTCATTGACGGGCTTGAACTTGTCGAGGTCTACATAGTGAACTGCCAGCTTCTGGCCGCGACCAACCGATGAGATAGCCTTTCTCAAACGGTCGAGGAACAGGAAGCGGTTTGGCAGACCGGTCAGCGCGTCATGGTGCGCCATATGCGCAATCGCCTCTTGGGTTTCCCGCCGCTCGGTGACATCAAGATAAGTGGTGATAAAACCTGATCCCGGGAGTGGCTCGCCGCGCACCTCAAGAGCATTGCCATTGGGGCGCTTGCGCTCATATTGGTGAGATTGCCTTTGCTCCGCCAGTGCCATTTTTTTAGCGACGATCTCTTCGATTTCACCAGCGCCATATTCACCGCGCTGGGCATTAAAGCGGAACAACTCCTCCATTGTGGGCATCCGACCGTCAAACATTTCTTCCGGATAGTCTAGAAGACGCTTCAACTCGTCGTTGCACAAAACCATATTTAAGTGCCGGTCAAAAAGCGAAATACCGCCCGGAAAATTGTTCAACAACGCTTCGAGTTGGCGCACTCGTTGACGTTGCTCAGTCGCATCCAGATAGGTGGTAACAAACCCACCACACTTCAACGGATGACCACGCACCTCCAAAACTGTCCCATCGGGTCGTTCGCGCTCATAGTGATGAGGCTCGCGGAGGTCGGCAAGAGCCATTTTGTCAGCAACGATTTTCTCCTGGTCACCATCACCATATTCACCGCGGCCTGCATTAAAGCGGAACAAGTCTTCCATGCTCGGCATGCCATCAGCAAAAAGCTCTTCGGGATAGTCAAGAAGTCGTTTGAGCTCATCATTACACAAAGTCATGTTGAGATGGCGGTCAAACAGTGCGATCCCGCCGGGAAAGTTGACGAGTAATGCTTCCAGCTGCCGCACTCTGCGACGCTGATCAGTCACATCGAGATAAGTGGTTACAAAGCCACCCCCATCAAGCGGCTGGCCACGAACCTCAAGAACCGTGCCATTGGGTCGCTCGCGGTCGTAACGATGCGCCAGCCGTTTTTTGGCAAGTGCCATTTTATCGGCAACGACCTTTTCAATGTCCACGGCGCCATACTCGCCGCGTCCTGCATTGAAGCGAAACAAGTCTTCCATGCTAGGCATGCCATTGGCAAAAAGAGTTTCAGGATAGCCGAGCAACCGTTTCAGACCGTCGTTGCAAAAAACCAATCGCAACTGATCATCAAATAAAGCAATCCCCCCTGGAAAATGTTCGCGCAGCGCATTGAGCCAACCAACTTGTTCAAGGATCTGTTCCGTCGCGTGCGCATTCATACGATCGAGTTTTGAAAGTGGTGATTGAGCGGCGGACGCAGTTACTGCGCCCTCGCTTGGCAGCGCCAAGCTGGCAGAATTATTGGCCATCTAAGTTTCCTGATTTTGCCTCGGCGAACAATCGGGAACACTTCTGGCCGGTCACGCAACAAGAGACTGGCCCCATTCAAAAAGGGCTAAGCAGGCTCCGACTTTGCAAACGGCTTAAAAATTGACAACCTGTCCGACCTTACAGCCTCATGCTGCGCAGACAGGCGATCCCGCGTTACCTAAGGTTAGAGCTAACGGCTTAAACAAGCGTAAACCCTGCAACATTTAGGCAAAATTGAATATCGGGCCCGGAATAATAGCACCTTGGCACAGGTAAGAACCCTCTTTTCAATGCGAGCGCTGTCGGAGTTTAATACGTCATGCGCAGCTAGGATCGCCTGCGCTACTTCACCAATGCTTGTCTGTGAGTTTTGGGACTTGTCACGTAGCCGTTTGTAGGCCTCTTGTTCACCTATGCCGCGGCTCTTACGTTTTCCGGGTTTCTGTCTCATCTCCAATCCTTGGTGGTTACGTTGCGCCAGAAACCCCCTCCTATCAAATCGACCTAAACTGCCCCGTTGGCGCTAACGTCACATACGCCCGGAACCACATGCAGAGGCTGAGGAGTTGCATCCGATGCCATATGTTCGCACGCGGCGGTAAGATCAGCCGTTCTTCGGCAGCTTAAATCAATCTTGGGTAACTCCATGACATGCGCAGCGGGTTATGCTGAACGGGAGAGCGTAAGCTGTAATAAGAGCAAGACCGTTGGGTATAGGATTAGCCAACCGAGGCATCACATAACCGTTTCAGAAACGAGTGTTGCAGAACGCATAGATTGCCTTGATAACGGCAACCTAGGCTGTCTGCTGAAAGCTGCTTGGAGAGATGGATGGATTTGACCAAACTAAGCTTACGGTTCAACCCAACAGCATCGTATCGCAGCTTGGGTGACGCCGGCATAATCCTTATGGCAGATAGCGGTCAGCTATACTCCACAAATGCCAGCGGTGCGGTTTTTTTGGATGAGCTCCAGAAGGGACGCTCTACCGAACAAGCAGTTGTTTCAGTGCTGGATCAATTTGACGTCGAACAAGCGCGGCTTGAAGAAGATTTGACGGAGCTGGTCGAATATCTGCTCAAAGAGAACGTTCTTGCAGAGGTCACGGTTTGAATCTCACGAGCAATCGAAACGGTTTAACCCTTTTGCAGAAGTTTACCATTTGGACTGCCGCACGTTATTTGCCTATTTGGGTGATCGGGCGTGATTTCGAACGTGTTTTGAGTTTTTTTGCGGTGCCGCCAAACAATGTCTTTAAGGGATCGGACCCCAAAATCCTCTGTGACTATGTTGTTTCGTCCACAAAGAAGCCTTGGTTCATGCGCGATCGAAGATGTCTTCGGCAAGGATTGCTCGCCATGAGGTTCTTGCGGAAGGCAGGATGCAGCCCTGTTCTCCGGTTTGGAATTGATACCGGTTCGTTATCAGCTGAGCGACTTTCGGCCCACTGTTGGGTAGAAATGGATGGGGACCCGATCATGAACACACAGATGGACGACATGATCGTCATCTATGAAGCTCAATAAGTGCTCCATGTCGACGACGCCAAGCCTCTTCGATATTGAGACCGCGACACTCAGTGTCAGCGGATTTTCAAAAGAACCCACTGTTATAGAGCGGCTACTCGGTCCCCGGCGGGTGACTGTCGAAAGATCCGACCAGCCAGTAGTGGAGATCAGGTTTTGTGAGCCAAAAGAGATCGCAGGTTCAAGAACTGCTCAGTTCGAGATCCCTATCATCGATGGCCCTAACCTACTGGTTTTTGATAGAACGCCGGATAGGCTTGTTGTCGGCATTGATGAAAGCCTGGTATTGGAACTCCACCAAAACGGGTTATCTAAATTGTTCGTAGAACCGGACCGGCTTGCGTTTGACGACGATGTTTCCGACCTCATTATTTTTGGTTTAGACAACGCTCTCGCCATGACCAGGCAAAGCCTATTTCATGCAGCGTGTTTGGTTTCGCCGGACCAACAATCAAGCATTTTGTTGCACGCCCCAAGTGGAACTGGAAAAACAACCACTGCATTTGCTCTTGTATCGATAGGTTACAAAATCGCCGGTGATGACGCCACGGCTGTTCGATATGAAGCCAAATCTGAGAGGATGCTCGCCTGGGGAATCCCAAGGGCTCCGAAAGTCCACCAATACACGGTCAACACGCTGCCTTTCTTAGCTCCGTTTTTTGATCCGACAGCAGCTGATCGAAACGGAGAGCAGTTTTTGGATCGACAAGCATTGGTGAAGGCAGACATATTTCATGAAGCGCGCAGCCTGCCTGTCAGCGCTGTCATTTCACTATCGCGAAACGGTAACAGTGCTGCGAGCATCGAACGCGTGGAACCGCTCGACGCCTTACAAGACTTGCTCGATGACAATATCTCTGCGTTCGGCGGCAAGCTAATGCCAAACGACGATCTTAAGCTCACAAATTACAGCGCCTTGGCCAAATGTGCATCGGGATATCGCGCTAACTTAAGTGAAGCGCCAGAGCCGATGGCTAATATGATAGCTGAAACACTAGGCGCCTGAGAGCTTGCCCTCAGCACCCCGCGCTCTTTTGTAACAACGCTTGGATGCCTGCGATTGAGGTGATATCAATAATCTCATCAGTGTTGAGTGATCGACCCAACTCGGCCTCAATTGCCATAACGATGTTGATGTGTGCGACGCTGTCCCAAAGCGGAAGAGTTTCGGCATCATCTTCGCTGGTGATTTCGCTCGCCGAATATCCCGTTGCTTCGCTGACGAGCGCTATTGCGCGGTCACTATTCATCACCCGTCCATTCAGCGATTTTTCTCTTCAACTGGTCATCGCGCAGCGAAAACATAAAATAGTCTGCAGGCCGTTCATTTATCTCGTCATAAGCCGCACTGTACTTGACGCCTACATTCTCGAAACCAAGCTTCTTGTAGTTCAAAATTGATGCAAAGTTACGGCTGTGGACGTCACAGGCAAACTGCGTGACGCCAACCGTTGCCTGATAAAGCGGAATGAGCGATTTCCGTACTTCTATGACAGCATTTTCTCCCCACCAATCGCGGTCGTAGATGGCAACAAACATGGTGGCGGTATTGTGCTTGATAACTCTGATTGTATGAAGCCCTATCGACTTACCGCTCTCACGCACAACAATCGCGTGATTGAGCCTTTTGGGAATCTTCTTCCGCTTGGAAGCAATAACGGATTTGAGAAAGCTCCTGGGCTTGCGCCGGTGCGACAACAATGCGCGTAGCTCATCATCAGCATCAATGATCGCCTCTTGCTTCATTGTGCCCCAGCGGCCCAGAGGCACCAATTCGAATCGTTCGGTCAATATCGGTTTCGTTAGATCTGGGCTTTGAGGAACAGTCATAGAGTTGTTGAACCTTGGAGCAGTGCCATGACGTCACGGCGAACAATTTTTCCCCGAGCGTTCTTGGGGATAGCGTCGGTAAAAATATACTGAGTAGGCACGGCCTCGGCTCGCACTTGTGTCCTGCACCAGCTTCTCAACTCAGATTTCGACACTGCCTGGCCTTCGTTAAATACCACCGCGACGGCCACGGCTTCACCTAGAACCTCATCTGGAACACCAAACGCGCACGCTTCCGACACGGCATCGTGCCTTTCCAGCATCATATCGACTTCTTCAGCAAGAATTTTAATCCCACCGCGATTGATCTCGGTCTTGCTTCGCCCAACGAGAGTAAGTTCACCGCCTGCCGTCAACTCACCGATGTCGCCAGTACGAAACCATTCGCCATGCATTGCTTCTGCGGTTTTTTCTGGTGCATTCAGATACCCCAACATTTGGCTAGGTGAGCTAACTAAAACCTCTCCGCGACCAGACGCGGCAATTTCGCCATTCTCGAGCCTGATGGCATATACTCCGCCCCATATTCGGCCAACAAAACCGTCTCTTTGCCCAGCTTCGGCGAGACTGCCTCCGCCAATCCAATTGGCAGTCTCCGTCATTCCATACATGTTGAAAACCGACGAGCAGCCGGTCCAATCCTGAACCGCTTTCCAGTTTGGAATGGATAGAGGGGCCGACCCCACATGCACCCTTTGGAGTGTTCGTTTTTTGGGTCGCTGCATTCGCAGTACGAGTTTCCAGAAAGTCGGTACGGAACTCATAAACGTGATTTCGTGATTGTCGATCAAAGACCCCATTTGAGCGATTTCTGCCAGGGACGGGCTCGGAAGAAGGTGAAGCGCATTTCCTGCAGCGAGCGGTGTCAGGCAGTTGCCAATCAAACCGTGCCCAAAAAACAGTGGTAAAATGCACAGGGTGTTTTTCGACACACCCCTGTCGATAAAGCAATTGTTGAGCGCCAGGCGGGCATTGAGACTTCGGATGCTGTGGACAATACCTTTCGGCGTTCCCGTTGTACCCGAAGTCATGAGGACAAGCGCAGGTTGATCGACGTCCAGTGGTTTGGGTTTTGATGGCACAGCACCATCGTGGTTATCGTTGTCCGCCATAAAAGGAACTATGCTGGCGTCATGATCACCATACCAATCGCTCGCACCAGTGTGTTCAACGACAGTCTGTTGTTCAATCGGCTGCAGGCCAGGGTTAACCAGAACAACGCAGTTTCCCAGTGTCCAGTGAGCGAACAATAAGGATAGCGCTTTGATCGGATCAGCTTCACTGACGACGACGCGACAATTCCACTTGGTTGATTTCCCAATGCTTTCTGTCACCAGTTTGCGAAACGCCAAAATGCTGTAGCTGGTGTCTTGGCGATGATCGTAGATACTGGCCGTTGCTGGAAAACAATCGAGCATTGGTATGTGCATTGGGACTGCCTAACGTTCGCACTAATAGGTTCGAGCAGTATCAAAAGACGACAGGAACGCAAAAGGTGTTTTGCCGTTGCAAGGCGGTGGGAGATCAACGGGCGCGAAATACGATATGTTTGGAAACGCGTTAGGGTCTAAGGAATTCTTCGGCCAACGCCACGCGGCCGCCAAGCTTATGAATAAACTTCGTTTATTCGATTTTTACCACCATTTTGAACGGGACAGGCCAAGACGGTCATTGATTTCATGCCCCCGATGCCGTAGACGCAGATAACGGAACTTGGCCAAAAAAAGTGGTAACGCAAAATGAGCAAAAAAGTGTACGAGAAAGCGACTGTTGAAAAGCGCGAAAAGCTCGAAAAAATTGCGGCGATTAAAAAACCTGTTTCAGGCGTTTCGGCCGGTTAACAACTCTCTCCTGAGTGACTAAAACCACTCAGGCGATCTGCGGCCGATGCGGTATTCATGTGCGCTGGTAGCCGAGGCAAGTGTTTACGCTCGGCATGGCCTGAAAGCATTGATGTCCTGCGGCATCGAAGTGCCCTATGTGTGGGCGAGCCAACCTAACCTTTATAAGTTTGATAATCGGGAACGAATTAAGCTCCTACTCGGGCTAGATTCACGTCGCCTGAAAGCTGCGCAAATCGCAGCCCATATGGGTGTAAACGTATTAAAGGCCGATAGGAAAACGCTACCCGCAGTTTTCGCTGAGTCCGAAAGCATCGATCTTATTGTTGTTTTTGGATCCGAAATTATCTTCCCGCAGAGCTTCATCGATACGTGCCCGGTTCCGGTTGTGAACTTTCATCCCGCATTGCTGCCGCATTACCGAGGGCCAAGGCCACTACACGCGCTGGTTTTAAATGGTGATGCCGATCGCTATGGCGGATTTACAGCTCACATACTGACAGGAGAGATCGATGCAGGGCCAATAATCAAGCAAATACCTTTGGCTCTATCGGACTATCCGGACGTGATCTGTTGGGAGGAAGCAATCCTCGGGTCATCAGAAGGCCTTATTCGTGAAGGCGTGATCCCCTATTTGGAAGGCTCACTTTCGCCCAGTTACCAAGACGAAGATGAGGCAAGCTACTTTGCCTCTAGCCAAGTTCCCGACGCGATCACACATTCAATGTCGTTTCGTGAAGTGGAAAACTTTCTACAAAAGGCCCCTCAAATATATGCAAACACAAGACTGAGGTATGCTGACACGCTTGGTCGAACAAAGACTGTGCGGCTCATGGGGACGGCTCGTCACCTGGGTGGGCCCACCCAGGCCAAACCAAAAGTGACGCGCTCATATATTGAAATGGATCTCAAAGATGCTCGCGTGCGGCTGAGTTTCAGCCATTGGTCGCATCGTATGAGGATCAAACTCAGACGCCATTTCGCAAGACTGTCACGTCGCCTTCGGCCAGTTGACCCGTAAATTGCCATTGCGAAGCGCGCATCAGGTAGCAGCCGGCGCCTCAACTGCTTCATTGATCTGCCCGAGCGCCGCGCGAACACCGCGATCGTTTAGAACATTGACCCATCGGTCAAATGCAGATGCAAACCGTGTGTTATTTCCAACGTTGCCATAGTACTTTTCTTGCGAAATCCATTGGCTGGGATTGTTCAATGCTCGCTCGGCCACAATTTTGAGCTCCCCAGCCGATGGATCATTCGGCGCGATTGGTGAGCCATCTTCGCGCACGCCAAGGCAATAACGCATCCACAACGCGCTCATCAAAGCAAGGCCATCAACAGGATGACCATTTGCCAAAGCGTCGCGAATGGATGGCACGATAAAACCCGACTGTCGGCTTGAACCGTCAAAAGCGACGCGCCGGGTTGTGTCCACGATCTCTGCGTTGGCAAACCGCCGGTCGATTAACTCAAGATACGCTGTTGGTGTCATGCCTTGGACCGGTTGCACGTTAGGCGCAACTTCATGGATCATGGTTTGCTTGAAAAAACCACGGATGCCCGCATCGCCCATCGCAGCCGAGATTGTCTCAATACCCAACAGGTCACCTGGAATGGAAACAATCTGGTGGCCGCCATTGAGAATGCGTAGCTTCATCGCTTCATAGGCATGAACATGGTGAGAGAGCGTCGCCCCGACCTTGTCCCAGCCCGGGCGGCCTGCACAAAAGTTGTCTTCGATAACCCACTGTCGGAAGTTTTCATGGGTGACAGGCGCCGCATCGTCTATGCCGAAGCCACGCGCCAATGCCATTTCGTGGGGGCCGGTGGCCGGTACAATACAGTCAACCATGGAGTTGGGGAACGTGCAGTTCTTATCGATCCAGGACGCCAATTCAGGGTCGGAAAGTGAAGCAAGCGTTACAACTGCAAGGCGAAGGATTGCGCCATTACCTTGAAGATTGTCACAAGATAACGCCGTGAAAGGCCCGGTTCCCGCATCCCGTCTTTGCTTGAGGGCCGCGATCATCGCGCCAAATGCAGTTCGCGGTGATTGCGGATTTGCACTGTCATGGACGATATCCGGATGGCCAGCATCAAAGCCGCCGGTTGCAGGATCAATATAGTAACCGCCTTCGGTAACAGTTAGCGAAACAATGCGAATGTCAGGGCGCGCCATTCTTTCAACAAGCGCCGCGTTGTCCGCTTCAACGGGAACGAAATCGATCATCGAACCGATTATTTCCGCAGATTTGCCCGATGGATCAAGCTCAATAAGTGTGGTCAAACAGTCTTGCGCCTTGAGGCGTTCACGTTGTTGGGCATCCGCCGGACGAACCCCCGCGCCCACAATGGCCCAGTCGTGCGCAAGGCCCATATCCATCAGGCGATGCAAATACCAAGCTTGGTGGGCACGATGGAAATTACCCAATCCGATATGCACGATGCCAGCGCTCAGGCTTTTGCGTGCATAGCGCGGAACTTTAACACCGGTCGGCATCTGACCCAGCGTCGTGTCGCGAAGCGCAATCAGCTCATCCATTGACCACCATCCACATTATAAGTTTGGGCGACGATGTAGTCCGCTTCCTCGCTGGCCAGAAAAACAGCCATGCCCGTCAGATCATCCGGTGTGCCCATGCGCCCGAATGGCACGCCTGCTCCCACCTCTTTTTTCTTTTGACCGGGAACCTTGTTTTCGTACTTCGCGAAAAAAGCGTCGACGCCATCCCAATGCTCGCCATCCACAACACCCGGCGAAATCGCGTTAACGTTGATGCCATGTTTAATCAGATCAAGACCTGCTGACTGGGTGAGCGAGATGACTGCGGCTTTGCTCGCGCAATAAACACCGACCAGTGGCTCACCACGGCGCCCAGCCTGGCTCGCCATATTGATGATCTTGCCCCGGATCCGGTGGGCAATCATATGTCGAGCGACGACCTGAAGCGTGAACAGCGTGCCTTTGACATTCACATCAAAGATGCGGCTATAATCCGCCTCTGTAATCTCGACGATAGGCGCGGCAGTGAAAAGTGCGGCGTTGTTGATCAGGATGTCGACGGGGGCAAAACCATAGCCCTCAGCAAAACCAAGGGCGGCCTCGATACTTTGCGGGTCTGTCACATCGACATGCACCGCCAAGCAATTGTCCGGATCAATATCCATTGCTGTGGCCGATGCGCGGTCTTCGTCGATATCGGCGATCACCACTCGCGCACCTTCACGCGCATAGGCTTTGGCAAAAGCTTTGCCGATGCCGCGCGCGGCACCGGTTATGATCGCGTTTTTGCCAGCCAAGCGCGCCATCAGATACGCAAACCCTTGTCGTCGAACTTGTGGATTTGGCCGGCTTCAGGTGTCAGATAGACAGTGTCGCCGTGCGAAACGCTCATCTCACCTCCAGTGCGCACTGTCAGGGGATCACAACCTTCAATTCCATGCACGTGAATGAAGGTATCAGAGCCCAAATGCTCGGCCACACCGACCGTACCTTTCCAGGCGTCTTTCTTCGCTTTCGTTGATACTTCTATGTGTTCCGGGCGCACACCAATGGCACGACCACCCAAGCGGCCAGCTTCCTCACCCTCAACAAAGTTCATTTTGGGCGAACCGATGAAACCGGCAACAAACTTGTTTCTCGGGTTCTTGTAGAGCTCAAGTGGCGACCCAACCTGTTCGATCACACCTGCCTGCAAGACCACGATCTTGTCAGCCATAGTCATGGCTTCCACCTGATCGTGGGTGACGTAAATCATTGTCGTGCCCAAACGATTATGCATCTCACTAATCTCAAGGCGCATGCCAACCCGTAAAGCAGCATCAAGGTTTGAAAGCGGCTCATCGAACAAGAACGCCGTGGGGTCGCGGACAATCGCACGGCCGATGGCAACACGTTGACGCTGGCCGCCCGACAATTGACCCGGCTTGCGATCAAGATAGTCCGTTAAGTTCAGCGCCTTTGCAGCAGCTTCGATGCGTTTGTTCTGTTCAGCTTCATCAACGCCAGCCATACGCATTGGGAACGCAATGTTCTTGCGCACGGTCATGTGCGGATAAAGTGCGTAGGTTTGGAACACCATGGCCAAGCCGCGTTTCGAGGGTGAGACCTCGGTAACATCCTGGTCGTTGATAAGGATACGACCGGATGTAGTTTCCTCAAGTCCAGCAATCAGACGTAAAAGCGTTGACTTGCCGCAGCCCGATGGCCCCACGAAAACAGCAAACTCGCCGTCCTCAATGGTCAGGTTGATTGGCGGGATGACTTGCGTTTCGCCAAAGCTCTTGGTGACATTTTCTAAGACAATACGTCCCATGGTCTTTTTCCTATTTCACCGCACCGAAGGTGAGGCCTTGAACAAGTTGTTTTTGACAGAACCAGCCGAGCACGATGATCGGGCCGACAGCAGCAGTGGAGACAGCTGAAAGGCGACCGAAGAAGAGCCCTTCCGGCGCACGGTTACCTTCAATCAGCTTGGAAAGGGTTGCGGCGTCCGTCGTGGTAAGCCGCACCGTCCAATAAGCCTCGTTCCAGCAAAAGATGAAAATGAGAAGCGCGGTCGATGCGATACCGCCCCAGGCAAGCGGCACAAGAATTTCCTTCACCTCGCCCCATGTGGTGACCCCATCCATTTGGCCCGCTTCGATGATCTCTTTGGGAATTTCCTTAAAGTAGGTGAAAAGCATCCAGATCGCGATCGGCAGATTGATCAGGCACAGGACAAGAATGAGCAGGAAGTGCGTGTCAAAGATGCCAAGGAAGTTCTTGGTTAGGAACGTCATCGGGTAAAGCACAGCAGCAGCCGGTAGCATCTTGGTCGACAGCATCCACATCAACACGTCTTTGGTGCGGCGCGTTGGATTGAAAGCCATGGCGTATGCGCATGGGATACCGACGACGAGGCAAAAGGCGGTCGCAAAGACAGAAGTGATGACCGAATTGATCGCAAAGCGCCAATAGTCATAATTCTCAGTCATGTTGATGTAGTTTTCGAGTGTAGGCGAAAAGAAAAACAAAAACTCGGGCTTTACCGCGTCTGCGTCCGTCTTGAAGCTGGTCAATACCATCCAGAAAATTGGAAAGAAAAACAGCAGCCCAACAACCCAGGCCAACGTGGCGCGGCTGATACGTCCGGTTTTTGTGGATTGTGCAACAATGGCCATAGGTTCGGTGCTCCTCAATCCATCAGTGTTTTGCCGATCATCCGAAGCAGGAAGATCGCAACGATATTGGCTAGAATGACAGCAAAGATGCCGGTGGCGCTGGCGGCGCCAATATTATTGTTGGCAAATTCGCCGATCAGGTAAGGCAGGTTCTTGTTGCCGTTACCCCGGCTGACAATTTCGATTTCCGCGTAAAGCGACAGGTGAAAAATCGCTTGGATCATGACGACAATGGCAATCGGCCGCCCAAGGTGCGGCAGCGTCAAGAACCGGAATTGCGACCAAGCGCTTGCGCCATCCAAAACAGCTGCTTCTTTTTGCTGCTGATCTTCAGATTGCAACGAAGTCATGAAGATGAGGACGGCAAACGGTGTCCATTGCCAAGTGACCATGATGATCACCGCGATGGCCGAAGTCTGTGTAGCTCTAAATGAAATCGGCTCAAGCGTTGGCCAAAGCGAGAAAAACCAGCCGATAACTGGCACTTCCTTCAGCCAGACGATCAGGTCATTAATGCCGCCAACGGCCAAGCCCTGCAATCCGAGCACGGGGTCAAGGATCATGTTGATCCACAATACCGCGTTGACGGCTGGCATAACGAAAAACGGCGAGATTAAAAGCACCCGGACAATGCCGCGTCCGGGAAATGCTTTATTGATGAGAACTGCGATCGCAATGCCGATGAGAACAGTGAAGAAAAGGATACTGGTCACAATGAAGAGGCTGTTCTGGATCGCAAACAGGAAGTCTTTTGAGTTCAGTACGAACTCGTAGTTCCCGAAGCCGCGCCAATTGCTAATGGACGGTGTTGTCCATTCTGGGCGACGCAGGCTGTTAAGCACGTACCGGATAAAAGAAAAGTAGAGCGTCATGCTCAGCGGCACGAGCATCCAGATCAAAAGCAGCAACACTGCTGGCGTCTGGAGTAAGCGGGGGAGCGTTCGATTTGACATAATTCTACTGTCCCGGCGAATCATTGGCTTCGCCATCCACGTTACGATGAATGTTGTTGTTTTCAGATGCGGGCGTTATCAGCCACGCTAAACCAAACGGGGAAGGCCCGGCCCGTTCAACCGGGCCTTCCGTTGGGAGAATGGTTGCTTAGTAGTAACCAGCTTCTTTCATGATCGCATCAGCTGCGGCCTGTGATGCGGCAAGTGCCTCATCCACAGATTTGGCACCGGAAAGAGCGGCAGCCATCTCTTGCGCTACTGCACTACCGACTTCTGGGAACTCGGGGATGGCAGCGAACTGAACACCGACATAAGGCTTCAGGTCTGTTGCTTCAGGTGCAGCTGACTCAATGGCAGCCATTTCAGCAGCGGCAAAGCCGGCTGCAGCCTTGAACTCAGGATAAGCATAGGTTGAAGAACGTGTCCCTGTTGGCACAGAACCCCAACCGAACTCGGGATGATTGGCTACAGCAAGGATGTAATCCTTCGATGTTGCCCACTCGATGAACGCTTTTGCTTCATCAGAATTGTCTGAACCGGCAGGAACCGCCATAGCCCAAGCCCACAGCCAGTTGGCACCGACAGGGTTTCCAGCATTTGGCGACTGAGCGTAAGCCACACCGTCAACTTCCAGGAAGGAAGCGGCGATTGTCGCGTCGATCCACATGCCACACTTGCCTTCGTTGTAGAGAGCAAGGATCTCGTTGAAGGAGTTACCTTCTGAGCCGGGAGGGCCGTATGTACCGAGCAGATCAACGTAGAAATTGATTGCAGCTTTCCACTCATCGGAATCCAAAGTTGGACGGAAGTCAGCGTCAAACCACGCACCGCCAAATGAGTTCACCATGGTTGTGATGAATGCCATGTTGTCGCCCCAGCCGGGCTTGCCGCGCAAGCACGCGCCATAAACGCCATTTTCCGGATCATGAACGGCAGCAGCAGCGGCCTTGATGTTGTCCCAGCTATCATTGTCGCTGATGGAAACGCCAGCAGCATCGGTCAGATCTTTTCGGTACATGACCATGGATGATTCACCGTAGAACGGTGCTGCATACAATGTACCTTCATGAGACAAGCCGTTGCGGATTGCTGGCAGCATGTCATCAACATCGTAGTCAGCGCCGAACTCAAGTGGCTCGATCCAGCCTGCCGCGCCCCAAATTGGTGCTTCCTGCATACCGATATTGATGATGTCGTACTCGCCACCACCAGTTGCGGTGTCGGATGTGACCTGCTCACGCAGCACGCCCTCTTCAAGGGAAACCCAGTTCAGCTCGACACCGGTCTCGGCTGTGTAGGCTTCTGCAACCTTTTGCATGTTGATCATGTGACCGTTGTTCACGATCGCGATTGTAAGTGATTTGGAATGGCTTCCCGCCATTGCGCCTGTTGCCACAACAGCCATTGCTGTTGTGAGGCCAAGAACTTTCTTGGAGAGCATCCTATTTCCTCCCTGGTTGGATGTGACGGGAGAAAAACATGTTACGACCGCGCGGTCAATAAAAAATTTACGCGCGTAAAATTTATGCCGATTTTCGCATAATCAAACGACCTTCAAAAAAGGTATCTGGGCGGCTTTTCGTCGGACGCTCTTCCTGCACCGTCTCAAGCAATGCATCCACAGCGCCCTGGGAAATCGCATCATAGTCCTGCGAAATGGTCGTCAATGGCGGATAGGTAAAGCGGGAAAACGGATGATCATCCTGGCCGGCGACCCGGATGTCAGAGCCGGGCTCCAAGCCTACCTTCAACCCTTTATCATGGCACGCAGAAAGAAACCCGATCGCGAGGCGGTCATTGCTACAAAGGACCGTTCGCGAACGAATCGCATTGGCGTCGAGAAGATTTAAACCACCTCGATAGCCAGTATCTTCAAGGGCCCACCCTTCCCCATTGATCTGGACAATTTCCGGAGCCAAACCATGGCTCTCCATTGCATCGACATATCCCTGACGACGTTTTCGAGCATTCGGGTTCGGCGGTGTTTTCATCTCCAAAAACGCCGGAGGCTCACCACTTCGATACAAATATTCGACCATCAGCGCGGTGAACTGGGCATTGTCGGAACCAATGAAAGCCCGGCCTACCTGATTGATGTTACTGTCAAAAAGGACGGTTGGCACATCGGCACAAAACGCTTCGACAGCTGGTTGGTCTGACAGGCGCCCTAGTGGCGCCAACAGGACGCCAGTTGGCTTTATCGAGCGCAAAAGACTGAAGATCTCTTTTTCTCGGTCGGACGAGCCGTTCGAGCTGAAAAGGGATGGCGAGTAGCCGGCAGCGACACACTTTTCTTCCAACACGCGCGCAATTTCGCCAAAAAACGGATCAGACAGATATGGCACGACGATCCCGATGGTCTTAGTGAGCCGCCTGTTCTGATTGATCGCGTAGAAATTGGGACGATAGTCAAACTGCTCGAGCGCTTCCTCAATCCTTCGGCGCGTTGAGGCACGCACGCTTTCCGGATCATGAAAATACTTGGATACCGTCGGACGTGACAGTCCGCTGGCCTCTGCAAACTCCTCCATATTTCTAATTTTCTTGGCGTGAAACATGCTCATGCTTCCGTGACAAACGATATGCGGAACGTAAACATAATTTCTTTACGCGAGCAAATTTTGAATTTCCGAACCTTTGCATACTCCGGCAAAAAAGCACCAAGCGGTTCAAAAAAGAAAACGCAACGAGTCAGTTTTCACCCGCATGCGCTCAGTGCTGAAACATACAACAGTGAACCGGAATAAATTGACATTCCCTGCCCGCTAGCACTGCAGCCACCGCTTTCGCTACCGGGACACGCGGACGCTGAAGAAACCAGCAGAGTCATAGAGAATCGAGCGCACAGCAAACTTATTCTCCTCGCCAATAATCGTATGGTTCGGCCAAAACGCTCGACAGCAAATCAGTCTTTTACGACGATAGAATTGGACACGGTTGTTGACACCGTGTGACCACAGAGCAAATCAGATAAACGGATATCGATAAGCGATTGAGAAAAGTGGCGCACCCGGGAAGATTCGAACTCCCGACCCCCAGATTCGTAGTCTGGTGCTCTATCCAGCTGAGCTACGGGTGCTTATGCCTGCACTTCATAAATGTGTGCAGAGCGGCGTCCTAACGCTCCAAAATCTGAAACGCAAGATGTCCCTGCCAAAAAGTGCAGGCCGTTCGCACTCAAACGACTACTTCACCAAACGAATATGACCGCTATCGGCAGACGAAGAATTGTCACCACTGTTCTTAGGCGTTTGACCTGCCACTGCGCCGGGCAAAATAATGTCAAAATGCGTACCAACCAGGCGATCTTCACGCAGCGAAATACGTCCGCCATGGGCGCGCACCAATTCATCAGCGATGGCCAGACCAAGACCGGAGCCCCCGCGCGACTGGGAGCCACGGAAAGCGTCAAAGAGGTTTGCGCGCGCTTTTTCCGGAATGCCGGGACCCGTATCTTCAACAATCAGCACCGCATCACCGCCTTCGGCATAGGCGCTAATCGTCAGCCGATGCACCGTGTCGGGCATTGGATGACCCTTCATCGCTTGCACCGCATTGCGTGACAAGTTCATCAACACGCGGAACAGCTGATCGGGGTCTGCATCAATCTCCAAAGCGGCGTGCGCTTTGATCTCAAAATCGATCAAATCGCCCATGTCGCCTGCGAGCAGCTCACCAACATCTCGTGCCAAATCAGCAGGTTTTATACGACGGCGCTGAGGCGCTGTCTCTTCGGGTTTGCCATAGGCCAATACATCACTGGAATAAGAAACAGCGCGGGATATGGCGCGCATCAGTTTGGGCGCAAAGCGCTGAATAGATGGATCTGCTGTTTCGGACAAACGATCGGACATGAGTTGCGCCGACGCAAGGATGTTGCGCATGTCATGATTGATCTTGGAAACAGCCAAACCCAAATCGGCCAGTTTCTTTTGATTGCGAAGCGTACGTTGCAATTGATTCTGCATATCCGACAATTGTTGTTCTGCCACGCCTAGTTCGTCGCGCCGCGTGGAAGGCTCAATCACCGACGTTGGATCCTCCGGGTTGTCACCAAAAGCAATCATTGAGCCGCTCATGCGCCGGATTGGCATGATCATAATCCGGTTGATCGCCATAAAGACCAAGGCGGCGGTGATGAACGAAATGATGAGGGAGATCACCAATACGTTGCGTCCATAGATCAGCATCGCGTTGCGCAAATCACGATCCGCTATGAAGATTTCGATAGGTTCATCGCTGTTACCGATCGTACCACTGACGCGCAGCATGCGATCGCCGCCGAAGAAAAGGGTGTCAAAGGCGGATACTATGGCGGTCAGCGGGTTCATTTGGTCTATGGCAACGTGGGCATCGACGCTCAGCGGCATGTCACTGACTATCAGTAATTGAGATTGCGTACCGCGGCGCAGCGCGATCGCTTCAACGCCGGTTGCCATGAGCACATCGTCTTGAACGGTTTCTGGTAGCTCAAAGGACTCTTCGGCTGTGATGATCACACTGGCAGCCGCGACCGTGTCCAAACGTTGTTGTAGCCAAACCTTGCCGAAGTTTGCGACCGAAGGCACGAAAATCAGCACCTCTGCAATCATCACAAACAGAATTGTCAGCCATAGCAGCTTGGACGACAGGCTGCGGAATCTCGTTGGCAATTGTCGCTGCGCCATTTGGCCTCCCAGAACGCATTTGACACTATGTAGTCAGGCTGGCGCGAACGCCAACCTTTGAAACATATTCTTCGTTACCCGAAACGGCGCAGGAACCCGATAATATTGCGCACAAACGGTTTACGGGTCATCGGCGCTGAGAAAGAAGTTGCCGCCCGTTTGGTAATCTCGGTCATGGTCGGATAGGGGGCGATAAAGCCGCGTAGATCCTGGACCTTCATCTTTTTTGAAACAGCAAGCGCAAAGACGTTGATCATTTCACCAGCACCAGCACCGGCGATGGAAGCGCCGAGGATTTTGCCCTTCTTGTCGGTGATCACTTTGACAAGCCCCTCGGTTTTGCGCTCGGCCTGCGCCCGGTCGTTCTCCGCATACGGCCAACGCAGGATTGTGATGTCTCTGGTTTTTTCGCGTGCTGCGTTTTCATCAAGGCCGACATGGGCCAGTTCCGGGTCTGTGTAGGTCGCCCACGGGATGATGTCGCGGTTTTCCTTGCCTGGAATTCTAAATAGAATGGACTGGACGACGAGACCCGCGTGGTACCCCGCGACATGTGTAAACTGTAGACCACCTGCTACATCGCCAATGGCGTAGACTTTTTTATTTGTTGTGCGCAGGTCACGACCAACTTTGATGCCGCGGCGCTCATACTCAATGCCCGCATTTTCCAAGTCGAGACCATTCACATTGGCAACGCGTCCAGTGGCTACCAATATGTGGGAACCGGACACTGATGATGGTCCATCTTCCCCCTCAACCAGCACATTCACACCGGTTTTGCCTTTCTTTTCGACACCGACAACTTTGGTGTTTTCCAAAATGTTCACACCATCAGCACGAACGTTTTTCAGCACCACTTCGGCCAGCTCTGGGTCATCTTTCCCCAGAGCTTTAAAGCCTTCAATGACCGAAACTTCTGAACCGAGGCGACGGTGGGCTTGGGCCATTTCCATGCCGATTGGGCCACCACCGATCACGATGAGATGCTGTGGCTTACGCGTTTGATCCCAAAGGCTTTCGTTCGTCAGATAAGGAACGGTGTCGAGACCCGGTATCGGCGGCACGAACGCTGAAGAACCGGTGGCAATCACAAAACGCCGCGCTTTGATCTCATAGTCTTTGGTGACAACGGTATTGGCATCTTTGAATTTGCCATAGTCTTCGATGACTTTAACACCCAACCCGGTGAACCGCTCAACACTGTCATTTGGCGCGATGGCACCGATGACAGCATGTACATGGTCATGGACTTTACCAAAGTTCACTTCGGGCTCAGTCGATTTGATGCCGAACTTGTCGGCATGGCGCATGGTGTTAGCCGCTTTACCGGCAGCAATGATCGCCTTGGATGGAACACAGCCATAGTTCAGGCAGTCGCCACCCATTTTGCCGCCTTCGATCAGGACGACGGAGACGCCGAACGCGGCGGCCGCAGCGGCGACAGTCAGGCCACCTGAGCCGCCGCCAATGACGCATATATCTGGTGTGAGTACTTCGGACATTTTTAAACCCCTCTATCTTTCAGTCTTGGGAGGCGCGAGCGATCGGCACCAGGTTGCATCGGTCGATGCGATCGCTCGCGCTGGATTGTTATTGGTTGGTTGTGTTGCTTGCCGGAGACTTTCTCAGGCGCTTGATGATCATGGGGATCGTCGCCACTGCAGCCAGTGCTGCGAAAGCTAGGGTGATCTCGGTTGTCACCAGATCGCCGACGCTTGGTGTCGTGCCCGCAGCCTCTGCCGCTTCCAGCACACTGCCGACGCCTTGGCCCAGGAAAGTATAAGCGAAGGTTCCCGGAAGGATGCCGACCAGCGTCGCGATCACATAGGTGCGAATCGGCACGTTAAAGAGCGCGGGAGCGATATTCATAACAAAAAACGGGAAGACCGGTGCCAAGCGCAGGATCAACAGGTAGCTGAAAGCCTCTTTCTCAAAACCATCCGCGAGGCTTTTTACGCGACCGCCAACTTTCTCGGTCAGAAAATCGCCAAACGCTGAACGCGCGACCAAGAAAATCGCTGTTGCGCCGACTGTCGCTCCGATGGCAACGGAAATCCCTCCGACAAACCATCCAAACAGGAAGCCGGCAAAAATCGTAAGAATGGACGCCGCAGGAAACGAGAACGCGACAGCGACTGCATACAAGACGGTAAAGCCAACGATTGAAAGAATGTAATTGTCAGCGACATAGGCTGTCATGGCATCGCGGCTTTGGGCCAAAAACTCCAAAGTGAAAAAGCGATGCCATCCCATCGCATAGGCAAACCCAAGGCCACCGACTACGATCGCCAGTGGAAGAAAGCGCTGCCAGGCGGGCTTGGCGCTTGAAGTGTTCTCATTGTCAGCCGGCATCGTCATTGCCGTTTGTGTATCAGTCATCGGATTAAGTTCCAGTCATTTGCATCGGTTTGGCGACGAGGAACGCCGCGGCTGCCGACACAGATGACGGGATCGCATTTCAACAACAACTCACAAACCCTTGAAACGCAGCGATGTTACGGGCAGCTCACGTCGGCTCACCGCCCGGTGATTATGTCACATTATCCCTCACATCTTCGTGATTGCGGCCCTTTGTTCGCGTTGACATCCGCCCTTTTTTCCAACATAAGCCGTCCAACTTGGCGGGCGGTTAGTCTGCTGCGCTGCTTTTGCACGCAAACAACCACAAAATTTACAAAAAGGTCGCCCTTAGAGGCGGTATGACATTATGGCCACGAAACGCACATACCAACCATCTCGTCTGGTCCGCAAACGCCGCCACGGTTTCCGTTCACGCATGGCTACTGCCGCTGGCCGCAGGGTTTTGGCGAAACGCCGCGCCAAAGGCCGCAAGAGCCTTTCTGCTTAAAAGGCTTAGCAACCATTTGCCGAGCGACCGCTTCTTGACGCCCAAAATCCGGATGCTGCGTAGTAGAGACGAGTTCTTGCGCGTGCGCAAAGGCTTAAGGCGACGCGGTGGTATTGTCAGGCTTGAAGCAAGGCAACGTTCTACTGTTGAGACAATGAGCGACCCGCGCGTCGGTTTTACAGTTTCAAAGAAAAACGGCAACGCCGTTCGGCGCAACCGGATAAAAAGGCGTTTGCGCGAAGCTGTGCGCCATTGCGCTTTTGATGTTCTGCGCCCACATCACGACTATGTAATTATCGCGACACCCAAAGCGTTTACGGCTCCTTATGAGGCCTTGTGTGAAGACGTGCGATCAGTCATTGAAGCGGCCAACGCCAAGATTGGTCAAGACCTGCTCCACGCAGAATAATTGACAGGACGGAAACGGATCGATGGATAACAACCGCAACCTCTTTCTGACAATCGGCCTCTCGGTCGCCATTTTGGCGCTTTGGCAAGTGTTTTTCATCAATCCGAGGATTGAAGCTGAGCGGCAAGCACAGCTGGCCCTCCAAGCCGAGCAGCAAACGTCTCAGGTGGTAGATGGCAACGTGGGTTCTGCTTCCGATTTGCCAACGCCGGGCGCGCAAGTGGACAGCACGATACCCGGATCCGAGAGCAGCGCTTCCTTGAACCGCGATGCAGCGCTTGCAACAGCAGAACGCATTATCATCGACACACCAACCCTTCATGGATCGCTTAATCTTCGCGGCGCGCGATTCGATGATTTAACGCTCGCCAACTACCATGACACGGTTGATCCGACCTCGCCCGAGGTTGTTGTCTTATCACCGATTGAAACCGAACGCGCTTACTTTGCTGAGTTTGGGTACACAGGCCTCGAAGGTGCACCGGGCCCCGACACTGTCTGGACATTGACATCGGGAACGGAGCTCACACCGGCAAGTCCAATCGTTCTGACTTATGAAGCGCCAAACAATCTGATTTTCGAGCGCCGGGTCAGCGTTGACCAGAATTTCATGTTTACGATCTCCGACACGATCACCAATGATGGTGCCGGAGCGGTAGCGCTTTTCGACTACGGGCGCTCAACGCGCTACTTCAAACCTGATATCGCACCGATTTGGATTTTGCACGAAGGTCTGATCGGGTTCCATGGCGAAGACCGCTTGCAAGAGTGGACCTTCAACGAAATGGAAGATACGGGCGTCTATGACGCGGCGGCAGCCAACAATGGCTGGCTTGGGATCACCGACAAATACTGGGCCACAGCCCTGATCCCGACACAGGGTGAAACCTTCAAGCCTAAATATTCGTATTTCTCCGAGGGTCGCCCGCGTTATCAGGCCGACTTTTTGGGTGATGCGATTACGATCAACGGCGGTCAATCCGTAACGGTAGAAAACCGACTTTTTGCTGGCGCCAAAGAAACACCGGTCATCGATGCGTATCAGGCAGACCTTGGCATTGAACAGTTCGAACTAATGGTGGATTGGGGTTGGTTCTATTTTATCACCAAACCGCTGTACTACCTGCTCGATTGGTTGTTCGGCCTCATTGGTAACTTTGGCGTCGCGATTTTGATCGCGACCGTAATCATCAAACTGATCTTCTTCCCGCTTGCCAACAAATCCTACGCCTCCATGGCCCGGATGAAGGTTGTGCAGCCAAAGATGCAAGAGATCAAAGACCGCTACGGTGATGATCGCGAGAAGATGCAAAAGGCAATGATGGAGCTTTATCGGAAAGAGAAAATCAATCCGATTGCCGGCTGTTGGCCAATGCTCATCCAAATCCCGGTGTTCTTTGCGCTCTACAAGGTATTGTACGTGACAATCGAAATGCGTCACGCGCCGTTCTTTGGCTGGATCCAGGATTTGTCCGCGCCAGATCCAACGTCTTTGTTCAACCTCTTCGGCTTGTTGCCGTTTGACCCATCGACTGTTCCGGTGATTGGTGTGCTCTTGGCAATCGGTGTCTGGCCGTTGCTGATGGGCATTACGATGTTCATTCAAATGCAAATGAACCCGCCGCCACCGGATCCGACCCAGCAAATGATCTTCAGATGGATGCCTGTCCTGTTCACATTCATGCTCGCGCAATTCTCCGCTGGCCTTGTGATCTACTGGGCGTGGAACAACTTCCTGTCGATCCTGCAACAGGGTTACATCATGAAACGCAATGGTGCCGAAATTGCGCTGTGGGACAATCTCAGGTCGTTGTTCAAGAAGAAGGCGGAACCGGCCGAATAGCGGGTACACGTTTTGAACGCACCTACTCCGCCCAGTTCAAAAGTCTGGCGTGCGCTTAATGCGCGCGGGTCGTGGGCATTTGTGCGTGGTGTGCCGTCCATGGAATTTTTGCCGCCGCTTGGGCCGCCGGAGATCGCATTTGCCGGTCGGTCCAACGTAGGCAAATCATCCCTCATCAACGCGTTGACCGGAAAGAACGGTTTGGCGCGCACTTCAAATACACCGGGTCGCACCCAAGAGTTGAACTTTTTTGTCCCGGAAGGCCACTCGGGCGGAATGGACGACCTGCCGCCGCTCGCTATCGTTGACATGCCTGGCTACGGGTATGCCGAAGCACCCAAAGAAAAGGTCGATGCCTGGACCGAGCTGGTGATGGATTATTTGCGCGGGCGCGTCACGCTCAAGCGCGTCTTTCTTCTCATCGACAGCCGCCATGGTATAAAGGCGAACGATAAAGACGTTATGAAGCTTCTCGATAGCGCGGCCATGTCCTATCAGATTGTTCTGACAAAAACCGACAAGATCAAACCGCCAGCGGTTGAAAAGCTCATCACAAAAACGCTGCAGGATATTGTAAAAAATCCCGCAGCGTTTCCTGAGGTCATTGCTACATCATCTGAAAAAGGGCGCGGCATGGATGATTTACGCCGCGCCATACAAAACGCTGTTGAGCCGCGTTAGCCCAGAACTGGGTCAGAGCCGTCGGCAGGTTTAAACACCAACGCGACACCGTTAATGCAATGACGCTTGCCTGTCGGCTGCGGCCCATCATTGAAGACGTGGCCGAGATGTCCGCCGCAACGTGAGCAATGTTCTTCGGTGCGTGGGTAGAGCAATTTATAGTCTGTCGAGTAAGCGACCTTACCCTCAATTTCTTGCCAAAAGCTCGGCCAACCTGTGCGGCTGTCATATTTGGTTTCCGAAAGAAAGAGTTCTTGGTCGCACCCTGCGCAATGGAAAACGCCAGCGCGCTTCTCATCATTGAGCGGCGATGTGAACGGACGCTCGGTTCCATCTTCGCGCAGGACATAATATTGCATCTCGGTGAGCTGCTCGCGCCACTCGGCGTCAGACTTCATGATTTCGAACATGCCTTTCTTACCGGACGCAGCAACCGCCTCATCGCGACCGCCGAACAAACGGCTTGCGGTCAGTGTTGCCGCGCCGCCAAGTCCAAGAGCAAACAGATTGCGTTTTGTGAACATCGATTTCTCCGTTGTTTGAATGCCCTATACCAAAAGCAAGGATAAAACGCTCATAACCTCTGTTCGCTTTTTCGTGATCTTTGGTAAGCGGCCTGTCTGACATTGCAGCGCGTACCGATAGGCAGTATGCGTCTGCGCCAATGTAACAGACTTGATATTGCGATGACCGACGAAACCGCTGCTCTTTACGAAGCCCACATACTCGCCAAAGCGCTGCCATATATGCAGCGATACGAGGACAAAACAGTTGTCATCAAATATGGCGGCCATGCCATGGGCGATGCAGAACTCGGCAAAGCTTTTGCGCAGGACATTGCCCTTTTAAAACAATCCGGCGTGAACCCGCTGGTTGTTCACGGTGGCGGACCACAAATTGGTGCCATGTTGGATCGCATGGGCATACAATCGCATTTCGAGGGTGGTTTACGCGTTACCGACAAGAAGACCGTTGAAATTGTTGAAATGGTGCTCGCAGGCTCGATCAACAAAGAGATCGTCGCGATGATCAACAAGGCAGGCGCATGGGCAATTGGGCTCTGCGGCAAGGACGGTAATTTGGTCCATGCCAAAAAAGCTGAAAAGTCTGTGGTCGACCCCGACAGCAATATCGAACGCGTGGTGGATCTTGGTTTCGTGGGTGAACCCGACCACGTAGACCGGACCGTGCTCGACCATTTGGCACAATCAGAAATGATCCCGGTCATCGCGCCTGTGGCACCTGGCCGCGAGGGCGAAACCTATAACATAAATGCTGATACATTTGCCGGCGCTATCGCCGGGGCTGTGACGGCGCAGCGCCTGCTCTTTCTCACCGATGTTCCCGGTGTTCTCGACAAGCAAGGGAAATTGATAAAGCAACTAACGATCAGCGAAGCGCGCGCGCTGATTGAAGATGGTACGATTGCCGGCGGCATGATCCCGAAAGTTGAGACCTGCATCCAGGCTTTGTTGAAGGGCGTCAACGGCGTCGTCATCGTCAATGGCAAAGTCGCTCATGCGGTGCTACTAGAGCTTTTCACGGACCATGGCGCGGGCACATTGATCGTACACGATGGCGCTTAAGCGTAGCCGATCAGCAGCAATACGCCAGAGACAATCAAAAAACAGCCGGCAATTTCACGCGCAGATATTCGTTCGCGAAAAACCAAAGCTGTGGTGGCGAGCGCAAACAGCATTTCGACTTGCGCGACGGCTTTTACGGCCGCCGCCGTTTCCAGCGTCATGGCCGTGAACCAACCATAAGATGCCAGCGCGCCGACAAAACCGACTGACAGGCTCAGGGGCCATTTTTGCAGTAGGTGCAGCAAGTCGCGCGGTTCGCGCACTACAAGCCAAATGCCTAGTATGACGGACTGGATGGTGATAGCCGCGCACAGTGTGACAGCGCCCTGGATTAAAAAACTTGGGCCGCCCAAAGACAAGGATGCAGCCCGGAAGGCGACCGCCGCAAATCCGAAAATTGTTGCCGAACCCAAACCGACCAGTGCCGCTTTTGTCCCTAAAGAAGAAAGCAGGCCAAGGGGCGTTAGACGGCTCTCGGTTAGAGAAATCAGCATGACGCCAAAGACTGAGATGGCGACTGCAATCATCAGGATCAAGGACGGGACCTCAGTAAGGATGGTGGCGCCAAACAGCGCAGCCAAAACAGGCTCCACCCGGACATAAGCACCAGCGACCGCGAAGTTCTTTAATGTAAATGCGATGATCAAAAGCAATTGACCGCTAATCTGCGCTATCGCGGCCAGAACGATCCAAAACCAAAAATCAGCCGACATTGTTGGCAAGGCATCTTCAGACCAACGCAGCGCCAACCACAAGAACAGAAAAGCAAATGGCCAGCCGAAACCGAAGCGGACGAAAGTCGCGGCAGCGGTGCCAACCTGCCCGCGCAGATGTTTTTGCAGCCCAGAGCGGATGTTCTGCACGAAAGCAGCGCCGACCGTAATAAGCACCCAGATTTCCATCGCACGCTTGTGGAGGAAAATCGTATTGCAGCGCAAGGCCTCTTGTCCTGCCGCAATGGCGTGTCATTTAGACCGGATGACAAATACACCTTCACCCGCAGACTTTGCTCATATTGTTGAGTGGGTCTTTGACCTCGACAACACGCTCTATCCACACCACTCCAATCTGTTTTCGCAGATCGATGTGAAAATGACTGACTATGTCACAGAGTTGTTGCAGCTACCGCGCGAAGAAGCTCGGAAAGTCCAAAAGGATTATTACAAGGAGTTTGGCACGACCCTTCAGGGGTTGATGACCCGCCATAGCGTCGACCCGGATGATTTCTTGGAGAAAGTGCACGACATTGACTATTCATGGCTGGCACCTGATCCGACCTTGGGCGATGCGATCAAGGCGTTGCCGGGTCGTAAATTCATCTTCACCAATGGTGACCGCGGTCATGCCGAGCGCACCGCGCGGCAGTTGGGCATCCTTGATCATTTCGATGACATTTTCGACATTGTTGCAGCAGAATTGGTGCCCAAACCTGCCGGTTCCACCTATGATAAATTTCGCTCCATGCACCGTATCGACTGCGAGAATGCTGTGATGTTTGAGGATCTTGCCCGTAACCTTGTCGTGCCAAAGGCGCTCGGCATGAAGACGGTTTTGATCGTGCCCAACAATTTTGAGGCGACTTTTTCTGAAATCTGGGAACGCGATGATGTCGATGATCACGTTGATTTCGTTACAGATGACTTGGCGACGTTTTTACGTGGGATTTTGTCGACTTGAACCAAAAGTTCACGAGCGTTGAGGCGCGTATTGATCGCGCCGCGCATCTTGTACTCGACCGACTGCCGTCTAGCGGCATCGCCGGCGGGCTCGTTGAGTTTCTCGTCTTTGGCATCAAACAGGCTTGGGCCTGCATCTTTGGTGGACTACTGCTTGGATTGATGATTGCCACGCGGGTCTATTGGCCAGACGACATACCACTGCAGCGCTATGATTTTCTGTTCCTCGCCGCCATTAGCATTCAAGCCGGGTTGTTGCTTTTAAAACTCGAGACTTGGGACGAGGCGAAGGTAATTCTCGCCTTCCACGTCGTCGGCACACTGATGGAATTGTTTAAAACTTCAGTTGGGTCATGGACTTACCCCGAAGAAGCGTTTTTCAGGTTTGGCGGTGTGCCGCTGTTCTCAGGTTTCATGTATGCGGCGGTTGGCTCGTACATTGCCCGTATCACCCGCATCTTTGATATGCGCTACACTGGCTTTCCCCCCATATGGGCGGCCACGCTTCTAGCCGTTGCGATCTATGTGAACTTCTTTTCGCACCATTACATCGTCGACATACGGTACTTGCTGTTTGCAGGGACGGCGATCTTGTTCTTTCGCACTTGGGTGCACTACCGCGTCTTTCGTTGGCGGTTGAAAATGCCGTTGTTGCTGGGCTTTTTTCTCGTCACCATCTTTATTTGGCTAGCCGAGAACATAGCGACGTGGTCGAACGCCTGGCTTTATCCCAACCAAACCAGCGGTTGGGTGCCGGTCTCATCATCCAAGCTCGGCGCTTGGTTCCTACTGATGATTATTTCATTTGTTCTGGTGCAACTGGTGCACAAACCGCGCGGGTTGGATGCTAACGAAGGTTATGAAACTCCGCGATGATGTTCCAAGCCTCATCAGCAGTATCAACGAACGAAATCAGTTCGACATCGCCCGGTGATATGGTCCCCTGCTCCGCCAGAAAATCAAGATTGATGGCCCCTTCCCAAAAGGCCTTGCCGAACAAAATAAATGGCACGCGTTCCATACGGCCGGTTTGAATAAGGGTCAGCGCTTCAAACAGCTCATCCATCGTCCCAAAGCCGCCGGGGAAAACGGTGATCGCTTTGGCACGCAGCAGAAAATGCATTTTGCGGATCGCGAAATAGTGGAAATTAAAGCACAGCTCGGGCGTCACATACTCGTTCGGCGCTTGCTCATGGGGCAAAACAATGTTCAGTCCTATGGACGGCGCCCCCTCATCCGCCGCGCCACGATTGCCAGCCTCCATGACACCAGGCCCGCCGCCAGTGACGACAACCATTTCGCGGTTGTAGGTGGACGTTGAGTAACGGGAACATAGCGCGGCAAATTTGCGAGCCTCAGCATAATATTTCGCGTTGGCTTCCAAGTTCTTTTTCTGCGTTTCGTTTTTGGCCGCCCATGCCTCTCCACCCGGTTCGGGAATACGCGCCCCGCCAAACATGACAACAGTGGAAACAATTCCACGCTCTTCCAGCAGCATCTCCGGCTTAAGCAGCTCCAACTGCAAACGCACCGGACGCAACTCTTCGCGGCACATGAAGTCTGGGTCATCGAAGGCAAGCTTGTAAGCCGGGGCGCGCGTCTGCGGCGTATCGGGCACGGCTTTGGCGCGGTTCATGTCGTCGTGGGATGTCACCAACGGGTCCCAAACATCATCGTTGATCCGTTTCATCGCCATTTGATTTCCTCCCGACGGCTGAATTGGCGCGAATCTTTCACGCCTGCGTTGACCCACCTTAGACGCTGAAATAGGTACCGCGCCAAGCCACCAACGCAAAACAGACATTTTTAAAGAAGGCCAACCTCATGACCGACCACGCCGCGCTACAAAGCACCATCGAAAACGCTTTTGACAATCGCGATGCCGTCAACACCGGCACGAGCGGTGAAGTGCGGGAAGCCGTTGAAGCTTCACTCTCCTTGTTGGACAGTGGTGAAGCGCGGGTCGCCTCCCGGGAAGCAGACGGCTCTTGGACCGTTCATCAATGGTTGAAAAAAGCGGTCCTTTTGTCATTCCGCCTCAATGATATGGCACCCATCTCCGGCGGTCCGGGTAATTCAGGCTGGTGGGACAAGGTGCCCTCGAAATTCGACAATTGGGGCGAAAACCATTGGCGCGCCGCTGGCTTTCGTGCGGTACCCAACTGTGTCGTTCGGCATTCAGCGCACATCGGCAAAAACGTGGTGCTTATGCCGTCATTTGTGAACCTGGGTGCCTATGTGGATGAAGGCACGATGGTCGATACTTGGGCGACCGTTGGCTCTTGCGCCCAGATCGGCAAAAATGTGCATCTTTCCGGTGGTGTCGGCATTGGCGGCGTACTTGAGCCTATGCAGGCGGGACCAACAATCATCGAAGATAATTGCTTTATCGGCGCGCGCTCCGAAGTGGTTGAAGGCTGCATCGTACGCGAGGGTTCAGTCCTCGGCATGGGTGTCTTCATCGGCAAATCCACGAAAATCGTAAACCGCGCCACAGGCGAGATCTCATATGGCGAAGTGCCGCCCTACTCTGTAGTCGTTGCAGGTACACTGCCAGGCAAGCCACTACCGAATGGCGAACCAGGCCCTAGCCTTTACTGCGCCGTTATTGTGAAAACGGTGGACGAAAAGACACGGTCGAAAACTGGTATCAACGAATTGTTGCGAGACTGATCAATAATGAGCGAGCCACTACCCAAACCTACGGTCAAATGGCTTTACACGAGTTTCCGTGGTCGCATCGGGCGCAAGTCTTTTGCACTTGGAGCCCTGCTGCTTATCCTGCTGCAAGTCGCGCTTTTTGCGTGGGTACTCAGCTTTGGTGACGGTGATGGTGACGTCGAGTTGGAAGACGGTGATGCGTTGCTCGTCGGATTTGTAATGCTTGGTTTTTGGGCGTTTGCTGCCTGTGGTGTTCTGGCAATAGCAGTGAAAAGACTGCATGATTTGGATTTGCCGGGCATACTAGCTGTATTGCTACTTTTTCCTGGCATATCCTTTTTGGGTTGGCTCTTTCTTGCCTTGATGCCGGGTAGTGCCAAGACCAACCGGCATGGACCCCCGCCATTTGCGCGCGGCTGACAAGCAAACCTTAAGGCAAATCTGTTAGCGATAGGCCAATGCCTTATAGAACGCTCGACAGAACGAAAATCACCGACACCGCTGAGATGATCGAGCGGCGTATCGCCGAACGTTTCCCACAATCCAGCTTGAGGAACGTTGCACGCGAAGTCGCGCTTGCATCGCGAGAGCTGGGTGATCGGGCGCAGAAGATGGCGCAGCCCGTTTGGTGGCTTCGCGTACTCATCTTCGCCTTTCTTGGTGCCTGCGGTTTTTTGTTCAGCCAAGTGGGTACGTTTTTCCAAATCGACAGGTTATCATCGGATAGCGCCAGCGATGTTGTTCAAGCACTGGAAGCGGGCATCAACACTGCGATTTTCGCCGGCATTGGCATTTATACGTTGGTCAATCTGGAAACACGGATGAAGCGATCTCGGGCGCTGAAAAGCCTGCACGCCATGCGATCCATCATCCACATCATCGACATGCACCAACTGACCAAAGACCCTTCCGCGTTTTCGGGCGGTTATCGACGCACAGAACATTCGCCTGAAAGAACACTAAGCCCGAACGAATTGGCGCGCTATCTGGACTATTGCTCCGAGCTCTTGTCGATTACCGGCAAAATAGCTGCACTTTATGCGCAGTCGCTTGATGATGATGTGGTTGTCGGAACCGTCAATGATATCGAGAGTCTTGGCACCAACTTGTCGCGCAAAATCTGGCAAAAAATCATGTTGATCGAGTCCATTGATTGACCGTGTCTGCGCGCCTGATACACACACGCCATGACAAAGTTTCCGACCGATCCCGCTGAGAACCTCGCCGCCCTCATAAAGTGCGCTTCGGTAACCCCCAACAATGACGGGGCGCTGCAAACGCTTGGTGACATGCTCAAACCGTTGGGTTTTGCCTGCGAGAATGTGATTTTCACGCAGGATGGGACCCCTGACATTGAAAACCTCTATGCGCGGCGGTCGGGAAACGGTCCACATTTGATGTTCGCCGGGCATACCGATGTTGTGCCGGTTGGTGATGAGGCAGCATGGACCCATCCACCCTTTTCGGCCGTCGTCGAAGACGGCGTAATGTATGGTCGAGGCGCTGTCGACATGAAAGGTGGTATCGCCTGTTTCGTCGCAGCATTGGCACGGGTTCTGGCAGATGGGCCGATTAACGGCAATATATCGCTTCTCATCACCGGTGATGAGGAGGGTCCCGCTGTCAACGGGTCCGTTAAGCTGCTGGATTGGGCGGCGTCCAAAGGGGAAAAATGGGATGCCTGCATTTTGGGCGAGCCCACCAATCCCAATGAGATTGGCGATATGGTCAAAATCGGGCGGCGCGGGTCTCTTTCGGGCACTATCACCGTAAAGGGCGTCCAAGGCCATGTGGCCTACCCACATCTGGCAGACAATCCGGTTCGTGGCCTCGTTTCACTCTGTGACGCGCTGATGGATCCGGCATTGGATGAAGGCAGCCAAGAATTTCAAGCAACCAATCTGGAAGTCACCACTTTTGATACTGGCAACACGGCGGTCAATGTCATCGCTTCAAGCGCCAGCGCTTCCTTCAACGTTCGGTTCAATGACCATTGGTCAGATGAAACGCTGAAGGCGGAAATTCTGACGCGTCTGCAAACGGCAGCCAACGGCAAAAAATTGCGCGCAAGCAAGGATGAGCCCGTTGCTTTCTCTGTCACGTGGAAAGAACCCGTCAGTCAAGTTTTCCTAACCCGCGACGATGCCTTGATTGGAACATTATCGCGCAGCATTGAGAACGTGGTCGGTAAAACACCGCGACTATCCACATCTGGCGGTACTTCTGATGCGCGTTTCATCAAAGACTATTGTTCGGTCGTCGAGTTCGGCCTTGTGGGCAAAACCATGCACATGGTCGATGAGCGGGTGGCGTTGGAAGATTTGGAGACATTAACCAACGTGTACGAACATTTCATCCGCAACTGGTTTGACAACACACACCAATGATCGACTACGCATTCTATCATTGTGAACGCGTCATACGCGTCGTCCGAGGTGATGCATCCGCTTTGGCAGATATGGATGTTTCAACCCATGGTTTTTGGCGCTCCTTCCAGGCCATCATCATTTCGGTACCAGCCCTGTTTTTTACATGGGTAACTTTCGGCAAAGAACTGATGGCCGAGGGCGTGGTTGGAGATATTGCGTCGATCATAGCGCGGCAGGCCATTATCGACTTGGTTTTATGGCTTTTGCCTGTAGTCGTGCTAGCGCTGGCGTTTGCGCCACTGGGTCTCAGCAAAAACTATCCTGTGCTGATAATCGCGCGCAATTGGCTTTCGGCGATTGTGTCCTATTTGGTCGCCGCTGTCGGTCTTCTTTACGTCTTGGCGCCAACAAACGCCCAAACGTTCTTTGCGTTCTTGTTTCTCGCAACACTTATGGTTTCCATCTGGATGTTTTTGCGTGTGACGCTCGCAGCATTGCCCAACAATCACGGTATCGCCTACGCAGCAATCGTAATCGAAGTCGTCGCGGTCTTTACACTTGCGGAAATGTTGACCGGGCTTTTTGGTCTCGTGCCAGTCTAGGCATCGGTTGGGTAGTCAACCTTCTTAAGATAAAGCCCATGCGGTGGCGCCAACGCCCCACACAATTGGTGATCCAAGGCATCACGCCGACGCTCAACTTCAGCGCGATCCCAGCGGCCCTCGCCCACCATTTTTAGTGTCCCAACGATCGATCGAACCTGGTTGTGCAAAAAAGACTTGGCCGAAACGTGGATAGCAATCTCGGGTCCATCTTGGGTGAATTCTATCCGATCAAGTGTCTTGATCGGCGATTTGGCCTGACACTGTGCAGCGCGAAAAGTGGTAAAATCGTGCGTTCCTATAAAGGCCTTTGATGCTTCGCGCATCGCATCAAGATCGAGCGGCTTTTTGATCCACCACGCCCGCCTATGCTCCAGTGCATTTGGAGACGCGCGATTAGTGATCCGATAGAGATAGTGACGTGCTTTGGCAGAAAAACGCGCATGAAAGGTCTCATCAACTTTTTCGCAAGCAACAACAGACACACGCTCTTCATTCATCGCCAAAAAGGCATTGGTCGCTTCCAAAACCTTTGCTGGCGCCCAGTCACGGGTCAGGTCAGCATGAGCTGTTTGTCCCAGCGCGTGCACACCGGTATCGGTTCGGCCCGCAACTTGAAGCGTTACGGTTTCATGCGTGAACCCGAGGATCGCCTTTTCAACCGCCGCTTGCACACCATACCCATTGGTCTGCCGCTGCCAACCCACATAGGGCGTGCCGTCATATTCAATGGTCATGCGGTAACGGTGCATGGCTTCTTTCCTGCGAAATTATGCAAGGCGCGGCCTATCGCGTTTCTGTCACCCCTTGCAAGCGACACAAAGTCCATGCAAACGCCACCGCATGAATAGCTTTGCCTCATCGCCGCGTGCGCCATACATTTTTTTTGCGATTTATGCGCTGGCATGGACGATCACGGCAACGCTATCGGACGTCAGCTATCATTTTGACATTCAGGAAGAAATTGCTTGGGGCAAGGAGTGGCTGATCGGGCTTTATCGGCACCCGCCCATGAAAGTATGGCTGCTGGAAATTGCAAACCAAGCCACCGGTTTTGCCGAGTTTACGCCGTACCTTTTATCGACGGTGCTTTTTGGCGTCGGGCAAGTGGCAATCTACTGGATGCTGGCGGATGTTGTTTCCCGCCGGTTGGCATTTTTTGCGGTTATGTCAACAACGGCCGTATATCTGTTTGGTTCGCAACTTCCGCTATGGAACGCCAACACCGTCCAATTCCCGTTTGTTGGCCTTTTTGTATTGAGCGTATGGCGCGCGCTTGATCGCCGGTCACCGGGCTGGTTGGTCGCTGCCGCCGTATTTGCTGCGTGCGGCGTCTTGGGCAAATACTCTTATTTTCTCATCATTGCGCCGGTGGCGCTTTGGGCACTTGTTGTTCCCGAGCTGCGGCAACGGATAGCCTGGCGAGGCTTGATCATCGCGATCGCAGTATTTGCAATGCTGCTGGCGCCAAACGCGTTTTGGTTTCTTACTGAGGGCGAACCTGCCCGGCAATTTATAGCAAACCGCACATCTGAAACCTATCACGGCGTTCTCGGCGCGCTGTTGGCCGCCGGGGAGATCGTGTTGATATTTATCGGCTTGATTTTAGCGCCGGCTTTGTTTGGCCTGTTCGGTTTGACCGCCGGCGACCGCCTCGGTGAGGCCGAGTTGCGGTTGCGGCGCCTTTTACATGTTCTGGGGGCAGCAGCGGTTGGCTCTCATCTGCTGATTTTGGTGGTGGTTTTAGTGACCGGTACGGTGGTCAAGGACCATTGGCTGATGGCCAGCCTATTAACGGTACCTCCCTTCCTGGTCGTTTTCATGCATCGACACCGACAAGACGTGACACTAAACCGTATCGGCGCAGTTTTTTGTGCTGCCTGGCTGGTTGGGATTTTGGCCGCATATCCGCTCGAGCGATATGTCAAACTTGAGGGCCGGCCCAACGGTAAGCCGTTTGCGTGGTTCCCTGTTATGCCCTCGCAACCGCTTGTCGACAAGGCCACCAACTTTTGGACTGACCTGCCATCGAAGGCTGGTCAAACCGGTTTTCCCGACGGACCGGCCTTCATCGCCGGCGGTACAGTTGCTGCGCTCGTTGCAAACAATTATCCGGGTCGCCCGTCATGGTTGGAAGGGTTTTCTCCCGCATTGTCGCCTTGGGTGAGTGTTCAAGACATTCAATCCAAACCTTTTCTTTCAATTGGTCCCGTGCCGACTTCCTTCCTCGAACGACATGATTTATGCGTTGTCTATCATCGGCGTACGATGTGGAAAAACATCCGTGGTGAAGATGCCCGAGAGATCAATTTCCACGCCGTTGCGCCACAAACATATTGCGAAAAGACTGGCTAACGAATTGCGTCAATGACGTGGCCACGTTGAAACTCGACCGCGCTTAAAGCTTTCGAACCCGCCATTTGTAACTTGGTGATGTAAACGGCGCCGTCCGCGCAAGGCGCAGTGATCGCCTCATCGGCATTGGTCGGCTGTTGGCGCGTTGATGCCAATAGCTTCACGCGCTCCCATTGACCTGCGATCAACATTTCACACCAAGCGCCTGGAAAGGGCGAAAGCCCCCTAATGTGGTTATGAACAGTGGACGCCGTACGCGACCAATCAAGCCGCGCTTCGGCCTTGTCGATCTTCTTTGCGTAGGTGACACCCTCTTCCGCTTGCGGTGTGAGCGGCAACGCATCGCGCTCAAGCGCGTTCATTGCATCAACCATCAACGGAGCGCCCGCATTTGCAAGGACATCGTGAAGCTCACCGGTCGTCATGTCCGGATCGATAGGGACACCGGTGGTCATGGCAACCGGCCCTGTGTCGAGCCCCTCATCCATTTTCATGATCATCATGCCGGTTTCAGTGTCGCCTGCCATGATTGCACGGTGGATGGGCGCAGCGCCGCGCCAACGCGGCAAGAGCGAAGCGTGCCCATTGTAACAGCCAAGGCGTGTTCCGTGTAAAATCTCACGGGGCAACAGCAACCCATAGGCAACCACCACGGCGACGTCCGCCTTCAAAGCGGCAAAAGCCGCTTGCTCTTCCTGGACCTTGAGCGTTTTGGGCGTTCGAACCTCGATACCCAACGCATTGGCCGCATCGTGTACAGGCGTGTTTGCAACTTCCTTGCCCCGCCTTCCACGCGGCTTGGGTGGCTGGGTATAACAAGCGATGATCTCGTGTTCTTTTGCCAAAGCCTCAAGTGTCGGCACGGAAAACGCCGGCGAGCCCATAAAAACAATTCGCATAAATATCACCAAGAACGTTACAATTTGAGCAAAGCTTAGAAGGCTTCGTATACCGTTTGCCGTTTAATGGTAACCATCGGTTAAGTAGGGTACAAAGTTATGGCCAAAGAATTCGGGCGCCTCGCACTGCGCCAAATGGATACAGCCTATGAACGCTACAGCGACGCCCTGAGGGTTCGAAAACCCAAGCGAAATTCGCAGCGTTTGGACGAAAACCTCGCATGGGCATCTTACTTCACCCTGGTGATTACGGGCGCGATTCATTTTGCGCCCGAGGCGACAGCAAGCCCGATTGCCATGGCACTGACAGGTATTATGTAGCTATAGGCGCGTACTTCCGCGCTGCTTTGCCAGCTTGCGAAAACGCTTGATCACCATGTCGCGCTTCAGTTTTGAAATGTGATCGATGAACAAAACGCCATCAAGGTGATCCAACTCGTGCTGGATACAGGTGGCCATCATGCCCTCGGCCACGATCTCTTTTGTCTCGCCGTCAAGGGTCTGGTACCGCACCGTCACAGACTGTGGTCGCTCAACATCGGCGTAATAGTCTGGAATAGAAAGACAACCCTCTTCATAGGTTGATACGTCCCCGCTGGACGCGACAATACTTGGGTTGATCAATATATGTGGATCGTCCGGCGTATCATTATCGGTGATATCGGCCACCAGCATGCGAATGGGCTCACCGACCTGGATTGCCGCCAGGCCGATACCCGGTGCGTCATACATGGTCTCAAGCATATCATCAGCAAAGCGCTTCAGATCGGCATCAAACCGCTCAACAGGTTTTGAAACCTCACGCAAAATCGGATCGGGAATAAGTACGAGTGGGCGAATAGTCATGGCGTTGAGTTATGATTTGCGCAACGTGGCGTCAATGATACATGTCGTGAATGTTCCACTTGTGTTCCGAATCGCGTAGGCTCTCACCATGAATTTTTCGACGATGCTCCAGCAGCCGGCATTTATGCTCGGTCAAACCACAATTACGTGGGCGCACTTGGTTGTCGTCGCGACCATCGTATTTGTGGTGCTGGTCGGGTTTGTTGTGATGAGCGCATTGCGCAACGACAGACGGCGCAGGCAGCTACTCCACGTCGCGCAAGAGCGCGCTCAAAAGGCAGAAACCCAGGTTAATGAAGTCCTAAAAGCGCAAGCAGAAATGCAAGGCAAATTAACCGCGATCGCGGATACTTTTGGGTCGCGCCAATCTGAAATGACACAGACGCTCAACCAGCGGCTTGATGCCATGACGCACCGGATCGGGCAGTCGATAAGCGAGCAACAGAAGTCGACGCACGACAATCTCAGCCAGCTCAAAGAACGGCTGGCCGTGATTGATACCGCGCAGAGCAACATCCAGCAGTTGGCTGGACAGGTTGTCGAACTGCAATCCATCCTTTCCAACAAGCAAACGCGTGGAGCTTTCGGTCAGGGGCGAATGGAAGCGATCATCGAAGACGGCCTGCCCCATGGCGCGTTTGAATTTCAAGCAACGCTTTCGAACGGAAAACGGCCTGACTGTGTTGTCTCAATGCCCAACGACGCCCCAGGTCTGGTGATCGATGCCAAGTTTCCCCTTGAAAGCTGGAACGCGATCCGAGATGCGGCAGATGTTTCTGAAACGGCCGTGGCCCAGAAGCGCTTTGCGTCCGATATGTCTGTCCACATCAAGGACATTGCCGGCAAATATTTGATCAGTGGCGAAACGCAGGACACAGCGTTCCTGTTTGTACCATCGGAATCCATTTTTGCCGATCTCCACGAACATCATGAGAGCGTGGTCCAAATGGCGCACAAGCATCGCGTGGTGATCGTGTCACCATCGCTGTTGATGTTGTCGATTCAGGTGATCCAGGCGCTCTTGAAAGATGCGCGCATGCGCGAACAGGCACACCTGATCCAGTCTGAGGTGATCAAACTCGTCGAAGACCTTGGGCGGCTCGATGACCGGGTGCGCAAGCTGCAAACGCATTTTGGTCAGGCAAATAATGATATTGAGCAGATCCTTGTCTCTACCAACAAAATCGGAAAGCGCGGCCGCAAGATCGAAACCATGGATTTTGAGCCCACAGAGGTGGCCAAAGCTCTTGCGCAAACCTCAGACGAAGAGCCTGCGGCAGAAAGTGCATCTGGGCAGCTGAGGTTACGGGTGGTCGAGGGCGAGGAAAAAGCGTCGGTGAAGTAAGGTAGGCTTTTGCAGGACACTTTTTGAAATTGGACTGACGTTTGTTCACGTTCATCCCTGTTGTCTCTGCGCAAAATATAGCCTGCTAAAAATCCCAACGAGCGGCCTTAAGCGACTCAGAATGGCTCCTGGCGCCCTACTAGCAGTTGGTATAGGCAGCAAACGTCCTCGTCCCTCGCTGCCCGGCGCAGGATAAGCGGTAAATTACACAATCATTTCAATAGGATAATATTTGATGGTGCCCCCTGCCGGACTCGAACCGGCACGGCCTAAGGCCGAGGGATTTTAAGTCCCTTGCGTCTACCAGTTCCGCCAAGGGGGCAACCCGAAAGAAGCGCTAGCGAAGGCTTCACCGCTTTGCAAGCGCCCCGCCACTTTCCTGACATGGTCGTTACACAAACACGATGAGATTTAAACTTCCAGATTCGTGTGCCATAGGGGGATGCATGAACACTGATTTAACCGAAATTGTGACCGCCGGCATGATCGTCATCGGCGATGAAATTCTTTCCGGGCGCACACGCGACTCAAATGCCTATCATCTTGCAAGTATGATGACCGCCATCGGCGTGGACCTGCGCGAAGTACGCATGATTGCCGATGACCATGATGTCATCGTCGAAACTATCAACGCCATGCGCGCGCAATATACCTATGTCTTCACGTCAGGCGGCATTGGTCCAACTCATGATGACATTACCGCTGATGCGGTCGGTGCAGCCTTCGGTTTACCGGTAGAGGAAGACGAGAAAGCCTTGGCGGTTATGGCCGCGCATTATGAAGCGCGCAACCAGCCCTTCACCGCGGCGCGGCGCCGTATGGCGCGCTTGCCGGAGGGCGCTGGCATCATCGACAATCCCATCTCAAAGGCACCAGGCTTTGTTGTGGCAAACGTTCATGTGATGGCGGGTGTACCGGCGATCTTTCAGGCCATGCTGGACAATGTAATCCCCACATTGCGCACCGGGCGCAAGCTGGTATCGAAATCGGTTCATTGCCCCTTCGGGGAAGGCACAATCAGCGCACCATTGGCATCGATACAAGATGCACACCCTGACGTTGTCATTGGCTCCTATCCCGCTTTCGAAGAAGGCGCATTTTGGACCGAGATCATTGTTCGGGCAAGCGACGAGGCCGCGCTAGACAAGGCAACCGAGGCTGTTGCCAAAATGGTCGAGGCCCTGAAAAGCGAGACAAAGGTCGCGTTGTAGAGAAGCTTCCGGCCGACTTGTAAGATGGCGGAGAAAACAATAAGCCGGTCACCACCAAAGACAACGAAACAGGCCCGTCGCCATGTCACTACCTGAAAAATCCTTTCCAGTCTCGTGGGATCAATTTCACCGCGATGCGCGCGCACTTTCATGGCGTATTGGCAATGCCAGCAAGGAATGGAAGGCGATTGTTACAATCGCACGTGGCGGCTTGGTGCCAGCAGCAATCATCGCTCGTGAGCTCGAGATCCGGGTCATCGAGACGGTCTGCGTTGCCAGCTATCATGACTACGACACGCAAGGCGAATTGAAAGTGCTCAAAGAGATCTCGCCTTCGCTTTTGGAAAATGATGGCGACGGCGTGCTGATCATCGATGATCTGACTGACACTGGCAAAACCGCTGAGGTCGTGCGGGCGATGATGCCCAAAGCGCATTTTGCGACCGTTTATGCAAAGCCTAAGGGCGTTCCAATGGTTGACACATTTATCACCGAGGTCAGCCAAGACACTTGGATTTTCTTCCCCTGGGATATGGGTTTTACCTATCAGGAACCGATCGCCGGCAAAGGCTGATCATCAATGAGTAGTTCAGCCGCATCACGCGCCCATGGTGCGAACCAGGGCCCTAAAGGCGGTGCGCTGACTTTCATCCTTATCACCGTAACGCTCAACATGATGGGCGTCGGTTTGGCTTGGCCCATCCTTCCCAAATTGGTTCAAGACATGGGCAGCGGTTCGGTCAGCGAAGCCGCCGCAATATACGCCATTATTGGCGCCGTATTCGCCGTTTCACAGTTTCTATTTTCACCGTTGATCGGTTCGCTCTCAGACCGTTACGGCCGGCGCCCGATCATGCTGATCAGCCTGACTGGGTTGGGGTTGGATTATGTGCTGACCGCATTTGCGCCGACATTTTTCTGGATAGCTGTCGTTCGGTTCTTCGGCGGTATATTTGCAGCAACGATTACTACTGCCAACGCCTACGCCGCCGACATATCAACGCCGGAAAACCGCGCCCGCAATTTCGGTCTGATTGGCGCTGCCTTTGGTGCCGGGTTCATTCTCGGGCCACTACTGGGCGGCTGGCTCGGCGCGATCGATATTCGCTATCCGTTTTATGCCGCCGGTTTTTTAACATTGGCGAACGTGGTCTTTGGATACTTCACGCTTCCAGAAAGCCTGCCGGAAGATCGCCAGCGCAACTTGGAGATCAAGGATGCAAATCCGTTTCTAGCGCTCACAAGGCTGGGGGCTTTTCCCGCGCTGACCCCTTTACTGATTGGCCTTCTGATTACCGCAACAGCACAGCGGGGTTTAGAGAGCGTTTGGGTGCTTTACACGGATTTTCGTTTTGACTGGGGTATCCGCGAGGCTGCCTGGTCGCTGGCTTTTGTGGGTGTTGCCTATTTTGTGGTTCAAGGTTTCCTGGTCGGACCGGTGGTCAAGACACTAGGCGAATGGCGTACGGTCATTTCAGGGTTTACCGTCGGTGGCTTCGCATTTCTGGCCACAGCCTTTGCCGAACAAGGCTGGATGGTTTATCCGCTGGTGGCGCTTTATGCGCTCGGCAACGGATTGGCCGTCCCTGCCCTTAACGCAATTTGCTCAAAAGCCGTTGAAGAAAACAGGCAAGGCCAATTGCAAGGCGCACTGCAATCGGTGAATGCCGTCGCGGTAATCGTGGGGCCTTTTGCTGCCTCACTTTTGCTCGCACAGGTGTCATCCGCAAATCCCGTTATTAATTTGCCGGGCGCTTGGTTTGTGCTCGGCGCTCTCGCCTGCGCCGTTGCAACCACCCTCGCCCTCGGCGCCTACCGACGGCTCGAACTCAATAGTTAGTATAATGCCTAACTATCTTGAATAGTGTATGCCGCCGTGATAGTTAGGTACATGCCTAACAATCACGATACACAACTTGACCAACTCTTTGCAGCGCTTGCGGACCCAACACGCCGCGCTGTTGTACAAATGCTGGTTGAGCGACAAGAGGCCAGCGTGTCCGAGCTCCACGAGCCACACAAAATGGCGCTTCCCTCGTTCACGCAGCATTTGAAGGTCCTGGAGAGTGCGGGTCTCATCTCCTCGCGCAAGCAAGGTCGGGTTCGAATGGTCAACATCGAAGCTCAGCCACTCTCACAAGCCCAGAAATGGCTCGAGCGCCAACGCAAAGCCTGGGAGGCGCGTTTTGACCGGATGGATGCCCTTCTCCAAAAATTTGACAAAGAGGATGACAAGCTATGAGCAAACTGACTGTCACAACCCCGGGTGAAACAACGCTGCGCTTTGAGCGCTATTTCGCAGCGAAACGCGAACGGGTGTTCGACGTGTTCCACGACGCCGAGATGATGAAAACCTGGTATTCGAGCCCGGGATACCCGGTCGCAGAAGTAATATCCGAAGCCAAAACCGGTGGATCGTTGAAAATCGTCTGGAAGCCCGACAATGGTGATACAATGATCCTGACCGGTCAGTGGTTAGAGATGAATAGGCCCGAATCCAGCAAGTTTACGGAAAACTGGGAGCCCGACTGGACCGAAGGTGAAGTCGTCAACGAGGTTGAGTTCAACGAGGCCAATGGCGGCACGATGCTTATCTTGACCAGCTTCTATTCCTCAAAAGTAGCCCGCGATGGCGCAAAAGAGGGAGCTGCCGAAGGCTTTGGTTCAAGCCTCGATACATTGGAAACGCTTTTGTAGGAGATCAGCGCACACCAAAAAGGCGGCTGCGCGGCGTGTTGCGCTCTCAGCTCGAAACGCCGCCGGCGTTCAGCATAATCACTGAACGAACCCGTGTTTGGCCTCGTTCACTGACCGAATTCACTGACAGTAGATCGACGTCAGGGGAAGCGAAGGCTCCGGATCACCTGTTCGGCAAGTCCGTTATCGCCTTGCGTGCGATCGGCCCGTCGGCGCTCAAACAGCAACAAACCATGTTTACTACGTTGAGGGATAACGCCGTAAACCCGGACATCAACAAGGCCGCGCTCGGGGTCAGAATATGTGCCAGAAAGCACAACCAAACTATGGTGGCCCAACCTGTAAGCTTTGGTATGTTGGATCGCGGCGTCAACATGGTTACGCGTCAACTGCGAAAATGCTTGCGGCAAGGTAGAGTGAGCCATTTGCCGTTGAAGCCGCAAACGCGCCTGCCGCTCGATAGCCATCGGAAATATGTCCAACGTCGAATAAAGACCGGTGGAATAAGAGGCAAACAATATACGCGCATATGCCTGCCGGCCAGTCGCGGAAAGATCTCTTTTCGGAAACTCAACATCAATAATCGCGTCCGTAGCCGTCGGTAGCGTCAATTCAAAAGGGATGGGAACATAAACGCCATACTTGTCTTGGAATGACCTATCAAAGAACAAAGCCCTTCCGGCGGGAGAGGATTGCGCAGAATTTTCGGGTGCATGCGGCACTGTATCGCTGGAATCAGAAATTTTTCGATTCGTCAGGTCAGGCCAGTAAAAAGTCGGCGTCCACGCTAACGAAAGCAACAGCAAAACAAACGACAATGAGGGCCCAAACATGCGATACTCCTTATTTTCCCGCATTTGGGCGACCCGTGCCCCAGAGACGGTCACGCCCCGCCACCCGTTAACCATTTATTAACACTTATCCCCGCTATCCCGAGCGGCGACATACCATATCTTGTGTTTGGTCGGTTTTGGTCATCGACCCCTTGACCACCACAACCGAGTCGCTTTTTATGGCTATGTCACGACTATGACAGTCGTACGGTCCAGCGTTTCGGGGGCGAGTTTCCAGTAAAGTTTGTCAGTTTTAGGGAATTCATCTGACGCGTTGAGCGTTCGGTGAGATGGTTTTTTGGTGCCTTTTTTTGGAGGTGAGAATTAATGACAATTAGAAACAAAAAACCTTCTGTTAACTCTATATTTAGTGTTTACAGGCGATAACGCCACAAGATACAGTGTCCTTTCGCGCCCTTCCGATTTGGGAAAAGAAGCGAAAATTTACAAGCAGGGGACCGGAACGCTCGCTGATTGCGACAAATTTCGGCGATAAAAAAGAGAGAAAAGTCGCAGACTTGCCGGTTTGCGGTGGTGGAATTGTGTTGCCTGAATACAGCCAATTACAGGGTAGCTGTGGACAACACTATATATTGGGATGAAAGTTGAGGGATAGAAATGCGCATTGAACGCCGTTTCACGAAAGAGGGTCAGTCACCGTTCGCGGACATTGCATTCCGCAAGGCGACCAGCGAAATTAAGAACCCCGATGGGTCTATCGTTTTCCGACTGGAAAACATCGATGTACCTGAACAGTTCAGTCAGGTAGCAGCCGATATTCTTGCGCAGAAATACTTCCGCAAAGCAGGTGTTCCGGCTGCTTTGAAAAAAGTCGAAGAAAACGAAGTTCCTTCTTTCTTGTGGCGCTCTGTTGCCGATGAGAAGGCACTCGCAAAGCTGCCCGAAGAAGAGCGTTACGGTTCTGAAATAGATGGCCGTCAGGTTTTCCATCGCCTTGCAGGCACCTGGACCTATTGGGGCTGGAAGGGTGGCTACTTCGATTCTGAAGACGATGCCCAAGCGTTCATGGACGAACTCTCCTTCATGCTCGCCACGCAGCGCGTCGCGCCAAACTCCCCTCAATGGTTCAACACTGGCCTGCATTGGGCTTATGGAATCGATGGCCCCGGCCAGGGACACCACTATGTTGACCCTTTCACTGGCAAGCTGACGAAATCAAAGTCGTCTTACGAGCATCCACAACCACATGCCTGCTTCATCCAGGGCGTTGGTGATGACCTCGTCAACGAAGGCGGCATCATGGATCTTTGGGTGCGTGAAGCGCGCCTGTTCAAATACGGCTCCGGCACCGGCTCCAACTTCTCTTACCTACGCGGTGAAGGCGAAAAGCTCTCCGGTGGCGGCAAATCCTCCGGATTGATGAGTTTCTTGAAGATCGGCGACCGGGCAGCCGGTGCCATCAAATCCGGCGGCACAACACGACGCGCAGCCAAGATGGTTGTCGTCGACATCGACCATCCGGATATCGAGCAATATATCGATTGGAAGGTGAACGAAGAGCAGAAGGTTGCTGCACTTGTCACTGGTTCCAAGGTCGTTGCCAAGCATATGGGCGCCATCATGAAGGCCTGCATCAATTGCGAGGGCGAAAATGATGACTGCTTTGACCCGAACAAGAACCCTGCCCTGAAGCGTGAAGTCAAAGCAGCGAAAAAGGCTTTGGTTCCAGAGAATTACGTCCAAAGGGTGATTCAATTTGCCAAGCAAGGCTACACCGATCTGGAGTTCAAAACCTACGACACGGACTGGGATTCAGAGGCCTATCTGACAGTCGCAGGCCAGAACTCCAACAACTCGGTTTCGCTGAAAGACGACTTCCTGCGCGCTGTAGAAGCCGATCTGGAATGGAACCTGATCAACCGTATCGACGGCAATGTGAACAAGACCGTTCAAGCCCGCGACCTGTGGGAGAAAATCGGCTACGCCGCTTGGGCGTCTGCTGATCCGGGCCTTCACTACAACACAACCATGAACGACTGGCACACCTGCCCATCTGCCGGTCCGATCCGCGCCTCCAACCCCTGCTCGGAATATATGTTCCTGGATGACACGGCGTGTAACCTGGCCTCCATCAACCTGCTGCAGTTTGCCGACAAGGACACCAAAAAGTTCGACGTCGCATCCTACGAGCACACGGTGCGCCTATGGACTATCGTGCTGGAAGTCTCCGTCATGATGGCCCAGTTCCCATCCAGGCAGATCGCGGAACTCTCCTACAAATACCGCACGCTGGGTCTTGGCTACGCCAATATTGGCGGCTTGCTGATGTCCTCCGGCATTCCTTATGACTCAGATGAAGGCCGCGCGATCTGTGGCGCCCTCACCGCAATCATGACCGGTGTTGCCTATGCGACCTCTGCTGAGATGGCGGGCGAACTTGGCCCATTCCCCGGCTATGAGCCCAACGCGGACAATATGCTGCGGGTCATCCGCAACCACCGCCGCGCAGCCCATGGCGAAACATCAGGCTACGAAGACCTATCCGTTGATCCGGTCGCGCTGATCGCCAAGGATTGCCCAGACCAAGAGCTGATCACCCATGCGAAAGCCGCTTGGGATGCTGCCCTCACGCTCGGTGAAAAGAACGGCTACCGCAACGCCCAAGCCACCGTAATCGCACCAACGGGAACCATCGGTCTTGTCATGGACTGTGACACCACAGGCATCGAGCCGGACTTTGCGCTGGTGAAATTCAAGAAGCTCGCCGGTGGCGGTTACTTCAAGATCATCAACCGCGCCGTCCCTGCTGCGCTGCGCACGCTGGGTTACTCCGAAGCCAACATCGCCGAGATCGAAGCTTACGCGGTTGGCCACGGCAATTTGAACCAGGCACCGGGCGTCAACCCAACGACGCTTAAAGCAAAAGGCTTTACCGACGAGAAGATCGCCGCGATCAACACGGCGTTGGAAAGCGCATTTGATATCAAGTTCGCCTTCAACAAATGGACCGTCGGCGAGGACTTTGCGAAAGAAACGCTTGGTTTCACCGACGAGCAGCTGGACGACTTCTCCTTTGACATGCTCGCAGCCCTCGGCTTCGACAAAAAGGAAGTGGAAGCGGCCAACATCCACATTTGTGGTGCGATGACGCTGGAAGGCGCGCCGTTCCTCAAGGAAGAGCATCTGCCGGTCTTTGACTGCGCCAACCCATGCGGTAAAATCGGCAAGCGCTATTTGTCGGTCAACAGCCACATCGACATGATGGCCGCGGCCCAGCCGTTCATCTCCGGCGCGATCTCCAAAACGATCAACATGCCCAACACGGCGACCGTTGAAGATTGTAAGGACGCGTACCTGCGTTCTTGGAAGAAGGCGCTCAAAGCCAACGCGCTTTACCGTGATGGCTCCAAGCTTTCACAGCCGCTCAACGCATCGCTGATTGAAGATGACGCGGATGAGGATGATGCGATCGAGGCGATTGCCGAAGCACCAAAGGCCGCCGCTGCGGTTCAGGTGACCGAGAAGATCGTCGAGCGCATCATTGAGAAAGTCACCCGCGAGCAGGAAAAACTGCCTGCACGCCGCAAAGGCTACACGCAAAAAGCCAAGATTGGTGGCCACACCGTGTTCCTGCGCACCGGCGAATATGATGATGGGCGTCTCGGCGAAATCTTCCTCGACATGAACAAGGAAGGCTCAACCTTACGCGCGCTGATCAACAACTTTGCGATCTCCGTCTCGCTTGGCCTGCAATATGGCGTACCGCTGGAAGAATATGTCGACGCCTTCGTCTTCACCAAATTTGAGCCAGCCGGCATGGTGCAGGGCAATGACGCGATCAAGAACGCCACGTCGATCCTCGACTATGTGTTCCGCGAACTGGCCGTCTCCTATCTGGAGCGTCACGATCTGGCCCATGTGGACCAATCGGAGTTCTCCGCCACGCCGCTTGGCAAGGGCATCAATGAGGGCAAGGCGCAGCCGGTTTCCAGCGGCCTGACACGCGGTCACAAGCTGTCTGTGGTCGACACGAAGCCAACATCGGCCCCGGCTGGCAAGGCATCGGGTGCTAATGTTACGGCTATTGCCACGGCCACGCAGCCTCAGGGTGGTTTGGCGCTTGCCAAAGCCCCGGTGCTGGAGCTGCAGGAAGAAGCCACCGCTTTCAAACGCGACTATGAAGAGCGTCAAGCGGAATTTGCGGCCGAAACCGAAGCCGACACAGCCGCGGAAGCTGCCGCTGCCGCCGCCACCGGCCTTGCCGCCGACACGGAAACAACGACCAAGAAGCTCCAAGCTGACCGGCGCATGCGCGCCCTGATGCAGGGCTACACCGGCGACATGTGCACCGAATGCTCCAACTTCACCATGGTGAGGAACGGGACATGCTTGAAGTGTGACACATGTGGGTCAACGAGCGGGTGTAGTTGATAGGCTCATCAGTTTAGGCAAAGATCACCCCGCGGACTGAAGAGTTCGCGGGTTTTTTTTATGAAACAGATTAAACTTTCACATAGCGACAATCTTGTCGAGAATGCCGCGATCACATTGGCAGCCTGTGCATACCCAAAAATAAGCAGAAAAACCGACAGCTACGCAAATGCCTTGACCGAATACATGTGGCGATGCGCGAAATCACTTGGAAAAATTGATGACTGGCCCGCCTGGGTTAAAACTCGATCGAAAAACAGTCTTCAAAGCCGCCTAAGAACAGGAGAAATCCAGCTCTTCGAGATGGTCTTCGTTTACCGGTTACTACTGTCACTACACTTTAGCGTCACATCGAGAAAGACAGTTGAGCGTAAAGGGCGGACTACATTCACCGTAAGACTTGATGAAGAGCTAGACAATTTTTCAATATCAATCCCATATCAAGAGCTAGATAATAACCATGTCGAATTGATAGGGACGACACATCTCGATGCCAAAGCCACTCTGCGCGCGACAATCCTGAAACACCGATCTGCCTTCAGCCAAGGTGACAAAGATCCTGAAGATTTCTACCAAAATTTCTTGAAACGAAGGTTTAAACCAGCACTGCGAGTAATGCCCTTCTTGGCTGTAGTTCACGATGTGATCGGTTTGCACAAAAAGAGAATTCTTGAACGGAATATGCCAATATCATTGCATCTTATCAGAAACCCAGAATGGGCAGCCGACATCGGCACAACGACCCGTCAAAAAGTTCCATTCGCCATGCGCCTCGCCGAAAGCGCGGCGCATCCAATTGACGTTGATGAGCTAATCTTGTTCGAAAGCTGATTGTCAGTTTTTGACCATATGAATGACTGAAGCCATGCGGAATTATTGGGAAGGTGACTTCGTAGCTTAAAGGACAGAGCCATCGACTTTCTAGCTTTAAAGCGGTCGGTGGGGTGTTGGTTCGAATCCAACCGAAGATCGCCACAGCGCCTACTGCAGTCCTACCGGATTGCATGGCATCCGGGATGACAGCGAATACTGGCGCAGTTTAAACTTCCCCCTCACCCGACCTCGCTTTGCTCGGCCACCCTCTCCCACACAGGGGAGAGGGAAGGTGCGGTGGCATGCGCTGCACGCTCAATTGAAGCATTGTGCAGAATGGTAGGCTCCCTCCCTTCTCCCCCGCGTGGGAGAAGGTGTCAGCGCAGCTGACGGATGAGGGGGCGTCAGCCATCACCAATTCGTTGCCGCGCCAGCAGACGGATATGTTCACAAACACTGTCCAAATCACGCATCACGTCAGCGTTCCAAAAGCGGACAATCTCAAAACCGACCGTGAGCAAAGCCTGATCCCGACGGGCGTCATAACCGCTGTCGGCGTGGTGGATGCCGTCAACTTCGACGACGAGTTTGGCTTCCATACAAACGAAATCAACAATGAAACCACGCAGCGGCACCTGCCGCCTGAACTTCAGCCTGTCCAAACGCCGACTACGCAAGGCGCCCCATAGTCGTTCTTCCGCTTCGGTCGGTTGCGAACGCATGTTGCGTGCATATCGGCGAAGCTTGCTCACATTGTCGGATGTCATTTTCAGCCCCTCATTTCCTGCAAGTGTCTCGCCCCTCACCCGTCTGCTCGTTAGAACTGGCATCCACCCTCTCCCCTCTCGGCATTGCTTCGCAAGACGCCTGCCGGGCAACGCCACAGGGGGATAGGGAAGGTGCGGCTGCAAGCTTTGCACCCGAGCGCGAGACCAATGACGCACGTGCCTCAAAAAAAGTTAATCCAATCGTAAACTGCGGCGTAAAACATTTGTGAACGTTGCGTCATCAATCGCATGCTTGTTTCAACGCAAAAGATGATCAACAGTGGACACATCGGTAACCGGAAAGGAACGGGAAATGTTCAGCCGCACCAACAAAGCCATGGATTTGGCCCGCATGATGATCAAACAAGCAAAGCTTTTGAAAGCCGCTGGCCTGACATCAGAAGCGCGTCGCCTGGCACAACGCGCCATCGAGATGAACACGATGGGTCACTCATCTGAGCGTGCGCTGCAGCCCATCCCGGTACGTACCAACCGTTAAAATTTACCCTTCCAGGGTCTCTTTGACCTTGGTTGCCAGCTGCTTGAGCGAAAACGGTTTGGGCAGGAAACCGAACTGCGCGCCTTCAGGCAGGTTTTTCGAGAACGCTTCTTCGGCATAGCCGGAGACGAAAATGAACTTCACATCCGGATAGTCCTTGCGCACTTCGCGTAGCAATGACGGGCCGTCCATTTCCGGCATGACAACGTCTGAAACGATCAGATCAATCTCATTGCCATGCTCTTCCAGCATATCCATCGCATCCATACCGTCGGCGGCCTCGTGAACGGTGTAACCGCGCGAGGTTAGCGCCCGCACACCGCCCATGCGAACGGCATCCTCATCTTCAACGAGCAGGATCGTCGCTGTACCGGACAAATCGCGGGCTTTTTCCTTGTCCGGCTTGGTGGATGCGGTGGGCGCGAGCACGACGGCTTCACCGCCATCACCGCCATCACCGCCATCACCGCCATCACCGCCATCACCGCCATTATCGACCGGCTCAGTTTCAGTGCCAACATAGCGCGGCAAATAGATGGAGAATGTTGTGCCCTCGCCCACCACTGAATCAGCGTAAATCGAGCCGCCGGTCTGCTTGACGATCCCATAGACCATGGAAAGGCCAAGCCCCGTGCCCTTGCCCACTTCCTTGGTGGTGAAGAACGGTTCGAAGATCTTCTCCAGAACCGCCGGCTCAATGCCCGTACCGCTGTCCGTGACGTTCACCACAGCAAAATCGCCATCGGGCAAGCCCGGCAAGTTGAGCGCCGCCGCTTCGCTGGCTTCAATATTGTGGGTGGTGATCTTCAGCTTGCCGCCCTCGGGCATGGCATCGCGCGCATTGACCGTCAGATTGACGATAACCTGCTCAAATTGGCCAAGATCGGCTTTGACCGGCCAAAGGTCGCGGTCATGTTCCATCGACAATTCGACCTCATTGCCGATCAGGCGCGATAGCAACATGCGCACATCAGCCAACACATCAGTCAATGACAACACTTCAGGCCGCATGGTCTGGCGGCGCGAGAAGGCAAGCAGCTGGCGCACCAGCGAGGCGGCACGGTTGGCATTCTGCTTGATGTTCATAATGTCGCCGAACGAGGAATCAGAAGGCGTGTGTGTCGTCAGCAAAAGGTCCGAAGCCATAATGATGGCGGTCAGCACATTGTTGAAATCATGCGCGATGCCGCCGGCAAGCTGGCCAACAGCCTGCATCTTTTGGCTTTGCGCCATCTGGTTTTCGAGCGCTTTTTGCTCCGTTGTGTCCATGGCGTAGACAATGGCGGCTTCTTCGCGGGATGATAAATCGCCATCAATGATATCGCCGCTCTCATCATCGACAACAGGTTGCGGACCGGTGACCGCATTGACGAAAACACGAACATGCCGGTCTTCGCCGTCAGTAGGGACAACGGTGTCAAACGGCTCGATCTTGGCCTGGTCGCGCCGCGCAGCATCGAATGCCGCTGCAAAAGCATCGCGATTTTGCTCGCTGATGATTTCAGCAAACTTCACGCGACGCTCAATCGCATCGGGACCCAAAACCGGGCCAAACAAGTTAGAAAACGACGTGTTGGTGCGCAATATGCGCCCGTCTGCGTCAAGCGCAGCGATCGCCATGGGCGTGGAATTGAAGAAACGCGTAAAGCGCAGTTCTGCGTCGCGCAGATCGCGCACACCATCTGCAGCACCGCCGAGCGCGATGACAATGGTGCGTGCCGAGCCTGCCACATCGGCGCCAGCACCTTCAACCGTGTGTATGAGCTGTGCGGCGAAACTCTCGCCGTTGGATTTTGAAAGAATGGCATCGACGGTCGCCGTACGCCTTGTGCCCGTTTCAGCACGCACATTGCGAACCAACTCAAGACTTTCACCAACCAGCAAATCATCAAGCCGGGTCTGGCCTGCCGTAAACCCGGCAAGATCGATCTCCAACCAATCGGCCAAAGTGGCGTTCAGATATTGCAGCACCCCATCAGCATCAGATGCAAAAAAGCCTACAGGCGCCCGATCAAGATGATCAATCGCCTTTTGAAGCTCCAAGAAATAGAACTCTTGCTGTTCGCGGTCAGCGGTAATGTCGGTGATGCGCCAACTACGCATGTCTCCGGCCTGCATACCGGTCAGATTTGTAGCTGTTACACGGTACCAATGCGGTTCCGGGTCCTCACCCGAAACATCCGTCGGTAAACGGAATTCTTCACGCAATGGCGGCCCGTCAATGGCCGCATTTGCAAGGCGGTAAATCGCGTTGGCAGCATCATCATGCAGGGACAGGACCTGTTCGGGTGACCGCAGATCAACAGGATTATCAACATTATTGAGCCGCATGTATGCAGGGTTGGCATAAACCAACAGGCCAGATTTATCGGTAATGCAAACACCGTCATTCATGGTTTCAAGAAAACGACTGGCATACTCGGCAGCATGATCGCGTCTGCGCACACCAACCAGCCCCATAACCGACGCGGTCAAGTAGAACATGCCAATCAGCGCCAGGATACCGAGCATGGCAAGCAACGCCACATCATCCAAACGGTCGCGAAACAGTAATAGGACCGCGCCCGCCGATAAAGTCGCGATAAGTAATGTTATGATCCGCGTCATGATGGGTTGTTGGTCGTCGCGTGCATAAGATACTGCCCGCTCTACCTTTTTTGCCATCGCGTCCATCCTCGCGGTTTTCGTGCGTATCCCGTTGGTTGAATCACAAACCTAACGACCGCGAAACCCCCGTGCGAAAAAATCTTGCATTTAGGTGGGCATAAGGGCGACAAGTCACAAAATGCGATGAAACAAGCGGGATGCAACGATGAATGGTTTTTTCACCAATCTGGTTGGAGAAGCAATGGCGCCATGGGCAAGTGGCCTCGTCGTTTCGCTCCTAATTGGTTTGGCCCTTTGGGTTCTTGTCACCATGTTCGGCCGTTACCGACAAAGCGTATTTGTGACCGGTGGCCGAAAGAAGCGGCTTGAAGTGGTAGATGCAACGGCCGTTGACGACAGACGCCGCCTTGTATTGGTGCGCCGGGACAATATCGAGCATCTTGTCATGATCGGCGGCCACAACGATATCGTTATCGAAAAGGGCATAGTGACACCCGAAACTGCAGCGGCGTCAGTCACCCGGGAAACCAAAAAGACGTCCGCACAGTCGGTTGCGGCACCTGAAAAGTCAGTAAACGCAGAACCTGCGCCAAAGCACCGAAAACCGGCCAATCAGCAGACGGCCTCTGTTGCGCCTGATCAGAGCGAGCCAGAGCCGACGGCCAATCCGACCAAGACAAGCGTTGCAGTAGCGGCGGCTGCACCCACTGCAACGGCAGCCAACTCAACCAGTTCTCCGGCGGTGAGCGCGCCAAAAGCAGCCAGCAGACCCGCGCCAACTGAAAGCAGCCGAATCGAAGCCGCAAAAACGGAAGAAGCGCCAGCCGCAGCCGAGGCTTTTGATCTTGATGAAGCCTTGGCCGAGATTGATTTTGGAGAGCTTGACGACGTTGTGCCCGCTAAAGCGGATGACAAGGCGCATAAGGCTCAAGCAGATAACAAAGCTGATGCGCAGCCATCGCTGGAGGGAGAGATGGAAAAATTACTCTCCGAGCTATCCGTGAATCGCAAGTAGGACTTACAGCCTACTCGTCGCGGTACACTTTTTCACGGCGCTCATGGCGCTCTTGTGCTTCTAATGACAAGGTCGCAATTGGGCGCGCGTTCAAGCGCTGAACAGAGATTGGCTCGCCAGTTTCCTCGCAATAGCCATAACTACCATCATCAATACGGCGCATCGCAGCATCGATTTTATTGATCAGCTTCCGCTGCCTGTCACGGGCACGCAACTCAATAGAGCGGGCTGTTTCTGAACTAGCCCGATCCGCAATATCTGGATGGTGTGAGTCAGCCGATTGCAAATGCTCGATTGTTTCGCGGCTTTCACGCAACAATTCGTCTTTCCAGCTCTGGAGCTTACCGCGGAAATACTCGCGCATACGATCGCTCATGAAGGTTTCGTCTTCACTCGGATCATAATCACTAACGAGACCATCTGCTGACATGAGTTCCTCTCCGATTCCTCGCCCCTCCTATATAAACTCATGGGATCGGCAACAAGTTGATAATTGTCAAAAATGGCGACCAAATGCCCCGCCTGTGAATGCCCACCAAAGCGCAACGACAACAGTTGTTTTTCGGGGTCCAGACATCTTATGTAGAACCAAAGAAAAAATATTGAGGTGAATAATGGGGAAGCTGATGATGCTGCGGCATGCGAAGGCCGAATGGGCAGAACCCGGCCAGCGTGATTTCGACCGCAAGCTTTCCCAGGATGGCGTTGATGAGTGCAAAAGCATAGCCGAACAAATATTGAGTCTTGGGATCGTGCCCGAAACAATAATTTGTTCCGAAGCAGTCCGCGCGAGGCAGACGCTTGAGAACATTCAAACTGCGATCCCGGCGGCAACTAAAATCGTCTTCGAGCTTGATCTCTACGCGACCGACGCGCCCGGATATCTGGAAATAGCGGCCTCAAGCGGCAGCGGTGGAAGCATTATGCTTATTGGCCATAATCCAATGATGGAAGATCTCGCTTATGGGCTGTCAAAAGAAGGCGACCCAAGCGCGCTAGACAGTTTGAATATGGGCTTTCGCACGTGCGGCCTCGCAATTGTCGGCTTTGATGGCGATGTGCGAAATCTGTCCTCGCAGGGCGGTTATCTGGAAGCCTATCTCACGCCCTAGCGACCATACGGTTTAATTTTTCACCCTGAAGACCTAATTAGAGACATCGTCAACACACGTTAGAGGTTGCGTGCCTATCAAGTCCAATTTTTCTGACGAGGCACGGGTGGTTCTGGGCAACATTTCAAGCCGCGCCGGGTCCTTGTTTTCACCAACATTGCGTTTGGGCGTGACTGGTCTGTCGCGGTCCGGAAAATCCGTCTTTATCACAGCCTTCATACACAACTTGATCAATGGCGGGCGCCTGCCATTGTTTGAACCGCACGCAAACCAACGCATATCGCGTGCTTATTTGGAGCCGCAACCAGACGACAACGTGCCGCGCTTTGCCTATGAAGATCATGTCAAAAGGCTGGTTGAAGAACGCGCGTGGCCTGACGGCACGAAGTGTGTAAGTCAGGTTCGTTTGACGATCGAATACGAAAGCGCGAGGCGCTGGCCGCCACTTCCAGGCGGCAACAAGCTGCATATAGACATCGTCGACTATCCCGGTGAATGGCTTCTCGATTTACCCCTACTTGGTAAAACATTCACACAGTTCAGCGCCGACGCATTGAACCATGCGATGGTTTCCGATCGCGCTGATATTGCCGCTCGTTATTTGACGATCGCCGATGATATCGACCCCGATGATCCAGCCGACGAAAACCAGGTGCGCGAGTTATCCGACGCCTACAAGGCCTACCTTGAGGCTTGTCGCGCTGACAATTTTGCATTGTCGACACTTCCACCGGGTAGGTTTCTCATGCCCGGGGACCTTGCTGGGTCGCCTGCACTGACATTTGCACCGCTTAAGCATGTGGCTTCACGAACCAAATCGGGATCGATGCAAGCCATTATGAAACGCCGATACGAAGCTTACAAGGACATCGTCGTTCGACCGTTTTTTCGCGAGCATATTACGAGGCTGGACCGACAAATCGTTCTGATAGATGCCATGCAAGCTATCAATGCCGGTGCTGACGCGCTGAGAGATCTAGAAGATGCTTTGGCCGAAGTACTTGCTTGTTTCCGACCGGGTGCTGGAAATCTGCTTACTTCGCTCTGGCAGCGGCGGATTGATCGAATTTTGTTGGCCGCCACCAAAGCTGACCACGTGCACCATGACAATCACGAGCGCATGGAACAATTGGTGGAAATGCTCGCCGAAAATGCAAAACACCGCGCCGGTCGGCTGGGCGCATCTGTCAAATCAATTGCAATGTCAGCGGTGCGCGCAACGAGAGAAGGCGTCATTGATGATAAGGGCGAGCAGCTACCCGTTATCATCGGTGTTCCGGTTAAAGGCGAGAAAATGGGTAAAACAACGTTCGATGGAGAAAGCGAGACGGCGATCTTCCCTGGTGACCTGCCAGATGATCTAAGCAGTCTGTTCCAACAGAGTTCGAGCGGCAGCCAACGTTTTGTGAAAATGCGCCCACCCAAATTGGAGCGCGACGCAAGCGATAAAGCACTTTCTTTGCCCCACATTCGATTAGACAAGGCGCTTCAATACCTTATCGGAGATCGCCTCGCATGAGTGAAAAGAACTCCAGCCGCAAACCGCGTAGCTTTGATGTTCCAGACAGCACAAAACAAGCGACCAAACCTGACCCTGCACCGGCTCCACCCAAAACGCGGACACGCCGTCCAAGTTCCGCACCTGCTTCACAAACAAAAGTCACAATCGACGAAGTCGACTTTTTTTCGGCTGAAGCTGATCAAGAACAGAGCGATCAAGCATTTGAAGCCATCGATAAGGAGACTGGAAAACCGGGCCTGAGCTTTTGGCGGGCAGTAACATGGGCGGCCGGACTACTGATATCGTTGGCTTTCGGTCTTTGGCTTGAGAGCTTTTGGCGCGATGCTTTTGCGCGCAATGACTGGTTGGGATGGCTTGTCAGCGCGCTGATCGGCTTGTTGGTGATCGGCCTTTTAGGCATGGCCCTGCGCGAATGGATGGCGATCCGCCATATTAAGCAAGTCAGTCATATGCGCGAAAAAGCGGCGCAGGCGATAGAAGAAGGCAATTCAGCCAAGCTCCGCGCATCTGCCGAAGCGCTTGTTGCGCATTTTGCAAGCGACCCAAAAACAGCCGGCGGGCGCGCCAAGCTCAGTGAGTTAAAGGGAGAGGTCATTGATAGCGAAGACCTTTATGCGCTGCATGAACGCGAACTTTTGCGAAATCTCGACGAGACAGCAACGCGTAAGATTTCTGCAGCAGCAAAGCGTGTGTCGATTGTAACAGCCGTATCACCGCGCGCGCTTGTCGATATTGGGTATGTTCTTTTTGAAAACATCCGGCTTATCCGTACCATGGCTGAGCTTTATGGCGGCCGCGCCGGCGGGTTGGGTACGCTGACGCTGGCGCGCAAAGTCGTCACGCACCTGGCCATTACAGGCGCAATCTCGATGAGCGAAGGCCTGTTGCAGCAACTTCTTGGGCAGGGTTTGGCTGCAAGGATTTCGACGCGGCTCGGCGAAGGGGTCTTTAACGGCGTAATGACAGCACGAATTGGCATTGCAGCGATGGAAGTGTGTCGCCCTTCACCATTTTATCGTTTGCAAAAGCCGAAAATTTCAGACTTCATTCCACGTCTCATGCCTGCCAAAGAGCAAGGCAATGATGATCAATAGAAAAGCCGAAACGCGGCGTTAACCATTCGACGTAATGATAAGGCGTCCCAATTTTGAGAGTTTGTTTCAATGGTCGTTTCCAAAGCAGTCAGCCTTATCGTTGCAGCCAGCGCTTTGTGCGCAAGCGTAGCAGTCCCTGCAATGGCTGATGCGGCAAGGGATCAAGCGTTTTTCAACAAAGTCGGCGGTACGTGGCGCGGCCCAGGAGAAATCGTGGCCGGCAAATATGAGGGCACCAAATTCAATTGCGCATTTGAAGGGACCAGCGCGTCAAGCAAAGTCGGCATGGTTTTGGACGGAAAATGTCGGGTCGGCATATTCTCGCAAGACATGAAAGCGAGCATCTCACATATGGGTCGGGGCTACAAAGGCCAGTTTCTCGACGGCGCCGGTGGCGAAGGCCTTGATATTGTCGGCGGCAATGTAGCCGGTGACCGCGCTGTGATGCGGCTAAAAAGAAAACAACTTGAAGGCGCGATGTTGGTTCGTTTAGCGGACTCAAACACGCTCAACGTCACGGTCTCTGTTGACGTCAATGGAGAAATGGTCCCGGTCATTGGCATGAGCCTTGACCGGGTCGACGGCGCTAAGGTCGGCTCTGTCCGCTAGAGCAACAGCCCGCTAGGTTACCCACGCGCTCTCAGCAACAGCCATTTGCGGATCGCGAATAGCGTCGCTGATTTTTTGTACTGAGGCCCCACCAATTACCAAGTTTGGCGCGATGTCCGCGAGCGGGGCCATGACAAAGGCGCGCTCCAACATTCTTGGATGGGGTATCGTTAAGCCAGGCGTCGCAATCGCGTAATCGCCATAGGTCAAAATATCGATATCCAACGTGCGCGGACCCCAACGCAAATCGCGCACCCGCCCCGCTCTAACCTCTATATCAATCAGGGCTCGCAAAAGGGCGTGCGGTGCAATGGTCGTTTTGACCGCCATACAGCTATTGAGGAACCAATTTTGGGTTTTGATGCCCCAAGGAGGTGTTTTGTAGAGTTGGGAAACGGTGACAACATCGGTGCCCGGTAGCCGACCAACTTCCTCAATCGCCCAAAGCATAGCGGCCTTCACGTCACCAACATTTCCGCCAAAGCCAAGATAGGCGGTTACCGGTTTACGCACGCTCATACCCAACTTGAACTTCTACATAGTCCAGAATTCCCGGCACTGGGGCATTCGGCTTCCGGATCGTGATGTCAGCACGGATAATCTGCTCAAAGCGGTCACAGAGCGCTTTTGCAATCTCAAGTGCCAAAGCCTCAATGAGATAGCGCCGTTTGCCCGTCACAATTTCCTCAATAGCGCGAAATGCCTCCCCATAGTCGACTGTGCCTTCAATGGAGTCGGTTTCAAGCGCGGTACCGGGCTCAACTTTCAAGGCAGCATCAACATAAAACCGCTGCCCGAGGAACTCCTCTTGGTCAAAAACACCGTGCCGAGCGAAGAAAGCGCAGTTTTTCATAACGATTTTATACGTCATCGATGGGTTCCCTCGACCGGAATTTCATTGCCGGGCCGCCAACATGGCATCGGTCATGTGCGCCGCGTCCGCGTTGGCGGCAACATCATGTACGCGGAAGACTGCCGCGCCTTTAGCGCGCAAAAGAGCAGTTGTCGCCGCTGTGGCAATATCGCGCTGGTCCGCGTCACGTCCGGTCGCCGCACCAATAAAGCGTTTGCGACTGGTGCCAGCCAAAAGCGGGAAACCCATTGCATGGAGCTCTTCAAACCGAGACATGAGAGCAAAATTATCCTCCGCTGACTTGCCAAAACCAAAGCCTGGATCGAGCACGATCTGATCTTCAGCAATACCTGCCTTGGTTGCAATCGACAGGGATTTGTCAAAAAACCAGCGCTGATCATCTATAACGTCAGTCAGCACTTCGCGATCTCTGGATGTGTGCATAATCACAACGCCCGCCTGATGGTCCGCGACCACATCAGCCAAAGCGGGCTCGCGCTGCAAACCCCAAACGTCATTGATTATGTGTGCCCCTGCACCAAGAGCAAACGCAGCTGTTGAAACGCGATAGGTGTCGACCGATATTAATGCCTTGTCCGCCGCAGCGATGACCGCTGTCATCACCGGCGCTAGCCTTTTTGTTTCTTCGTCACCATCAATCTCGGAAGCGCCCGGGCGGGTGCTTTCAGCACCGATATCGATAATAGCTGCTCCGGTAGTTACCATAGTAGCGGCGTTACGCGCGGCCTCTTGCGGCACGCTGTTAACACCGCCATCGGAAAAGCTGTCAGGCGTTGCATTGATGATGCCCATGAGGACGGCTTCGGGCCCCAACATCAGCTCCTTGCCCGCAGCAAGGCGCCAAGAACGGGATTGAAAATAAGCGTCCATCATCGGGGGCAAAATCTTTGCGTTGAGCGCAAATTAAGCCTGTCGCTCCGGCACGTGAACCACAAGACCATCAAGCTCATCGGTAACTTTTATCTGACAAGAAAGACGCGATGTTGGCTTTGTCTCATAGGCAAAATCCAGCATGTCCTCTTCCATGACTTCAGGCTTGCCCACCTTTTCGGTCCAAGCATCATCGACATAGACATGGCATGTCGCACACGCGCACGCACCACCACACTCGGCCTCAATGCCCGGAACGGAATTGCGGATCGCGTTTTCCATGACAGTTGATCCGTCCGCAGCGTCCAACTCGAACAGAGATCCGTCAAAAGCTTTGATTGTGAGTTTAGGCAATTTGGCCTCCGCGCCAGAAATAGAATTCCTGCGCAGGTAAAGGCTCTTCAGGCCAAGTCAAGAATGGATTTTAGCGTCAGCGCAAAAGCGAGGCGACATAATCGCACGCTGCATCAACCTCATCGCTCAATTGCGCCAAACATTTTTTGTTTTCAGCATCCCTTTCAAGCGCTTCAACGCTTGCCTCGATCCGCGCAGCACCCACCGCTCTTGCGGTACCTTTCAGAGTATGGGCGGCACGCAAAACAGCTTCCAGGTCGCTTTCAGTGTGCATTGTCCTAGAAAGGGATCGCACTTGTTTGACGAAAATGTGCAGGAGGTCTTCGACCAATTCCCGGTCGTGCCCTGCTTGCGACGACAAGAAGTCCAAATCAATCGGCGTTAAAGCATGATCGGTTTCGTGACTTGAGGGCATGTCGAAATAAGCGTTCATCATGGCGTAATCCTTGATTGGATTACCAGTATCGGCAAAAGCAGTTTGCGCTTCGTTAACCTAAAAACCGAAGCGAAACGGCCTTTGCGGAGACGTTAACCTTGTGTTTAAACTTTTTGGTGGGCTTCCAACTAGTTGTTTCAATTCAATACACACGTCATTAAGATAGGAGGTTCAGGTCGACGGGGCTTGGGTAGTATCGCAGAGTTTTGGTACAGCCAATAGTGGCTGATGCGGGCTGGGTATTTGAGTGAGGCTGTAATGGCTAACAAGACGAACAAATCGTTGGACATCGATTCCGATATGGAAGAAGCGCTGGAGCAAGCGCTAGACTTGGATCTGAACGATGATCTGGAGAACCTGGATCTTGATGATAATTTGGCGGGCGAACTATCGCTTGACGACTTTGAGGAGCAGGTAGCAAGCGCAACCGACGAACTGAAAAACGCTTCTCCCGAAAAAGCAAAATCGAAACCTGACACGGGCGCCAGTGTGGCAGCACCCGCCCCTGCCGCGAACAGAAGCAAGCCAGCGGCAGCGCCAATTGCGCCGGCCAATGACGACAGTGCCGCCAAAGACTACGAACAAACAATGCAGCGCTTGAGCGCAAAGTCGGCTGGAAGCGCCTTTGCTACTGCCACCTTTCTCAGCTTGTTGTGGATCGCTGCTGCCGCGGCATTGGCACACATCCTTTATGCACCCGAAGTATGGGCGGTTCGGTCACCAGCTGATCTACGCGCCATCCCGGGTGCGATTGGGATCCTGGTTGGAACAATCGTCCCCGTCTTTTTCATCTATGTTCTGGCGACCATGCTGCGCCGCGCCGCAGAGATGCGCCAGACAGCGAAATCGATGAGCGAAATAGCATTCCGCCTCGCCGCACCAGAAAAGCTTGCGGAACAGCAAGTCGCCACCGTCGGCCATGCCGTTCGCCGCGAAGTAGCGGCAATGGGCGAAGGCATCGAACGTACGATTGCCCGCGCAACAGAATTGGAAGCCATGATGCAATCGGAAGTCGGCGAGCTGGAGCGCGTCTACACCGATAACGAATTGCGGGTCCGTTCACTGCTGACAGACCTTGGAAACGAACGAGAGGGCATTGTCACACATGCCGAGCGCCTGCGCGCATCTATTTCCGGCGCCCACGAACAGCTACGCGACGAGCTGAGCGCGGTCTCAAGCAACATTCGGGACAATGTGATCAACGCCTCAACAGAGCTGACGATGGCGCTCAATCAAAGTGGTGAAAACGCTGTTGCCCGCCTGGTCGATACTGGTGGTCAGATCAATGAGGCTGTTGCTGAGAAACTGGACCAACTGTCCGGCAAATTGTCGACCACGAGCACTGAGATGGCAGAGCTACTCGACACGCGCATTGCTCTGCTGACAGATCGGACCGATGCATCGAGTGCTCAGATCGCTGAAACGCTTGAGAACAAAACAGACGCTCTTGTTCAGCGCTTAGGCGATACGTCGGGCGCCATGGTGTCAACATTCGACGACAAATTGTCCGAGATTCAACAGACACTCGACACACGTGGAGAGAGTTTACTGTCGCAGTTCGAAACGCGCGTGTCAGCCCTGAATACAGGTACAGATCGCCTGAATGATGCCCTCGATGCACGAACCCAAACGCTCAACCAGACGCTCGTTGAACGCACCCGCGAAATCGCGGATACGCTGAAGACTGGCGGCGATGCTGTTACCGCCACCGCATCATCGATCAATGACCAACTTGAGCAACATACACGCGACATCAACGACAAGCTCACGGTCGGCGGTGAGGCAACCAAAGTCGCCTTGGTCGCAGCTAGCGAAGATATTGCCGAACGTTTTGCAGCTGGGCGCCAATCCAT
>JBCBYO010000008.1:105774-106031 GCA_039815825.1 Pseudomonadota bacterium
ATGATTGCGCAAAAAGCCTCCGAGCTGGAAACAAAGCTTGCTGGGAGCCTGGAAGCGCACCGTTCTGAATTTGCCAAAATGGCAGATGAGAAAACCGAAGCGCTCTTTGGCGCTGTTGGGCACACAACAGGTCGCATCAGTACCGCCCTGGAAGAGCAGGCTGCGGCCATGGAACGTCGGGCACAAACGATGGTCGACAATGTCGCCAAGAAGCTCGCCGAAACCGACGCGCAAATGGAAACGCAATCAAACATCTT
>JBCBYO010000090.1:0-597 GCA_039815825.1 Pseudomonadota bacterium
AAAATTCACAATTTTTGGCCGATCGCCAACCGCTGCCAACTTGCGGTCCAGGTCCTCGGGGTCGTTGTGGTTCCAAATGACTTTGTCAGCCTTCGAATGGCGGATGCCTTCGATCATCGAGGCGTGGTTTTCGCTGTCTGACAGGATCACAGCGTTCGGGATTTTCGCGCCCAGGGTCGACAGCGACGTCCAGTTCGACACATAGCCCGAAGTGAACAACAAAGCCGCCTCTTTGCCATGAAGATCCGCCAATTCGCGTTCCAACAGCAAATGATCGTGGTTCGTGCCCGAGATATTGCGCGTCCCGCCTGCGCCCGTGCCACAGCGTTCCACCGCCTCTTGCATGGCTGCGATCACCTTGGGGTGCTGGCCCATGCCCAGATAGTCGTTGGAACACCACACGGTGACGTCGCGCACGCCGTCCTCGGTATGGTTCGCCGCCTTTGGAAACTTGCCGCATTGGCGTTCAAGTTCTGCAAAGTAGCGGTAATTCCCCTCTGCCTTAAGCTCATCAAGCTTTTGGGTGAAGAAGTCGTCAAAGATCATGGTTGGCAGTCCTGTCAAAGCGTTGGGCCTTCGGCCCCACACGGTGGTTAT
>JBCBYO010000091.1:0-577 GCA_039815825.1 Pseudomonadota bacterium
GTCGTTCCCGGCGGAGAAATACTGCTGTGCTTGATCGCTTGTCAGGTATTCGAGGAACGCAATCGCGTTGTCCTTGTTGGGTGCATGTGCGGCCACACCGCCACCCGACAGGTTCATGTGTGTACCGTTGCCACCCTGATCAGGAAACACCCATCCAATCATATCAAGGCTGTCGCTGACACCAGACACGTCTTTGCGGATCGCGCGGGCAAAGTAGTAGGTGTTGGACATCGAAATTTCGCACTCTCCCGAAACTATGCCGCGCAGCTGGTCAGTGTCTCCGCCTTGCGGTGCACGCGCAAAATTCGCCACAACACCTTCGGCCCAAGCCTTGGCTGCGTCTTCTCCGGCATGCTCGATGATCGCGGAAAGAATGGTTTGTGAATAAACATTCGACGAAGACCGGATACAAACCATGCCTCGGTACTTTGGGTCGGCCAGTTCAGCATAGGTCATCGGTGGATCGGTCACATCGTTCTTGTCGTAGAACAGGATGCGCGCGCGTTGCGAAAACCCGAACCATTCGTTGTCTGCATCCTGCAAATAACTTGGCACGCGCGCTTCCAGAACGGTGCTG
>JBCBYO010000092.1:0-551 GCA_039815825.1 Pseudomonadota bacterium
TGCTGTTCCAGAGCGCAAATGCGTCAGGATAGTCGACATAGCGCCGCGGCATACCGTTCAAGCCAAGGAAATGCTGCGGGAAGAAGATCAGATTAGACGCGATGAACATGACCCAGAAATGGGCGTACCCAATCATCTTATTGTACTTCACGCCGAACATCTTCTCATACCAATAATACCAGCCTGCGAACAGGCCAAACACAGCGCCGAGCGACAACACATAGTGGAAGTGCGCAACGACATAGTAGGTGTCGTGAAGAACGTGGTCGATTCCCGCATTGGCGAGCACAACCCCAGTCACGCCGCCAAGTGTAAACAAGAAGATAAACCCGATAGCCCAGACCATAGGCACGGCGAATTCGATTGAACCGCCCCACATGGTCGCGATCCAGGAGAAGATCTTAATCCCTGTTGGGACCGCGATCACCATGGTGGCTGCGACGAAATATGCCTTCATGTCAGACGGCATGCCGACTGTGTACATGTGGTGCGCCCAGACGATGAAGCCAATCGCGCCAATCGCGACCATGGCATAGGCCATTCCGAGGTAT
>JBCBYO010000093.1:0-542 GCA_039815825.1 Pseudomonadota bacterium
CTGCATCTCGTAATAGAGATCGTTGCCTTCACGCGTCCGCTCACCAACGCCAGCAAACACAGAGTAACCACCGAACAGTTTCGCGATGTTGTTGATCAGTTCCTGAATAAGAACGGTCTTACCAACACCGGCACCGCCGAAGAGGCCAATCTTACCACCCTTGGTGTAGGGGCAGAGCAAGTCGATGACTTTAATACCGGTCACGAGCACTTCTGCTTCAGTCGACTGGTCGACAAAGTCTGGGGCTGGCGCGTGAATTGGCGCGAGAATATCAGAGGCGACCGGGCCGCGCTCGTCGATTGGTTCGCCGACAACGTTCATGATGCGGCCAAGTGTGCCTGGGCCAACTGGCACCATGATTGGCGTGCCTGTGTCAGCAACAGCACGTCCGCGAACGAGACCCTCCGTGGAGTCCATCGCGATCGTGCGAACAGCGTTCTCACCAAGATGCTGAGCCACCTCAAGCACGAGGCGGTTGCCATTGTTTTCACATTCTAGAGCGTTCAGAATGTCCGGAAGGGCGCCATCGAACTCAACGTCGA
>JBCBYO010000094.1:0-533 GCA_039815825.1 Pseudomonadota bacterium
CGGGGACAATTTCGGCAAAGCTGTTGTCCGCGTCGGCCCCGATCGCCTCGCCTAGCCGGCATTGAAACAACAACGAGACCAGACAAAAAAGGGTACCGGGTGACCTCTCTTTGTCGGGCGCGTGCTCGCCTTTCATGGCCAAAATCCCGCTTGACGCCCTCTCCCTTGTCCCGTACATCCAGTCGTCGGCTGCTTGACGCAGCCAAGCGCGGGTGTAGCTCAGTTGGTTAGAGTGCCGGCCTGTCACGCCGGAGGTCGCGGGTTCGAGTCCCGTCACTCGCGCCATTTCGCCCGAAATTGCAATCGCGCAAATCATTGAAATCAAACGGAATTTTCGGTTCCGTTTGGATTCCTTTGTCTAAATTGGCAGGAAATTGAGGACCAAATTGGGACCAAATTGTGGACCAATGGTCGGCGTCATGAAACGCGTCGAAGACAATTCATACCTCGAACAGAGAGGCCGGGTCTGGTGGTACAATCGCCGGGTGCCAAGAAAGTTCGCACACCTCGATACTCGAAAACGCATAAAGGAA
>JBCBYO010000095.1:0-528 GCA_039815825.1 Pseudomonadota bacterium
CTTGGGGTAAATTTTTGGGGGCGCTGATCCGCGCTATTCTCTCTTCCTTGTGCGGACATATCTCGAAACGCGGTTCCTTCCACCCCCTTTCGACAAATCTCTGCGGTCGTGAGTCCAGACGGCCTGTAAGCCGGGTTCTGTTCCCCCTTGCGGGTTCAGCAGTCATTCCTCTGCGACGCATATTGCTACACGCCTGGTGCGACACACCCGGGGCGCAAGCTGAAGACGGCCCATGCGCACCCCCTATTCGGTCTTGCTCCTGGCGGGGTTTACCATGCGGGCCGCGTCACCGAAGCCCCGGTGGGCTCTTACCCCACCCTTTCACCCTTACCCCAGATCAAGTCTGGGGCGGTTTGCTTTCTGTGGCACTTTCCCTCGGTTCACACCGGGCGGACATTATCCGCCGTCCTGTCTCCATGGAGCCCGGACTTTCCTCTATCCCTGATATGATCAAGAACAGCGACTGCCCGGCCGTCTGGTCGAAACGGCTTTATACAAGATCGTGGCCACAAAGCCCATCCCGCTGAC
>JBCBYO010000096.1:0-519 GCA_039815825.1 Pseudomonadota bacterium
CAACGCCTTTTGTGGCCCATCAAGCAGAAATATGGCCGCTCAATTTCGTGGGCGGATCTGATGGTCCTTACCGGCACTGTCGCTATGGAAGATATGGGCTTTAAGACCTTTGGCTTTGCCGGCGGCCGCGAAGATGCGTGGACACCCGATCTTGTCTATTGGGGTCCGGAAAACAAATTCCTCGCGGATCAACGCTATAGCGGTGACCGCAAGTTACAAAAATCCCTCGCCGCGGTGCAGATGGGTTTGATCTATGTAAACCCTGAAGGACCCAATGGGACGCCGGACCCGGTGGCTGCCGCCCAGGATATCCGCGAAACCTTTGGCCGCATGGCCATGAATGATGAGGAAACGGTGGCGCTCATCGCCGGGGGGCATACCTTTGGCAAGGCCCATGGCGCGAAGAGCCCGGCTGAGTGTGTGGGCCCGGAACCAGCGGGTGCAACGCTTGAAGAACAGGGGCTCGGCTGGAAAAACAAATGCGGCACCGGCAAGGGCGCGGACACGATCACCAGTGGT
>JBCBYO010000097.1:0-509 GCA_039815825.1 Pseudomonadota bacterium
GGCGGATCTGCGCGCATCGCTGATGAATTCCAGAACCCATTCCTGCGTCTTGCCTCGTCCAGATTGCATGGCCGATTTGGCGGGTTTGTAAATCCGAGCATCCATGAGAGTAAGACCGTCCCTAGAGAAACTGGTCGGAGCGATAGGATTCGAACCTACGACCCTCTGGTCCCAAACCAGATGCGCTACCAGACTGCGCCACGCTCCGGCCTCCCGGTATACTGTCGGTTTTTGGCGTTTCAAGTCTGTTTCTGCGGTCGAGTAACAGCGCGAAACGTCGCGTCGGCGCGGGCGGCCAGCTGCTCGCCGGAAATGCGCATCTCAGCGCTGAGCTGAACCATGCCGTCAATGTGACTGTGAATGATTGGATGCGCCTCAAGCCAAGCGCCAGCTGGAACCGAGTCAAAAAAGTGGAGTGTGAGTTTCAGGGTCACCGATGGTCGGTGCAAAACCGACCAGGCTGCCACGGCGAGGGCACGATCTGCAAACGCGCTGGCCATGCCGCCGTG
>JBCBYO010000098.1:0-503 GCA_039815825.1 Pseudomonadota bacterium
AGGGCCACGGCCAACGCGCCGGGAAAGATCGACATCTCGAACGTGAGCGACAGGGCCACGCCCAGGATCGCCGCATGTGCGGTGGCGTCGCCGAAATAGGCCATCCGCCGCCAAACAACAAAACATCCAAGCGGGGCGGCGGCAAAGGCGACGCCGATGCCGGCGAGCGTCGCGCGCGTCATGAAATCGTCCAGCACTATTCCGCGGCCTCGTGGTGATGATCGTGATCGTGGTCGTGGTCGTGGTCGTGGTCGTGGTCGTGTCGGTAAAGTGCGAGCGCGCCACCGGTACCGGCCCCGAACAGGGCGCGGTATTCCGGGGCGGAGGCGACAACGGCGGGGGTCCCCTCGCAGCAGACATGGCCGTTGAGGCAAATCACCCGATCAGACGCGCTCATCACCACATGCAGGTCGTGGCTGATCATCAACACGGCGCAGCCGGTGTCGTTTCGGACCGCTTCGATCTGGCGGTAGAACGCGGCAGAGCCCGGCTGGTCCAGCCCC
>JBCBYO010000099.1:0-501 GCA_039815825.1 Pseudomonadota bacterium
CATTGCGGCTTGTGCGAACCCATGTCAAATCCGCCCCATGACTGTTGATAAACCCAATGACCGCCTGATTGTCGCGCTGGACGTGCCGAGCGTATTGGATGCGTCTGCCATTATTGCCGCACTCGGTGAAGTGGTCAGCTTTTACAAAATCGGACATCAGCTTGGTTTTGCTGGCGGGTTGGCACTCATCCCCGAACTGAAGGCGGCAGGCAAATCGGTTTTCCTCGACATGAAACTCTTGGATATCGACAATACGATTGAAAAGGGCGTCGAAAGCATCATCAAACTCGATGTCGATATGTTGACCATCCATGCCTACCCAAAGGCCATGGCGGCGGCGGTTAAGGCGGCGCAAGGATCAAACCTTTGCCTGCTTGGTGTAACCGTCTTGACCTCGATGGACGGACAAGATCTCGGTGAGGCGGGTTATCATTTGGACCCTCTTACACTTGTCAAACGACGCGCTCAGCAAGCGCGTGACGCTGGCATGGGCGGGGTGGT
>JBCBYO010000009.1:0-105283 GCA_039815825.1 Pseudomonadota bacterium
GTGGAGCTTTGCCCAAAAGAATTCAATGGCCTCATTTATTTGCTTTCCACAAGCAACACACACTAACGGCGGCCGGAATAGGGTTTTTCCCCACTCTTCTGAACAGTGGATGTTTCAATCTTCAAATATGCACAAGGGGAAAACAAATCATCTTCCCCACACAATAATGAGGCCATTGAATTCTTTTGGGCAAAGCTCCACACCGATTCACAGACCCGGAATATTAATGGGCATGGAGTGAAATTAAGACGTGACTCTCATACTTGCATCAACGAGCCCTTTTCGCCGAATGATTCTCGAAAATGCCGGCCTGACCTTCAACGCAGTTGCTGCCGATATTGACGAAAGGGCAGCTGAAAAGCCATTGCTCGAAACTGGAGCAGACGCCGAAGACATTGCTTCCCTCCTGGCGGAAGCCAAAGCATTGGATGTTTCGAGCCGTCACCCTGGCGCCATTGTCATCGGCGGAGACCAAACATTATCGATGGATGGTGAGATTTTTCACAAAGCCGCTAATTTTGACGAAGCACGCCGCCGACTCATCGATATGTCAGGGAAAACCCACCAGTTAAATTCCGCCCTGTGTCTGGTGCGTGATGGTCAGACCCTATGGCGACACATGACTGTGGTGAATATGAAAATGCGAGATTACTCGCCTGCTTTTGTGGGGCGCTATCTTGCACAAGCTGGCGACCAAGTGCTGAAAAGCGTCGGGATTTACCAAATAGAGGGGCTTGGCATTCAGCTACTTGAACGCATGGATGGCGATTATTTTTCCATCATAGGCCTGCCGCTCCTGCCTCTGTTGCAAGAGTTAAGACGGTTGGAGGCTATCGATGGATAAACCCCTGCGCGCTTGTGTCATTGGTCATCCCATCGTCCACTCAAGGTCGCCGCTCATCCACGGGCACTGGTTGGAGCAATATGGCATTAAAGGCGCCTATGAGAAATTAGACGTGGCGCCGGCAATACTTGCGGATTTCCTCAGCGAAATCCGATTAGGAAGTTGGCTTGGTTGTAACGTAACTATCCCGCATAAACAGGCCGTCATGACCCTCGTGGATAGTGTTGCAGATGAGGCAAGAAAAATCGGTGCCGCCAACACGCTTTGGCTCGAAGACGGAAAGCTAAAAGCCACCAATACAGATGCTTATGGGTTTGCTGCCAACATGGACGATTTCGCGCCCGATTGGCGTGAAGCGCAAACATGTCTCATCATTGGTGCAGGTGGTGCCGCGAGGGCCGTTGTGCACGCCTGTAAAGAGGCCGGCATAAGCGATGTAACCATCACGAATCGCACGACAGAACGGGCCGATGAACTGGCAAGTGAGTTTAGCGTTCATTCGGTTCAATTGATCGAAGCGCTACAAAATCTTGATCTTTATCAGGTGATTATCAACACCACTTCAGCCGGTATGGGCGACATCCCACCCTTGCCGATTAACTTTAAGAGCGCGCGATCTGGTACGATCGCTGCTGACATTGTGTATGCACCACTTAACACGCAGTTTCTTCTCGATGCACGAACTCACGGCCTTCGGACGGTAGATGGCCTTGGCATGCTTTTGCATCAGGCCGTTCCCGGATTTGAAAAATGGTTTGGCCAGCGGCCCGTTGTTGATACGTCGTTGCGTCGATTGATCCTTGATGATCTCGGTGAACCCTGATGATTACCCTTGGTTTGACAGGCTCCATTGGGATGGGAAAGTCAACAACTGCCAATTTCTTCAAAGAAGCAGGTGTACCGGTCCATGATGCGGACGCGACAGTGCACGCGCTCTATGAAGGCGAAGCGGTTCCACTTGTTGCTGAACGATTTCCGTCGGCGATTGTTGACGGCAAAGTGGACCGTAGCATTTTGGGTTCGCTAGTGGTTGGAAACAAAGCCGCACTACGGGAATTGGAAGCGATCGTTCATCCGTTGGTCCGCAACCGAGAGGAAATGTTCCTAGAAAAGGCCCAAGCTAGTGGCGCGCCTCTGGTCCTATTGGACATACCGCTGCTTTTTGAAACCGGCGCAGATAAACGCGTCGATAAGGTATTGGTCGTAACCGCGCCGGAAAGTGTTCAAAGGCAACGTGTGCTCTCACGGCCAGGCATGACGGAGGAACGCCTTAATACCATTTTGGCCAAACAAATGCCGGACGAACAAAAACGCGCGAAAGCCGATTTCATCATCGACACTTCGCTTGGCCTCCAACATGCGCGAAATGCGGTAGTTGAGGTTATTCGGGAACTCAAAGACGCCCACCAAAGCAGTTGATGGTCCATCAATACGCTTGGCAATTAGTGCCCTTAAATGGCAGATTTAAACCATGCGTGAGATCATTTTTGACACTGAAACCACGGGTCTTGATAACCGTGAAGACCGTATCATCGAAATTGGTGCAGTGGAGTTGGAAAACCGTTTTATTACCGGTCGCAACTTTCATGTCTTTATTAATCCACAAGGGCGCCAGGTTCACCCCGATGCGCTCAATGTGCACGGCATCTCAAATGAGATGCTTGAGGACAAACCAACATTCCCGCAAGTCATCGACGAATGGTACGCCTTTATAGGTGATGCCAAGTTGGTTGCGCATAATGCCAATTTCGACGTCGGTTTTTTCAATGCTGAATTTGAGCGGGTTGGCTTTCCAAAAATCGACCCGGACCGGGTTATCGACTCGCTAGCCTTGGCGAGACGCCGTCACCCGATGGGTCCCAACTCACTGGATGCACTTTGCAAGCGGTATGGCGTCGATAATTCCAAGCGTGACAAACACGGCGCCTTACTTGATAGCGAACTTTTGGCTGATGTGTATATCGAGCTGGTTGGAGGCAAACAGGCAACGCTCGTGCTCGATAGCGCTGCAACAGCCGGCGGTGCCAGTAATTCGGACGAAGGCGCGGGCACAATTGCTTTACCGCAGCGTCCGGCACCACTTTCACCGCGCATTTCAGAAAATGAAAAAGCCGCTCACGCCGAAATGGTGGAACGGCTAGGAAGCGATGCCATTTGGAAAAAAATGGCAGCCAATCAATAAATACTAGTTAGCGACTTTTTGCTTTGCCTGTTCTTCGGCCATGCGCTGTTGGAACATGCGAGCAAAGTCGATGGGGTCGATCATCAACGGCGGGAAGCCACCATTGCGCGTGCATTCTGCCACAATCTGGCGAGCAAACGGGAACAGCATGCGTGGGCATTCGACGAAAACGACAGGAAGAACATGTTCCTGCGGGAAGCCAGCGACACGAAATACGCCGCCATAAACCAATTCCACGTTAAACAACACGGTCTCATCGTCTTTGGCTTCTGCGGTCAGCGTCAAGACTACATCATAGTCGTTTTCCGCAAGCGGATTTGCATTGACGTTGACGTTAATGTTGATCGCCGGCGCCTTTTCACGAGGGCGCAATGATAATGGCGCGCCGGGGCTTTCAAACGACAAGTCTTTTACATACTGCGTAAGAATGCTCAGCTGCTGTTGCCCGTTACCTTGGGCCGCCGCAGGCTTTTCTTCGGGCTTTGTTGTTGGTTCCTTGGCCATTCATTTTGCCTATGAGATTGGTGTTTCGTGTTAATTTTGTTGGGCTGCGCCTACCACGCGATTTGTGGCATAACAAGCGTAGCGAAACCTATGCCGGTTCTACTTTTTGTTTTCATGCCATGGTGAGGAAGGATCCGGCGCGCGTTCAAATTCGTCCTGCTCAAGATCTATTGTTTCACTATTACTGTACGGCGATTGATGTTGTGAACCGGCGGCATTGACGACTTTTATTCGGTTCTTCAAAAACGCCCAGCCAAAGTCACGAAAAGCAGGCACAAAGAGCAGGAAACCCAAGCTGTCAGTGATAAATCCTGGCGTGAGCAACAGCACGCCGGCGACCAGGATCATGACACCGTGGACCAGCTCTCGAGCTGGAACCCTGTTTTGGCCCATTTCTGCTTGTATGCGGGTAAAAAGACCAAATCCCTGCCACCGAAGCAATATCGAGCCAAGGATTGCAGTGGCAAGGATCATCAAAAGCGTCAAAACGACGCCAATTTGACCACCAATGACAATGAACGCTCCGATCTCCAAAAGCGGGATAGCCAGGAGAAAAAACGGGATCAAACTAAATGGCATCGGCATGTTTCCTTTTTCCCAATATAGGAATGAAACGTCAGTGTTTGAATGATGACCATTGACGTTCTATATTCGACCGACAACGACACAAAACCGGACAACGCAATATCATGGACTCATCGAATATCGTCACCCTCATATTCATGGCGGCCGCCGTTTTTGTGTTTCTCCAGTTACGCAGTGTTTTGGGCAAGCGCACCGGGCATGAGCGCCCGCCGATGGATTTTCCCGGTCAGAGCGATGATCAACCAACTGAAACAGAAGGTGATGATAACGTCATTACGCTGCCATCGCGTGATGGCGCTGATCAGTACCGGGAAATCGACCGTATCGCCAAGGCCGGTACTGCGGTGAACAAACAGCTGCGCGCTATCAAGGACGCGGCCCCTGCCTTCAGCCCCAAAGAGTTTTTGTCCGGTGCGACTATGGCCTACGAAATGATTGTCATGGCCTTTGCAGATGGTGACCGAAAAACACTGCAAAATCTTTTGTCAAAAGAGGTTTATGACGGTTTTGCCGAAGCCCTTACCGAGCGAGAAAAAGCAGGTGAGTCCGTCCAGACCAATTTCGTTGGTATCGAGAAGATGGAAATCGTTGGTGCGGAATTGCGTGACAATAGCGCGCATGTAACCGTCTCAGTGATTTCTCAGCTGATCTCCGCCACCAAAGACGGTGATGGTAAGATCATCGATGGTGACCCTAATGAGGTTGCTGAAGTGCGCGACGAATGGACTTTTGGCAAAGACATTCGCGATCGTGACCCGAACTGGAAGTTGATCAGCACCGAACCGGAAAACGCTTAATTCTGCAGTTCAAGCAGTGAGCGGCGGCTGTGGGAAGTCAGAGAGCCACAATTGTTGATTTTGGCGACATCCCCGATTGGGTGGACGACGATCATGACGCGGCGCTGGCAGCATTCGTTCGTCATCGCCTGAAACCAGCAAACGAAATCTACAATCGGGCCCCAAAAGGGTGTGACCCTGAAGCACTGATGCAATTGGTGCACGACGCGACGGCTGTGGCTCCCGGCTTTTCGCGTGATTTCTTTGAACAAAACTTTGTACCGGTAAGATTGGCGCGAGAAAACGGCGATGGCGCCAATGAAAGACCGATTGTTACGGCTTTCTTTGAGCCCGAATATCAGGCCTCACGCATCCGATCGGACAAGTTTAATATTCCCATCTATGCGCGACCGAAAAACCTGGTGGCGCGCAAAGACGCGCCGTCAGGCGCGGTACCCGATGATTTTCGTTTCGCATGGCGAAATCAGGATGGAAGTTACGGTATGGCGCCGGATCGTGCAGCGATCGATCAGGGTGCGCTGACTGACAAGGCAGAGGTTTTGGCTTGGCTGGAAGACCCCATCGATTCATTCTTCATGCATGTCCAGGGCGCAGCACGGTTGGATCTCACCGATGGAACTCAGATGCGCGTGTCTTACGCGGCCAAGACCGGACATCCGTTTACAGCAATCGGTGGCGTTTTGGTTAAACGGGGCGCCATTCCGTTAGAGAGTGTTTCTATGCAGTCCATCTCGGCTTGGCTTCGTGCTAATCCTGATGAGAGCGAGGCGCTAATGCATGAAAATCGCTCATATATCTTTTTCAAAGAGACGCCGCTGGGCGAAGCGCCGCTTGGGCCCATAGCCGCAGCAAAAATACAACTCACAGCACAACGCTCGTTGGCGGTCGATATGCGTTACCATACATTTGCAACGCCAATTTTTGTGCAAGCTGACAAAGTTAATGATGCGCCCTTCGCAAAGCTGATGATAGCACAAGAGACTGGCACCGCGATAAAAGGCCCATCGCGTGGAGATTTGTTTGTGGGAACAGGACGTGAGGCGGGTGAGGCGGCTGGTGGCGTTTTATCTCCGGCTACTTTTTTTGTGCTTTGTCCCAAGACCGGATACCAAACCTATCTCGAAAAGTGGTTGGGCACGTGAAGAAACGCAGCGCAAAATCGCCAGGACTAAATGCAGATGACCGCCATATTTGGCGACGGGTGACGCGGACGGTTTCGCCTTTAAAGAAACGAGACAAAGCAGAGACGTCGAGCGGCGGGGATGAAGAAGATGCTTGGCTAAGCTGGGTCGAAGAACAGGGTATGGTCGACCGACCATTGTCCGAACCAGTGCCAAGTGTAGCGCCGACCCTCACGACCAATTCTGATACGGAAAGACCGAAAGCAAAACCGCCAGCCGTAAGTGCTGCAACCGAGAAGCGGGCATCTTCAACCGCTAAAAAGCAAATCTTTGAAATTGAGCGACCTACGCATCGAAAACTGGCCAAAGGCCGATTGCCAATCGATGCCCGCCTGGATCTACACCATCAAACGCAGAACCAGGCGCATCAATCACTTCAAAAGTTTCTAGCAAATAGCTACCGTTTAGGACATCGGCACGTACTGGTTATCACTGGAAAGGGTCGAAGTGTGAATTCACAAGGTGTCCTTAAGAAGATGCTTCCAATCTGGGTCTCAACGCATCCGATCAACATGTTTGTCAGTGGCATACGCCATGCAAGCCGTGATCATGGCGGCGAAGGTGCATGGTATATAAGATTGAAACGCAAGCAGCCGGGAACGCGATCATGACCCCTTTCGGCCGTCGCGTGCGGGAATTGCGGATAGAGCGTGGCGTAACACAAAAGGAAATGGCCAAAGCGCTCGGGATCACAGCTGCGTATTTGTCAGCGCTTGAGCACGGTAAACGGGGTACGCCGCGTTGGATGTTAGTTCAGCAAATCATCAGCTATTTCGGGATTATTTGGGATGAAGCCGATGAGCTGGAAAGTTTGGCCATGTTGTCTGCGCCCAAAGTAACCGTCGATACGTCGGGTTTGTCGCCCACAGCAACGGAACTGAGCAATCTTTTGGCCAGTGGTATCAGCCACTTTTCAGAGGAGCAATTGTCTGACTTGCGGGACCGGGTTCAAGCTGCGATTCGCAACGCCGAAGAGAAGCCTAGAGTAAGTCGCGCAGCTCGCTTTCCCGGTCATTGATGAGCCAACCATAGTAATTGACTTGCGGCTGTCTTTTCACACGGCGGTTTTTGTTCTTGGCTGCTAGCGCTGCGGCGCGCGCGCGAGGATTGCCCACATTGTAGAGTGTTGCTGTGATGCCAGGATTGTCTGAAATATCAAAGCCTGCAATTTCCTTATAGGCCTCTATGGAACTAACAATTGCCGCTGCGATATACGGCAACGTTGTTCTCGGCTCCATGATGGTGCCGTAAATCCGCCTCCCGTCACTAGCCTTTAATCTTCGTCCGCCGATTGTGTCTACGACACGATCTGTCATCTTCAACGCAGTCAACGGATTTAGCTGGCCCAATCCAAAAGTCTGCCCGGCAAAAAAAGGTTGAAAAAATACCGCACTGAAGCGGTCATTTGGGTAGGCAATATCCTCCACGACTTGCCCACGAAACTCTTCTTCCCACACTTCTTCGCGACAGATCCAAAGGGATTCGCTGTCGGTGTAACCCTCGCAATCGGAGAATTGTTCGCGCTCTACAAAGTCGAGAACTTTTTCGCCCTTGTACTTAAAATCAATATCACGCTTGAGGTAGTTCGCGGCTTTGATGACATAACTCTGAGCCCGGTCCATGACATCAACATTGTATGTGTGTTCACCAACGATGGCGCCAATAATGTGGACAGGGTCTATGTCAAAATCTTCGGCGACCGATTTGATTTGTCTAATCAGCCGTTCGTCTTTGGCCAAAAAAGCCAAAGCGCGTTCATATTTGCTGTCGAACGTGCCGTTGGTTTGACGCGTGCGCCGCTTTGATGCGTTTGGGATCTCAGGTTGTTCTTTGATGCTGTTGCCTGGCTCGACGATGATCAGGTCAGTTGCGCGCGATGGCGGAACCACAAACAAGGCGCATATTATCACGCCTGCCAAAAGGCGTATCTTTCCACCAAATTTTGACGATTTTGTCGCCACGTTTTTTGCGCCTTTGTTAGATCCCCATGTGTGACTATGACAGCGAACGAGACATGTCGATAGGCTAAAACATCACCAATTTGTGCAAGACTATACGCTACAAAATGTAGCGCGAAAGATCTGCATTCTTTGCAAGCTCTCCAACATTTTGCCGGACGTACGCAGCATCAATAACCTGCTCTTGGCCTGCGCGGTCAGAAGCCTCGTAGGATATCTCGTCTAATACACGTTCCATGACCGTTTGAAGACGTCTAGCACCGATATTCTCAACTGATGCGTTCAGTTCAACCGCGATGTCAGCCAATGCATCAATAGCATCATCGGTGAAGCTGAGAGTCACGCCTTCTGTTTCCATCAAGGCAACATATTGTTTGATCAGGCTCGCTTCGGTTTCCGTCAAAATACGTTTGAAGTCTTCCTTTTCTAGCGCACGCAGCTCAACGCGAATGGGCAACCGGCCCTGCAATTCCGGCAAAAGATCAGATGGTTTTGAAACGTGGAAAGCACCCGAGGCGATGAACAGAATATGATCTGTCTTCACCTGCCCATGTTTGGTTGCCACTGTCGTGCCTTCGACCAATGGCAGCAGGTCGCGCTGAACACCTTCCCGGCTAACGCCAGAACCAAACTTGCCCTCTGAAACCGCAATTTTGTCGATCTCGTCCAGGAAGACGATACCATTGTTCTCAACGAGCTTCAGTGCTTCTTGTGTGACTTGTTCTTGGTCCAAAAGCTTGTCGCTTTCGTCTGTGACCAAAAGCTCATAGCTGTCACGAACCGTCGTTTTCGTCTTTTTGGTCCGACCGCCAAGTGCCTTGCCCATCAAATCATTGAGATTGATCATGCCGACATTGCCGCCTGGCATGCCCGGAATATCCATCATGGGCGCGCCACCTGTGTCAGCAACCTCTATCTCGATTTCCTTGTCGTCCAGCTCGCCCGAACGCAGCTTCTTGCGGAAACTGTCTTTGGTGGCAGGACTTGCGGTTTTGCCGACCAATGCCTCCAACACCCGCTGTTCGGCGTTTACATGGGCCTTCGCCTTTACATCCTCACGCTTGAGTTCCCGGACGAGTCCGATGCTGATTTCGACAAGATCGCGAACAATCTGCTCCACATCACGACCCACATAACCAACTTCCGTAAACTTCGTCGCTTCGACTTTTACAAACGGGGCATTGGCGAGCTTGGCTAATCGTCTTGAAATTTCGGTTTTACCAACGCCAGTTGGACCGATCATCAAGATGTTTTTCGGCATTACCTCATCGCGCAAATTGTCCGGCAGCTGTTGTCGCCGCCAACGATTACGCAGAGCTATGGCCACCGCCCGCTTTGCATCTTTTTGGCCAATGATGTGGCGGTCTAGTTCAGAGACGGTCTCCCGTGGAGAAAAATCACTCATGCAGTCTGCTTCACTCTTATCGGTGGTAATTTGTTGAGAACCGATGTGGGAAGCGTTGGTGAAATGATCAAGCCACGTATGCGTTGCCAACCTGCGCCAAAGATCATGATAAGGGTGCCGACGACCAACAAGATAAGCGCAAACGCTGGAATCCCGGTGTTTTCAGATGCTGAATTGATGAGGAAATAAATACCCAGCGTACCAAAATAGGCGAGTGTTGGGATAAGCAGCGAACGCCGGTCGATGGCGAGAGCTACGTAAACAAAAACAAAAATCAGCATAGTGAGCAGCACCGTGGCCGTCGTCCCTGGTTCCACTTCGCCAAAGATCACTTCCTGACCGGTGGACAGAACGAAAAGCGGATGAACCAAAAGCGGTGCGGAGACAACATGAAGCCAAAAAGCGCAATCGGACCAAACCGTGATGCGCTCACGATCGTGCAAATCAAACATCACACCGACCGCAAAGATGAGCAATCCGACGATGAGCGGAATATAAAGCGCGTTGCGTAACAGATTGGGTAACTCTTCCAGCAGCGGCACTTGAATGTTGCCGGATGTTACGCCGTCGTAGAGGAACAGCGCGCCATAGGCGGATAACAAGGCGGTAGTCGAAATCGCGATAACTGCGGCCATGATGGGAACTTTGAACCGCCAAAAGTAGACAATGGCAGCGATAATCACTGTCCCAAAAAATACCGTTGCGACAACGCCGAGATTACCTCGCATCCCGACCAGCTGCACCATGTTCTCAGGAAGGGCCAAATCAAACCGGTTGACCATGACATCGGTCAGAATTTCGGTCACCGCGGCAATAAAACCAATACCTAGAACAGTAGAAGAAAGCCGCATACGGTGCTGGCGTGTGACAAATTCGGCTACCCCCCACAGGAAAACCGCGAGGACGCCATAGAGAATCATCGGCTGTGGGCCAAAGACCGACGAGAGTGCAAAGAACAAGCCAGCCGAAACGAGTACAACGCCGATCGTCACAAACATGTCGTTGCCGCCGCCGATCAAGCGTATCGCTTCATCGCCGGAAGCGGTTGCATCCGTACTTTCGTCACTATTGCGGTTTTTAATCTCGGTCGTCGCAAAAGTTACAAGTCGATCCTTCTGCGCGGAACTTATGATGTCGCGGCGCACGGCTTCGTCTAGTTGATCACCTGTAATTATCATGGGTCTGGATTGCCTTTCCATTCCATCAGAAGAACCGAACCATCCTGTTCGTCGGCTACTGTTATGGGCAAAAAACCTGATTTTTCATAGGCGCGGATAGCGCGTTTGTTCTCAACATCAGGATCAATGATGATTTTGGTAAACCCATCCCCGAAAAGTTTCTCCACAAAGGTCGACAAGGCGACGGTTCCGAGCCCTTTGGAGAGTTGGTCGGCAGGACCGATCGACAAATCAACCCCAATGGTGCCGTCTGGAAAATCCATGACCCAAGGTGATTGCTTATTCCAGGGCGGTACCTTGGCATCTTCGATACGCCAATATTGAATGTACCCAATTGGATTGCCATCGTTCAGGAATAGAAACGGCTGCGTCGGGTCACGCCCGTCGAGCATGTCTTTGATATAGCCAAGTTCGACCTCCGGCTCGCCCCACCATTCGCGCCAATGCGGCAATTCCATCCATGAACGGATAAGCGGAAGGTCTCTGGCGGTCACCGGTTTGAAGTTGATAGGCATGGGCTAGCTTAGGAATTTGATCATCAAAAGTTCATCAATATCGCGATCTGGTAGACGAATAGCCGATGGTTCGTGTCCGTAGGTCTCAAATCCAGCTTTGGTGTAAAGGCGCTTGGCAGGCTCGTTTTCAGCCCCAACGCCGAGATGCAGCTGGGTGATGCCCACCTCTGCTGCTCGGGCGGCAATTACGTCGAGGATCCGCGAGCCAATACCCTGGCCACTATAGTCAGGGTGAACAAAAACGCCATAAACGAAGGCGCGGTGTTGCAGTTTTGAACCGGGTAAGGGCTCAAAATTTGCCATACCAACGAGTATGTCACTTGCAAACGCGCCGATGAATACCCGGTTTCCTGTCAATGTGGTAAGCCACGCGCTATCCGGTTTTTGCAGGTCCTCCGCATAGTCACTCCCAAAGGCTTCTGGCCTGGTTTTCAGGCCCAATAGCCGCAGCGTCTTATACTGTGCCGCGTCATCGGCGCCGAGTTGCCGGATATCTACGTCAACTGACATCCAAGGTCTCAATCACCAGATTGTGGTTGGTGAAAACGCAGATGTCGCCAGCAATTTGCATGGCTTTTTTGGCTATCTCTTCGGCATCGAGATCAAGGTCAACGAGCGCACGTGCTGCCGCTAAAGCATAATTCCCGCCAGAACCAATCGCCATCACACCATATTCCGGCTCGAGCACATCGCCATTGCCGGTCACGCACAAAGACACATCCTTGTCGGCGACCAACATCAATGCTTCCAGATTGCGCAAATATTTGTCGGTCCGCCAGTCCTTGGCCAGCTCCACGCATGCACGCATCAATTGGTTTGGATATTGTTCCAGTTTCTTTTCCAACCGGTCGAGCAGTGTAAAGGCATCAGCGGTAGCACCGGCAAAACCGGCAATAACTTGCCCGTCTTTTCCGATCCGGCGCACTTTTCGTGCATTGCCCTTCATGACGACTGATTGGCCCATGGTGACTTGGCCGTCGCCGGCGATGACAACTTTGCCACCTTTACGAACGGTGACAATTGTTGTCGCATGCATGGATGGTAAAGCGCTGTGTTCGCTCATCAGCAAATTCCTCTTCTTTGCGCCTATGTAAGGATCCATGGAGTACTTGCAAACGTGTGGTGGCGTTTCACCTTAAGGCTTGATAGACACCGCCGTAAATACATCAGGAAAACAAGAAGATGGCAGATCGTATTGCTGAGGTGACCCGTAAAACCAATGAGACGGCCATCACTGTGTCCGTCAACCTTGATGGATCGGGTAAGCGGGATATCCAGACTGGTATCGGCTTTTTTGATCACATGCTCGACCAACTCGCGCGTCACTCACTTATTGATATGACGATCAAGGCTGAAGGCGACCTTCACATTGATGACCACCACACAGTGGAAGATGTCGGCATTTGCTTGGGCCAGGCGATCAACAAGGCGCTTGATGACCGTCGTGGTGTTACCCGCTATGCCAGTCTTGATTTGGCCATGGATGAAGCCCTGACCCGGGCCGCCATCGATGTGTCTGGCCGGCCGTTTCTGGTCTGGCGTGTTGATTTTACGGCACCCAAGATCGGCACGTTCGATACTGAGTTGGTGCGCGAGTTTTTCCAGGCCTTTTCACAAAATGCCCGTATTACGCTGCATGTTGAAAACTTCTACGCTGCCAATGCGCACCACATCGCCGAGACGTGTTTCAAAGCTGTGGCCCGAGTATTGCGTACCTCCATCGAGATGGATCCCCGCCAGAGCGATGCGATCCCATCAACCAAAGGCACACTGAACGGATAAGTCATGCCACGTTTTGTTGTACTGGAAAGCGATATTGAGACAAAAGACCAGAAAGTGAAGGTCATGCGGGACGGGTTCGCGATTCTCGCGATCGGCTTTCCCATTCCGTGGCTGCTGTTTCATCGACTTTGGCTGGAAACAGCTATCGTGGGTGTGGCTCTTTTCGCGGTCAATATGTACTCCGAGAACCTGTACCTGACAGGTATCACTTTCGTCGGCAATCTGGCGATCGGCCTCCTTGTTGCTTTAGAAGGCGACAATCGGATCATCGCGAAAGCAAAGAGGCGCGGCTATCGCGAAGTTGCAATTGTGGCGGATGCCGAAAACAAGTGGGAGGCCGAGTGGCGAGCCGCTTATTTACTGGGCCAGCAGCAACGAAAGAATAAAAATCCCGACCGAGAACCGAACGGCGACAGCGACATGATACTGGGGCTGGCATAAGCGGCATGCGCGTAGCGATTATTGATTATGGGTCGGGCAATCTGCGTTCGGCAACAAAAGCCTTTGAGCGCGCTTCGCGTGAAGCGGGCATATCTGCAGACATCGTTCTGACCAGCGATCCCGACCGTGTGACCAGTGCCGATCGTATCGTGCTGCCGGGCGTGGGTGCCTACGCAGATTGCGCTGCTGGATTGGGGGCAGTTGATGGTATGCGCGACGCCATCGAAACGGTCGTTCGCGAAAAGGGCCGCCCTTTTTTCGGCATTTGCGTTGGTATGCAATTGATGTCCACGCGTGGCCTTGAAAAGACAGTCACCTCTGGGTTTGATTGGATTAATGGCGATGTGAAGTTGATGCAGCCGGGCGATCCAGCTTTGCGCATACCGCAAATCGGATGGAACACACTAAACGTCCATGTTGATCACCCGATGCTGGACGGGATCAGAACAGGGCCTGACGGCCTGCACGCCTATTTCGTGCATTCATACTTTCTGGATGCTGAACACAAGGACGATGTTGTGGCGACATGCGGCTATGGCGGACCGGTGACCGCGATTGTCTCGCGTGGCAATGTTTTCGGCACGCAATTTCACCCCGAAAAAAGCCAGACACTGGGTCTGGCTTTGATCGCTAATTTCTTGAAGTGGGCGCCGTGACCAAATCCAAAATCCTCTTCCCAGCCATTGATCTCAAAGATGGTCAGTGCGTTCGCCTCAAGCTTGGCGAAATGGACACTGCCACGGTGTACAATGAAGATCCGGGTGCGCAGGCCAAAGCCTTTGAAGATCAAGGCTTTCAATGGCTGCATGTCGTTGATCTGAACGGCGCGTTTGAGGGCGAAAGCGTTAATGGCGCGGCGGTTGATGCCATTTTGGCATCAACGAAAAACCCGGTACAGTTGGGCGGCGGTATTCGCACACTGGGGCATATTGAAAACTGGCTGGAAAAGGGCCTTGCACGGGTCATTTTAGGAACGGTCGCCGTGCGTGACCCAGACCTGGTGAAGGAAGCCTGCAAGTTGTTCCCAAGCAAGATCGCCGTCGGCATTGATGCCAAAGGCGGCAAAGTAGCGGTTGAAGGTTGGGCGGAAGCTTCCGAACTCGGCGTCATTGAGTTGGCGGAGCGCTTTGAAGGCGCGGGCGTTGCAGCGATAATCTACACGGACATTGATCGCGATGGCATTTTAACGGGCATCAATTGGGAATCGACAATTGAATTGGCCGACGCTGTTTCCATTCCCGTGATCGCTTCTGGTGGCTTGGCGTCCGTCGCTGATATTGTTCGGATGACCATGCCGGATGCTGTCAAGTTGGAAGGTGCCATTTCCGGACGCGCGCTATATGATGGCCGTATTGATCCAGATGAAGCGCTGCAGATCTTGGAGAAAGCGCCAACAGCATGACGATGAAAGCTCGTGTCATACCCTGCCTAGATGTCAAAGACGGCCGTGTCGTTAAAGGCGTCAATTTTGTCGATCTGGTTGATGCCGGAGATCCGGTTGAAGCGGCGATAGCCTATGACGCCGCCGGAGCCGATGAGCTGTGTTTTTTGGATATCACCGCCTCATCTGACAATCGCGATACGATTTTCGACGTCGTCGCCCGTACGGCAGAACATTGCTTTATGCCTGTTACTGTTGGTGGTGGCGTCCGCAAGGTTGAAGACATCCGCAAACTCCTGTTGGCCGGTGCCGACAAGGTCTCCATCAACACCGCAGCGGTGAAGAACCCGGACTTTGTCGCTGAAGCGGCTGACAAATTTGGCAACCAATGCATCGTTGTCGCCATCGACGCGAAATCAGTGGGCAATGGGCGCTGGGAGATTTTTACCCATGGTGGCCGCGAACCCACGGGGATTGACGCGATTGAATTTGCTCGAAAGGTGGTCGATCTGGGAGCGGGTGAAATCCTGCTGACGTCGATGGATCGTGATGGCACCAAGGCCGGGTTCGACATAGCGCTTACCCGCGCCATCGCCGATGCCGTGCGCGTACCGGTTATCGCGTCAGGTGGTGTCGGCAATCTTGATCACTTGGTTGAGGGCGTGCGTGATGCGCATGCAACCGGTGTTTTGGCAGCATCCATTTTCCATTTCGGTACTTACACCATTGGGGAGGCTAAGGAACACATGGCCAAGGCAGGCATTCCCGTGCGTCTCGATATGGGAGAAGCTGCGGCATGACGGATTTCACGCTCAAAGATCTCGAAACGATCATTGCCAGCAAGGCAACCGATGATCCGCTGAAATCGTGGACAGCCAAGCTCATATCTGCGGGACCGGAAGAAATCGCCAAAAAGCTTGGTGAAGAGGCGACCGAAACGATTATAGCGGCATTAACAGAGAGCAAGGGGGCATTTGTCGCTGAAAGCGCTGATCTGATCTATCACTGGATGGTCCTGGCGCGCGCGAAAGATGTTTCGCTGGAAGAAGTGCTTTTGGAGCTTGAACGCCGCACCGCCCAAAGTGGACTTGCAGAGAAAGCCTCTCGTAAGGCAGACTAGATAGACTTCGCTTCGGGAGGGATGCGATGGATCAGTCTGCGGATACGAGCTCGACTATGCTCGACAAAGCACTTTTTGATGAGCTGGCCAGAGCGCCGGCACCGCCACCGCAATCACCGGAAGATGCGGCGGTCGTTGACCAATTGGCCGGCGGGCCATTTTCGCCCTATCGCTATTTCACCGCCGAACGATGGGCCGAGTTTCGAGCCGATACCCCGCTCACGTTGACTGAGGATGAGGTTCACCGGCTTCGCTCGCTTAATGACCCAATAGAGCTGGATGAAGTGCGCCGGATCTATCTGTCACTCTCGCGGCTATTGTCCGCACATGTCGAGGCATCGCAGGAATTGTTTCGGCAGCGAAAGAAGTTTCTGAACGTTGCGGATGTCAACAAAACGCCTTTCATCATCGGGGTTGCAGGGTCTGTTGCGGTGGGCAAGTCAACCACCGCGCGCGTGCTGAAAGAATTGCTGGCGCGCTGGCCTACAAGTCCGAAAGTGTCTCTGGTGACAACGGACGGGTTTCTTCTTCCCAATGAAGAGCTACGCAAGCGCAACCTTATGGAACGCAAAGGCTTCCCGGAAAGCTATGATGTCAGCGCCATCTTGAATTTCCTATCGGCGATCAAAGCGGGCGAAAAGTCGGTAAAGGCCCCCCTTTACTCGCATCTGACTTACGATGTGCGAGAAGATGAATATCTGACGGTTGAACAGCCGGACATTCTTATTTTTGAAGGAATTAACGTACTCCAAGTACGTGACCTGCCCGAAGACGGTCGAATGATACCATTTGTGTCCGATTTTTTTGACTTCTCGGTCTATATCGATGCCGATGATGAGCTGATCCATAAATGGTATGTGGACCGCTTTTTGAGATTACGCGAGACCGCGTTTACGGATCCGAACTCCTTCTTTCATCGCTATTCGCAACTTTCAAAAGATGCAGCATTGGCGATCGCAGAAGGGTTATGGGCGAACATCAATTTGACGAACCTGCGTGAAAACATTCTACCTACCCGGCCGCGTGCCGATTTGATCCTGCGCAAAGGTGCTGATCATTTGGTGGAGAGTGTTCTCTTGAGAAAGCTTTAGCGGGCTGTCACCGGGGTGTTGTGACACGCCGCAGCGTGAGGTTGATACGCCCCGGCTTCTTCAAAAGCGCCGATGTATTTGGATAAATCCGGTCAACACCGTGAAACGCCAGGCGCCCCTCGCCACCCATTACAAGCCCATCACCGGACTGTAGTTTCAGCGATGTCGTGCGGCCGGAACGGCTGTTTTCCCCGACACGGAACAGGCAGCTATCGCCCAAAGACAGCGACAAAACCGGCGCGTTTAAGTCTTGTTCATCGCGATCCTGGTGCAGGCCCATTTTTGCCGCCGGTTCATAGTGGTTAATCAGGCAAGCTTCGGGCGGATAATCATAGGCTGCATACTGATCCCATAGGTCAAGAAGACTTGCAGGCATCGCTGGCCATGGGTCGCCTGTCACTGGATGTTGTGCTTGGTAGCGATACCCGTTTTCTTTGTCGGTTACCCAGCCAAGTACGCCGCAATTGGTCATGCGTACCGACATGGGTTTGCCCGATCGCGGCATCGTCGGCACGTAGAGTGGTGCTTGTTTCACCACAGCACGGATTTCTTCTAGCAGCGAACGTTGTTCCTCGATGTTCAGCGCCATCGGAATGTGGCGTACACCCTTTGGTAAAACATTCATGGCCGGCGACTAGGGCTGGAAACCGAAGATCTGTGGGGGCGCGCCGTAAAACTCTGGCCAGTTGAAAAACGCGACGTCCGTCGGTCCGGTCACGGCATCGACTAGGCCCCAACCCGATGAACCCTCATAGGCAAGTCCCCAAACGGTCAGCCCGTCCATCATCTCAATATCGTTTGCCCAAACCGTGTTGGCAGGATTGATCGGATTGCCGCCCGGTCTTTGGGGTTCCAACTGTGCAAAGGCAAAACCGTCCATCACGCGAAGACGAACGACAACAAACTCTACCGGCCCGCGCATTTCTGTTTCTATTTTCGGGCGCATCGCATCAAGGATCGCTTTGCGCTCGTCCGATCCGCGTGGGGGCTCGTAAAATGTTTGCGCGCTCGCTGATAGCATCGTGCCAAAGAGGATGACGAACGCCAGAAGCGCGCTAATTATTGTGCGGTGCGGCAACATGTCTTGCTCTCCAGGGCCGTTGCGTCAGCTTGTCATATAAAAATATGGGGCCGCAAGCGTCATGTGAGACGTGAAAGGCAAAGACCATGGAAACTCAACTATTAGATCCGTTCATTCTCTCGCGCATACAGTTTGCTGCGAACATCACGTTCCACATCCTGTTCCCGACGATCACCATCGCCCTGGGGTGGGTGCTGCTTTATTTTAAGCTTCGTTACGCGCGTTCCGGCGATGAAGCGTGGATGGATGCATACTTCTTTTGGGTGAAGGTTTTTGCGCTGTCATTTGCCATGGGCGTCGTGTCCGGTATCACGATGAGTTTCCAGTTCGGTACCAACTGGCCGGGCTTTATGGAAACGGTCGGCAACATCGCCGGGCCACTCCTTGCCTACGAAGTGATGACCGCGTTCTTTTTGGAAGCCGTCTTCCTTGGAATCATGCTGTTTGGATTCCGCCGGGTATCTAGCCGCGTGCATACGCTCGCCACGTTCTTGGTTGCGTTTGGCACGACGATGAGTGCGTTTTGGATTCTGGTGCTCAATTCATGGATGCACACACCTGCCGGCTTTGAAATTCGTGACGGCGTCGCATTTGCAACCGATTGGTGGGCAATCGTCTTAAACCCGTCAATGCCCTATCGCTTGGTGCACATGCTGCTAGCATCCGGCCTCACCATCGCATTCTTGATCGCAGGCTTGTCAGCGTTCCGCTACCTCCTAGGGGACCGCACGGAAGCGATGCGCAAAGCGCTCAACACAGGCGTTTTCCTCGGTGCGATCCTTATCCCGATCCAGATCTTTGCTGGAGATATGCATGGCTTGAACACGCTGGAACATCAACCAGCTAAAGTTGCCGCAATGGAGGGTAATTGGGAAACACGTTCCAATGTCCCCCTCTTGTTGTTCGCTGTCCCCGACGAAGAAGCGCGTGAAAACCGTTTCGAGATCGGTATCCCGTCTGGCGCCAGCTTGATCCTGAAGCACAAGGCCGAAGGCGTGGTGCCGGGCTTGAATGAATTTGTTACCGACGACGGCGAAGTGATGCATCCACCCGTTGCTCCTCTATTCTGGGGCTTTCGCGTCATGGTTGGCACAGGCATGGCTATGTTGCTGTTGTCTTGGGTTGGTAGCTGGTACTTGTACCGCCGCCGCAACCAAGCCGATGCTTTGCCGACCTATTTGGCGCTGGCTTTTGTGCCAATGGCGTTTTCCGGCTGGGTTGCGACCATTGCCGGTTGGTATGTCACCGAGATCGGTCGTCAGCCTTGGCTGGTCACCGGCGTATTGACCACAAAGGACGCGCTTGGCCCCATCGCCGGAGGCATGGTTCTTTCCACCTTGCTCGCCTATCTTGCTGTGTACGTGCTGTTACTGGGAGCATATATCTTCGTAATTGCTCGTTTGGCAGCGAAAGCGGCCAAAGGTGGCAGCCAGGAGCCGAAACCGGATGCCGCCGGTGAGCCGGCCATGCCCGGCGCTCCGGCCGCGTTGCAGCCCGCGGAGTAGAAGAAATGGATGTGACGCTGCTATATCCGCATCTGCCGCTGATCTTTGCGGGACTCATGGGCTTGTCCATTTTGATCTATGTGGTTCTCGATGGTTTTGATCTCGGCGTTGGCCTCCTCTATGCGGTTGCGCGTGACGAGGACAAGGATCGGATGATCGCCTCAATCGGTCCCTTTTGGGATGCCAATGAAACATGGCTTGTCTTGGCCATTGGCATTTTGCTCGTCGCCTTCCCTGTGGCGCACGGAGTAATCTTGACCGCGCTTTACCTGCCGGTGGCGATCATGCTGATTAGCCTGATTGCACGCGGTGTTGCCTTTGAATTTCGCGCCAAGGCGCGTGCTGAAGAAAAATGGCTATGGAACCGTGTATTTTTCGCGGGTTCCCTCGGCACCGCCCTAAGCCAAGGCTACATGCTCGGCGTTTATGTGTTGGGTCTGACCGGCGGTTGGGTTGCCTTCCAATTTGGTTTGGTTGTCGCTCTTTGTCTGACAGCCACATACGCGGCAATCGGTGCCGCATGGTTGATATACAAAACCGATGGTGATCTGCAAAAACGGGCCGTGGGATGGATGCAACGGTCCTTGCTCTTTACGATGATTGGGATGGGAATCATTTCATTGGCTACGCCGTTTGCCAGCCCGCGCATCTTCGAAAAATGGTTTTCGGTACCAGAGATCATCGCGTTGCTGCCGCTCCCGATCATGACACTTGGTCTCTTCGGCTTTTTGTTTTGGCAGCTTCTCTATTTGCCAGATCGTAATGATCGATTTTCATTGGTGCCATTTGTCGGCATGGTAGGGATCATGACGCTGGGCTTTATGGGTCTTGCCTATTCATTTTACCCCTTCGTCGTGCCGGATCGCATGACGATTTATGAGAGCGCATCCGCGCCGGAAAGCCTTATCATTATCCTGTTCGGGACAATGTTCGTCCTTCCAGTCATCATCGGCTATTCGATCTTTTCCTATCGGGTTTTTGGCGGCAAGGCGACCGAGCTACGTTACGATTAATCCAGCACGTCCCGCCAATTATGCGCCGGCTGAAACCCGAGAAGACGCTTGGCTTTCTGATTGCAATAAACGGTTTCTTCGCCGGCTAATTCTCGTTTGAGGGGAACGCCTGCATAGTAGCGCTCGATCAGTTCCGTTGTGGTCAGATTGACGGAATGATTGTCATTCGACGCGTTGAAGATCTGATAGCCAAGCCCGTCGGTCTTCAGCATCAAATGCACCATCTGCGCCAAATCGCGTGCATCAATGTAGGCAAATATGTTGCGGCAACGCAGGTCCGGATCTTCCATATAGGCTGGGAAGTTTTCCGCATATTCATGCGGTTCAATCACATTGTTGATGCGGATGCCATAAATATCAAAACCAGTGCGCTGCTGGAAGGAACGTGCGGTCACTTCGTTGGCAACCTTCGACATGGCATAGGAATCTTCCGGGACTACAGGATGTTCCTCGTCTACCGGCAGATAGTCGGGTTTGCGCTCCCCTTGTGCGAAGCACACACCATAGGTGGTCTCCGATGAGGCAAAGATGATTTTCTTGATCCCCAACTTCACCGCGGCCTCAATGACATTGTAGGTACCTGTCGCGTTGATCCGGAAAGTCTCATTATCGGGGTTCATCAGTATCCGCGGCACAGCTGCAAAGTGCACCACCGCATCAAAGGCGGGTACGCTGTCCAATTCCAGCTCATCAAAAATGGCCAGTGACGACATGACGTTGAACATCTGCCCACTATCAGTGATGTCCGCCGTCAGATTATCAACGCCGGGGTGATCAAGCGGCGTCAAATCCACATTGACGACCCGATGGCCCTTTTCCATCAACCACGGAACAACGTGCTTGCCCGCCTTGCCGGACCCGCCGGTGAACAAGATACGATGTGGCCTGTCTGGCATGGTGTTTCCTCCGGTCGATCATGACTGAAGTTAGCATGGGGCGGAAAGCGAGATTGGCAAGGCGTTGGCTAGATATCCAAATTCGCCACGCTTAGCGCATTGTCTTGGATAAACTCTCGGCGGGGCTCCACCTCATCGCCCATCAGGCGGCTGAAAAGAGAATCGGCGTCGGTTGCATCGTTGACTTTGACTTGCAAGAGCGAGCGTGCATCTGGGTCGAGCGTCGTCTCCCACAATTGCTCGGCATCCATTTCGCCAAGACCCTTGTAGCGCTGAAGCGTCAGGCCCTTGCGCGCTGATTCAAAAACCAGATCCAACAAATGAAGCGGCCCTGACACGGCTTCGCTTTTGTCCTTGCGCCGCAGAGATGGCGGCGTATCAAACACACCATTGAGCCTCGGGAACAGGCTGTGGAGCGCCCGCGCATCCGCAGACTGGATCAAATTGGCATCGAGCAATTGCGCTTCTTTAACACCGCGAACCATCCGCTCGAACACAAAACCACCCATGCCTTCATTGGATGGGTTGGTGCGGCCAGACCAGCCGCGCTCGGTTTCTTCCGCCACCGCATCGAGGCGTTCGGCAACATTTGAAGCTATCTCATTGGCGCGACCCAGATCATTCAACACGCTGGCATCCAGAGCCCCACCGAGCATCGCTTGCTCCACAACACCATGGTCATAGCGTGAGTGAAGGCCGCTTAAGAGCGAGCGGATTTGAATGCAGACCTCGATCGTGGCACGCAGATCTGAACCGGTGAGCACTTCACCGGAACCAGCCACGAGCTGCGCATCATCCAAGCCGACATCAAGCAGATAGTTTTCGAGCGCCTGCTCGTCCTTGATGTATTGGAAGCTCTTGCCGCGTGAGACTTTGTAGAGCGGCGGTTGGGCGATGTAGAGGTGCCCTCGCTCGATCAGTTCCGGCATTTGCCGAAAGAAGAACGTCAGCAAAAGCGTCCGAATGTGTGCACCATCGACATCGGCATCTGTCATGATGATGATTTTGTGATAGCGCAGCTTTTCGGGATTAAACTCATCCTTGCCGATGCCTGTGCCGAGCGCCGTAATCAGCGTTCCGACCTGATCGGAAGATAGCATACGATCAAAGCGTGCCCGCTCCACATTCAGGATTTTACCACGAAGCGGCAGGATCGCCTGATTTTTTCGGCTACGGCCTGATTTGGCCGATCCACCCGCTGAGTCACCCTCAACGATAAAGATTTCAGATTTTGCAGGATCCCGCTCCTGGCAGTCCGCCAACTTGCCGGGCAGCGATGTGATATCAAGCGCGCCCTTGCGTCGTGTCAGTTCGCGGGCCTTACGCGCAGCTTCCCGTGCGGCGGCAGCTTCCACCACCTTGGTGACCAGAATTTTCGCGTCACCGGGATTTTCTTCCAGCCACTCAGACAGCGTTTCATTGACGAGGCTCTCGACGACGGGGCGCACTTCCGATGAAACCAGCTTGTCTTTCGTTTGGGATGAGAATTTTGGATCGGGTACTTTGACAGACAACACGCAGGTCAGGCCCTCGCGGCAATCATCACCGGTCAGCGAAACCTTCTCTTTCTTCAAAATGCCAGAGCGTTCCGCATAGCCCGTTACTTGCCGGGTCAACGCACCGCGGAAACCCGCCATATGTGTGCCACCGTCGCGCTGCGGGATGTTGTTGGTAAAACACAGAACATTCTCGTGGTAACTGTCGTTCCACCACAGCGCGACCTCAACGGTGATGCCGTCCTTTTCGCCTTCGATGTAAACGGGGTTTTCAATCAGCGGTTTTTTGGCGCGGTCCAGCCAGCGCACAAATTCCTTCAAGCCGCCATCATAGACCAGTTCAACCTCGTTCTTGTCGGCATGACGGGCATCGGTGAGCAGGATACGCACGCCCGAGTTCAAAAACGCCAGTTCGCGCAGGCGGTGCTCCAACGTATCAAAGCTGAACTCGGTCTTGGTGAAGGTCTCGGTTGATGGCAGGAACGTTACTTCCGTTCCGGTGTAGTCACCTGCATCGCCCACAACCGCGAGCGGTGCATCGGCAACACCGTGGGTGAAGCTCATTTCATGAAACTTGCCATCACGCCCGATGCGCAATTTGAGCATCACCGACAGGGCGTTCACCACTGAAACGCCCACACCGTGCAGGCCGCCGGACACCTTGTAGGAGTTCTGGTCAAACTTACCACCGGCATGCAACTGGGTCATGATAACTTCGGCAGCCGACACGCCCTCTTCCTCGTGGATACCCACAGGAATACCACGGCCATTGTCCGTGACGGTCACCGATCCGTCCGCGTTCAGTGTCACCGTTACCAAGTCGGCATGGCCGGCCAATGCCTCGTCAATGGCATTGTCGACGACTTCGTAGACCATGTGATGGAGACCCGAGCCATCGTCTGTATCACCAATATACATGCCCGGACGTTTGCGAACCGCATCCAAGCCCTTCAAAACCTTGATGGAATCCGCACCATAGTCGGCTCCCATATCCTCTGGTATTTGGTCTGCTGGGTTGCTCATAAGGCATCCTGTTCGCTCAAGCGGCGCAAACGTGGTCACACGTTCGAATCACCGCGATAAATCATGAATTTATATAGGCTTTTTAAGGGTTGATTCCAAATGCGGCGGCGGTGAGGAAGTGGGGCTTTTCACCTGTTTTCGGCGCAACGCTTTGCAGTAGCCAAAATATTAAGCCGGGAAAGCATTTTCCCGGTCTCAGTTCGTTGATTTGGCGACGTGCTCTCTTCGGTAGTTCTGCCAGCTACGCAATAACCACCAGCCCAAGGCAATAACCACCAAACCGATCATCGCAACCAGAACGCCCTGCGCCAAAAGTGAGGTCAACTGGGCGAGTTGGTTCACAAACAAATAGCCAAGGCCCAAGTAAAGCGTTGTCCAAGCCGCCGCACCCGGAACAGATGCAATCGTATAGCTCGCCCAAGGCAATGCGGTCGCCCCCGCAATATAAGCCACATAGGGCGCGATTGGCGTGAAGACGGCCCGGCTGGCGAAAATCGCCGCTGCGCCCCAACGCTCAACCATTTTCTCGGCACGCTTGATCGTCTTGGCAAAACGCGGTGAGTTTTTGCGTTTTTCAATCATCGGTCGTCCGCCCCGCTGCGCGATGAAATAGACCATCTGATCACCGAGCACATAGGCGGCAAAGGCGCTGGCAAAAGCGGGCCAGAACGCAAGGTCGCCACTGGCGCTGAAAGCACCGGCGCTCACAACGAGCATCGCGCCGGGTGTCGGCAAGCCCAAACAGCCGATCAACACCACGAAGGCGATGACCCAGAGCCCATATTCAGGGACAAGCGCGAGCAGCGTTTCAGTCATTATCGAGCTCGTCCACTCGATCTTCCCACTCCTCAAGCCGCTCGCGCAGTTCTTTTGCGGCTTCGTGGGCAGCCTTGGCCGCAAGGACGCGGGCCTGAAGCTCCTCAAGGGTCACGCCCTGCTCCAACGCGATTTCGCCAAGGCGTACCTTGCGATGCGGCCCTTCGGGATCGAGACCTAAAACCGGAAACAAGCGCTCGGGCGGCACGGCATAGGAAAGTGACACATATCGCGGTGTCATCCACGCTTCGAGCGTCTGGTTTCGGTGCGCCGGATCATTGAAATAGAGGAAATTGGCCACGAAGTGACCGCCAAACCACATAAGCGCGGCAAAGCCGACGATGAAAGCAAGGAACGGCCACCGTTGGCGCGTCCAAAGATATGTCAAAAAACCCATCCAGCCATCCCGAAAGGCCGTTATCCGTGCGTCTGAATGCGCCAGCCGGGCTAAAGGTGCAAGTTACCAATTGGAAAGATGGTCTAGGCGGAGAGCAAGAGGCGCCCGCCCGCATACCCAAAAACCAAGGCTAACGCTGCCTCAATGCTGCGCCGCGCCCTTTTATAGACCCGCACCATCATCGGGTTACCGAAAATCACCGCATAGGCTTGGAAGATGACGCCGGACACGAGGATGCACGCTGTGATCGTCAGCCAAAATGGCGCATCAGCCGTGCCCTTGATTAGCGCCACAACGGCGAGCCAAGACAATATGGCTTTGGGGTTTGTCAGGTGCAAAAGCGCGCCGCGGATAAAGAGCTTTTTAAATGAGACATCGCCAACCGTCGCCGCCTCGGGCATGTGAGCGGTCAGCGCCGAGCGCAGCGATTTAAAACCAAGCCACAGAAGATAAAGGCCGCCCAGAATTTTCATCGCGGTCAATCCGTATGCGGTCGCTTCAAGCCAGGTGGAAAGACCGATCGCTGCAAGCAAAGCCCAAATTGCCGAGCCGGATTGGACACCAAGAGCAAACATGATGCCAGAAAGCCGCCCGCGCGCCATGGCGGTTGCCATGATGGCCATATTGGCAGGGCCGGGTGTTAATACCGCAAGCGCGATAGCAATCAAAATAAGGGTCATTGCGGTGGCGGCGCGGCCGGCTCCCAAAGTTCGATGGGATTGCCTTCGGGATCATGGATGCGCGCAAAGCGCCCCACTTCGGGCATGTCCCAAGCAGGATCCGTTTTAACGTCAATGCCTGCGCTTTCCAGCTGCGCCTTCATGGCATCAAGATCAGCGACGCGAAAATTGATCATCCATTGCTTGTCGGCGGGAAAATAGTCCGTGTCATGATCAAAGGGCTGAAATACTGTGTATCCGCCTTCCTGCGTCCAAGGCATGCCTTCCACACCCAAATGGGTGGCGTACCAAGCGCGCAAAGCATCAGGGTCTTTCGCCCGGTAGAACACCCCGCCAATACCGTTCACCTTTTCCATGTTGCAAACCCCGGTTTTGAAGGAGGTTTGAGCGTATGGCGTGGGAGGAAACGTGGCAAGGGGGTTAAACGACCGCCGCCGTCATCCTCGGGCGAGCACAACGAGACCCGCTGACCGGCAGGCGTATTGCGCGTTACACGACAGTCAGATTGCGTAGCAATTGACGAGAGTGAAGCAATCGCCGAGAGGTGGGACCTATTCCGTGGCGGTGAGGCCCATTGTGGACATCCGCCGTTACAGGTACGAACGTCAGCTGCGAGCCCAGAGTGGACGTTGAGGGCACTTCTGCAAATGACCAATCGCATTATCGGCAAAAGTATCCTTGCCACCAACGTCGTCTCGATCTTATCCTTGCCGGTATGCCGGTTTACGGCTGGATCAGGAGCATTACCGAAGCCTAACTTTGAAACGAGATCTCCGGGGCAACACCGCTGAACGCAAGTGTGAAATTGTTTCAACAAAGGCTGCACTATTTATGGTGACAACATTATGCGTTGGACTTCTTCATTAGTGGCCAGGATGGGTCAGGCACTCTTTCTCTTAATTGCGACAACTCTTGGTGGCGCTGCCCAGCAGGCTGAAAGTGACAGCCAACTGGTAAATGCTGTTTCCTTCGCACAAGGTGCAGTGTTGCTCGACTACACAAGTGAATTTGGAAATCGCCAAAGTCCGGAATGGCTCGCTCTTGGGCTCATTGACGGCACAACCGAACTTGGTTGGTCTAGCAAACAACAAGCGCCTTTTCCTCACATATTTACATTTGAATTATCCCGCCTCTTCGAGTTGGAAGCATTCGAGTTTGACAACCGAGATTCTGACGAGCCCGAATACCCGGGAATTTCAGCCCTTGATGTCCAAGTTCTTGTGTCTGTCGAATCTCGCGATGGACCCTTCGTTGAGGTTGCAGACGCTCAATTGAAAGCCGGAGATCTAACTAAACTTTCACTCGATGAAGCGTCGCCTGGCCGGTGGATCAAGCTGGTGGTGAAAAGCAATGGGGGGCATCCTGAATTCACCGAGCTAATGGAATTTCGCGCTTTTGGAAAACCATCATCGTCTGGCGAGTTTCGTTCGCGAGCCACCTCGGGAACATATAGTACGAACTGGGATATGTTTTACCTTCAAATTGAGGATGGAAAGCTGACCGGTTGTTATGACCATGATGAGGGCGTTTTTGACGGATCGCTGACCGGCCAGTTTTTGAGCATTGAATGGCGGGAAACTGGACCTCAGATTGGCAAGGCGGTGATGGCGATGACCGAGGATGGTTCCTACTTCAACGGATTTTGGTATGAGGGTGGTGAACTTAGGGGCACCTGGCATGGACCCAAGGTCGACGATAACCGGGCACCGGACTGTGCAAATCGGTTGAAGGTGTCGACGCGTAGCCAGATTTCTCAATCGTTGGAGACGTCAGGCAGAGCGGTATTATATGGGCTCTACTTCGACTTTAACTCCGCCGTTTTGAAGCCCGAGTCACTCAGGACCTTGGAAGAGCTACAAATTTGGGTGCAGGAGAACCGCGGGCGAATACTCTCCGTTGAGGGCCATACCGACTCCGATGGGAGTGATTCATTTAATCTCGATCTCTCGCAAAGGCGTGCCCAAGCCGTCGTTGAATGGCTGACAACACGCGGTGCTGATCCGGGCACATTCAACGCTTTGGGGCGCGGGGAAAGCACGCCTGTCGCCGATAATTCAACGGCGCAAGGGAAAGCGCTTAACCGAAGAGTTGAGGTTCATCTTAGGAATTGAATTGCTGAGCCTGTTTGGCGCCCGATGCTGAACCTGCGCACAAGAAACGTCACCGAGTTACCTGCCTTATGGAACAGCCATCATGAATGAACATGACGAGCGATTTTCTGAATTTGAGCGTGTGAGAGATAAGGGCATCAAAGAAGACACCAAGCGCGCCGTGTCAAAATTCATTGATGGTTTCGAGAATTTTCAACAAAAGTCAGAATGGACAAAAAGCTATCTGGACGGCGTAATTGCCGAGAAAGACTATGTCCCGCTGATACGTTATGAAATTTATGCTGAGGTGATCTTTCCCGTACTGGCAGAAGGCGCTGCCCGCGACGACGTATGGTCTTGGCTGTGGATTTATCGAACCGAACAGAATTTCTGGCAGGGCGAAACAAGCTTCGCGAAGGACTTTGACGAACCGGAGGAAGGCCTTCTCCTGCGCCTCTATCGCCTTGCGCCAGACGACCCGACCGTCAGAACCGTATATCTGAACCACATCATAAGGTTCCTTGACCATTGCGTTCACGAGTGGCCCGCGGGGATACTTTATGGCATGAACGGCGCCACACCTGAACAGTGCGAAGAGCTGCACGGGGCCGTTAAGACGGCCAGAAACCTGGATGGCGACAAAGAATTCGAAGCGTTCCTTGCCGACTTTGAGACCAAGCTGATTGCCTATCAAGACCGGTTAAAGTAGGTTTTGCGAACCTCTTGGACCCAGGTCACAAGGCTTAAAAGTGTAGGAACAGGAAACTGGCGATGGCGCATTCCGCTTCTTTGCGCCGAGTGGAAACGAAACGGAGCTTATCTTTGTCAGGCTCTGGTAACATCTTTCGAGAAGTCGTTTGGTACCACAAAGACCCCAGCAGTCGCGGCCATGGCGCGGTTGGCAGTGTCCCCTTGCGATCATTCAGTCTCAGTCAAATTCAAGGTCTTTGGAACATGCCGGAAAGCGATCCGATGTTCGACAGTTTTCAGATCACGAGCGCTCAGGCCGCACAGATACAAAAGCTCTGCGATATCGAGTTTGATTTTGAAAGTTTTGACTATTTCTTGGAAGCGAGCGCCAATGATTGATCGAGACGTGACCAACCAGGACAGACGGATGGTGACTGCCATGAGAATGATTGTGCTTCCAATGATTGTCGGATTGCTAATGGGTGTGTTCCTTGATGCAGCCCGAGCGGACGAGGTTTCCAGTTCGTTGGAAGCAGAGCGGCGCGATCTGGTGGAACTGCTCACCCGCCAGCGGATCGGCCTGGCAGTCGGACAAGCCAGCCTTGTTTCGGGGAAAGTCAATCTGGGTTCAGATTTATATATGCCGAAAGGCACTGCTACTTTTTTTGCCAAGAATATCGCCGCACTCGATGCTGTGATCGCAAAACTAGCGCCGGGAAAGCCACTTACCCGACGTGCATTAGAAAGCTGGCGTGAGCGATACTATGATCTTCCAGGCGCACACGTCATCTTGTTTGCAAACATCCTCCTTGATCGCGGTGTTGCCAAACGCGATTTGAGATTAAACAAGCAAGATCCGGTCAACTATCCGCTCGTTGGCGCGATGGGAACCGTTCGGTTGGTGGAATGGAATATTTCAGCAGATGGTCGGGTTACGGGCGGCTCATTCCCCAGAGTGGACGTCGATGAGGCCCGCTTTGTGATTGATCAGACGGTTGCGCTTCGGGTGCCTGAGCTGAAAGTGCAGTTCAGGCTCGGGGAAGTCGTAATCGATGCGTCACGCCTGCGTGCCCGGTGGCGTGAAGTCACCAGCGCCATGTCGGCTCAGAAAGAATTGGTGGCCAAAATTGAACGCGCAATCGCGCGTGCCGAAGAAAGTCTGGCTCCGTTCGAGGCGCGCTTTCAGAAAGCCATGAGCGCTGAGACAGACCGGCTGGCGCTGGAGTTGGATGGTCTTGACGGCGATCATGATGCACAAACTAGGGCATGGCGGCGCAGTGAAATTCGCATGCGGAACATGGCAATCGAATCCGACGTGCTACGCGAAACGCTACAGGCCGAGAAGAAACGGCTGGAACCGGCACAAATCAAATTGGCCGAGTTGACAGCCAAAGCTGCCGAAGCCTTGGCGGCAATGCCGGATATCACGGAGATAAAAACCGAACACGCACTTCTCAAGATCGGCGAATCGCCCTATCGGGAGATTGCCCGCATCGACGAACATCTCAGCGAACATCTGCGCATGTCGGCCGAGTTGGAAAAAATCCGTCGCGGGCAGTCCAACGTCTTACGGGACGCGGTCGCAGCGGCAGATTTGGCAAATGCCAAACTCAGTGTGGAGAGCGCAAAATCCTATCTGGCACAGGCCACCGCCCAAATCGTGGCACAAATTGGCGATGCGGCAATCGCCTCGCGTGGCAATCCCTACGCTTTCGTTGCAATGGCTGGAACGCAGGCCATCGCCAATGCGACCATTGATAAACCGGTATTCTATGACGCCAAGCTTGATGAAGGAGAAAAGATTTCCCTGCCGGAATACCGAAAACGCATAGCCGATCTGACAAAACCTTTCACAACCAGCGCCGAAACAACCTTTGTAAAAACTGGGGGCGAGACATTCCTGAAACTCGCTGGGCGCGAAACTGTCGTACAGAGTGTCAGGCTGAGTGCGTCGCGTGCCGTTTTAAGATCGACGCGGCGACAACTTGGCAAAAACCTTGCAAACATTGCGCGGGTAAAGAATTTCGGACGCTCGCCCAATTTGCTGGGCCAGATTGTTGAAGGGATCGTCGTCGATGAAATGGCGGAATCCGCAAAATCTTTTCTCGCAGCGGAAATGCAAAAGGAAGCGCTGAGGGCCTACGCAAACGCTCAGTTAAACGTGGCCCAGCAAGTGAAACTGATGCAGGAATTGGCCGAGCAATCCGAAGCCGACCAGCGGGTGATCGCCGCGCTCAGGGAACGGCGCAGTGAACTGGTACGCGGGCTGCCAAGTCAAACCACGTCAGTTGATGTGCTGCGGCCGGTCGTCGATTATCAGAAAAATGAACTGTTTGAGGTCGAGGCTGGTTATCAAATGCTGATTGACGCGGACCCAAACGACGTCAAATTGAGCGTTAGGATTCAAGGCGTGGAAACAAACGCTGATGAAACAAACCACACATTCACGCCTGCGCTGCTGGACAAGCTTTCAGAAGGTGGCCCGGATCGGCTGGAGATCCTTGTCTCGCCCATAATAGACGAGGACTAGGCCTGCCTGATACGGCTGGCTGAACCCTCACGGTATTCTCCTTGACCAAGTCGTAATCTTCAGAGCCCCTTTTGGCGCCATTCTCGGACATGTTTTCTCACCTAATGCGATCCTACCCGGATCGCCGGTGAAGGTTATTGTGCCGTGACGAACCTTGCCTTGACCCACGGCAACCAACACCATTGATGATCCATGCTGCAACTGGACTGCCGCTAGGCGAACTCGATAACTGGATCTCCAATTGCGTGCCACGCACATGTTCTTTGCTGTCGCGCTTCAACCATAGCCTATGATGGTCCGAATGCAGCCATTCAAACAAAGGCAGCTTTGTCCGCATTGCGGGCGTTAGCTGTGTGCCAAAAGTGATCACGACATCTGTTGAATTTCCGGTCTTTTCGAACCAATACAGGTATTTATCGGGTTTTGAGACAGCCGCTTTCACGTGCAAAGCCGGAACTATCTCAAAGAACCACGCCAAACATCAAATGTTCTCGCAAAACCTCTTCGACGATCAGTGCGCGATCATCACATGCCGCACGGCGGTATAATCCTCTAAGGCATACATCGACATGTCCTTGCCATAGCCAGATTGCTTTAACCCACCGTGTGGCATTTCATTAACGAGCATGAAATGGGTATTCACCCATGTACACCCGTACTGAAGAGCTGCAGACGTTTCCATCGCTTTGCCGATGTCGGAGGTCCAAACAGACGAAGCCAGACCATAAGGACTGTCATTTGCCCAATCGACAACCGGGTCGTCGTCAGTGAATCTGGTTATTGAAACAACCGGTCCGAAGACTTCACGCTGAACAATCTCATCAAGTTGTTTCGCACCCGCGACGACTGTCGGTTTGTAGTAGTATCCAGCGCCGCTATCAGGCTTGCCGCCGGTCGTGATCTCGATATGGGCCTGTTCCGCAGCACGCTCAACAAAACTTGCAACCCGATCGCGCTGGCGGGGAGAAATCAGTGGGGGTATCTCGTTTGTCGTGTCATCATCAGCATTATAAATAATGCTCGCCGCGGCTGCGGTTAGATCAGCGACAAAATTGTCGTAGATGCTCGCATGGGCGTAAACACGGCAGGCAGCGGTGCAATCTTGCCCTGAATTGTAATAGCCAAACGCTTTCAGACCGTCGACCGTGCGTTCGAGATCGGCATCGCCATAGACAATAACCGGTGCTTTGCCGCCAAGTTCCAGATGCGTGCGCTTAACGCCTTTAGAGGCGGCCATGAGCACCTTTTTTCCCGTCGCCACGTCACCGGTAATTGAGATCATGTCGATGCCTTGGTGGTTCACAAGCGCATTGCCCACTGAACCACCCTGTCCGGTAATCACATTAACAACACCGGGCGGCAGGATGTCGGCTAGGATTTTCGCAAATGCCAGTGCCGTTAGTGGTGTTTGTTCGCTTGGTTTCATAACGACAGTATTTCCGCCGGCCAGTGCGGGCGCTAACTTCCAAGCCATCATCATGATGGGGTAATTCCAAGGGGCAATCGATGCGACTACGCCTATTGGGTCACGCCGGATCATGGAGGTATGTCCCTCCATGTAGGTGCCCGCTACCGGGCCATGCATATTGCGAACCGCTCCTGCGAAAAAACGAAAACAATCGGCAACAGCCGGAATTTCTTCGTTCTTCACTTCATTGATTGGTTTGCCACAGTTAAGCGCTTCCAACGCGGCCAATGCATCAAGGTTGGCCTCAACGGCGTCTGCAATCGCAAGGAGTTTCTCGGAACGTTCGGCTGGTGTCGTTTTTGCCCAAGCCGGATATGCGGTGCGGGCCTCGGCGACGGCTCTGTTGATTTGGTCAGCATTAGCTTCAGGCATCTTGAGGATAGCCTCTCCCGTACGTGGGTTCAGAACCGTCTCCTCTGTCTCGGTGCCAGGTTCGAAGGTGCTTCCTATCAGCATGTTGGTATCCATCGATTTTCTCCCTTCAAGTCCTTCAAAAACTTGCTGTTTAATTTCTCAATTAGTCCCGTTCATTTGCCTTGCCCGGAAACCGACTCAGTCCCCCGGGTTAAGTAAAATGCGCCTAGAATTGGTAGAAAGGTCACGAGAAATACGATCATGGCGACGACATTGGTCACGGGCCGCTGGCGAGGACGAACCAGTTCTTCGAGCATCCAAATGGGAAGCGTTTGCTGTTGCCCAGCGGTGAACGTGGTGACGATGACTTCATCGAAGCTGAGCGCAAAAGCCAACATACCGCCGGCCAAAAGTGCAGTGGCGATGTTTGGCAATATGACGAACCGCAAGGTCTGGAAATAGGTTGCGCCCAAGTCCATTGAGGCTTCGACAAGACTGCCGGAAGTACGACGGAATCGAGCAATGGCATTGTTGTAAACAACAACGATACAGAAGGTGGCGTGACCGAGGACAATAGTCCAGGTGCTGAATGGAATGTCCGCAATGCTAAAGGCTGAGCGCAAAGAGATGCCGGTGATGATTCCTGGCAACGCGATCGGCAAGATCACAAGAAGCGATATCGTCTCGCGTCCAAAAAACTTCGAGCGCGCCACTGCTGCTGCACAAAGCGTTCCAAGCACAAGAGCAATCACCGTTGAGAAACACGCCACCCTCAACGACAAACCCATAGCTTGCCATACATCAGGACGGTTCCAAGTGACCGCGAACCACTGGAGCGTGAACCCGGGTGGCGGCCATTGGTAGCTCCGATCTTCCGTCGTGAAGGCGTAGATAAATATAAGGAGTATAGGGAGGTGCAAAAACAAAAGCCCTCCTATAGCCGCCATTTTGAGGCCAAGTGAAGCTTTAGAGTGCATCGAATGCTCCAGCCCGCTTGGCTAACGTGAGGTAGACGCCCATAACCACTATAGGGACGACGGCAAATGCCGCGGCTAATGGAATGTTTCCAGCCGTTCCTTGAAACTGGTATACCGCTTGACCGATCATGCGAGCCGATGTGCCGACGATTTGGGGGATAATGTAGTCGCCCATCGTAAGAGAAAATGTGAAAATGCTGCCTGCAATTATGCCAGGTAGCGCCAGCGGAATGATCACATGTCTGAGCGTTTGGCTGGGTTGAGCGCCCAAATCACCGGACGCTTCCAGCATTGAAGGCGGAACACGTTCCAATGCCGCCTGGACAGGCAAGATCATGAACGGTAGCCAGACATAAAGAAAAACCAAAAACGTACCGGTCCAACTCACCGACAACGAGTTTCCACCGATGACCGGGATGGCCAAATAGGCTTCCAGGACCCACGACAAATGGAGCGTCTCAAAGAGCCAGTTCAAGATACCTTCTTGGGCAAGGATAAGCTTCCAAGAGTAGACTTTAACCAGATAGCTGGACCACAGCGGCAGCATTACACCCAAATAAAATACAGCCTTCCACCGGCCAGTTGCGTATCGCGCGGCATAGTAAGCGATGGGAAATGCAACGATTGCTGCTGCAATTGTCACTGCGGATGCCATTAACAGCGTCCGCACCAGGATATCGAAGTTGGAGGCCCGAAAGAGCTCTCCATAGGTCTTTAACGTGAATTCATACCGGATAAGGCCAGAAAATTCATCGATCGAGAAAAAGCTTTGAGCCAACAGTGCAAAAAGCGCCCCAAGATAGACAATGCCAAGCCAAAGTACTGGCGGGAGGACCAACAAAAGCAGCATTACGTTGGGTCGGCGCCAGAGAGTGTCGGATAGCCTAGCACCGAGTGAAGCTTCAGCCATAATAGCCCTCCATAAGATGAAGGGCGTCTGGGTCCCAGTGCAGCTTCACGGTTGCTCCGGTATTCGGAACCCCAGCTCCCTTGGGCAATAGTATGTTCAGCACAGTTTCATCGGCTCTGACTTCAAGTCTTGTTGCTGCCCCAAGAAAAGCAGCCTCAACGACTGTTCCAGTCAGTGGTCCATTGCCAATCCGTATAGATTCTGGCCGCAAGCTGGCATAAGCATCGCGTCCAGTAAGCTTGGAAACAAGAGTAGGCGGTAACACATTTGACGAGCCGACAAAGTCGGCGACAAAAGGGGTATTTGGCCGGTCATAAACCTCTTGAGGCGAGCCAATTTGTTGTATCTTGCCTTCATTGAAAACCGCTACCCTGTCCGACATCGACAAAGCTTCGCCTTGGTCGTGGGTCACGAAGATAAAGGTGATGCCGAGACGGCGCTGCAACACCTTGAGTTCAGACTGCATTTGTTCGCGCAATTTCAGGTCCAGCGCGCCTAACGGCTCGTCCAGCAATAGCACTTTCGGCTGCATAACAAGCGCCCGGGCTAAAGCTACGCGTTGGCGCTGTCCGCCGGACAATTGCGATGGTTTGCGGGCGCCAAAACCATCAAGCGCGACTAAATTCAGCGCCTCTTCTGCCGCAGACAGTCGAGACGCCTTTGCTTCACCGCGAACCATCAACCCATAGGCCACATTATCCAAAACGTTTAGATGCGGGAATAGAGCGTAATCCTGAAACACTGTATTTACAGGGCGCCTATAGGGTGGCACCTGCGTCGAATCCTCACCAAATATCGAAACTGTCCCAAATGTGGGTTGTTCAAACCCGGCAATCAGCCTGAGGCAGGTGGTTTTGCCTGATCCAGACGGTCCAAGGAGGGCGAAAAACTCGCCCTCGTTAATACTTAATTCAACGCCGTCGACTGCTCGCACATCAGCAAAGTGTCGCGAAACTGCCTTCAACTCGACGGCTAAGGTCCCGCTTGCACTCATGGTGCTCAATGCCTTGTCGTATTCGTTTAGCACCTGCCGCTATCAACGACCGCCTATAACGCCGATGTAATCGGAAACCCAACGGTAGTAGGGAACACACTCATCTTGGCTTTCGCAGCGTGTTACCGGCGTTGTCCAAAAGCGCACCTGTTCAAAATTGTCGAAGCCATTGGCAGTACACCCTTCGGCAGTTTGCATGCCGCGCCCGTCAGTACACGCCGCGGGCACTGCTGGGTTGGCACCGAACCAAACAGAAAGATCCGACATCAAATTGGATGAAAGTGTATGCTCCATCCACAAATAGGCGCAGTTTGGGTTTTCACTATCGACATGCATCATCGTGGTATCAGCCCAACCTGTGACGCCCTCTTCTGGAAATACCGATGCAATTGGAGCACCGTCACCTTGAAGAAGATTGCGTTGGAACGGCCATGAACCGGATGCTGCCATACCTTCGTTTTTGAAGTCATCAATCTGGATGAATGCATCATGCCAGTAGCGGCTAACCAGCGTGCGTTGGACCCGCAACAGATCAAGGGCAGCGTCATATTGCTCCTGATTCAGCTCATAGGGTGATGTGATGCCAAGTTCAGGCTGATGGGTCATCAGGTATAGAGCGGCATCCGCGATATGGATCGGGCCGTCATAGGCTTGCACTCGTCCTTTATTGCTGTCGCCATCTGGCAATGTCGTTTCAGCGAAAACGACGTTCCATGATGTCGGTGGCGTGTCGCCAAATACTTCGGTGTTGTACATGAGGATGTTGGGGCCCCACATATATGGGGTCCCATAGTGGCTGCCATCAACAAAGTGCCATGGCGCTTCCTTCAATCGGTCGTCAATCGTGTCCCAACTGGGAATGAGATCAGGATTGATCGGCTGAACGCGATTGCCAGCAACCATACGCAGAGATGCATCGCCGGAGGCTGTGACCAGATCGAAGCCGCCTTCATTCATCAGCGCTACCATCTCGTCCGAGGTGTTCGCAGTTTTAACCTGCACCATGCAGCCAGTGGCTTCTTCGAAACCAGTTACCCAGTCAAAGGCTTCGACGGTTTCGCCGCGCTCAATGTAGCCTGGCCAGGCAACGATATTCAGCTCGCCTTCCCCTTCGCCCAACTCGGTGATCATTCCAGCGGCAACAGACTGTGAGACCATTGATAGAACTAGGCCAAGTGCGGTGGCGGTCTTCAACACGTGCGTCATTCTCATATCCTCATTGCTATGATGCTGGGAAAACACACTCGATCAGATATTTGACCAAGGCAAATTCAATATTTAGAAATATGATATCGGAAAAATTGATAAATTAACGCAAGCGTTGGGTGTGGTAGCTTTGCGCAACTTGAAGAAACGCCTGCGTTGCTTCCGGAACGGCCGCGCCTCGCCTCCAGACCAATCCTACTCGAACAACTGGCAACCTGCCTGAAACATCACGACTTTCGATCCGTTCACCATCGAGCGACCAAGGCCGATAGATAAGGTCGGGCAGCAAGGCGACCCCTGCGCCACTGGCAACCAGCGAACGAACAGCTTCCACCGATTTCGTGCGAAATGCGATCCGTGGACTGTCCGGAAAACTAGAAACCAAACGCATCACCTCCCCCTGCATCTCATCGACTTCCAAGACAATCTGCGGTTCGCCACTGAGATCTTCGACGCCGATACTTTCCTGAGCGCTCAATGGATGCCCAAGCGGTAACCAGAGTCGAAACGGGGAGATTGTCAAAATCTCCGAATGCAGGGCCTGGGCGTTGATTTGATCGGAAACGATCATGACTGCGACATCCAATTCACCGCCAATCAAGAGGTGTTCAAGGTATTCGCCGGTATCTTCCATGGCGCTCACTTGGACCCGTGGCTGCGCTCGGCGAAATCGAGAGAGAATATCTGACAGCACATACCCTGCAGTCAAAGACGTGATACCAATATTGAGCGAGGCACCCGAAAGTTCGGCCTCGTCGGCCAGCTTCATTTCAGCATTTGAAACTTCTGCCAAGATGGCTTTGGCATGACGAAGAAAAATGTAGCCGTCATGGGTCATCTCAACACCGCGGCGACGCCGGTCGAACAGCCGCACGCCCAGATGTGCCTCCAGCTCTTTGATCGACTCGGTTACTGCCGATTGCGAAATAGCCAGGCTGGTCGCAGCTCGACTAATGGATCCCATTTCAGCAACACTTACGAAATATCGAGCCTGTTTAAAAGTGAAAGACATACCTGACTTTCTACCTCACAAGTTCGATTGAGAACAGCTCGAAGGAAACCTCGTTATCCTAGCCAAACTCCTGTCCTGGTTGAATTTTCAGAGGTCCGCTTTGTCCGCATGGCCGACATTGCCACGCAGCTGCAACGAATGACCACTCCCCGCCCAACCCAGACACAAAAACTCACCAACCACCCCATTCACCTCCCCTATGCTCGTCGCACCAATCTTCGTCACAACATCCCTTACGCAGGATGGAAGGTTGGTAGCGGAGCGGTCAGGCCTTTGGAGAGTTGCGTTCAAAGGGTCGGCTTATGCGGAAAGAGCAAGGCGCGGTGAGCAACGCTGCGGGCTCCTTTCGCCATGGGGCGTTTCATCGCCTTAGTGAAGAGCGGCGTGGTGGACGGTCTGCCGATGATGTCCAACCCGTTTGCAAAAATCTCCGTGCGGGACCCCGGAGGTCCAGCAGACATGGACATGGCCATACCGGCATTGCCGGGGTCCTGCACTTTGTGTCGTTCTTAGTGGTCCAAAAGCTTGCGCTTTGCGGCGCTCAACGTGCGCTTTTGGATATTTTGATCGCACGTAGACCGAGCGACCAGCGAGGGATGCGCAAGATCAAAAGAGAAGAAAAAACCCAATATCCGGATCGTGAAAACGGGGCGCGGAGACGATAACGCTTGCCATCCCCCTTACGCAAATACGCCCATCACATGGTCTGCCACGGCTTGCGTGCATTTGCCGTGATTTTCCTTGGTGCGCATGCGGATTTGATATTTGCCAAGGGGCGGAAGGCCGTGCTCTTCGCCCAGGGCGACAAGCGGCTCTTCCAAAAACCCTTTTGGAAATGGGGCGACAGCCAAGTCTGCCATGATGGCCGCGCGCTGCGCCATGGTGTGGGATGTCTTGTAGGCAGTCCGATAGCTCCGGCCTTCGCTGATCAGCACATCGGTGGCCTGACGGCACCAGGCGCATGTGTCTTCCCACATGGAAACGGGCAGCGGATCGCGCATATGGGCCGAGCCGCCTTTGACGCCGGCCCAGACCAAATCCTCCTCAAGGAGGACCGTCGCGCCCGGGTCCGGCGCTTCGCTCTGCGCGGTATAAACCATCACGTCGAGCTCACCGCGATCAAAGCGTTTGACCAGATGTTCGGAGGATTCGACAACCACATTGACGCGGATATTGGGGTGGGTATCCGCAAAGCGTTTCAAGACTTCAGGCATGATGCGCTGGCCGTAATCATCGGGCGCACCGAGCGTCACGATGCCGGCCATATCAGGCACGATAAACCGGGCCATCATTTCATTGGAAAGCGCGAGCATGCGCCGTGCATAGGTGAGCAGAATTTCACCATCAGGCGTCAACGAAACAGAACGGGAGTCGCGCTCAAAAACGGAACGCTGCAAAATGTCCTCAAGCTTTTTAACCTGCATGGAAACAGCCGACGGCGTTCTGAAAACGCGCTCAGCGGCTTTCGAAAAACTCTTGGTCTCCGCAATGGCTACAAATGTACGCAGAAGATCAAGATCGACGGCATGGCCGTTGGCGTTTTGGAAGGTGCTGTTTGGCGCGTTCATGAGCTATCTTTCATTTTTTCTGAACAATTCGTCAAATCTATTCGTTTGATTGAAGCATGAGTTTCATCGATTGTCCACCCATCGACATCGAAAGGAGAACACCGATGGCACATCTTGATTATTCGCAGCGGTTTGAAGAAGGCCGCATATCTGCACTGATTTCCGCGCTGGGTCGGTTGTCACATGATTGGTGGCAGGCACGCGCTGCCCGTCAAGCGTCGCTGGCGCAACAGTGGGAGGATCGCCAAGCGTTCAACACATTACTCGGCAAAGAAGATTGGGTTTTGGACGATATGGGCGTGCACCGTGGTGATGTTGAATATTTGGCCAACCAGCCGCTTCACATCAATGCAGCCATTGAGCTTGAGAAAATCCGGGCTCATTCCATGCAAGGTCGGTGATTTTGACCCGTCAAGCCAACCAAATTACGCGATATAGATCGTGCCGCCGGTCGGCCAAATTCCTGACCGAACCCCGGCGGCGCGCATTGTCCAACGCCAGCATATCGAGATCGGCGAAGATCATTTGCTCGATTTGCGGCTCGGCCTGCGCAGCGATGCCGTCGCGCGCAAACCCATGGTCGTTGGGTGTGAGTATAGCGCTTTGCGCATAAGCCATTTCCAGATTGGCGACATTGCCGATGTTGCCGACAAATCCGGATGTTACGACATAAAGCTGGTTTTCGATCGTGCGCGCATGGCTGCAGTAGGTCACACGCAAATGACCCGCGCGCGTGTCCGTCATGTAGGGGACAAACAATATGCCGACAGCCGACTGGTCGACGAGACGCCTTGTAAGCTCGGGAAACTCACTGTCATAGCAGATCAGCACGCCAATCGACCCACAATCGGATTCAATGGGTGCGATGTCGGTACCGCCAGAAAAGCCCCAGACCGCATGTTCATCAAGCGTCGGGTGAATTTTGGCGATGGCATCCAATTTACCATCCCGGTGCGCAAAGAAGCTAACATTTTGGATTTTGCCGTCTGGTGTCCGTGTCGCGTGCGAACCACCCACGATGTTTACACCATGTTTGCTGGCTGATTTTGATAGCCATTCTTTCCAGGTTTCTGTGTGACCTGTCAGTACCTCCATGGCGGCGTCGGCCGGCACCATTTCAGATTCACACGCCAACAGCGGTAAAGTCACATGTTCAGGGAAACAGACAAAGTCCGCCTCATATTCGGCAGCAACACGTACGTAATGATCAAGCCGGTCAAAGTAAGCTGAAATCGAAGAGGGTGCTTCCAATGCTAACTGAACTGATGCCACGCGGATCTTCGGCTTTTCCATCACTTATCCTTCCAACCGACTGGCATAAAAAAAGCTGCCGGCAAGCACCGGCAGCTGATTATAATAAAGCGATATAGCGACCGATTAGTAAGGGCAGTTATTGTCGCTCATATAGTCGTGAACAACGATTTCGCCGGAAATGATCTTCGCACGCGCGTCTTCTACGGCTGCGAGCATCTCTTCAGAGACCAGATCTTTGTTATTATCATCGAGCGCAATATCGACGCCGCCTTCAGCCACGCCCAGAACGTTAAATCCGAAAGCGAAGTCGCCATCGGCCATACCATCTTTCATTGCATTGAAGACAGCAACGTCAACACGCTTGAGCATGGATGTCAAAACAGAACCAGGCTGTAGGCCGTTCTGGTTGGAATCCACACCAATTGACAATTTGCCCGCATCGGCAGCAGCTTGAAGGACGCCGACGCCTGTTCCGCCAGCAGCCGCAAACACAACGTCAGCGCCCTGCGCGATTTGTGCGTTCGTGATCTCGCCGCCCTTGACAGGATCGTTCCAAGCAGCGGGCGTGTCGCCAGTGAAGTTTTCGATGAATGTCGCATCCGGATTGGTTGCCACTACGCCGCCTTTATAGCCGCATGAGAAGCGCGAGATTAGCGGAATAGACATGCCGCCCACGAAACCAACCGTGCCGGTTTCAGATGCTTTGGCAGCCATAATACCAACAAGGTAAGAGCCTTCTTGTTCCTTGAAAACAACGGAGCGGACGTTTGGCTGCTCAACGACCATGTCGATGATCACGAACTCAGTTTCAGGAAACTCCTGAGCAACTGTGTCGACTGCCTGTGCGGCGGAGAAGCCAGCAATAATGACGGGTGAATGACCGCGCTCGGCAAAACGACGCAGCGCTTGCTCACGTTGGGCTTCGTTTTGGATCTCGAACTCGACATAATCGACGCCGGTTTCTTCTTTGAACATCTCAGCGCCGTTAAAGGCAGCTTCGTTGAAAGACTTATCGAACTTACCGCCCAGGTCATACACGATGGCCGGCGTTTCGGCGTGTGCGGTTACGGTCATTGCAGTGGCGGCCAAAAGGCCAAGAGCAAAGCGCTTCATGCTTATTTCCCTGTCTGTGTTACCATTTCGTAGCTGCGCAACGGTGCCCAGCTCAAGCGGGAGACCCGCTTTGGCCAGACACTTGCACGGTAAAAGACGAAATGCGAGCCTAAAGTTGTAGCACGCCGAACAGCGATTTTGCGCTTAGCTCACGGCACTTTGCGCCTGCGGGATCGGACAGGAAACACCGGTCCCTTGTAAACCACAATAGCCACCAGGGTTCTTAGACAAATACTGCTGATGATAGTCCTCAGCAAAGTAATAAGTGTCCAATGGCATGATTTCGGTTGTTACTGATCCGCGGCCCGACGCGCGAAGCGCATTGGCATATTCATCGCGAACCATCTTCACCATTGCGAGTTGTTCGTCGGAAGTGGTGTAGATGGCGGATCGATAAACAGTACCAACGTCGTTTCCTTGGCGCATGCCTTGAGTTGGGTCGTGTTCCTCAAAAAATATGCGCAGTAGTTCACCCAGTGTCACCCGTGCCGGATCATAAACGACCATGACAGTTTCAGCATGGCCGGTCAGGCCTGTGCATGTTTCCTGATAGGTCGGGTTCTTCGTAAATCCACCCGCGTAACCAACCGACGTGACGTGGACGCCTGGGGTTTGCCAGAAGAGCCTTTCAGCCCCCCAGAAACAGCCCATACCAAAATAGATCGTTTCATAGCCCTCAGGGTAAGGCCCCCGTATAGCTTCACCAGTAACATGGTGGTGAGACGCTATTTCCAGCGCCTCATCGCGACCCGGCAGAGCTTTTTCAGCGCTCACCATATTAGTTTTGTCAGAAAACATCTTGGTCAAAAACATAAGCTTCTCCGGTCTAGTTACATGACATCACGACACGATGAACCTGCCGCGACGACGTTTTGGGCGATAACCAAGCGCGTAGATTAACGCAGCAAGGGTTCCCGTTACCAGGAAAGTGGGTAATTCCAGCACGGTAACAAGCAGGGGATCGTTCAACATAGGGTGAAAATTGTTGAACGTCACCCCAAGCGCCTCGGCAAGATCTGGCGCAAAAAGGCCAAGTGTTTGACCAAATGGTGTGAATACGAGCTCAGACGCGCCAACTGAACGCGCAGAATCAACAACGGCAAAGACGCAGGCCAAGGCGAACACCAGTGTAGCCAGTAACCTGAAAGTAAAACGGATCATGTGCGCCCCCATCGGCGGGCAACCTTTAGCCCGCCAACAACGCGCACACAATGGTTGCGGAAAAAGTTGAACCGAGACAATCGGCTTGATCAGGTGGCAAACTACGTTTAACAGCACCGCACCGTTACAGCGTGCCTCATAAGGTTTAAGGGTAACGGTTGGTGTGGACAGGTGGCCGAGTGGTTGAAGGCGCACGCCTGGAACGCGTGTAGGCGGGAAACCGTCTCCAGGGTTCGAATCCCTGTCTGTCCGCCACTTTATCTAAAAATCTACAGTAGGCTGATGGGATAGCAATTCCAGATCCGGCCCTACCCATGAACTACTTTAAGGCCAGCAATCCAGATGCATAATGATTGTGGACGAGCAAGATCAATCCGTTTCGCTATTTCTAGCGCTCTCGGTCCGCTCTTCGAGCAATTGCGGCGTTAGGTAAAAAAACCCAAGCAATTCAGCAACAAGTACTGGGCGCAGCGTTTGGGAGAGACGGCCACCCCTTCTGCGTACACGAAAATGACTTTTAATCTTACCCGTTTCGGAACTTGACGCGCTCTGTTGTTTATCAATGCCCGATGAACATATGGAATGATTGCTTTGACGGGTGGATGGCAACTTCGCGTACAATGCAGGTTGTTGAAGGTTGGCACGGCACGCGTTGATGAAAGCGTGAATTGTATCTCTACGGGGACGCTGGCGACCAAAAGAGTTCGCGCTGCCACAGGGCACTTGGCTCGTCAACGGGTTGATCAAACAGAGTACCTGGACGGTTACCCGCAAGGTCTTCCAGAGCCGGGTCGACGACAAGCTTATGATCTCTATCGGGCCAAGGCAAAACTGGTGTGAAAAGCCAGTGGGTTTCGGCTTGACCCAAATCAATCCGACCGGGCACCGGGTTGCCATCCGGGCCAATCACACGAAGCCGGTAAGCCAGCGACAGATGGTCGACAGCGCCATCGAGCAAAACGGTTAGCGGGTCACGGGTCCCAACCTTGGGCGTATGCAGGCTCCATTTCGAGGGTGATGGCGAAGAAAGATCAGCTTCTGTGGCTTCAAACGTGACGCGGTGGGCTGAGGCCAGCGCGCAGCCGCGCGCATCCAAGGCTGTCTCCGAAATCTGTAGATGATAGGTTTCGCCAGGCGTAAGCGCTCGCCCCAAAGCCAGGTTCGCTTGCAAACCCGTCTTCACGCGGCCCGGATCAAGTAAGAGCGTAAGCCTAGTCCGATCTGCGGACCAAAGATCGAACCTGTTGGGTAAAAAAACGCCTTCGACAGGGCGGCCCTCTGCATCCAGCAAGTCAATTGCCGGTAGGATGTCGCGTTCCCCCATGGTAGTCGAAAAATAGATGTAGAATCGAAGCAGGTTCTCAGGCAGCGCCGTTCCGCTGGGATAGACGTCCGACACGACGGTCTGACCGTCTTCGCAGGCCTGCAATGGACCCGCCAACAAAGTTGCGGCGAGTCCGGCTATAAGTAATAGCCGCATTACTGCTCAATCAACTCAGGAAAACCTTCTTCAGCTTTGAGAAGGTTGTGAAACCCACGCATCCCCTGACCCATTTGATTTTCGGCATAGACATAGTCGGGGAAGTCATACTCGGAGATGAAGTCGCTCAGGCGCAGGTAAACGCCCTTCCGGATCGAAACCAAGTCCATCGCGCCCGTGTCGAGATTGCGCTTCAGGGCTAACAAGAATTGTGGGTCTTGATCGGCCGCCTGATACACCCCGCTCATCGGTGTTTGGATTGTTGAAACGCCCGCTTCCATTCCCATGCTAACAGGCTCGGCTAGTCCGGGCATATTGGCTGCCTCCGCAATGGCTTCAAGCGGGATCAAATTGGCTTGAAGTTCGCGATTGACGACCATCACAAACGGTGAGGCGTTTCCTTCTCGATCAAATACATCAAAAGACAGCACCTCGAGAGGGGTGTTCCCGTAACCAAGCTCTGCAATGGTGTTGCCCGTTACATGAGATCCATCTGTCAGGCTCGCGGTTGGTAGTGTAACCAGGGGTGTGCAGGTGTAAGCCGCCACGACAGTCTGCACGCCATCCAGATCGACAATCTCCATCGCTCGGATCGGCGCGCGGGTTTCCATTTGATCGTGAACAGCATGGTAGATTTCGACACTGGACGTCTTCGCGGCATCGCTGAACGGAAACGGTATCTGGCTGAGAGTTGATGCGAATTCGCCAGTCGACAAGCCCGAGACGAACAACGTGCCGCTTGCGTAGTCCAAATCCGTCACGGTCAGCGTAGCAGATGGGATGTTGCGCCAAAATGTGACGCCATCTTCAGGCGCTGTGCCCAGCTCGGTGCTGGTAAACGAAAGGGAGGCCAGATCAATCGGCGTGATCGTGCCGTCAGGTGTCACCATAACCACCGCGGGCTGTGACGCGGCGCTGAGTGATACGAAGGCAGCCTGTGTTGCAGGGTTCACGGCAAGATCGTTGAAGGTGATCTCAGCTTCGGCAACGCCCAGAGTTTCCGCAAGCGCTCTGCTAAAGCCTTCGAATGTGTAGGCCACCGAATCTGTCGCTGCTTCCTGCTCGGGCAATGTATAGGCATAAATCGTCGCTCCGGCACTATCGGCCACAAATAGCGTCGTCGGATCGGCAAACTCCAGTACGGTCGCCGACATGGGTGGTTCGGCCAATGCAGTCTGGGCCGTAGCCAATGCTATCGCACTAGCCAGATATGAGATCAGCTTCGACTTTGTCATTTTAAATTCCTCCAGTTTTTTGGGGCATGTTTCGGGTAAAACGCCGGCACGTCGAGAACCGTTGGCAATGGGGTATCAGCCCATCATTTGGTAGCTAACGGGAACGAAGCGGAACCCGGCATCGCGCGTCTCTACAAATCCCGCAGCTGGGAAGGGCATGTGATAGCCGATCATTGGGATCTTGTCGGTCGCTAGCATATCGAGCACGCGGCGACGGGTTGCATTGGCTTGCGCTTTGTCTGCGTCGTAAAGCATGGTCCAGTCTGGATTGGCGAAAGACCAGACGTAATGCCCCACTAGATCGGCAACGAGCAACAATTGTTGCCCACCGCTTTCAAGCCGATAGATCATGTGCCCTGCCGTATGGCCAAAGGCCGCTGTTGCGGTCACACCGGGGGCGACGGTATTGCTGTCGTTCAGGAAGCCAAAACGCTCCGCAAAAGGTCGGACTTTTGCCTCAAAAACCTCGTTATTGCCATGACCGTTTGTGTCAAACTCGATCGCGCCCGTTAGGTAATTGGCGTTTGGATAAGCCAGCGACCCGTCCTCACGGGTCATTCCACCGATATGGTCGGGATGCATGTGCGTGATAACGACATGAGTGACATCGTCCGCGTTCACGCCCGCTTCGGCGAGTGGGCCGGCGAGGCTTTCGGCACTGAGCCCTGTATCAAAGAGGATGGTGGCATTGCCAGTGCGTACAAGCGTCGGTGTATAGTAAAACTGCAGAAGGTCCGTGCGCAGGAAATTGTCGTCACTGACCGCTTTAAACTCGTCCATGGGGACTTCGCTTGCAAAAATCTTTTTTGGATCATCGCTCGGCGCTGTCCCGGAGAGCAACGTCGTCACCTGCATGTCGCCTAGCGTGAACCCGCGTGCGCGCGCGCCTGGAGCGACAGAAGCGTGGCTCTCGGCCATGGCAGGTCGTCCCCGTGCCAACGCTGCTGGCAGCAGTGAGCCACCGATCAAAACGTGCCTTCGATTTATTGTCGTCATGGTCGTCTCCTTTCCTGCGTCATGCTTAGCCTTGCCCAAGCAGTTTCCGGTACTTTGAGAGGAACAGATCGCGACCTTTCATCATGCTCGTGACCCAATCGCCCAAGGTGGCGATCATTAAAAAAGAGCTGCCACGTTTGGGGCCAAGCGGCACGAGGATCGGCGCTTTGCCCCATGGCTTGTAGGGGCTTTGAGATTCGATAGATTGACCCGCCGCCACCGCCTTCAAGAGCTTTGCAAGCCAGGGAACTTGGCGCGAAATACCAACAATGGTCATCAGATCACCATTGTCAGCGGCATCTCCTGCGGCAAAAACATTGGGCAGAGAGGACGGACGCATCCATTGATCGACGATTAGTCGTTTGTCTGGTCCACGTTTGACGTCCGGGAGTGTGTCAGCAAGACCGACGTTCAGTTTGGAGCCCACCGTCGGCACGATCAGATCTGCGTTAATGGCTCGGCCAGACGAAAGCGTTACCGTCCCACCGCTGGGCGCAGTCCAGTCCGGAAGTTCGGTCGCTCGTTCGCCAAGAACAACGTCAACATTCATTGCACGTAGTTTTTTCATCAAAGAAGTGCCAAGCTTTTGAGGGAACGTAGGGAACAATTTGTCATCGCTAGAGATCAGACTGACGGATTTGGCGGGCATAGCGCTCGCGATCTCGCCAGCAAGTTCTGTCCCGACTGCACCGGCACCAATGATCGCAATCGAGGAAGCGTCGACGAGCGCTTTGTGCCAAGCAGCATTTGCGTCGCGCAATCCGGGAATGTCGCCATTCTGCGACTTGAAAGCGGGCAAATTCGCAGAGCCAGTCGCCAAAACGACATAGTCAGCGGCGACTTTGGTTCCATCAGACAAGGTGACACCGCTGCTGTCGACTTTCGTGGCTTCGCCTTTGACAATTGCTCCGGTCGACAGCGCTTTGTGATATGGGATCAAAGCCTGATCGAGGAGCCTTGGATCGACCATGGCGCGGATCATTGCTGGAGCGTGGGTAAACGCGTCGGCCCGTTCGATAAGGCTCACTTTCATGTGGCCTTCGAGCGCCTTTGCAAGTTCCACGCCGGCGTTTCCGCCACCAACGATCACGACACGCGCAGTACTACTAGCGTCTTCCACAGTCCGTCCTCTCAAGACCCACTGTCGGTTTCAGTTGCCTGAAGCCTTTCCCTCAATTAAGTTGACAATGTCAACCAATAACAGAATGCAGACAGTGTCAACGAAAATAAAGAAGAAACCTGATATCGAGGTCGGACAGCTAGTCGATCGCCTCATGAGAGCAATTCATTCAGACTTGGGCCGTAAAGCGCCCGCATTCGATCGAGAGAAAGTTGGCCCCGCTGGCGGTATGGTGCTCATGGTGCTTGCAGATAATGAGCCGATGGCCATCCATGAGCTGGTTCGGACTATTGCCAGAGACAAAGCCCAAGTAACCCGGTTATTGCAAACCCTCGGTACGAAGGGATTGGTTGAAAAATCTCAATCACCAACCGACGGTCGGGTATGCGTTTTGCGATTGACATGCAAAGGTTGGAAGACTGTCGCCAGGTTAAGGTATGCGATTGCCGAAACAATAAGTGGCTTGCTGGAGCCGTTTAACGGGCAGGAAAGAGACAACCTCAAAATGCTGCTGAAGAAGGTTTTCGATCGTTAGCTCGTCGGCAAAGTCCAATCCTAACTCTATTGCAATTTGCCGGTATCGCGGACCTCAAAAGTAGTATTTCAGCTGGCGACGTCGACGGAAGGTTTGTTCGCATCGCTGCTACTTGGCCAGTCGGCTCAACTGCTTTGCCGTGAATGACTATTTTCAGGTGCATCACTTTGCTCAATTGAATGTCCGCTTTGGGCTCGGAACGGTCGTTAGCGGAACCAGTAAACGAATGTCGGGTTTACCGACGAAGCCGCCGCGCGATTTGGGAAAACAAAAGCCCGCTAAGCCAAGCATACAGGCCCTTGGAATGAACTGGCCGTATGGCCATTTCTGATTATCTTCGTGCGGTTAACTTAACGCAGGGGCGAATCGGCGCGGCTGTCGACAGGCACTTGGTATGCTGCCAGATCAGTTCATCCGATAACCTACATTCCGCAGTGTTACGATCCTCTTGCCTTCTCCTCCGATCTTGCGACGGAGGCGGCCAATATAAACATCGACTACATTGGTCAGCGGGTCTGCGTTAAGGCCCCAGACTGAGTTGAGGATGCGTTCGCGCGATAGGACGCGGCCGGTATTCGTTAGAAAGAGAAGCAGAAGATCGCGTTCTTTCTTGGACAATTCGATTTCCGTGCCATCGACCGTCACCTGCAGCGAGGAGCGGTCGAAGGTGAGGCTTCCGCTTGTAAGGATGTTCTCACCGGCATCCGCCGCATAGCCTGTGGCACGACGGTGTAAGGCCTCGACGCGGGCAATCAGCTCGTCAAAGTCGAATGGTTTCGTAATGTAGTCATCTGCCCCCATTTTCAGACCGTCGACCCTCTCTTCGGGACTGTCGAGGGCGGTGAGCATGAGGATCGGTGTCTTAGACTTGCGCGCGCGCAACTTGCGGCAAACGTCCTGTCCTTGAATGCCCGGCAGCATCAGGTCCAGGAGGATCACGTCATAGCTGTTCGATGCGGCGTGTTCGAGCGCATCTTCGCCATCCCTCGCATGATCGACGGCCCAGCCTTCTGCTGACAGACCGCGCCGGATGAAATCGGCAACCCGGAATTCGTCTTCGACCAAAAGAATATTCATGTCATTTCACCCGAACGTCAGATCATGCCGACTTGCGCGTCTTTGTTACCGAGGCGACCACTTTCAAGCGTGGTTCTTTTTGCAGGGTGACCACAACACGTAACCCGCCATTTTCTGCGTCCTGCAACTCAACAGAGCCGCCATGCGCTTCGACGATGGATTTCACGACCGGCAGGCCCAAACCGCTGCCTTCCGTACCTTGCCCAGAGGCATTGGATCCCCGGAAGAACCGGTCAAAGGCTTGCGATTTTTCGGCGGCGCTCAGGCCAGGTCCGTTATCTTCGACCGAAATGACGAAGCTGGTATTGCTCTGTTCCACGGCGGCGGTAATTGAGGGGCCGCCATAACGCCGTGCGTTCTGTAGCAAAGAGAGAACGGATTGGCGCAGCCGAACCTCATCTACTGGCAGCAGCACGGGTGTATCCGGTCCAGTGATCTCGACTTGGCGTGGGAACATAGCAACTGCATCGTGGATAATTTTGCGCAGGTCGGTTTCTTTGCGGTCGAGGCGCAGTTGGCCTGCCTCGAAGCGCGCAACGGTCAACATATCGTCTACGATCTGATTGGTGTGTTTGGCACTGTCGCGAATGCGTGCAAGTGCGTCTGAGACATCATGACCGAGGTTCCCCGAGGTGCGCAGGGTCACATCCGCTTCGCCAAGAATAATCGCAAGGGGGGTGCGCAATTCGTGGCTGATATCGGCCATTAGCTGTTTGCGGTTCTCTTCACCGGTTTCCAACTTGTCGATCAGTTGCTGCAACTCGGCCGTGCGCTTTGAAACCGCGCCTTCGAGCTGGCGCTTTTGTTCGGCCTGCGAGACCTCACGTTGTCCTAGCGAGTTGGACATATCGCCCAGAACTGCCTCCAGTTCGCGAAACTCCTTGCTTCCGCCAAGCTGGATCGGTTCTTCATATTGGCCTTTGCGCAACTTATCGATGCTACTTTGCAGGGCGACCACGGGTCGCCTGATCTGCCCGTTGAAGGAAAGGAACCCGGCAAGAAGTACCAAGGCCGTTGATGTGAGGATGCCGTAGACCAGATTGCGGTTCCAGGCACGGAAGGCAGCGGCGTCTTCCAGAACCTCTTCGACCTCTTCCTGCTCTTCTTCCAAGGCGTTAACTATCTTTCCGTGCAGGCGCACGTCAATATCACCGTCCAGAAGGGCGGCCAGGCGCTCGATCTGAATGAAGGTGTCGATGGGGTCGCCGGACGCGTTCAACGTCGCAATAGCCGCGTTTACCGCCCTGATGTCTGCTTCCAGCTCATCAAGCAGTTCCAGTTCCTCGATTTCCTCCTCGCCGACCATCTGTATTTCGCGGGCGATGACGGCGCGGATGTCAGATAGGTTCTGGGCAATCGCAGCCTGCAGTTCCCGTTCTCCTTTCCCGCCATCCCGATCTCCGATCAAAAGGGCATCACCGTGCTGTTTGAACAGGCGGTAAATATTGGCCTCCAACTTGAGATGGAGCCCGTAGGCATCCTGTGCCAGTTGGGTGCGCGCATCCCACCAGCGGGACTTTTCGAGGCTGTAGAGCATAAGACCAGAAAGTCCGCCGATCAGGGCGATGATAACAGCGGCGTAGATGCCAAAGAGGGTCGTAGATCGCATGTCAGGAGACTCTCGAGTTTTCCAATGAGCTAGAGTGATTTACCCCTTCGGCCAGTATGATGGTCGCCGGAGACATGTCTTGCAGTATTTCGAGCAAGATGGGCTGGTCAGGCTCTGCCGCCCAACGGAGCGATGAGATAACGATGAGGTCTGCTTGGCCGAGCACTGCCCGCGCCAAGTCGAGACGCAGGGTCTGGCTTGCGGTGAGGCCCTTGCCGTTCTTGGCGATGCGCTGGTCTAAACCACGCGGCCGGTCGAGCAAATCAATTAGGCCAAAGGCGCTCAAAATCTGTGAGATTGTTTCGTCATCTGGTCGTTTGCGTGTGCTCAGCGTGGCTGAACGCCGGAGGCTGCCTTGCAGGCCGATATGTGTGTCGCCAATGAAAGCGATGTGAGGTGTGTGGCCTTCGCTAAATTGGATGTGCAGGGTCGGATCGTGATTTAATCCGGCGATGACATGTGCCAGTTGCGCAGCATTCGGGCCGGTCAGTCTGGTCACGGTCCCCGCATCAGCGTTGAGATGAGTGGTACCAGATACACTGACAGTCACTGGTTTTTCACCGCGCCACGCATTGCGTGTCAGGGACGGTTCTTCCAGCAGTTTTTGCGCTTTCTGACGTGCAACCGACCATGCGCAATAACGATCCCATACGGCAGCAAGGTCTTGCAAAGGCATGGCTACAAGCGCGAGTACGGACAGACTGGCTGCGACGGTTGCCGGTGATGCAGCCCCATGGCTAGCAACCCAGAGAATTGCCAACCCGGCCACAGCAACACCTGCCTGTAGTATCGCCTGTAATCCGGCTGTCCGACCTCGCCGGGCAACGGCGTCTACGCGCAGAGCTGCCCCTTGTTCATCCAGCGACTGCAGTTCCTTACCCGTTCGGCCCATCAGGTCCAGTTCAGGCGCAATCGCAATCCGCTCAATCATCGAAATGGCAATGCCGGCGCGGCGTTTGCGCAATCGTTGGTGACGTTGTTCGAGGTGCCAGGCGAGCAGCGTCATGAATACCATCGAAAGGCCCACGGGTAACAGACCTGCAAATGCGAGGCTTGTGTCGAGCGACACGATAATGGCAACTGCGCCCGGAAGAACGATCATAGCCGTCAGAAAGTCAGGTAGACCGCGCCCAAACCAGAGCCGCGCGGCAGAGAGGTCCCCGACAAAACGCAGCGATAAGGCTCCAGTGCGACGTTGATCGTGCCGGGCTTTCGGAAGGGAGGCTATTTGCTTGTAGAGAACGCGACGCAGCGCAATCGCATAGCTTTGGCCTAGGCTTTCACCCTGCCTGCGGGACAGAAAGAGGCAGATTGCAGCAGTGGCTCCAGCCAGGCCAAGTTCGAGAATTGTGTTAAGGGCCAAGTGTTCCCGCGCATGCAGCGCGGCAAAGGCATCACGTGTAGCAAAGGCCGCAACCGCAAGCGCAATGGCCTGAACAATGCCGTAGCCTACGACAAGGACCGCGCTCAACGCGCGGTCCCGAGTTATGCTAGGTGGTAGAGATCTCATGCGGCCAGGTCCTCTGCGGCGCGGCGCATCAGCGGTGCGACATGCACTGCAATTACTTCGGGCGACCACAGGTCCTGACGCGACAGGATGGGAAGGCCGGTGACTTCAGCTGCCTCGGCAGTTGCAAGAGGCGAGCAGCTGACCATCCCGGAGATTGCAAAGGGCATCAGGCCCATTTGATCGAGCACTGTTACTCCGCCTAAGGCGCTGAGAGCGTCGGGTGCTGCGAACAGGATACCGTCCAAACGGTCGCGAATGCTGGAAGACATGAGGATTTCCCGGGTTTCCTGCTGGAAAACACCGTCGGCAATCTCGACTACAACCACCTCGGCGCCTCGCGTGGCAGCGGTGGAAACCAGCGTCTCAAAGCCCGCCTCGATCCGCTCCAGTGGCATCCGGAAGGTCGTCGCCATACCAACATCGGTGAAATCAAGCGCTGGCGCACCGCCATCCTCGAAGCTATTGAAGTCACCAAACGCGCCGGTGCCGGTCGCTTTAACACCCGCCGCCGCATAACCCGCGCGGATCAGACCATGCGCGAGGCTGGTCGCCGCCGTTGTTTTGCCGGAGTTCATGGACGCTCCGAAGACCCCGATAACGGTAATATCACTGTTCGCAGTCATCGCTGGCAGTGCGTAGTCGGCCACATTTAAAACCTGGCCACGTGCGCCAGTCAAAAGCCCTATTGGCTTCAATTGCGTCGGGCTACGCATATTCGCATGCGATGCATCGACCCGTCCCGCAACGCCACCACCGGCCACAAGATCGATCTTGTCATCATCAACAACCGCACTGGCGAGAAACTGATCAGGCGCATAACGGTCGCCAAGGCAGAGCACGACGAGATCGCCAGGGTAACTCTTGGACATACGGCGGTCAGCCAACTGAACATTTTTATGCTGACCGATTTCGGTGATCTCACACAACAGTAAATCGCCAGCTTTGGCTTTCGCATAGTTCGTCGATACACCACGCGCATCGTTACGGTTCACACGGCGTGTCGTGAAAGTCCACTTAGCGATGTTGCACAGGGCTGGGGTGAACGGGGTCATCTTGGTCATCTGCCTATCTCCTTAGGTTGCATCGTCTGGATGCACCCTATGTGGCGGGTGAGCGTGATCGTTATCCGGCGGTGTGATGAACCCGCGCTATTAGAACAAATGAATGTTGTATGAACGCAGGAGTGATGTTTGATCGGCTCAGAAGCGGTTGAGATGTGGGCGAAGTCACTTAGTCGTCATCGCCATCATCCCCGCCATCGTCGCCATCGTCGCCGCTGTCTTCATCGCCTCCTCCTCCATCATCGCCGCCGGTATCGCCATCGTCCTGGTCATAATCGTCCGCGGCACGTCGAAGCTCAGATACCGTGACGCGCCTGTCGCCATTGTGATCTGCATATAGCAGCAGACGATTCGCTCCATCGCGACCGAATTCAGCAACCAGTTCATCGAAGGTCAAAACACCATCGGAGTTTGTATCAACGGATCTGAAACTGGCAGACTGAGCAGAAGCGGCTACAGTAAGAAAAGTGAAGCACGTCAGACCAATGCAAATGATTAGAACACGCCCACCAAGTAAAGTACGCATGGATGGTGTCCGTAATTGACTGATAAGGTGGCGGGCGTGCATCGAATATGCCTGGTATTGGGTACACACCCTCACTTTAGGTGGGCGGAGTAACCACGTCTTGCACTCAAAGATGGATTTCACCCAACCAGAAGAATGAACGTCAGATGAACGCAAATCTAACAATGCCAAAAGTCCGCTTTGGGCTCGGAGCTGACGTTCGCTCAACGTCCGCTATGCGGACAAAGCGCACATTCATCTCAGATAACGATTTGCACATGAGGGCGGAAAGCGGAAGTTCGACGAATTTATTGCGCCGACGCCAAAATCTTTGAAGCAGACATTGCTGCATGTAAACGACGATGGCCCTATGGTATTTTATCGAAGTTAAATTGGAGACTTGCGATGCCGTTCGGAATGATATGGCGAGATGTAGTCAAAGAGCCTTTGGAAAGAATTGGTGGTTCAGGGAACCTAAGTGAGATTTATTCGTCCGTTCACGGCATGTCGGTTGAGAACGAAGAAGAACTGCCTGCAACTTGGCAGGCAATCGTGCGTCGAGAATTGGAATACAACAGTTCCGACTCCGAATCGTTTAAAAACCGGTGGGATTGGTTCCAACCGACCCAAGGAATTGGTGCCGGACATTGGTCGCTCAGGGACTACGAGGCTGGTCCACCGCACACGGAAGAGGTTGATCTCGACACAGAAGCAAAGAGAAAGAACTCTTACGTTTCCAGAGTTGTTCGCGACGGAAGAAAAGTAAGAGCGCTAAAAAAATACACAACAACACCTGCCAAAATTGTGGCGAGCGGATAAGTTTCCCCGACGGGGCTTCGTATAGCGAAGTCCATCATCTTAAGCCTCTTGGCGCTCCACATAACGGGCCAGACGTCGAGAAAAACATGATCGTGGTGTGTCCATTGTGCCATGTTTATCTGGATTTCGGCGCGCTCATTTTGGACCCAGAAAAACTTGCTGAATCACTACACGCTATCGCTCCCGAATACGTAGATTATAGTAATTCACTCTATAGGTGGGCTGCAGAACCAATCGAGTAGTTCATCTTCAGCTCGCGACCGTGTGTGCTGCATAAAGAAGGCTAACGTTGTCGACGGCGCCCCTTCAAATCATCGACGACGTCGAGACCCGTCGCCATTTTGACCAGTTTCAATTCAATTGAAATTTCGCTTCATGAAACTTCCAGAGAGAACTCTTGAAATCGGCGAACCACAACTAAGGGCCGTGATTGCCAAGCGCAGTTATTTCCTTTGGGACATCCGGACCAAAAGACTCAGTGTTTCTCCCGCATTGTTCTCCCAAGTCTTGCCGACAGAGACGAACGTGAATGACGGTAGCACGCCTTCTCTCATCGCGGGATTGCTGGTGGTCGCAAAGACGCCGTTTCCATTCGCAAGGCGCATCACTTCTGCGACCATGGCTTTTTCTATGCTTGGCTGGAGTGTTTGGGCGAAACTGAGACATATCCGAGCTCATACGGAAACTCGCTCTCCGGTAGCGAGTAGCCCGACTTTCTGGCTCCTTGAAGCCCAGATCGGTATCTGACCAGTGGTACTTTCAAAGCAGCAACACCAACGGCTTGGCCTTCAACTTCCGCGAAGATGATTTGAGCACTCGGCAGAACCACACCTTCCCGGACATAGTCCTCAACAACGGCACCGCCCAACCCAACCAACTCAACGAAGGTATCCACTTCTTCTTTTGTGGCGTCGGTACCAACAAGGGTTCTGTATTTGATCATACTGGCTCAGTTTGAATTTGAAGTAGGAAAATAACTTAAGCCGGATAACTGCTCAGCGGAAGCTCCGATAAAGAGTCGCTGGCCTATATGAACGGTAGCAATGGTCCGCCGGTGACGCCAGCACTTTAACTCAGATTTCAACACTTTCGCAGATAGCCAATGCGTCTTCGAGATCGACGCCGAGATAACGAACGATACTGCCCATCTTAGAGTGTCCGAGCAGGAGTTGAACCGCACGAAGGCGGCTCTTCCATACCTACACCTGACTAAAGATTTAGTTTCTTTGCAGTTTTGTGCAAGTCATATGCGTGAACCAGCAGGCACGAGTCGTAACCCCCCTTTACCTTCGAGATATCTTTAGAAACGAAGGAAGCTGATAATGAATAATCACGATGCTGTACGCAGATATGAGATTTCAGTGTTTGGTGAAGCCGATACACTCCAGCAAGCGATGGGACTGACGCCCGAAGTAACGGCTGATTTGGTTCGGATCCGCGTGCAATATGCTGGACTGAATTTTGCTGACGTTATGGCTCGGCGTGGCCTGTATCCCTTAGTCGATGCGTCGATGCTTCCTTTTACGCCTGGTATGGAAATTGTGGGCGAGATCGAGGCTGTTGGTCCTGACGTATCAGGTCTGAACGTTGGACAGCGGGTTTTCGCGAAACTCGAAATGGGCGGATATTCTGACTATGTGGTCGCGCCCGCCTCTTACGTCTTCGGCGTGCCGGACGGGATCGACAGCGCCGAGGTGCTGGGGCTCGTTGGCACAAGTGGTCAAACCGCCTATGGAGCAGCGATGAGCCTCAAACCTGCGGATGGGCGCTCGGTCTTTATAACGGCGGCTGCGGGCGGTGTTGGGTCTGTGCTGATCCAGCTGTGCAAGCACTTGGGTTGGACCGTAATCGCCGGCGTTAGCAGCGCTGAAAAAGCGGCACTTGTAGCGTCACTGGGTGCTGACCACACGGTCAGGTACGATCAAACCGGCTGGGAAGAGACTTTGAAAGGACTTGCGGGCGAACAAGGTCTGGCGGCCGCGCTCGATTCCGTCGGCGGTGCGCCCAATCGCGGTGCGCTTGCCGCTTTGGGAAATCATGGTGAGCTGGTTTTTTTCGGGGGTGCCAGCGGCGATCTGGTTGGACTTCCAACGGAATTGGTGTTCCCATTCGTTGCCGGTTGTAAATCGGTGCGCGGGTTTGGACTGGTTGGCTATTACATGAGCGGACCTGACGTACTGAACAAGACCATTCAGGGTTTGTTTGACGCCAAGTTGACTGGGACCATTTCCAGTATAACGACGACGACCTTTCCAGCTGCAGACGTAGCAGAGGCGCATCGCCAACTAGAGTCCCGTCAATCACAGGGTAAACTTCAGCTAGACATGCTGTCATGATTTACCATGTCACAGCACGGTTACGGGAAGAGACTGCCTGTCTCTTCCTGGAAAAACTCACCGATGGAAGCGTTTCGGCGCAAAGACCGGATGGACCCGAGATCGTAGCCTCGATGCAGCGCGCCGTCGTTTTGGAAGACGGGTGCATATCCTGGACCGAGACCTGCTTTTGCATGTTCCCGCTTTCACATGAGCGCAAAACGGTGTTGGACTGGCATTTTGCTGATATCGCAACAGCCAAAGTGGCGAGGCATATCGAGTTGGATGGCACGCCTTTTATGGAGCATCTGAGAGCGCTCTGCGCGGCAATGAAAACCGCTTAGAAAACCAATTTGCGAAATGAGGCAGGTTCTACCTCCGCCGCATTTCGCTAATCCAATTCACCTGTTTTCGCTTGACCGACAGCCGCATATACCTTGGCCAAGTCGAACATGTTGTGAACGCTGAGAAAAAGGCCCGAACTCTGATCTATTGTGAAAATTGACGCTGCGGGTATTGGAAGATTTACCGCACCGATTGTGAAGATTGGGCAGGCTGTCGACAAAATTGTAATTGCAGACCCTGACACCGGCTCGCCGAGGTCTATCGGCTACTTAGATCCCAAAAGCGGATTGGTCCATACTTCCCCCGAGTGTGCTCGATAGCTGTCACGGTGGCAAAAAATTGTTCCGAGAACCCGCGAATGGCGTCTTTTGACAAGATCGGATCATCGGCATTGAATTGCAGCGTAGCCGTCGGAATATATAAACTGGCGACTTCGTCCGCGTCTTCGGCATCAATCGCGGCATAATATGCACGCGCAATGGTCAAACAGTTTTGTGCGTTTAGAGTGAGTGCCATTTGAACTCTCGATCTTTGTTAACGAAAATGGACGCGTGCACCGAAGAATGCCGCGCCCAATCAGATCTTGATTATTGCTGCATCGGCTGCGTTGTCGTGAAGATGTATCGCGCGAGCTTCCAGTCGTCCTCGTCCAACCTTTGGAACAGGAAGATTTCCTGGTTCGAAGCAGGAACCTCTGCACCGCTCTCAAGATGGGTCAACGTGGCGACGCCTTTCGACCTAATGAAAGCCCAATCCGAGCCCATTTGGACCACTTCATCGACTGTCAGTTCGGCATCGATATTAAAGTTATCGAAGAAGTAGGTGAACGCGCCAAGAATGGCGTCTTTACCTTCCACCGGCATGCTGTGCTGCGGCATCCATACCCCGTCGTCGGTGAAGGTGGCGGCAACCGCCGCTGCATCATTAGAGTTTAAAGCGTCCTCATAAGCCTGCAAGGCAGCTTCGACGGCCACCGTGTCAGTGCTTTCCGCTGCCGAGAGCGAAGGAAAAATGCCGCCAAGAACTACTAAGGCGTATGTGATTGATTTGGTTTTCATGTAACTTCTCCCGGTGACACGCCTGCACATTGTTTCCATCAAACCTCAGTCGGAGCTCTATTTTGGTTCCAAAACTAACTGGGCGTCGGGTGGCTGGCCTGCTCGTTCACGCGAGAGGGCTGCCTAAACCTGCTGGGTTGCGCGTTTTTACTGTCGCCATTTGGGCAACGTGTTATGGTTTCAACAGGAGGTTGCTATGCCGCTGAAATCCTTGACTGAAGCCGTAAGTGTGTTCTTGGAAGGGCGTCCAAACGCCGGATATGGCGTTCAGACTGGTGTCAAGGACTTGTGGATTTATGCCAATGAAGCCCCCACAGCGATTGATGCGGTGATTTACACTCCAATCGTGTCACTTACTTTGCAAGGGGAAAAGGAAACCCGTTGGGGTGGGCGTCGACGCGTGTTTCGCCCCGGTGAAAGCTTCATCGTTAGCCATGATTTGCCGGTTCGGTCATGCGTAACGCGTGCTTCCAAGACCGAACCTTTTATGGCACTTGCCCTCAATATCGATCTTCCGTTGCTCAGGACTTTGAGCAACGAGCTCAGCGAACCCTTGAGCGGCGAAGTACCAGCACAAGTCATCGAGACGGATGTTGCCGATGATACTTTTCTTGGCGCTCTTGGTCGCTACTTTGCGTTACACGACAACGCCAAATCCGCGCGCCTCCTGGCTCCTATCGTTCATAAAGAGCTGCATGCACTCTTGTTGCTTGCACCGCACGCTGGGATGCTTCGCCGCCTGCTAAACCGGGAAAGCCAAGCTAGCCAAATTGCGCGCGCGATCGCGCATATTCGAGAGAATTTGTCTCAGTCGCTCACAGTAGGCGACTTGGCCAACCTGTCCGGCATGTCGGTTCGGTCCTTTCACGCCTACTTCAAATCCGTGACGTCAACTACTCCCTTACAGTACCAAAAAGAGCTGCGGCTGATAGAAGCTAGGCGCTTGATTCAGGCCGAGGGTAAGGCTGTGGGTACCGCTGCATTTGAAGTCGGGTACGAAAGTCCAACTCAGTTTAGCCGTGAGTTCTCACGAAGGTTCGGTTTGGCTCCGAGCCGGATAAACATCTCGGCCACAGAAGGACTACATAACATCTGAAGGTTTTAGTTTGCACGAATTGGCATCTCTAATGCGTATTCAGGCAGGCTGAGGTTGAATAGAGCTCCTAGATTCTGCGTATAGGAATGTTCTCCGAAATTCCGTCGTATTGCTAAATCCAACGGGACCTACATGTTTGGAAGAGTAACAACACTTGGTCTTTTGGCTTTGAGCTTCTGGATTGGAGATGAGGCACGCGCATCATCCGATTGTATTCGATTCCCCAAAGAAGCTCGTACGTTTCTGGCTCCACTGCATGGATCATGGCGCGGATTAGCAAATCCAACACCCCTGGGAAGAATGCCCTATGATATGGATTTCAGGCAGGTTTCTGAAATCAGGGCGCAAGGCAAGTCGCCAACGAACGGTGTTGCTGTCCACACTTGGGATTTTTGGTACTCGGATGACGGAAAGTTGATGCTCGATTTTCATACAACCTTTGGAAACAGCCATGCAAAAGGGTTGTGTGTCACGCAGATCGGTTTGGAGCGAGGCTATTTGTTTTCGGGAGATCCATCAATTCCACTCAATATCTGGATAAAAGTAACACAAAGGCAGAGCGACCTAATCTTTGACGCAAGTATCTATCTACATGACAGACCACATGTAACGATTAAATCGCGCCGAGATTTACCGGCCCACTAAGCTCATCCAGTTATTCCGAGTGGCTGCTGCAGGTCTGATTCAAGCACTTTTATCAAGCGTTCAAAGCCCTTCTATGGAAACCAGGTTTTATAGTGACGCGTGCGGTCTGACGTTACTGTGGCCGTGCCACGAAGGTTCGGTTTGGCTACTCGCCTGCTGATCATCCTGGCCGCCGAAGGATCAAGAAATATCTGCGGGTTTCACTTTGCACGAATTGGCATTTTTGTTGCGCGTTCAGGCAGGTCGAAATTGAACCGAGTTGATAGTTTTGTTTCAACCGAACCTCCACTCACACCCGTAAATCAGGGGTCCGCTACCAGCCCAATGTCTTGGCAGGCGTGTGCAGCTCTTACGCCAGTTGGGGGCGGTTAGGGGGTGGACCAATGAGGAGATCCCTATGACTCGTTTGATTGCCATCGTTTTTGCTCTTGTCTTTGGAAACAGCGCAGTGGCGCAAGGCACCGATTTTTCTGCACTCGAAAACAGACTTGGCCGATATGTGGAGGACGGTGAACTTCCCGGCGGTGTGGTGCTGGTGCGTCAGGGGCAAGAAACCCTTTTTGCGCATGCTTTTGGATACCGCGACGTCGAGGCTGCTGATCCGATGGAACTCGGAGATCAGTTCCGGATTGCATCCCAGACCAAGTTGATCGTGTCTGTCGGGATAATGATGCTCATCGAAGAAGGCGCACTTACCCTTGAAACACCACTCGCCTCGATCTTTCCGGAGTGGGCCGAGGTGCAGGTTGGAACTGAGGAGGGGCTTGTTCCGCTCGACCGCCCAATTGTCATTCGCGACCTGCTCTCTCATTCTTCGGGGATCGGTTATGGGTTCACCGACGTTTGGGCAGATACCGGGCTCACTGCTTGGTATTTCGCCGACGACACGCGGCCTATGCGCGAGTCTATTCGCGTAATGGCGACGATGCCGTTAAACCACCAGCCAGGGGCATCTTGGACCTATGGCTACAACACAGATATTTTGGGGGCGCTCATCACGGAGCTGACAGATCAGTCTTTGAGCGCTTTTCTTAGAGAACGGATCCTTTTGCCGCTGGGTATGATGGATACGCAGTTCTTCCTTTCGTTCGAAGAGGCAGAAAACCTTGCGGTCGTTTATTCCCGAACCGATGATCTCACACTCGTGCGAGCGCCTGACCCGGGCGGACCGGTCGGACAAGGCCACTACGTTGACGGCCCGCAGCTCGTAGAGTCAGGCGGGGCTGGGCTAGTCTCTTCGGCGGAAGACTACGTTACCTTGCTCGATATGCTCCGTGCTGACGGTGTCCATGACGGCCAACGTCTTCTTAACGCCGAGACGGTCGCTCTGATGGCCGAGTCTGTCGTTAACGGGGCCGCGCCCCCTTGGCATCCTGTCGACACACTTTCTTTCGGGCTTGGTCACGAGTTGAGCAGCGGACGGCCAGGTGGCCGGCCAGCGGGCTCACTTGGATGGGGCGGGGCATATCACTCCGTTTACTGGATCGACCCCGTCAACGATCTCAGCGTGGTCTATCTGACACAAGTGTTCCCGTCCGGCGACCTCAACGACCAAGCCGTCGTTGAACAGATGCTCTATGAGGCCCTCAAATAGGTCCGCTGGCACCGATAGAACAAAGCTGCCGCTAGGTAGAAGTGCTTCTCTGCAAGCGTCCAGTCCAACTGCTCCGCCAAGTATCCTCTAGTGGCGGACAGTGTCCACTTAGCTAACAAGACACTTAAACCCTTACGACTTTTCGCGCCGAATCAAACGGCAGCTTTGGTGAATTACTTAAGCGCGCGGCGAATGTCCGTTAAGGGCCGGCAGTGCAACCGGCCCAACCATTGTCAAATCTCAACGCTTTCTGAAATCGCCAGCGCATCTTCGAGATCAACACCAAGATACCTGACCGTACTGTCCATCTTGGTGTGGCCCAGAAGCAATTGTACCGCTCTCAGGTTTCCTGTTTTTCGATATATCTGCGCAACCTTTGTTCGACGCATTGAATGAGTACCGTAGGCGCTGGGTTCCAATCCAATGGATTTGACCCATTCTTTTAGCATCCTTGCGTACTGACGTGTTGAAATATGAGGACGGTCGTGAAATCGACCAGGCCAGAGAAAGTCATGCCCTGACATCAGCGGGTGATGTATCCAATCCAGTAGCGAATTTCGCGTTCCTTCCGTGATCTCAAACCGGATTGGGGTTTGTGTTTTACTTTGCAGAATCGAGGCGCGTTCTTTGATGGAGCCTGTGGAGTAAACGTCTGAGACCTTCAGAGTTACTAGATCACAGCCTCGTAGTTTGCTGTCGATAGCCAAGTTGAAAAGTGCCAAATCCCGAACAGCGTCGGCCAGTTCCAATCGAACACGAATAGCCCAAACGTGCTTTGGTAGAAGTGGTCTTTTCTGGCCGATTATTCGCCCTCGGTTCCAGGCGCGTCTTGACGGGATCACCATAGGAAGGTTGGAAGCAGACATAGCAGGGTCTCCAATCCTTACCCTCCAACCGCAGCACTCAGACATTCAGCAAATCAAATTCGCCCCACAAATACACTGTCTGCAAATTCAGTTGTGAGCCCAACGCGGACTTTCAAAACCAGCAGTCGCGATGTCACCCAGATCGTGTTCAGTCCAGATAGTTGCCAACCAGTATTTTGGTCTCAAAGCAGTCATGCAGCGACGCGACTATAGCTGTGACTTGACAATGACACCGGTGTCATGACATCGGTGTCATTACCGTTTGGATGCAGTCAGGCTCTTGGGAGGAAGCAGGTTGGCGACGATCTACGATGTTGCTGCGCGTGCCGGCGTTTCGCCGAAGACCGTCAGCCGGGTGCTCAACGTCGATGCGCCTGTGGCTAAAGACACAAAGCGCGCCGTTCATAAAGCCATGGACGAACTGGGCTACGTGCCCTCGCACGCTGCACGATCCATCAAGTCCAACAAATCCGGTCTTATCGGGTTGATTACCGGCGCGATCAGTAGCGCCGAAGAAGGCTCAGCTGCCGCCGGCTTGCCGGAACTTCATATTGTGCAAGGCGCGCAGGCGGTTATCGAGCGGTCACGCAAGACACTCTTGATTTCCGATACCGGTGGACGGCTTGAGCGTGTGCCGGACCTTGTGCGCACCTTTCAGGAACACCGGGTAGAGGGAATACTCTATGTCGCCGACTATCATAAGCCTCTGGATGTCGAACTGCCGGCTGAAGGCACGCCAAAGGTGCTGGTCAATTGCTTTGATGATTTCGGCACACCTGCTGTTGTGCCGGACGATGAGGCCGGCCAACTGGGCCTAACCCGCGCGGTTGTGGAACAAGGCCACCGCCGGATCGCCTATTTGACCCTTGCACCCGCACAGGAAGCAACACGGCTGCGCTTGAGCGGCTATCGCGCTTCGCTTGCCGAAAGCGGGATAGAATTTGATCCCGCACTGGTGCAGGCAACTGATCTGTTCGGCACGGCTGGCGAACACCAACTGATCTGGGATGCACTGGAGAAATTCTTTGCCAGTGACGAGCCGCCCACCGCCATCTGCTGCGGCAATGACCGCTTGGCGATGGCGGTCTACGGTATCTTGCGGCGGCGCGGCATCTCTGTGCCGGAAGACGTTTCCGTCGTTGGCTATGATGACCACCGGTTGATTTCAGAGACACTTTATCCGGCGCTGACAACGGCCGAACTGCCCTACAGCGCGATGGGCGCACGGGCGGCTCAAATACTATTGGAATTGATGGCCGGTGAAGCGGAAGCGCCATCCGAGCGGATCAGGGTTGGCGGCCAAGTGCAGCATCGCGCATCGCTTGTGGCGCCCGCTGTAACCGTTTCCAAAAACATAATCAGTCTTAAGAGGAGGAAAGAAGAATGAAGTTGCAAACTGCATTAGCGGTGTTTCTGGCGGCCGGCGTTACCGGCACAGCCGCCGCGCAAACAGAATTGAGCCTGTGGTACCACGGCGCTGGTAGCGCCAACGCCGAGGAGGCGCTTGTCAACCAGATGGTTGAGGAGTTCAACGCCAGCCAGAGCGATTGGAAAGTTGTAATCGAGACGTTCCCGCAATTGGCCTACAATGATGCTGTTGGCGCGGCTGCGCTGGCTGGCGAATTGCCCGATATTCTCGACGTTGACGGCCCAGTGATGCCGAACTGGGCATGGGCTGGATATATGCAACCGCTTGGGATCGATGAAGCCAAGCTGGAGGGCTATTTGCCGGGTCCGATTGGGCGCTGGAATGGCGAAGTCTATTCTGTCGGTCTGTGGGATGCGGCCGTTGCATTGACCACGCGCCGGTCGACGCTTGAGAAATATGACATTCGCGTGCCGACCCTTGACGCCCCGTGGAGCCTTGAGGAGTTCAATAACGCTCTGGCCGCGATCGCCGCGTCTGGTGACTTCGAATATCCGCTTGATCTCGGCATGGCCTGGGCCGGCGAATGGTACCCTTACGCATTCTCGCCGCTGCTACAGAGCTTTGGTGGCGACATTGTCGACCGCGACACCTATCAGACCGCAGAAGGCGTGTTGAATGGTGACGAAGCACTTGCCTTTGGCGAGTGGTGGCAAAGCCTTTTTGAAAACAACCATGTCCCCGGCACCAGTCAAGACGCCGCTGACCGCGAGACCGGTCTGGTTGAAGGTAAGTACGCCATGTCCTGGAACGGCAATTGGGCGGCATTGCCGGTTGTTGAAGCTTTTGGTGATGACGCACTCTTTTTGCCAGCCCCAGACCTCGGCAACGGTTCAACGATCGGTGCTGCGTCATGGCAATTCGGTATCTCGGGCACAACCGAACACCCGGAAGGGGCGCGGGCCTTTATCGAGTTCGCGCTACAGGATCGGTGGTTCGCTGCCTTTTCTGATGGTACCGGCCTGATTCCGGTCACAGCCAGTGCTGCGGCCAGCACGGAAAACTATGCGCCGGGCGGACCATTGGAAGTGTTCTACAGCCTTTCGGAAAACCAGGCGCTCGTTCGCCCTGTAACACCGGGCTACATCGTGCAGGCAAAAGTGTTTGAGAAAGCGCTGGCCGACATTGCCAATGGCGCAGACGTCGCCGACACGCTCGATGCGGCGGTCGATGAGATCAACGAGGATATCCAGGCAAACGCCGGCTACGGCCACTGATCCGCAGATCCTCCCGGGAACGCTCCGCTTTCGGGCGGGGTGTTCCTCAAGAAAACTCATAAGGTACTCGACCGATGGCGTCTAAACTTGCGCAGTCCAATCGCGCGGGATGGGTGATGGCATTTCCCGGCATCGCGCTGATCGCTACATTCATTATCGTGCCATTCTTCCTGGCCTTCGCCTTCTCGCTGACCAACCAGCGTTTGGCGTCGCCCAATCCAACGCAATATGTCGGCTTTGCCAATTACAGCGATCTGCTGGGCCTGGCCGTCTTCACGCTTGAACCGGAACGCGACGAGAGCGGTGCCGTGCTGCGTGATGAAGACGGGGCAATCGAGTATCCGCGCCTGCGCCAGTTTACGCGCAACAATCCTGACTACCCCAGCTTGCAGGGCAAACGGGAATGGTTCAGCTGGCAGTCAGGCGAAAACCGGACTGTCATTCTGGCATCCGACGTCGTCTTCATGAAAGCGCTGGTCAACACGATTACCTTTGTGGTGGTGGTCGCGCCACTGCAGGCCGGCATCGCCCTGGCGCTGGCTCTCCTGATCAACCAGAAGCTTGCCGGGATCAGCCTTTTCCGCGCGATCTACTTCATGCCGGTCGTTGTTTCGATCGTGGTCGTGTCGCTGCTTTGGCAGTTCATCTATTCACCGGGCGACGGGCTATTGAACAATCTTCTGTCCGGTCTGACTTTCGGCCTGTTTGAGCCGCGTGACTGGCTTGGCAATCCATCAACGGCGCTCGGCTCGATCATAGCCATGTCGATCTGGCAGGGCGTCGGGTTTCACATGGTGATCTGGTTGGCCGGTCTCCAGACAATCTCGCCAACCCTTTATGAGGCGGCCGAGATCGAAGGTTCATCGAAAGTGCAAACCTTTCTCTATGTCACATGGCCGGGGCTTCGAAACACGGCAGTGCTGATCCTGATCGTCATTACCATGCAGGCCTTTGCGCTGTTTGCACAGATCGATGTGATGACCAAAGGCGGGCCGCTCGATTCCACGCAGGTCCTGGTCTTCCAAGCCGTCGAACGCGGCTATGGCAAGCAGGACATTTCCGGTGGTTCCGCGATCTCGGTGATCCTGTTCCTGATCGTCCTTTGCATTTCACTGATCCAGCGCTGGCTTACAAGGGAGAGAAGCTGATGGCTCTTGTAGCGCCCGAAAATCGCGGGCTGAGACTGGCGGCCCGCTATGCGGTGCTTGTTCTGGTCGCGATCATCTTCATCTTTCCGCTCTTGTTCATGGCGATGTCATCGCTCAAGCCGGATCAGCAATTGTTGAGCGACACTGACAGTTTACGGGCGTTCCTGCCGGTCGGCGACATATCCTTCAACAATTACAGCGATGCCTTTGAGCGCGCACCGATTGGCGTCTTCGTCTTCAACTCCGTGCTGGTGACCGGACTGACGGTTGTGCTGACCCTGTTTGTCTGCTCGCTGGCGGCGTTCTCCTTTGTGTTCCTGGATTGGAAGGGCAGAGACATCATCTTCTCAATCCTGCTGGCGACGCTGATCATTCCTTATGAGACGATCTTCATCCCGCTTTTGCTGATGGCCTCGCAATTGCCATGGATCGGGGCGAGCGGGATCGAGTTCGGTTGGCTCAACACGTACCGTGTCCAAATCATTCCATTCATCGCCGACGGCTTGTCGATCTTCTTGTTCGTACAATATTTCCGCGATCTTCCGCGTGAACTGATTGAGGCGAGCCGGGTCGAAGGGGCAAGCTGGTGGATGATCTACCGCAAAGTAGTCATGCCCCTGTCAGGGCCGGTCATTGCGACGGCCGCGATCCTGAAATTCCTCTTCATGTACAACCAATATCTCTGGCCGCTGATGGTCGTGCAGGCTGAAGAGATCCGTCCAGTGATGGTCGGCCTGGGCTATTTCACTGACCAGCTCAATGTCCCCTGGGGCGAAGTGATGGCCTATCTGACTATCATCACCATTCCGGTGCTTGCGTTCTACCTGTCGCTCCAGCGTGTCTTTATTGCCTCGGTGGCATCAACGGGGGTGAAAGGCTGATGGTCCTCAAACTTCAAGACAAATGGATCTGGGACAGTTGGTATGTCCGCGATGGCGACCTGTGGCACTGCTTCTTTCTGCAGGCGGATAAATCGATCGGTGATCCCGAACTGCGCCATTGGCATGTCAGCTACGGCCACGCCACCAGCCGTGACCTCGTCAATTGGGAACATCTGGGCACGTGTTTTGCGCCATCAGAAGGCCCGGCGTGGGATGATTACACAACATGGACCGGTTCTGTGGTGCAAGGCGATGATGGAATTTGGCATCTGTTCTACACCGGAACCAGCAAGGGTGAGGATGGAAAGCATCAAAGGTTGGGTCATGCGGTTTCCGATGATCTGCACAATTGGCGGCGGGTCGGGTCCGGTCTGATCCTCGACATTGACGAGCGGTATGAGGAGTTCACGCAGGACCGTTGGCATGACCGCGCGTTTCGCGACCCTTGGGTGATGCGCGATCCCGATGGGGACGGTTGGCTGATGTATTTCACCGCCCGCAAGGCTGGCGTCCAAGGCTGGCTTGATGCAGGTGCCATCGGCTTTGCCACGTCCGACGATCTGATGAGTTGGACATTGCAGGACCCGGTTTTCGTCGGCGGCTTTGGCGAGTTGGAAGTGCCGCAGGTTTTTCACCGCGATGGCCGCTGGTATTGCCTGTTCTGCACCAATGAGCGTTTTTGGACACCGGGCGCCAAAGAAACGGTTGGCGGCATGCCGATGACCGGCAGCCATTACCTGGTCGGCGAAAGCGCGCGTGGGCCGTGGCGCATTGCCCCGGGGCCGATGCTGGACGGTTCTGACCCGGTTGGCCGCTATGCCGCCCGGATCCTGGAAACAAGCACGGGCATGAAACTCATGGGCTTTCGCTGGTTCGACCCGAAAACCGGGGCTTTCGTGGGTCAAATTGACAATCCTGTCGACGTGCGCGTCGAAACTGACGGGCGCCTTGCGCTTGTCGAAGCTGCTTAAGGGAGGGCGCAAAATGGCAGACGTTTTGCTCAAAGGCATAAAGAAAAGTTACGGATCGGTCGACGTCATCAAGGGCGTGGATATTGAAATCAAGGATGGCGAATTCGTTGTTTTTGTCGGCCCGTCCGGCTGCGGCAAGTCAACCTTGCTTCGCATGATCGCAGGGCTTGAAGACATCACAAGCGGACAGTTGAAAATTGGCAATACGATGGTCAATGAGGTGCCGGCTTCCAAGCGCGGCATCGCGATGGTTTTTCAGTCCTATGCGATCTTTCCGCACATGACGGTGCGGGAAAATGTTGCCTTCGGCCTGACGATTGCCGGTGCCTCCAAGGCGGAGAAGGAAGAAAAAGTCGCCGAAGCGGCGCGTATTCTTCAAATGGAACATCTGCTTGACCGGCGGCCCAGCCAATTGTCCGGCGGACAACGCCAGCGGGTGGCGATCGGGCGGGCCATTGTCCGCAAGCCGGAAGTGTTCCTGTTTGATGAGCCGCTTTCAAATCTCGACGCGGCGCTTCGCTTGGACATGCGCATCGAGATCGGAAAACTCCACAAATCGCTCGACGCAACGATGGTGTATGTCACGCACGACCAGGTGGAAGCGATGACACTGGCCGACAAGATCGTCGTTCTCAAAGACGGCTATGTGCAGCAGGTTGGCGCGCCGATGGAATTGTACCATCGCCCCGAGAACCTGTTTGTTGCCGGGTTTATCGGTGCGCCTTCGATGAATTTCCTCGACGTGGATGTTGTCGACAAGGATGGCGACAGCGCCAAGATACGATCTGATCTTGTTGCGGAATTTGCAGCGCCGGCCTGGCGCGAAGGCGTTCCGGCATCCGGGCGTGCCACGCTTGGCATCCGGCCGCAGGATTTGCATCCGGTGGACAAGGGCGGTGTATTGACGGGCAATGTGACATTGGCTGAACGTTTGGGTATTGAAACGGTTGTCGACGTGGCGCTGAAAGACGGCACGCGCGTCTTGTGTTCGCTTGCGGAAGACCGCGTCTTCGAGCCGGGCCAGGAAGTAAATCTTGATTTCAACCATGACCGCGCGCATCTGTTTGCGCCCAAACAAGCCGCATGAGCCATGAAGCCGATCCTTATTCTCGATAATCACTTCAGAAAGAAGGATGAGCTTTTCAGCGTCGATGCTTTCGATGCGCTCCAGGCGATTTGTACGGTCCATGGTGGTCGTGATGAACCGATGGCGCGCGCAGAAATTACGGCATTGCTGCCCGACGCATCATTTTACATTGCCGCTCAGCCGCGCTTGAGCCAAGCCGAGGTGCAGGCGGCAAAAAGCCTCCAAGCAACAGTTGAAGTTTCCGGTGCGTTTCGCGAGGGCCTCGATTATGAGGCCTGCTTCGATGCGGGTGTAGAAGTGCTTTCCTGTTCGCCCGGATTTCGCAATGCCGTTGCGGAGATGACTTTGGCGATGATGCTCGCCGGCGGACGCGGCTTGATCGAAGAGCATGAGGCATTTCGCAAGGGCACCGAACGCTGGCTGGATGATCGTGAGGAAAGCGATTTCACCCTTTATCGCCAGACGATTGGCTTTATCGGCTATGGACAGATTTCGCGCGAAACGCATCGGTTGCTGGCGCCATTTTCACCGAACATCATGGCCCATGATCCGTTCCTGTCTGATGCGGGGCCGGATGTGACTTTGACGGATTTGGAAACGCTGGTGACGCAATCGCGGATCGTTGTCGTTGCCGCTGTGCCGTCCGAAGAGACACGTGGCATTTTGAGCGCCGACCTGATCGCAAAACTGCAACGCGGCGCGATGGTGGTGCTGATCTCAAGGGCCTGGTGCGCCGACTTTCCCGCACTGATCGCGGCGGCGCAAGCCGGCAGAATTCAGGTGGCGACCGACGTGTTCCCGGAAGAGCCGGTCGGCCATACCGATACGATCCGCCAAAGCAGGAACATCATCCTGTCACCACATCGCGCGGCTGCGGTGCCCGGCGGCAGACATCTGATCGGCGACATGATCGTTCATGACATCAAGGCCATCATTGACGGCTCAACCAAGCGGCGGTTGAAACGCGCCGAGCCGTCGATGGTCGACGGGCTGGTTTCCGCGCAGCGCGAAATGCAGGCCATGCCCAACACATGAGCACACTGAATTGGGCGATTATCGGTACAGGCAATATCGCCGGTTCCATGGCCGAAGCGCTTGCCCATGTTCCCGGTGCGCGGCGCTACGCTGTGGCGTCGCGCAAGGCCGACAAATCGCAGGCGTTTGCCGCGCAATGGGGTTTTGACCGGGCCTATGGGAATTATGGGCAAGTTTATGCCGATCCCGATGTTGATATCGTCTATGTCGCGACACCCAATGCCTTGCACAAGAAGAACATTTTGGGCGCGTTGGCGGCGGGCAAGCACGTTTTGTGCGAAAAACCCATGACCTTGTCTGCCGATGACAGCCAACAATGCTTTGACGCGGCAGCCCAATCGGGCTTGGTTCTGATGGAAGCGCTATGGTCGGCTTTCTTCCCGGCCATGCAAAAGGCCATCGAACTGGTTTCTTCCGGCAAGATTGGCACGCCGCGCTATTTGGATGCGCGTTTTGTTTCCTTTCGCGATCCGATGTCGCATCCCAATCTGTTTGATCCGGCGCTCGGCGGCGGGGCAAGCCAGGATCTCGGGATATATCCGGTCGCCGCTGCGCTTTTGCTTGCCGGGCCGGTGCAATCGTCGAGTGCGCAAGTCGTGATGGGCGCAACGGGCGTCGATGAAATGGTCGCGATGAGCCTGACCCATGAAAACGACGCTGTCTCCCAGATTGCATTCGGATTTCGGGCGGAACTGCCGATTGCTGTGCGGGTCGTCGGGGATATTGGAGAGATCGAGATTGCTGAAAACTTTCATCACCCGCAATCCGTAACGCTCAGGACAAAGGACAGAGAGCGGATTTTTGACCTGCCGTCGATCGGCAGGGGATATGCCCATGAGGCTATTGCATTCCAGAATTTGATAGGCGGAGGCTTGTCGTCAGAAAGTCTTTGGCCTGCTTCTTTCACAGTCCAGTGCCAACGCATATTGCAAGGCCTGTACTCCTGACTTCAATTTGCGTAGCGGGAGCCGCCGATGCTAGCGGAGCCGCTGGGTGGGCAACAAACCATACTTCCAGGTCCGCTTTGTACGCATAGCGGACGTTCACTTAGAAAATTTGGTTCGAAGCCACGAATGGCTGCTTCGGGGAATCTCGGCTACCAGCCCGAACGTCCGCTAAGGGCCGATAGTCTACTTTTCCCAAGAGAATCCTTGTCTGTCCGCTAAGCGGACTACGTGGACATGCCAACTGTTTTTGATAGTGCGAGAAACAGTCGCTGACCGGGCTGGTAGATCGACTGCCATCTGTCTAAGCAACGTGTCCTACCAAGGCAGAACGGACTTTTTTGACAGGCATGCGGGAAAGCGCATCAGGATCCGCCCCGAAATCGGCTCATGAAACCATTGTTAGGCCGCGCTACAACCAATTATCGCACCATGATTGTCAAACTCATGCCTGGCGGGAGGGCTAACTTCTAATCGGCCAAGTTGAAGCACTGAAAAGCCGGATATTGCCAGCAACTTCGATGAAACTGCAACGGCTGATGCGCCGTCACATCGAAACTTATCGAGCAATCGCCCTTCTTCGAATTTTGCAACTATTCCGGACTTTTTCGAGCTTACCAGTGCCACTCGGCCATGCGACGCGACCGACGATACATAGCCACCGAGCATTCCACCAAGGTTAATGGCTTCGACGCGTGAACCGTCGACCAGCCACAACGCATCGCTGGCATGTTTCCGGGTCTTGCTGATTTCCTGTCCGCCAATATAGAGGCGCCCTGCGGTATCCTGCGCGAGGTGGCGCAGCGAAACACCCTCCGTTCCCGGCCAGAAGCCCATGCGTTCGACGTCGCTGGTTTTAAAGTCCAACACGACTGTTTGGCTCCGAAATTCAGCGAGGTTCAATGGCGTACGGCCATAATCGGGATGTGTTTGCAGGCCACCAAGTGCGATAAAGAAACGGTCACCCTGCACGGATCGAACGATCTCGTGCGGTCCCGGTGTGGGCAAGTCAATCTGGCCGAGGCGCCGCGCGCTGCCAGTTGTATCGTATACGCCAATGCTGCCCTGCAGGTTGTGCAGATCGTTTTCGGTCACCAGAAGATGCTTGCCATCGATGGAAAATGCACCGTGCCCGTAGAAATGTCGCTCAGCGGGGGCGGTCACGACATTCTTTATCTCGAGATTTGCTAAGTCGACGATGGCGAACTTGTTGCCGGGCCGACGAGGAAAGACGACAAGTTTGTTCCCATGCTGGGCAAACCCGTGGGCCCGGTAGTTCAAATTGATCGACCCGTTCCGTTCACCGCTACCGGCAAAAAAAACTGCACGGCTCAAACCGGTCTCGGCCGAGGTCTCGACACCGACATAGGTTGATCGTTCAGCCGGTTGCGCGCTCGGGGCATTGCAGACAGCCGCACCCAAGCCAAGCGCTACGCTTTTCAGAAGTTCACGCCTAGTCGCCATCGGCCGCTGTAAACCCGGCGCTTAAGCCAATGGATGCCGGAAATCCCGTTTTCAAAAAAGACTCTTGATAAAGCACAAGGTCCGCATACCGTCTTAACTCGTCTGCCGGTGCCCCGCCGGCCTGAACAATTTGCGCCAAAGTGCTGGTTTCGACAGCCAGACTGTCGGCGACGGATGCGGCCGTTTCGCTGAGAAGGTAGCCATCTGTGGAACCGCCTATGTCGGGCGCCAAATCAAACAAACCGAACGGTACATTGTAAAAGTCGCCCAGCGCGCGGAAGCTGACCTCAATGGAGCGCAGCCCGAGCCCACTGGCGCGCGCTTCGGTGCGCTCCGGTCGTCCGGTATTCTCATCATCGCCAAGACCGCGCAACAACTTAAACTTGCGCAACCGGTCAACGTGAACGACCGCGCCAGCGAGCATTTCGCGCACGAGCGTATCAACATTGGGATAGCGCTCATTGCCGTTTTCAGCGGTGTCAAAACTTGACCGGAAAGCGCTGCCGGGGGTCCATTGGGCGACGAATTCCCTCGCAATGCTTGTTTGAAACGCGGCGATCGATTGCGCTAGATCACATGCATAGGTGGCGCTTTGAAGGTCACCATAAAGAAGCTGTTCTAACGCGGTCAGATTGGTCAATGCGATCGTCCGGCCGGCCAGCGCGTTGTTCTCAAGCAGTCCGGGATCAGCGGCGCGCACGGCATTGCGCACAGCTCGGCGGGCAAAGCCCTTCGGATCAGGCCACATTTGAACCCGCATTGGCCCTTCGGCGTCTGCGATCGGTCCGATATTAATGATGCTGACCCGCTGCCAAGCCAAAAATGTATCGGCAAAAGCCGCTTGCGCCTTTTCAATTCCTGCCGCGCCAGCACAATAGTCGGACAGGGCGTCATTCATGCGACCCGCGGCAGTCGCTTGGTCTTGATAGGCGGGCAGAATGAACTCATCGGCGGTGGCAATCAGGCCCTGTTGAAGAATGGCGGCTTCCTCGGCTGTGAAGACGGTTATGGCGTGTGCAGGCACGGAAAGTGTAATGAGTATGCTTGTGATCACTAACCGCATCATAAGCTTTCCAGGAACCGGATGACGTCAGCGCGCTCTTGTGATGTCAAAGCAGCAAAATTGTCCCGCGCCGTCAGTGCTTCACCGCCGTGCCACAGGATCGCTTCCTCCAATGAACGGGCGCGACCATCATGCAGGAAAAAAGTATGTCCGTTGACTGTTTCTGTCATACCAATTCCCCAAAGCGGCGTCGTACGCCATTCCGATCCCCGCCGGTCGGCCGTAGGATTTTGATCGGCAAGCCCTTCACCCAAATCATGAAGCAGGAAATCACTATAGGGCCAGATCAGTTGATTGCGTAAGGGCGCGTCAGCGTCTGCGCTGGTTGCAAATTTCGGCACATGACACGCCACACACTGGGTTTCATAGAACAATTGCTTGCCGCGCAACACCTGAGGGTCATTGACATCCCGACGCGCGGGTACAGCCAGGTGTTTGGAATAAAAAACTACCAATTCAAGCAGTTCATCCGCGATTTCCGGATTGCCATCATCGTCGCCATGTATAGCGCCGAGGCAGGCGTCTTGTACTTTAGTGCAATCACCCCAGGAAGCCGGGCGCACGCGTGTAGACAAACCCATATCATTGGAAAAAGCGGTCGTCGTTTGCGCCAGCAATGTTGGCGCCATGGCTTTCCACCCAAACCGCCCCAATTTTTCGCCGACCATCGGCAAGCGTCCGGAAATGCCGTCCCTATCCAAATCATTGGGATCGGTATGGGCGGCGATGGCTTCGGGCGTAATTGCCTCTATCAAGCCAAGGCCGATCATAGGTGGCGCGATCCGCGGATTGAGAGACACGCTTGGCGCTAGCGGTGCGGATGTTGTGTAAACCGGTTGCCGGAGCATCACCGTGGTGCCGTCACCGTATGTGAAGGGTAGGTCTTCGTATGCTACGGTCACTTTTCCTTCGCTTTGAAAGCCGACAATGGCCTGGTCCTGAAATTGATGACCAAAAACCGGATCAGGTCCGCCATCGGCATCGCTCAACCCGAAAAGCATAGATACCATGTTCACATCGCCCGGCTCAGGCGGATGACCACGGCCATCCTTAATGTGACAACCCTGGCAGGAGCGGGCGTTGAACAATGGCCCCAGCCCATCAGATGCGATGGTCGAAGATGGGGCAGGCACCCAAGGCCGGTCAAAGACACCGTTGCCGATAAAGAAATCGGATCTTTCTTCGAAGCTCAGTGCACCGGAGGGCAGCGAAAACGCATTGGTGTCAAAGCGCGTTGTGTTTGTGCCGGAGCCGCCCTGAAGTTCTTCAAATTGCTCGGCTTTTGTAAAGTCGTTGGTTGGCGCAAGAATGCGTGCTTTCCGCTCGGCGGCAGTTTCGGCCGCCGACGACGAGGGTAAGACCAACGCCGCGCAGGCGATCAACACAGAGGTTTTCGAAAAGACGCTCTTAGGTGTCATCGGTCAAAGAAGCTCCTGGCCAAACTTTGCGCGGCGCTGTGTTATCACTGGAAGACCGCTGTCGGATTATCGAGACTATCGGAGCCTTCGACGGTGATGTCAGACGCATTCAGCGCCGTAACGAGCGCTTCAATGCTACGGGTTTGATCGACCAAGGCATCAATTGCAGCTTGTACAATTGCGTTGCCTTCTTCGTTACCAAATCCGATCATCTGATCATAGCTCTCTTGTCCGCTATCGGCACGATCCTTCATCACGTGCATGGCGGCCATTGTTGCCTCCAGCTTCGCGGCCATTTCAGCGTTCAGATCCGTGTTCACCTCAGCCGCAAGACTCGCCAAAGATGGCACTTCAGTCATTGTTCCGTCAGAAGCGAGATACCGGCCCAGATATACATTTTGGATGCCCAGAGCATCATAATAGTGAGAATTGTGGGTGTTGTCGGCAAAACAATCATGTTCTTCTTCGGGATCATGCAGGATAAGGCCAAGCTTCATGCGCTCACCTGCCAATTCCCCGTAGCTGAGCGATCCAAGGCCGGTCAGGATGGCGGCGATGCCTTCAGCTTCCGATTTGCCTTCAAGGTCTGAGCGGGCGGCGCCGCCGGTGTCCCAAGCGGTGACGATTTCGTTCAGGTCCTTAATCAGCAAATCTGTTGCCGCAGTCAGATATTGGGCGCGGCGATCACAATTGCCATTGGTGCAGTTGGCGGTGTCGAAATCGGTGTGTACACGCGCTCCAGCGCCTGGCCCATTACCATTCAAATCCTGGCCCCAAAGCAGGAATTCGATCGCGTGGTAGCCGGTTGCAACATTGGCCTCCACGCCATCGATTTCATGCAATTGCTGCAACAGGTCTGCGTTGATCACCGATGCATCCAGTTGGCTGCCGCCGACTGAAACAGATGGGTTGGCGACAATATTGGCACGGAAGAAACCGTTTTCTTCGCTGTCCTCGCCGTAATAATCCATGTCGACATAATCGATCAGGCCTTCATCGAGCGGCCAGGCATTGACCCTACCTTCCCATGCATCGACCACTGAATTGCCAAAACGATAGGCTTCGGTCTGTTGATAGGGAACCCGTGCTGCGAGCCAAGCATCCTTGGCTGCCTGGTGTGTCTGCGCGCTTGGGGCGGCGACAAACGCATCAATGGTCGCATCAAGCGCCATGGCCGCTGACAGGCTGTCAGAATATTTTACCAACGCCAGATCTGCATAGCCGTTGATGACATCACGTGCGGTTTGCGCATGGGCAATGCTGCCGGTGAGAAGGGTCGCCATAGCGATTGGCAAGATCAGTTTTCTGGTCATGGGAGTTTTCCGATCACGAATTGTAGAGTTCCAACTGATATAATGTTGACTATTTTTGTCAAGTTTATGAAGCTTCATTAAATTGACATGCAAAATGTCCAAGATTTGTGACAATCAGGGAGCTGAAAATGATCAAGATGACGTTGGTTGTCGCCACGACGTTACTGAGCTGCGTTGTAGCCACCGCTCAGGAAAATACGGTAGCTGCGCCCGTTGCCGATGTCGCCAACTATGATCCGACGCTTAGCGCAAAAGAGGCTGTTTTGGCCAATTGGGAATTGGCTGCCGCTGGCATCCGAGCAGGGCGTATTGTTAGTGCCAATATCGTTGAAATGGCGGAAACAGATGCGCCTTATGGCGTTTTGGTTCGCCAGGCGCAGTTTGCCCAAAAGACGATGGTGCAACGATATAATTCCGCATTGTGGATACAGTCCGCTACGGATCGTGGGGAACAGTTCGAGATTGATGCAAACGCTCTGACCGATGCAGTAGCCGCGGTCAACGCGCCGTGCGACCTGACCGATTGTTCGGCGCAACGCGCCAAGCTTGTGGCAGCTTTTGAACGGGCAACAACAAAGCTGGAAACAGCGGCACAGGCCGCGCGCGCAGAGCTGGATTTGCGGGTGGACAAAATTGATGCGATTTTGCTCAGCGAACAATTGTCGATTATGTCGGACTATCTGGCCAGCACCGATTGGGGTCGGGATTTTCATCTCACCGAATTTGGCCGCGATGGCGAAGAATTGGCGGCGCGCATTGTCGGCGCCGTGGCTCTTTGGCGCAACATCGAACCCTATGTCGGTCTGGCAAACAAGGAAGTAGACGCGGCAATCAACGATGCATCGCGCCATTTGTTGCGCACGATGCGTCACAAGACTCGCGGTGCAACAGTCCTTGACTCTAATGGGCCCGAGATTGCGGAAATTAAAGCGGCTGCTGATGTGCTCGCTATCGAGTTCAAACGGGCCGCAGCGCTTTTCGCTTCCTAAATGCATATAGGCCCCGTCATCGCGGGTATTTTGGTCAGCGCTAGCATTGCGCAGGCGGATCCTTTGCCGTCAGCGGTCGAGCAGTGTCTGTCCTGTCACGTGCAGGCGGACGGTTTAATCGATATTATCGGTCTGCAGGCGCTGAGTGCTTTACCGGCGGAATGGCAATATCTTTTTGAAGACGCTTATGATCTCGATGGCAATGGCATTGCCGGCGCGATGCGGTATGTCAGCGGTTCAAACGGACCTTTGCCGGCCAGGTTTGGAACCAAACTGGCTGCAGCCAGCTTTGACGATTTCGCAAAGATCGCCGGCGCTGCCCACAATATCGTGCTCTCCGAAGAAGTCATTGAACAAGTGCGGCAGGTCTTTGAAGAACGTTCGCCACGCCCCGTTAGCCCGTTCCCGGACGCGGCCAGCCAGCGGGAATTTGTGACAAGAGGCTGCGCCGATTGCCACGTCACCCGCACGTACGAGTTTCGAGGCGAAACCGTGATGCCGCTTAGCGATTTTTTGCTGCATGATCTGGGCGATGGCTTGCAACGAACCACGCCGCTTTGGGGCTGTGAGGGTTGTACCGATGGTAACCCACACACAACGTTGGAGAACCTTCAGGCCCAATAGCAAAGGGCCGCAGCTATGCCGCGGCCCCTTTTGGCATTGTCAATCGCGATGCTTACTGAAGCATGGACAGATCGATGGCTTCCTCTGGCAGGGCCAACTGATACATGAAGATCTGACCACCGCGGTCAGCTTCCACGTCCTTAACTTGACCACCGGACTTTGTCCGGTGCTGAACAACGCCGAGCAGCATGTGGTCGTTGACCGGGATCGTGGCATTGATTGCCGCCTCACCAGTGCCCGCGATTTCTTCAACAGTATAGAAGCTGCCGTCTTCTTTACGGGCCAACAGAGCTGTCATGTCCCAAGAACCTGAGAACTCGGATGTACGTGGCTTGTCGAGCGCACCGGCAAGTGCTGTTGCACCAGCTTGGGCGCGTGGACTTTCTGTACCACCTGCCATGGAGAGGAAGTAACCGCGGCCAGGCTCGGCAAGCGTCATCGTATCTGTGTTCAGAACAATTGCGTATTTGCGCTCGCCGAAGGCATTACCGGAGTCCTCATCGGCCAACAGAACATCAGCGTCGGAACCTTTGATCCACAACAGACCGTCAGGCGCAGTGGACTTGGCAAGACCGTCTTCGTCAGTTGCTTGTGTGCCCATACCACCGTGTTTGATGCCTTTGTCTGCAACTTCAATAGTCAGAGAGCCATCAACCGAAGACAGTGTACGCACGGCCATACCAGAAAGAACCGCAGGCAGTTCGCCATTGGCAGCTTCCAGTTCGGCGGCAAGATTTGTGAGCTCAAAGCTCATGTAGCCACCGTCTTGGCTCATAGATTGAACCCAACGTGTCTTTGAGATATCGGGATCGACGGCCGGATGTTCCGTTTTGGAGTCACCAACCAGGAAGAGATGACCTTCAGGCTGCTCTTCTTCTTCTGTCCATTTGAACATTTCAGTCGCGCCGACTGCAACGGGCTTGTCCCAACCGCCCCATTGGTAGGATGTCGGAGCAAACGCGACGGGGAATTCCAACGCCGCATCCGGGTTGCCCATATAGGCTTCCATCATCTTGTCGTTGACAGATGGCGCGTCGATACCAAGGTCGGCAAATGTCTCCATCGCAACGGCAAGCCCGTAAATCTTCCCGTACAATAGGCCATTGCGCGCCAGGAACTGGTCCCGCTCATTGGCTGTTGATGATATTGGCAGACCGTTCGCGCCCGCGTCTTTTCGACCGACATAGATTTTTAGTGGTGCCGGTTCGTAGTTATGGTTGTAGCCGGCCAGAACCATCACAACATAGTCCGGGTGCTGAGGGTTGATCGGCATGATTTTTTCATAGCCGGTCTGGCCCAGCGCAGGCACTGTGTAGGCTGTCTCGTTGGCGATATCGACAACGATAGACGCAAGGCCCATGCCGTCGTTTGTATCCCAAACCTTGGAAACAACATCGCCTTCATCGTTGGTGATGTTGAACATGCGCTGGATGTTCCACTCTTCGGCGTTGATCCAAACATCGTCTACCAACCCAATGCCGTCGCCATATTTGTTGGCTGGCTCGTAGTAAGAACCGCAGAAAGACTGGAAGAAGAAGTCAGCTTTTTGCAGCACGAACTTCGGTGCGAATTCAACATGCACCCCGTCCGGGCGAACCTGGTTGCCCCATACACCACCTTCAGAACGCGACTTAACTTCATCGCCGAATACGTTGTAGATTTTGCTGAAGAGGTGCCCGGAGCCTTCAAGGATTGTAGACGCAGCATCTTCGTTTGACATGAAGTTTGCCAAACCTTCGCGGCTGTAATCGATTGTGTGGATGTGTGAACCGGTGAAAGTTACACCTGATTCCATCTCCCACGGATAAGTCTCGGTGGACATCGTTGCGTATGATTCTGACTGGTAAGCCACGCGCACTGTGTCTTCGTCGAGCAACCATGCTGCGTTGCCATCTGGCCAACCGGTCAATGCCTTTCCGGTTTCGGCGTCAACTTCGCCCACCGTGGCTAAGGCTTTCATGCCAGCCAGAAATGGAAAGTCGATGTCGGCAGATTCGCCGTCTTTGATTTCAAAACCGTCGCCTGGTGTGCTTGCCTCAGCAACAAGCGCCGTTGTCTCACCGATTTTGATTTTGTCGCCGTGACCGCCGGCGATGGCCGTCAGCGCCGATGTGGCAAGCAAAGCTGCCGAAAAAGACACAATAGAAAGTGTCGACTTGTCGAAAAGTGCCATGAGAAGCATCCCTTATATCGTTACAAGACGACTGTTGACGGGTTATGTATAGTTTTGTTGACAGTTGCGATAGAAAATAGTTTTGACATATAAAGTTCACGAACCGTGATCGACACGGCGAACATCATGCGCGCCCAAAGGGGCAATCTCGCAAACAATTTATTTTCAATTTGACCAGCGATTGAGAATATGACCCGGCGATGACTATCGACCGTTTGGGTACACTTCTTCGAACTTGTCTGCGGCGACTGGTGCTGTCTTGCTTTCGCTCATAAAGGCAAAGCATTTCTGACTGTATGTCCGCCATTTCCATAATTCAAAAAACTATTCGAACCATTTCGCGCAATCAAACGATCAGACTGAACGGCTATTCAACAACCTTCCGAATGGTGGGCGATATACGTCGTTCGCGCGGCACTCTTTTGCCGTTAATCACGTCGCTCTTTCGCGCAGGTATGGTGCGTGTCCAATCGTACGCGTAATTTGAGGGATGATACCGGGGCGTCTTTCGCCGTTGCGAAAACGATCGATATCAGCATTCTGCTAACTGTAGCTTTAGTGCACACAGGTAGCGATTGATGCCAAATGACATAGACCTTGTGATCGAAGACGCACAACTCGTCACGCCCAGTGGTATTATTGAAGGCGATGTGGCGATCAGCGACGGCAAGATCGTGTCAGTTGGCACAAAGGTCGCAATCGCAAGAGAACATGTATCTGCGGCGGGCAAATGGGTGATGCCCGGCGGCGTCGACCCCCACGCTCACATCGAACAAATGTCCGGGATGGGTCAGTGGAATGCTGACACGTTTGAAACGGCGACAAGGTCCGCGGCGATGGGCGGTACCACCAGCGTCATTTCATTTGCGGCACAGGCAAAGGGGCAGCGGCTTTCCGAAACGGTCGCTGATTATGCAGCGCGCGCTAAGAACGGTGCCATGATCGATCATGCGTTTCACATAACGTTGACGGATACAGCGGTTGAAGGATTTGAAGATGAACTTGCCGCGCTGATCAGGGCTGGCCATCGCTCTTTGAAGGTGTTTACGACATATAACATTAAGCTCGACGATTCCGAGCTCTTGCGTATTTTTCGCGTAGCGCGAGAACATGGAGCATTGGTGTGCGTCCATGCTGAGAATGATGCAATTATCGGCGAAGCGCGGGCGCGACTAATCAATGAAGGCAGGGTCACACCGTTGGACCACGCCCGATCCCGGCCCCGGATCGCAGAAATTGAAGCTGTCGAACGGATTTGCCGTTTTTCGGAGCACACCGATCAGCCCGTGATGCTGTTTCATATTTCAACGCGTGAAGGCGTAGCGGCAATCAAGGTTGCGCAGGCACGCGGCGCCCCGGTTTGGGCGGAAACCTGCCCCCATTACCTGTTCATGACAGAGGATATTTTGGACAAGCCTGGAATTGCAGGCGCTAAGTGGATGTGCTCGCCCCCGCAGCGAAAAGAGGATGACCAAGATGCTCTGTGGACCGCATTGTTGGAGGGGACGCTTGATTTGGTCTCGTCTGATCACGCGCCGTACCGTTTTGATGAGACGGGTAAATTATCGGCAGGCCCAAACCCAGGTTTCCATCAGATTGCCAACGGGTTGCCAGGCCTCGAGACACGCTTGCCTTTGCTGTTCAACGCGATGGTTACAAAGGGTCGTGGCGGTCCTGAAGCCTTCGTCGAACTGACTGCAGCGGCTCCGGCAAGGCTTTATGGACTAAAAGAAAAGGGCTCAATAGCGGAAGGAATGGACGCAGATATCGTGATTTGGGATCCGGAAAAGATGGTAACCTACGCATCCAACGATCTGCATGATAATGTCGGTTACAATCCATGGGAGGGATTTTGCGTGACTGGTTGGCCAGAGCGGGTTTTCTTGCGTGGTCAGACGCTGGTGCAAGATGGCAAATTTCTTGGCGTGCCAGGAACCGGCAAGTGGATTAACCGGTCCGAACTGGCCACGAAACCCGGAAACCGCATCGATCGGAATTAGCGCGAATGAACCGCCCGGCAGCCAGCAATGAATTGGCGATCACTTTTCTCTATTACCGGGATCTTCCTAAAGCCATGCGGTTTTACGAGGACGTGATCGGGCTTCCATTGGCTATCGATCAGGGTTGGTGCAAGATTTACAAAATTTGCACTGGCGCACATGTGGGCCTTGTTGATGAAACAAAAGGCATGAACAAATGGGCGCCAACCAAGCCGGTGCAGCTTTGCATTCGTGTTTCTGATGTCGACGAATGGTATGCTTATGCAACAGCGAGCAAATTAGACAACTTGTCTGAGCTTTTTCAGAACGACGAGATCGGTATAAGGGCTTTTACATTTACTGATCCTGAGGGATATCAGATCGAGTTGCAGTCTGCGATAAGGCCAGATGCATAAGCGCTCCAAAACCCATCCCGTTCATCGTGTTTCGATGGTTATGCCCACATATTTGCTGAGAACCACTAATGCTTGATGAAACCGCAAAAGGCGTCTTCACAATCGCCGCCACGCCTTTCTTGCCCGATGGTGCGCTCGACTTCCAAAGTCTTGATCGATTGATCGACGCCTATATTGAAAGAGGTGCTGACGGCCTGACGGTACTCGGCATGATGGGTGAGGCCGGCAAGTTAACGGCTGCGGAATCGATTTCAGTGGTTCAGCGCGTGACGTCACGCAGTACCGTTCCGGTTGTCGTCGGTGTCTCTTCACCCGGATTTGCTGCCATGCGGGAATTGAGCGACAAGGCGATGGAAGCGGGCGCAGCAGGCGTCATGGTGGCGCCGCCAAAGGGGCTGAAGACGGATGCTCAAGTTACCGGCTATTTCCACAATGCGGCAGAAGCGATAGGGGACGTACCTTTCGTGTTGCAGGATTTTCCACTTGCAACGGGGGTCCAAATTTCGACCTCGGTGATATTGAAGATCGTAGAAGATTGTCCAACTTGCGTCCTCCTTAAACATGAGGATTGGCCGGGGCTGGATAAAATCTCAGCGCTGCGCGAAGCATCCGAAGCCGGATCGCGTCGCATTTCGATTTTATGCGGAAATGGCGGTATGTATCTGCTGGAAGAATTGCTCCGTGGGGCCGACGGGGCAATGACTGGATTTGGGTATCCGGAAATGATGCGACAGGTGGTAGATGCTTTTAAAGCATCCGACGTGCCTCGCGCGCGCGACATATTTGATGCCTACATGCCCATGATACGCTATGAGGCACAGCCCGGTATGGGGCTCGCGATACGGAAACACTCGCTGATGCGACAGGGCGTCATCGCACATGCAACCCTTCGCAAACCCGGCCCCAAGCTCACAAAAGCGGCAATTTCCGAAATAGACACTCTTGCCGATCGACAAAAGCGTCGCATGCACGAGTTGGGACTTTAAAGCTAATTGCCGACTAAAGGGTGCCAGTCTTCTCGGTCATGCCGTGCGCGACCGCGGGTATACAAAGCCGGCGATTAACGGCGTCAGTCTCGGCATAACCACATACGTCATCAGGCAAACCTGGACCGAAACCGTCAGCAAAAGTCTAAGCGGCTGCGGCCAGTTGGGCGTAACGGCAGAAACGATGGTGCTTAAAATCAAGATCATTGTGAAGACCACGATTATCATGACGAGCGCCATGCGGTGCGGGCTCGGTTGTGCCACCTTTGTCCCCTTGGGTGGGTCAAACCAGAACTCCAGACCGGTCATGCGTTCAAAGGTAGGATCGGCTTCAAAGAGTTGGGCCCCTTGTGCCAACATGTCAGCACGATATTCGGAGCGTTCGAACTCTTCCAATTGCTCCACACTATCGAAGCGGAAAATCTGCCGGTACACATCACCAGGATGAGCCGGCCGATGAAAGCCAACGCCAATGTAACCAGGGAACTGAGCTGACGCGCCTTCGGACATCCGCTTAAGCCAGGCTTCATATTCTGCTTCGCGCCCCGGTTTTACCCTCTGCCGAACAACAATGGTTACGGTGTCGCTCATGTCGCGTCCCTTTATGGATGATTAGGCGAAGAGGTTATTTTGGAACAGCCACAAAGCAGCGGTCACTGCGATGATTGCCGAAGCGGGCACAATGATGAATTTTCGGTACCAAGGTCGATCCCCAAACATGATGCCGACAAGCAGATACGCGATAGCGAAAACAACCAATTGGCTCATTTCAACCCCTAAATTGTAGGAAAAGGTCTGCAGCGCCAGTTCGGTTCCGGCAGTACCGCCCTCAACGAGGGCTGATGCAAGACCAACGCCACTGATAAGGGCAAAAAGAAATACGGTTAGAAGACGTACTAGCCGTTGGCCGCTGGCGACAATGTTTTGAACGGCAGCGACGATCACAAAAATGGCTGCAATTTGCAGAAATTGCGTGTTTGGTATCGTGAATAGACCCGTCATCGCTACCGATAACGCAGCCAAGTGACCAACAGTCATCGCGCCAATCTGCCAAAACAACAAGCGCCAGCGGGCAGAGAACAAAAAGATGGCCAAGGCAAAAAGCAGGAATTGGGGTGTAACATCAACGCGAAATAATCGCTGAAATCCGCCCTCGAGGGCCAAGAAAGTCATGTTGCGGGCGTTACTTGCTGACATCAAGTTTCGGCGTTCGATCGGCTGACTGATCGCGCCGCCGGTTAGCAGGGCCGTGTACAGCTGATCTTCGTCGACCCCGTCGGCCATTTCTCGAACAATCAACGTCCCATACTCGCGTGCCCAGCCGATTGTGATCGGTGTTTCCCCTTCCGCCATAGTGGCCATGGCGGTGACGATGGTGTCACGTGGCAGTTCAGGATTTGGTTCGGGAACTACTTCTGCGCTTTGCAACGTGAGAACCAGATCGGTGAAACCGACCTGAAGACTGATATTGGCATCAACGTCCGACCAACGCCGTGTCACCCGCGCGGCCAATTGCTCGTCAGAAAGGGCACGAAGGGCATCATAGTCTGCGACATTGGCTGCTTCATTGGTGTCGGCCAATCCATCAAGATCAATACCGGCAAGCAACGCTTCAGCGTTTAGGGTCACGCGCAACGTCACCATGTCGGCGCTAACCGAGACGTCCGCAATAGCCGGTCTGACTTCGTGCGCATTCGCTATCGACCAAATCGGCAGTAAACTTAAAAGCAAGATGATGGTTGACACAATCAGTCGAGATACCACCCTTGGGGGAAGTCGGAACAGCTTTCGGAATTGGCCATGCATTTTCAAATCTACCCCGTGATTGCAATCCCGCTGGTCGCGATAGCGTTGCCCCTTCTGACCACGTCTGCCGATGGCCATGAATTATGGATCGACCCGACCAACTTCACCGTTTCTGCCGGTCAAGATGTTACAGCAAATCTACGGGTAGGCGAGAAGTTTTCTGGCGGTGCTTCACCCTACATACCGACCCGTATTGAAAGGCTTGAATTGCACACGGCCTCCGGGGCCGCGACTATAAGCGGTCGGGCGGGGGATAGACCGGCAATCGATTTTAAGGCGCAAGAGGAGGGCTTGGCTATAGTCGCCTACGAGTCTGATATTTCAACCGTGCGCTATCGCGATTTTGAAAAGTTCATTGCCTTTGTGGAGCACAAGAAGTTTGACGGTGCTCTCAAGGCCCACGAAGAACGCAACCTGTCAAAAGATGATTTTGTCGAAACATATTCGCGCCATGCCAAATCATTGATCGGTATCGGCAGCGGGCGTGGAAACGACGTTTACGTCGGTATGATCACTGAGATTACGGCGTTGGATAACCCTTATACAGCCGACATCTCGCAGGGGATGCGCGTGCGTGTCACCTACCAGGATGCACCGCGCACAAATGTGCAGGTAGAGATATATTCAAGGCCCAGCGGTGAAGGGAATGCATCGGAAAATGTGACCGTCGAGACAGTACAAACCGACGATGAAGGGATTGCGACTATCCTCGTTGAGCGCGGCCGGGACTATATGCTGGATGCTGTTGTTCTTCGTGAACCACCTTCAGAAAGAGCCGCGATTCGTGAGGCCGTCTGGGACAGTCTATGGGCCAATCTGACCTTTTCTGTGCCTGCCGCAACTAGCCAGTAAGTGGCCATATGCGCGGAATAACCAGCATGGCGACGGCAAAGGTAGTGGCATCGACCAGTAGGCCGACGCGCAGGAAGTCGGTGAACCGGTAGCCGCCTGCATTGTAGACCAGCGTGTTGGTCTGGTATCCTATCGGGGTAATGAAGCTTGCTGATGCAGCGAGCATGACGGCAACCACAAATGGACGCGGGTCCAGCCCCAGCGCTGTCGCGAGCCCAATGGCTATCGGCGTCAGTATTACGGCGACAGCATTGTTGGTGACCAGCTCGGTCAAGATGGTCGTAAGAATATAGATAGCGGCCAGAGCAATAAGCGGCGAGAAATCGCGCAAAACCGGCACCAGGAAAGACACCAATATCTCAACCAATTGCGTATTCTGCATGGCCAAACCGATCGTTAGCATCGCAAAGATAAGACCCAGAATGCGCCAATCGACGGCCTGAACGGCCTCATCTGGTTCGACGCACTTTGTTGCCAGCACGATCACCGCACCAATGATAGCAAGGGCTGTGATTGGCATGAGGTTAAACGCCGCGCCCAGAAGCACCATGGCGGTTACCCCGATAGCGATAGGCGCACGCGCCCGTCGGTATCCGCGTTCGCTTGGCTCAGAGACATTGACCAGATTATTTTCTTCGGCAAACCGTGCCAAATCTTCCGGCGCGCCTTCGATCAGCAAGGTATCGCCCACCGACAACGGTGTTGTTTCAAACCGGTCCGCCATGTTTGTACCGCCGCGGTGTAACGCGATCGGATAGATCCCGAACCGCCGCCGCAAACGCAAATGCCGAAGCGTTCGGTTGAGGATGCGCGCGCCGGGACCAATGAGTATCTCCATGATTTCAGAGCGCCGCGAATCTGTTTGCTGTACCCGCTCCATTCGCGGTGCTTCCAATTCGCCCTCTTCTTTCATGGACAAAATTTCAGCCACAGATGAGCGCAGCACAACAATGTCGCCGGGCGCGAGGATGACATCATTGAGTTCGCGTCTAAGCGACGCATCACCGCGCAGCACATCGATCACGCGCCGGTCGACCTGATTGAAAACCTGGACGTCCTTGGCGCGCACGCCAATATGTTCCGAGCCCTCCTCGATCACAGCTTGAACAATGAACCGGCGATCCCCGGATTTTGACGCGTTTGCCATTGTCTGCCGATCCGGCAGAAGTCCGCGCGCTAAAAACATCACCGTTATCCCAGCGATCGTGGCGGCAATGCCAAGGGGTGCAACTTCAAAAATGTGGAACGGCGCTAATCCGGCCTCACCCGCCACACTATCTACCAGCAGGTTCGTTGACGTTCCAATGAGTGTGCATGTGCCCCCCAATATCGCCGCATAAGAAAGCGGGATCAGGATCTTGGATGGGGATTGGCTTGTTTCGGCCGCGATCCTGATCGCGACCGGGATCATCAACATGATCAGCGGTGTGTTGTTCATAACCGCTGACATGGCAGCAGCGGCAAACAAAAACGCAAAGAATGTCAAAGTAGGCCGTTTGCTGGCTTGCGCCGATGCGAGCCGCGCGACCTGTTCCATTGACCCAGTGCGCAATAGGCCAGCTGAAATCACGAACATGGCTGCAATCGTGACGAGGGCGGTCGATGATAAAATCGACAGCACTTCATCCATCGAAAGAACGCCCGACAGCAAAAGCGCGGCGACACCAATCCCGGCAGTAATCTCAGGTGGTCGCCATTCCGACACGAAGCCGGCAAAAACAGCGATAATCGTAATGCAGGTGAAAACGGCCTGCCAATTGTTCAGGAGATCACCCATTAGGACATGCTACCAATGCGGCGGCTTTTCCACCGGTGTAATGTCGCGTATTTGCATCTCGGTCACCGCTGTCCGGCGGTTCAAGATATCCAGCTTGCGCTTAAGCTCTGCGATTGTTTCACTATGTTCCGCAATCACTGAATTCAATTCTTCTATGATGTTGGCTTGATGAGCCAAAGCGATTTCCAAATCGTCCAGCCGTTCCTCGGCAGATTTTCCAGACTTCAACCCGTCCAAGTTGAGCTCCGCTTCTGATATTTCACCCGATGCATTATCATGGCCGTTCACGGCTGGAAATGAAAGTGCGAACTTATTCTTGGCCGGGAAAGGCTATGATTTACGTTTCCCACTGGATTCGCGATTTTGCCGTGCTAGGCTAAAATCGAATAATGTGGTGGGAGCATTGGCGGCATGGCTTCGCTGGCAATCGAATTAACCGGAATCTCGAAGAGTTTTGGCCCGGTAAAAGCAAACCAAAATATCAATCTACCCGTCACCAAAGGCAGCATTCACGGCATTATCGGCGAGAATGGCGCGGGTAAGTCGACCCTGATGTCCATTCTTTACGGATTTTATCAGGCTGACAGCGGCACCATCAAAATCGATGGTCAACAGGTCACGATCAATACACCCAATGATGCGATCGCTTTGGGCATCGGCATGGTTCACCAGCATTTTATGTTGGTGGAGAACTTTACCGTGCTTGAAAACGTCATGCTTGGCGCAGAAGGCGCCCAACTTTTGGCCGGTGGCATTAGCCATGCGCGCGCTGAACTGAAACGACTTGAGGACGAATACGCGCTGGAGGTCGATCCCGATGCTATTATTGAGCAATTGCCGGTCGGTATTCAGCAACGCGTCGAGATATTAAAGGCGCTTTATCGCGGCGCTGAGATTTTGATTTTGGACGAGCCTACCGGCGTATTGACGCCAGCTGAGGCTGATCATCTGTTCCGCATCCTTCAGCAGCTTAAAGAACAGGGAAAAACGATAGTGCTGATCACGCACAAGCTGCGTGAAATCATGGCGGTCACTGACACTGTGTCTGTCATGCGCCAAGGGACCATGGTGGCGACGCGCAAGACGTCCGAAACCTCGGTCGAAGAACTGGCCGAACTTATGGTCGGTCGACGCGTATTGCTTCAAGTCGACAAAGGGCCAGCGGATCCCGGTGATGTGAAGCTCTCCGTTCAGGGCCTAACCGTCAAAGACGGCCGCGGCGTGGTGATGGTAGATAATGTGTCCTTCGATGTGCGAGCGGGAGAAATCGTCGGCATCGCGGGCGTGGCCGGTAATGGTCAAAGCCAGCTAATCGAAGCGATTGCCGGAATTCGGCCTGCTGAAAGTGGCAAGGTGCTCTTGGATGGCCAACCCATCGGTGTGACCGGTGAAGCTGATCCAGCGCTATTGCGAAAACAAGGGCTCGCCCACGTCCCAGAAGATCGACATCATATGGGTCTGGTGTTGGCCTTTGAAGAAAATGAAAACGCTATTCTTGGCTATCATGATGATGAGCAATATGTGAACGGCGCGATGCTCGACATCGGAGGCATACGTGACGATGCCCGTGCGAAGATCGAAAAATACGATATCCGACCACCGAACCCGCGTTTGAAAACGGCCAATTTCTCTGGCGGTAATCAGCAGAAAATCGTTCTGGCACGTGAGATGGAACAAGACCCCAGCGTGTTGATCGTTGGCCAACCAACGCGCGGTGTTGATGTTGGCGCGATCGAGTTCATCCACAAACGGATCATTGAGATGCGCGATGCGGGTAAGGCGGTACTTTTGGTTTCTGTAGAGCTTGATGAGATTCGCTCTTTGTCCGACCGCATCCTGGTGATGTTTGCCGGCGGTGTAGCCGGAGAGCGTGGACCTGAGGCGGCAGAGGGTGAACTGGGGCTGCTGATGGCCGGTGTTGAGGATGGTTCGGCGATGGAGGCTGCACAATGAAAATGAAACGCTTGAGCATTTTGCTGCTTGGGTTGACATCGCTGACGGGTGCCGCCCAGGCGCAGACGCAGGCCACGCTTCAAGCAACGCAAGAAGGCGTCTTTTCCGCGTCCACACCTGATATAGAGGTGCAGCTGGTGCTCGGACCGGAAGTCGATGGTGCCCGCACGGCAACGATTAGTGTGCTGGAAGGCGGAGCGTCGGTTTTCCAAACTGAACGCCCCGACCTTTTCTCTATTTTCTTTGGCCCCATTGTTCATGTCGTCGAAATGGACGGCGCCAATGATGTGCCAGAAGTTTTCATATCGACCTACACTGGGGGCGCGCATTGCTGCAACGAAGTGGTGGTGTTGAGTAAAAACGGCGACAGCTGGCGTAGCGTAGACTTTGGCTACTTCGATGGGGACCCGGAAGGGCTTTATCCAGCCGACCTGAACGGTGATGGTCAGGCCGAGATTAAAACCTACGACAACCGGTTCCTTTATACGTTTGCTTCTTACGCTGGTTCTTATGCGCCGATTCAAATCCTTGGTTTCAAAGACGGCGATGTCACCGATCTAACGGCAGAAAGTGACTTTGAGTGGCAGGTACGCGCCGGTCTCGATGAGATGGGAACGATGCCTGAAGGGGGTGAAGTGCGCAATTCGTGGCTGGCAGCCCAAGCCGCTTACCTGTTGACTTTGGGAGAAGCAGATCCGCTCGCCAATGCAATTGATGCGCATGACGCCACGGTCGATTGGGGGATGATCCGGTGCACGGTCCCCGAAGTCGATTACTCCTGTCCCGAAGGCAAAAGTGAAAATATTGGCTTTGAAGCAGCGCTTACCGAATTTCTCACTGAAACCGGCTATTTGAGGTAAACGGATGGCTGTCCCTTATGCAAAACTTCCAGCGTGGGTTGATTATGGCCTGATTCCGCTGATCAATTTGGTGGTTGCATTTTTTGTCGCCGGATTGGTCGTGTTGCTGGTGGGCGAAAATCCATTGCGCGCTGCCACCCTTTTGGTGCAGGGCGCCTTTGGCACCGGCGATGGCATTGGCTACACCCTCTATTACGCGACCAACTTCATCTTTACCGGTCTTTGTGTCGCCGTTGCTTTCCACTGCGGGCTCTTCAACATTGGCGGCGAAGGCCAGGCCTATGTCGGCGGCCTGGGCGTTGCGGTTGCCTGCCTGACCTTCGACAGCGTCTTCCCTTGGTGGATCAATTTGCCGCTTGCCACACTATGCGCAGCGGCCGTGGGGGCGTTATGGGCATTGATCCCGGCCTACCTGCAAGCCAAACGCGGCAGCCATATTGTGATCACCACGATCATGTTCAACTTCATCGCCGCCTCGCTGATGGTCTGGCTTCTTGTAGACGTGCTCAAACCTGAGGGCTCCATGGCGCCGGAGACCCGCAACTTCGCCGAAGGTGCCCACATTCCAAAATTGGGATGGATGATCGAGCTGTTCGGGTATCGTGTGCGCAATGCACCGTTCAACATAACATTCCTTTTGGCACTGGCTTCGGCGTTTGGCGTCTGGGTGCTGATCTGGCGAACCCGGCTTGGTTATGAAATCCGTACCATGGGTCACTCACCCACCGCCGCAAATTATGCCGGTATCAATCAAACCCGCATCATCGTCATTACGATGCTGATTTCCGGCGCACTGGCGGGAATGATGGCGCTTAATCCCGTGATGGGCGCACAGGAGCGTCTGCAGTTGGATTTTGTGACGGGTGCCGGTTTTGTCGGTATCGCGGTGGCTTTGATCGGGCGATCACATCCGGCCGGCATTATCCCCGCTGCCATTTTGTTTGGTGTCCTCTACCAGGGTGGCGCAGAGATAGCGTTTGAAATGCCAAGAATTTCCCGCGACATGATTGTGATTATTCAGGGCCTGGTGATCCTTTTTGCAGGCGCCCTGGAACATATGTTCCGACCCACAATCCAGCAAATGTTCTTCGTGTTGGCCAATGCAGGCAAGCCGACATCAACAACCGACCCGGCGCCGGGCGAGTGAGGGATTGATATGGGTGCTTTTGAAACCATCATCCTGATTTTGGATTCGACCATACGTCTGGCGGTCCCGCTGATGTTTGCTTGTCTGGCGGGCTTATATTCAGAACGCGCGGGCGTTTTCGACATCGGGTTGGAAGGTAAAATGCTCGCTGGTGCTTTTGCCGGTGGCGCGGCTGCGGCCGTCATGGGCTCGGCATGGCTTGGTCTGGCTGCTGCGGTAACAGTTTCGGTGATATTGGCGCTAGTCCACGGCTTTGCCTCAATCACCCACCGCGGTAACCAGATTGTTTCCGGCGTTGCGATCAACTTCATTGCCGCGGGTGCAACCATTATTCTGGGTCAGGCATGGTTTCGCCAGGGAGGCAGAACGCCTGCTTTGACCGGTGATGAACGTTTTTTGCCTATCAATTTCCCGTTTGCAGAAACGGTTCGAGACGTACCCTTTGTTGGTTTGATTTTTAGTGAGCTACTGTCGGGCCATTCGATCCTTGTCTATCTGGCATTCTTGACAGTCCCGTTCACATGGTGGGTTCTGTTCCGCACCCGCTTTGGCCTGCGCCTACGTGCGGTTGGCGAGAACCCGGGCGCGGTGGACACAGCCGGGATCTCTGTGACCTGGATGCGATATCGCGCTGTTATCTGCTGCGGCATCCTTTGCGGCTTCGCCGGTGCCTACCTGTCTGTTGCCCAAAATGCAGGTTTCGTAAAAGATATGACCGCGGGCAAGGGATTTATCGCCCTGGCCGCGCTGATCTTTGCCAAATGGAAGCCAGTGAACGCCATGCTTGCGTGTTTATTGTTCGGTTTTCTGGATGCGGTCGCCATTCGTTTCGCAGGTATTCGCCTCGGCTTCTTTGAGGTTCCCCCACAATTCATGCAGGCGCTGCCTTATATTTTGACGGTCATCCTGCTGGCCGGTTTTATCGGCAAGGCCATTCCGCCCAAAGCTGGCGGCCAAGCCTATGTGAAGGAGCGATGAGATGGCTGATCTTGATAGGCTCTACGCAAAGGCGCGCGAGGCAATGGACAAATCAAAGCCGACCTATTCGGACTTTCCAGTCGGTGCCGCGATCCTGACAGCAGATGGTGAAATCTACATCGGTGGCAATATTGAGGTGATTTCCTACCCTGAAGGCTGGTGCGCAGAAACAACAGCGCTATCACACTATGTGATGGCCGGCGGCGGTGACATTACCGATATCTGCGTTGTCGCCGCCAAAAAGGACAAATGCACGCCATGTGGCGGTTGCCGCCAGCGCTTGGCCGAGTTCGCACCACCAACGGCAAAGCTTCATCTGTGCGATATGAATGGGATCGTAGAGACCGTGACGGTTGGTGAGATTTTTCCCTATGGATTCGAAGCTGAAGTGCTGAGCGAAAAGAACTGATGGAAGCAACTATCGACCTCATTATTCGGCGGTTGGAAGGTTTGGTGCCGCGCACTGCACTTGTGCTTGGTTCTGGCTTGGGTGGCTTGGTTGAGGCAGTCGAGGATGCAATTCACATTCCCTATGATGAACTTGCAGGATTTCCCGCATCGGGTGTCACCGGTCATGCCGGAGAGCTGGTTGCGGGTAAAATCGGCGGTAAACCGATTTTGATGCTGTCGGGCCGCTCTCACTATTATGAACGGGGCGATGCATCTGTGATGCGCAAACCGTTGGAAATCTTGTACGGTCTCGGCATTCACAACCTTGTTTTGACCAATTCTGCCGGTTCATTGCGCGATGATTTGCCTCCGGGGTCGGTAATGCTCATCACAGACCATATCAATTTTTCCGGGGCAAACCCGCTAATCGGCGAGGAAACAGATGGTCGTTTTGTCGGCATGACGACGGCATATGATGTGCCCATGCGCGAGAAGTTGAAACAAGCTGCCAAAGCCGAAGGCATTGCCTTGGGCGAAGGTGTCTACATGTGGTTTTCGGGGCCATCTTTTGAGACACCGGCTGAAATTCGCATGGCGCGTACCATGGGCGCTGATGCGGTGGGAATGTCGACCGTACCAGAAGTCATCCTTGGCCGGTTTTTGAACTTAAAGTGCGTGGCTTGTTCGGTTATCACAAATTTCGGCGCTGGCATGAGCGGTGCTGAGCTTTCCCATGACGAAACCAAGGAAATGGCGCCTTTGGGCGGTAAACGTCTGCAGCAAATATTGACCCGATTCATCGCTGAAATGGATTAAGGAAAGAGCCCTGTGAGTGAACCAGCAGAAAGCGCCACCCGCGCGATTGCTCTCATTGATTTGACCAACCTCAACGATGATTGCACGCCCGAAGACATTAACCAGCTTTGCGCCGATGCCAAAACACCTGTGGGTCCGGTTGCGGCGGTATGCGTTTGGCCACGCTTCGTCGCGCAAGCAAAACGGCTTCTTGCTGGTTCAGATGTCAAGGTGGCAACGGTCGTAAATTTTCCAGCGGGCAGTACGGACATCAAGGCGACGATGCATGAAACCAAGGATTGCATCGCCAATGGTGCCGATGAGATTGATCTCGTCATGCCTTACAGGGCTTTTGCGGAGGGCGACAAAGCCACAGCTGAATCAATGATCCGCACCATCAGGGCAACAACGGATGGGAGCGCGGCGTTGAAAGTGATCTTGGAAACGGGTGAACTGGCCGACGCATCATTGATCAACGAAGCCTCAAAGATCGCGTTGGAAGAAGGCGCCGACTTCATAAAGACGTCAACTGGTAAAGTGAATATCAACGCGACGCTTGAAGCCGCCCAGATAATGATGACTGCGATCAGGGAATTTGGTGATCGTGCTCGTGGATTTAAGCCAGCGGGCGGTATCCGCACGATGGAAGACGCCAATGCCTATCTGGCCATCGCCGACGATTTAATGGGCGAAGGCTGGGCGTCCAAGGAAACATTTCGCTTCGGTGCGTCCGGTCTTTTGACAAATCTTTTGGCGCATCTCGATTTGTCCGATAGCGATGGTTCAGACGCCGACTATTAATCCGGTGAGCGACTAGGAATGCACTGATGCTGCCACAGGAAATTGTTCGTCTAAAGCGCGACAAAATCGAATTACCCCCTGCGCTTATTACCGAGTTTGTCTCTGGCATTACCGACGGCTCGGTGTCTGATGCGCAAATTTCGGCGCTCGCAATGGCGATCTATTTTAACGGAATGAGCCGCAATGAAACAATTGCGCTGACAATGGCCATGCGCGATAGCGGCGATCGCTTAAGTTGGGACGAGTTGGACAAGCCGGTTGCTGACAAGCACTCCACCGGCGGGGTCGGCGACAATGTTTCGCTGATGCTTGCGCCCCTTGTCGCGGCTTGCGGTGTGGCTGTCCCAATGATCTCCGGACGTGGATTGGGTCACACCGGTGGAACATTGGATAAGATGGATTCCATTCCCGGCTACACAACGCAGCCAGACAATCAGCTCTTTCGGCAAGTCACCCGCGATGTCGGTTGCGCGATTATCGGCCAAACATCTGACCTCGCGCCCGCCGACCAGCGCTTCTACGGGGTGCGTGACGTTACCGCCACGGTTGAAAATATATCTCTGATTACCGCTTCGATCCTATCAAAAAAGCTGGCGGCGGGACTTGGCTGGCTGGTGCTCGACGTCAAGTGCGGAAAAGGCGCCTTCATGGGCAATGTCGACCGGGCGCGAGAACTGGCACGTAGCCTGGTTGATGTCGCCAATGGCGCTGGCACCAAAACCACAGCGCTTTTGACTGACATGAACGAACCATTGGCGAGTGCAGTCGGCAATGCTGTTGAAGTGCAGAACGCGGTGGACTTTTTAACAGGTGCAAAACGCGACCCCCGCCTTGAGACAATCGTACTGGCCTTGGCCGCTGAAATGATCAACGCCACGGGTCAGGCCGAAGACCTCTCGACAGCACACCAATATGCCCAAAATGCACTTGCAGACGGCGAAGCAGCAGCGGTGTTTGGAAAGATGGTTGCAGCGCTTGGCGGACCGGTCGACTTTGTTGAGAAGGCGGAAAACTATCTACCCAAGGCCCCGATCATCGCGCCGGTTGTTGCACCGCGAGATTGTTATGTTGCCAAGGTCAATGCGCGCGCCTTGGGTGTCACGGTCGTCGAACTGGGCGGCGGTCGCCGCCTGCGGGAAGATAAGGTGGACCACCGGGTTGGGCTCGTCGATTTTGCGGCCGTTGGTACGATTTTGAAGGCCGGAGATCCTCTTTGCTTTGTACATGCCAACACGGAAACGCAGATACAACAGGCCAGCGAGAGCGTGCTTGAAGCCGTCGAACTTAGTGAAGAAAAGCCGACAACAAGCGATGTGCTCATCGAGCGAATTGCCTAGCGCTTTAACACCAGTTGTCCGTTGTCATATTCAAAACCGCGCAAGCGGTTCATGAAGGACATGCCGACCAACACAATATCAAGTGCTTCATCCGGCAGGATGGCTGCTTCTACTTCTGCGACCCGTATCTGACCAATTTGCACATTGTTGATTGTCGCACGTGCTGCCCGCACTGCGCCATTGGCAGTATTGACGGTGTATTTAAATTCGTCGCGGTTCAAATAGATTCCCGCACGGCGGGCAGTGCTTTCATTGATGGCAATAGTGGTTGCACCGGTATCGATCAGGCCCTTCACGCGGTAATTGTTCAGGCGAAAATCACCGACATAGTGGCCTTGTTGATCGCGGCGAACACGCTCAATACCAGATAGGCGTACAGGTTGCGGCTTGGTATTTTGCTCTTCCGCCACAGGCACCTTTTTCACCGAGATGAACGTGGACGTACCGACCATAGAACCGCGCGTATGAAGGCCGTAGGTAAGCGCTCCTACAGCGCAAACGATAAGCACGGCAATGTGTCGAAGCATGCCAATCTCCTTTGTTTCAGAGACTAACAGGGTCAGACAACCGGTCGCTTAATGCCGGCGTGATCTTTGAAACTGCGGCTAACAAACCCTTACTTGGTTCCGTACATGCGGTCGCCTGCATCGCCAAGGCCCGGCACGATGTAGCCTTTCTCGTTCAGATGGCTGTCGATCGAGGCGGTGACGATGGGCACATCCGGGTGTGCCTTGGTGAAATTCTCAATACCTTCCGGCGCGGCCAGCAGGCAACAAAAACGCAAATCATGCGCACCGCGCTCTTTCAGTTTTTCCACCGCGGAAATAGCCGAGTTGGCTGTCGCAAGCATCGGATCGACAACGATGACGAGACGATCCACCAAATTCTCAGGCGCCTTGAAGTAGTATTCAACGGCCTCCAGCGTTTCATGATCGCGATAAAGGCCCACATGTGCAACACGGGCAGCGGGCACCAAATCCAGCATCCCATCCAACAGGCCATTGCCCGCACGAAGGACAGACGCGAATACCAGCTTCTTGCCATCTAAAATGGGTGCAGACATTGGCTCGAGAGGCGTTTCGATCTCTTCGGTTGTCATCGCCAATTCGCGTGTGACTTCATAGCAAAGCAGCAGCGAAATCTCGCGCAGTAACCGGCGAAACCCCGCGGTAGACGTTTCCTTTTTGCGCATCTGTGTGAGTTTGTGTTGCACCAGCGGATGTTCGACAACGAGAACTTGTTTCATGGGGTTGGCCTTTCAGAACGTATGAGCGCTTTAGTCTAACTTTTGAAGCAATTGAACCCGCGTATGGTCGTCGACAAAAGCAGCCTCGATTGCCGTTTTTGTTACGTTGGTCAGGTCTTCCTCGGACAACCCAAAATAGTTATGCGCAATCTCATATTCACGGGTGATCGATGTTTGGAAATGCGGTGGATCGTCTGAACTCAGCGTGACTTTCACACCTGCCTTGCGGAGCTTTTCGAAGGGATGACTTCGAAAATCCTGAAACACATTGAGCGCGATATTTGATGCCGGGCACACTTCAAGCACCACGCCTTCTTCAGCTAAGCGGGCAACCAGAGCCGGGTCTTCAACTGCTCGGACGCCATGGCCGATGCGCTGCGGCTTCAAATGGTCGAGTGAATCGCGAACACTCTGTGCGCCCACCAATTCGCCTGCGTGCACCGTTATCGACAATCCGGCGTCGCGTGCAATCTCAAACCCGCGGACAAAGTCCTTGGGGTGGTGCATGCGTTCGTCCCCCGCCATGCCAAACCCGGTAATCAATGGGTGCGGGTTGTCGACAACATATTGTGCCGCGCGCTCAACCGACTCCGGTCCGCCATGTCTCAGCCCCGTAGCGATCATACGCGAGACGATACCGGTATTTTCATGCGCCATTTGCATGCCAGCAGCCAAACCGGCGATATAGTCAGCCTCTGAAATACCCACCATGCGCGCATGGTCGGTCGAGATGAAAAATTCTGAATAAAGGCAGTTTTGCGCGGCAAGCGCTGTCAAATATCCCTCCGCTAGCGCTGCATAATCTTCTGCCGTGCGGAAAAGGCCGGCGATCTTGTCGTAGACTTCGAGGAACTGCGTGAAATCAACCCATTGGAAATAGCCGCCATCGACAATGGAGCTGATGTCCACGCCGTACTTCGCGGCCTGCTTTTGGGCAAGCTCAACTGGCACCGCCCCCTCAATATGGCAATGGAGCTCGGCCTTTGGGACTTTGGCAATCATGACATCTGCGACCATCGGCTCACCCTTTCCCGGCGCTTTTCTTGCAACCGATGACTTTTTTCCTGCATAGGCTATTTGCAACAACAGGAAGCGCAAGAGCAGACTTGCGATAAGGAACAATTCTATGTCCGAAATCCGCACCGGTACCGATGATGCAATGAAGCGCTCTTTTGGCTTCCACGATGTGGCAGAAGGCGAAAAACAAGGACGCGTTAACGAGGTGTTCCACGGTGTAGCCCGGCGCTATGACATTATGAACGATCTGATGTCAGCGGGTATGCACCGTGTATGGAAGGATGCGATGGTTTCATCCCTTGCGCCTGCAAAGACGCGCGAGTTTCGTAGTTTGGATGTTGCAGGCGGCACTGGTGACGTTGCCTTTCGTATCGTTGAGCGGTCTGGCCAAAACGCTCATGTAACCGTGCTCGATATTAATGGTTCCATGTTGGAAGTTGGCCGTGAACGCGCACTAAAAATCGGACTCGATGGCAATACGGATTTCGTGGAAGCCAACGCGGAAGACCTGCCACAAGAAAACGGTACATTCGATGCCTACACGATCGCGTTTGGCATTCGAAACGTGCCGGACATCAACAAAGCCCTTTCGGAGGCCTACCGAGTCTTAAAACGTGGTGGACGTTTCTTGTGCCTGGAATTCTCCGAGGTGGATGTGCCAGGCCTTGCTGAGTTTTACGACGCCTGGTCGTTCAATGCGATCCCACCTATCGGCAAGGCCGTTGCCGGCGATGATGAGCCGTATCGGTATCTGGTCGAGTCGATCCGTAAATTCCCAAACCAGCGCAACTTCGCTGCAATGATTGAAAATGCCGGATTCAAACGCGTGACTTACCGCAACTATTCCGGTGGAATTGCCGCGCTGCACTCAGGTTGGAAACTCTGATCGATGGGAACCTTTTTTGCTGCATTGCGGCTGGTTAAAGCCGGTTGGGTATTAGCGCGAGAAGGCGTGGTCGCTGCTATTCCAGCACAAGGCCTTTCAGGTCCGGCTTTGACAGCACACAAGATCGCCACGGCTATCGCCAGGAAGCGGTCAGGGAGCAAGTCGCATACGGACCGAATGAACGCAGCAATCGCGCGGCTTGGGCCATCCTATGCCAAACTCGGCCAGTTTTTGGCGACGCGTCCCGATATTATCGGGCTGGATATGGCTCTCGAATTGGCCAATTTGCAGGACCAAATGTCGAGCTTCCCAAATTCGGATTCGTTTGCGCGCATCGAAGATTCGCTTGGCGTGCCAACGGACGTGTTGTTCACCCGTATTGACGATCCCATAGCCGCTGCCTCCATTGCTCAAGTCCACCCCGCTTGGGTGAAAAGTGCAGATGGCAGCGAGCGAAAGGTTGCCGTTAAAGTGGTCCGTCCCGGCGTGCGTCAACGTTTTGCCAAAGACCTTGAGACCTTCTTCATGTTTGCGCGCCTGCAGGAACGATTGTTTGAAGGTGTGCGGCGGCTCAAACCCGTCGCGGTTGCAGAAACGCTAGCGCAATCAACCAAGATCGAAATGGACTTACGCCTTGAAGCGGCTGCTCTTTCCGAAATTGGCGAAAACACTCAAGACGATCCCGATTTCCGCGTGCCTAAGGTGGATTGGGAGCGCACGGGCCGTGACGTGCTCACCATGGAATGGGTCGATGGCATCAAGCTTTCCAACGTAGAGGCGTTGAAAGAGGCCGGCCATGATCTGGAAAAGCTGGCGGTCAAAGTTATCCAGGCGTTTTTGCGCCACGCGATCCGCGATGGTTTCTTTCATGCCGATATGCACCCGGGCAACCTTTTCGTAGACGCCAATGGCGACATCGTGGCCGTTGATATGGGTATTTCCGGTCGCATTGGTTTGGCTGAGCGGCGGTTTTTAGCGGAGATCCTTTTTGGCTTCATTCGGCGTGACTACCGGCGTATTGCCGAGGTGCACTTTGAAGCGGGTTATGTGCCCAAGCACCATGATGTTGACGCGTTTGCACAGGCGTTGCGTGCGGTGGGTGAACCGATCCATGACCAGCCGGCCGACACGATTTCCATGGGCAATCTGTTGACGTTGTTGTTCGATGTCACCGACCTGTTCGATATGCAGACCCGTCCCGAATTGATACTTCTGCAAAAGACGATGGTCGTTGCCGAAGGCAATGCACGCATGCTCGATCCTCAGTTCAACATGTGGGAAGCGGCACAACCAATTGTGACCGACTGGGTGACAAAAAATCTCGGACCTGCCGGTTTCGCAAAAGATACGCGTGAAGGGTTGCTCGCGCTGTTGAGCCTTGCTCGCCAAGTGCCCGATTTGGCGCGGCGCACCGAACTATTGTCGCTTGAAGTAGAAAAAGCGGCCAATGACGGCTTCAAACTCGCCCCTGAGACGGTAAACGCCATTGGCAAAGCTGAAGCGCGCGAAAGCCGTTGGGGCCGCGTCGCGTTATGGGTGATCGCGATTGTTGGCATATACTTGGCGTTCTCCTTTACCTGATCATTGAAATCTTGCCCAAATTGGGCTAGTTTAGTGTATGTCAAATGGAATTAAGGCACTTCGTGCACGCGATAATCTCACACAAGAGCAAGTAGCTGCCCAAATTGGGGTATCGTACGGTCACTTTGTCAAGCTTGAAGCAGGCACAAGGCGGCTGTCACAAGCCCATATTGATGCGCTGGCAAACCTTTTCGGCGTATCTGCTGATGCAGTCCTCGGGCGCTCTGCCAGCTTGGCCAAGTCAGCCCCTGAACGACAATCCCTTTCGGGCAAGAAAATCCTTTTGATCATCGGCGGCGGTATCGCTGCCTACAAATGCCTTGAACTTATCCGTCGCTTGCGCGAACGAGGGGCGTCCGTTCGTTGCGTGATGAGCGAAGCCGCCAAGCAATTTGTCACGCCCATGAGCGTTGGCGCCATCTCTGGTGACACCGTCTTTTCCGACTTATGGGACCGCGACGCAGAGCACGACATAGGCCATATCCGGCTCTCGCGCGAAGCTGACTTGCTGGTCGTTGCGCCCGCGACTGCCGACTTGATGGCCAAAATGGCCAATGGGCATGCCAACGACCTCGCATCAACCGTGCTCATGGCCACTGACAAGCCAGTTTTGATTGCGCCTGCGATGAATCCACACATGTGGAACCACCCGGCAACCCGACGCAATGAAGCGATACTTCGTGCTGACGGCATTGCATTCATTGGCCCTAACGCTGGAGAAATGGCCGAGAGTGGTGAAGCTGGATTTGGTCGCATGGCCGAACCGATGGAAATTGTCGGCGCCATCGAAAGTCAGTTGGATGAACGGCCCAAACATCTTGCAGGTAAAACAATCATCGTCACGTCGGGACCGACCCATGAACCGATCGATCCGGTGCGCTACATCGCCAATCGCTCATCTGGCAAACAGGGCCATGCGATTGCAGAAGCGCTCGCCAATCTCGGTGCCAATGTAAAGCTGGTCTCCGGTCCAGTGGCCGTTCCCACACCTTCCAATTGCGACCTGATCTCAGTGCAAACAGCGCAGGAAATGCATGATGCCGTGCATCAGCTTCTGCCAGCCGATGCGGCGATCTTTGTTGCCGCCGTTGCGGATTATCGTCCGGCCAACGCGGCAGATGAAAAAATCAAAAAAGACAAGGGCGGCATGGACGTTGTCGCGCTCACTGAGAACCCGGACATTCTCAAATCAGTCGGAACGTTGGCCGAAGGACGTCCCAAGCTGGTTATTGGTTTCGCGGCAGAAACGCAGGATTTGGCACAAAACGCAGTGGCGAAACTCAAGCGCAAAGGGGCTGACTTTATCGTAGCCAATGATGTTTCGCCTGATAGTGGCATCGGCGGCCAGACCGGCGTCATGGGCGGCGACCGCAATGTCGTTTCCCTGGTTTCCAAAGAGGGTATCGACCGCTGGCCCGAAATGACCAAAGTGGAAGTTGCGCGCAAGCTCACTGATGTTATCGCACGTCAACTTTTGGAAATCACAGTCTAGTTCAAGCGGCGGCGATCATCGCCGCATTTGGCATGAATTCGCCGATGGCGATGTTACCGTCCTTTATCTCCAAGAACCGGGAGGTCGCAATGCTGTTCCATTCCTGTTTCCCGTCACGAAAGGGCTCAGACGCTATGCAGTATCCATCGGCTCCGTCGAGCTTGGTCCAAAACATACTTGGCGCAAATCGATCTGTCGCATATCTGATCGCAATGAGCCGATCACCATTTGTGATGGCGCTCGTGAACCGCACCAAGGGTGTAATGCCCGCCTTTTCTGCGGTCTTTTGAACGATCATGATTGCGGTCTCAACAGCTCCAATCGGGTCGGCCTCTAACCCATTGTCTATCGCCAACCTAAAGATCAATTCGGAATCTGTAGTCCCCTCTCGCTCGGCATAAGATCGGTCACTGAGCGCATTTTCAAGCTCTCTGCGGAATATCGGAAAATCTCCGATTTGACCGTTGTGCATGAACGCCCAAAGGCCACTGACAAATGGATGGCAATTGTCCCGGCTCAGTGAGCCAGACGTTGACGCGCGTACATGAGCAAAAAATGTTTTGCTTTTCACATGCCGGGCAATCGATGTGAGATTTGAATCGGCCCATGCTGGCAGTGTGTCCCGATAGAGCGCTGGCTCAGGTTTTTCGCCATACCAAGCCAAGCCAAAACCGTCGCCATTGACCTGTGTCTTGGCCTTGGCTGCACTTTGTGACTGCTCGACCAAGGAGTGATCAGGTGTTGCCACAACATCCTCGATGAATATTGGCTTGCCGCTATAGGCGATCCATCGGCACATAGCGTCAATGTTCGCGTCGATTGTGCATCCGATGATGGAGGCGATTGATGATGTTGCCGGCGGTTTTCTCAAACAGGAAAGGAAGGATGGCATGAATGAGTGCGGCCATCGCAGCCATTGCCAGAGATCCCGCAAACCACGCAGCAAACCGTAAATGCTCAAAATAGGTCTCATCAACCGTGGATGGATGATGAGTGAATAGGCGGGCAGCTGCGTTAAACATGTTCGGCTCCTGTCTTTCTTGTTTCAAACGTATCATGAAGCCGTCCGTGCGTTTTCCCAAAATCTCATCTTGATGCGAAATACGTGGGATACTATTCTGAAGAAATGGATATTGATGAGTATGATGTCTCAATACTGCGCGAAGTGCAGGATAATGCTGATCTGAGTGTCGACGCACTGGCAGAGCGGGTTAACATGTCCCGCAACGCTGTCTGGCGTCGGTTAAAGCTACTGCGTGAAGCTGGTATTATTCGCAAATCAGTGTCGCTCGTCGAAGCTGAACGGGTGGGAAGCGGTCTTACAGCATTGGTTTTCATCCGCACCACAAATCACGAACCCGGTTGGCTGGATGCTTTTGACCGTGCGGTGCGAACCTTGCCGCAAATTGTAGAAGCGCTTCGTATGTCCGGTGACCTTGATTACATGCTCAAGGTAAGGGTGCGTGACGTGAAAGCCTATGACGCCTTTTATCAGCGTCTGATCCGTTTGGTGCCGCTCGCAGATGTTTCCGCATCTTTCGTCATGGAAGCGATGAAGGAGACCACTGCAGTACCACTGGATTCGGTCTGAGATCAGATACTGAACAATCCGTTCAACCTGTCGCCATTTTATAAACGGAAAATCTGCTCTATTTGCTCATCCAACAACAGTTGGAGAGCTTTGAAATGTCTATCCGCCCAGTCAAACAAATTTCCGGCACGCAGCCCACGATGGAGGGCGCCGGTGTACATCTGCATCGTGTATTCGGCTTTGGCGACCCAACATTGACCGACCCGTTTTTGATGATGGATGATTTTCGCAATGATGATCCAGCCGCCTACAAAAACGGATTCCCTTGGCATCCGCACCGCGGGATTGAGACAATTACCTATGTCTTGGCCGGTTCGGTGGATCACGCCGATTCACTGGGTAATGCCGGTTCGCTCGGCCCAGGTTCTGTGCAATGGATGACCGCTGGTTCCGGCATTCTCCACCAAGAGATGCCCAAGGGCGATACCTTTGGCCGGATGCATGGTTTTCAACTCTGGGCCAATTTGCCGTCGTCGGAGAAAATGACGACGCCGCGCTACCAGGACATTGCCGGCAAGGATATTGAGGAAATTGTCGAAGATGACGGGACCCGCGTACGCGTCATCACCGGCGACT